>JAAWCS010000050.1 GCA_022793375.1 Lachnospiraceae bacterium
CTCTTCGCCATATTCATCCAAAGCTAACCATGCAGACCTACAATGATTTTCCCGAATTTTGCACACCAGTTTGTCTATAGTTTCTTGTGTAATAGGTTCCCCTTCGCTATTAAGAAAATGAATAGCAAAATCACTCATATAAATTTACCTCCCTATTCCGATTTATCGCTGACACTATTATACAGCTTTAACTTGCTAAATGGAATATGCTTTCTGAAAGATTATCGGGTGGCAAGTCCACAAAGGGGTAGCTGGCGGAGCCAGCGCGGGGGAAGTGTAGCTTCCCCTGTGATGAAGGAAACGGGCTTTTGTGGCGGCAATAAACTGGCTGCGCCCGGCATGGATATGCGGTACAATAAGGATTCCCCGTTGAGCAGGATGAAGCGAAGATAAGGAAAGGGACTATCTATTTCCCGACAGCCCCCCGCTTCTTTATATATGTTTGCAGTACGAGCGAATTGCCAGAAACGAAAACAGCGGAATTTCGATCATGCAGGCCCCGATCATCGCATAAGGCATCCAGACCGGCAGTCCGCCCAGCTTTAAGAATTCAAAATCCGTCAGCGCATAGAGCACGCTCGTCTGAATCCCCGTACCGCTGGCCGGCAGCAGACTGCACAGCCAGACCGCCAGCGTTTTTGGCATCGTCATATAAATCACGGTCGGCGCAATGCTGAACACCAGCGCCGCCGCCAGAGAGGTCGCCGTGTTTTGGCAGCGCGATGACAGAAACAACGTAAAACTCACGGAAGCCAGGACCGAAAGCAGTCCTGCGCCGGCAAAAAAGCCCTGCAGCTGTCCCAGATTCATATCGGCCAGCGTGACGATCGAGTATGTCATTTGTATCGAAGTTTTCGTACACTCCCAGCCAAACAGGCTGTTCGCCGTCAGGATATATACGACCGCACAGACCGTAAACGCCGCCGCGCTGATTAGAAAAGCGGCCGCCAGTTTTGCCAGGCCCAGCCGTGTGCGCCCATGTTTGGTGCAGCGCAGAATATCGTCCGCCCCCGACTGATAATCGCCGGAGAACACCGGCGCGGCAATCACCACGCAAAACATAAGTACCAGAAATCCCATGATGTTCTGATAATCCATCACCGTGGAACTCATGCCCGGATACACTTCAAAGGGCTTTGCCACCCGATTATACATTTCGGCCGCTTTGCTTTCGGCGGCCGGACTGTCCGGCTGCTCCATTGCCATCAGCGAAGCAAGCCGCTCCTTACAGACTGCATAATAGTCGTCAAGCTTCTGCGGATCAATTGTGCGAAGTGCCGGAGCCATGCCGGTGTCCGGGTCGGCAAACGCTTCTTTAACCCCGTGCAGAAGCGGCGCGATCGGAAGAATTTCCCGCTCATACACGCCCTCCGGCAAATCATAGGATTCCGTCACGCCGTATTGATCCAGACAGGCCTGATACCGCTCCACCGCCGCCCGCACCCTCTGCGGCGTTACGACTCCGGAGGCGTCTGCCTGCCGCTCTTTTTCATAGGCAATGGAGGCCGGCCCGGTTACGGTTACCACATTTCCCGTCTCGTCCACATAACTGCTGTAGCAATAGCTTGCCGGCAGCCAGGCCAGAAGCGCCGAACAAACAAGCGCCACCGCCAGTAAAATCCAGGTGGATTTTGATTTCAGCATTCGTTTCAGTTCCAGCCGCAATATTCTCATATCCGTTCCCCCTTTCGGCCGCTCTCCTGTCCGCTTTGCGGAAACATCCATAAATACAGGTCCTCCAAACGCGGCGCAACCAGATGCGAATCGGCGCTGCAGGGGCACTCTGCCAGATAGCGGATCGATACCCGGCCGTCGCCCTCGCTGCGCAGGCCGGCAATCGACAGCCGGCTCTCATATTCCGGCGCATCCTCAGCCGCAATCGTGCAGTTCCATACTTTTCCCTCCACCAGCCGTACCAGCTCCTGCGTTGTCCCCGTGGCCCGCAGCCTGCCGTTTTTAATGATCGCATGGCATGTGGCAATGTACTCCACATCGGGAACAATATGCGTGGAAATCACCACAATCCGTTCTTGGGCAAACTCCGACAACAGGTTGCGGAAGCGCACGCGTTCACCGGGGTCGAGTCCGCCGGTCGGTTCATCCAAAATCAGGACCTCCGGGTCGTTTAACAGCGCCTGGGCAATCCCCACCCGGCGTTTCATGCCGCCGGACAGACGGCAGATTTTCTTGTTTTGCACGTTTGTCAGCGAAACACGTTCCAGCAGTTCTTCAATCCTTCGTGCGCTTTTTTCAGGCGAAAGCCCTTTTAAAGCCGCCACGTAGGCCAGATAATCCCCGACGCTGCACTCCTGCGGAAAGCCGAACTCCTGGGGCAGGTAGCCAAACACGCTCCGATACCGCTCCCCCAGCGTTTTAATCGGCACGCCGTTGTATACGATCCCGCCCGAAGTCGGCGGCAGAATCCCAGCAATCATCCGCATCAGCGTTGTCTTGCCGGCCCCGTTGGCCCCCAGCAGGCCCCATACGCCCGGCGTCAGCTTCAGACTCAGATTTCTTACCGCGTTTTTGTCTCTAAACCGCTTGCACACATGGTCAATCTGCAATTCCATATAAACAGCACTCCTTTCTGCTATTGCCTGTATGTCCCGGGAAGCGCGTCCTGCAAAACAAAAACGCTCCCCTTTGGCACCATTATTGTACCAAAGGCGGGAGCGTCGTTTTTTCGTTCTCTCACACGATTCTCTGCGGTTTTTCCGCGGTTTTTCTTACGATTTTCTTACAAGGCCTTTTTCTGCCGAATCGGCAGCGTGACCGTAAAGACCGTCCGTCCCTCTTCGCTCTGTGCGCTGACGGTCCCGTCATGAAGCGCGACAATCTGCTTCGCGATTGCCAGCCCCAGCCCGGTGCCCGCCGTATCACGCCCTGCGTCAAGCCGGTAAAACTGTTCAAAGAGCCGGTCCAGCTTTTCTCCGGGAATCGGATCGCCCTGATTGGCAAACTGCAAGGTCACCGTTTCCTTGTTCCCTGCGGCCGTGATCGTGATCTGCGTTTTGTCATAGCTGTAGAGGACCGCGTTACGCAAAAGATTGTCAAAGACGCGCTGCAATTTGTCGGCATCGCAGGTCAGCATTAGGTTGTCCTCTGCTTCCAGCCGGCAGGTTAAGCCCTTCTGATCCAGAATCGGCCGGAATTCGTATACCAGCTGTTCCAGCAGACGCGTCATATTGATCTCCCGGCAGGAAAGCGTGACATTCGACAAATTATATTTCGCGATCTCCAGAAATTCGTTAATCAGCTCCTCCAGGCGTTCGGCTTTTGCGAGGGAAATCGAGAGGTATTTCTCCCGCAGTTCTTCTGAAATCTGCTTCTCGTCCCGCAGCAGCGTAAGGTAACTGATCGAAGAAGCCAGCGGCGTTTTCAGATCGTGGGCCAGGTACATAATCAGATCGTTTTTTCGCTGTTTTTCAATTTCCATCTCGCTTTTCTGCCGATCCATTGTGTGCTTGGCCTGGTTCATCTTCCGCTCCAGGACCAGCAGTTCCGCCGGCAGCGAAATCTCCCCCGGCTTATCTGCCAGCAGGGTATCCATCCCCTGGTCGATTTCCTTAAAATATCTGGTAAAAAAGCGCAGATACACATACAAAAGGACAAAGAACACCGACAGCATGGACAGCAGAAGGATCGTGTCCATATGACGGCGAAAGATCCGGTCATAAAAGTCAAGGGCCTCGGCGTAGCCCATGCCGAACCCGTTTTGCAGCAGCCATACCGTCCCGTTTGCAACCTGACCGCGCAGCAGTGAATTAAGTATATAGACGATCGCGGCCGCCGCCGCGGCTAACAGGGCCGTCCGCCAAAGCATTTTGATCCGAAACGAGCGAAACTGCGCATCTGTCTTATCTTTCAATGGTGTACCCCACTCCCCATACCGTTTTGATGAACTTAGGATTCCTGGCCGGCTCGTGCATCTTCTCCCGCAGCCGGCCGATATGCGCCATAACGGTATTATTGTTGGTCAGGAATTTTTCACCCCACACCGCCTCAAACAGTTCCTCCGAGGATACGACCCTTCCCTGGCATCCGCAGAGATACCAGAGAATGGAAAACTCAATCGGCGTTAGCGAAAGTTCTTCTCCGAACAGGACGCAGCGGTGATTGTCACGGTTGATTACAAGCCCCCGGATATCGTACTCCTGCACAGCATCCCCCCGTTTGGGAGCCGATTGGTTGTAATGCCGGCAGCGCCTGAGCTGTGTTTTTACCCGGGCAAGCACCTCCAGCGGATTAAACGGCTTGGTAATATAATCGTCGGCCCCGATCGTCAGACCGAGGATCTTGTCTGCGTCCGCGTCTTTGGCCGTCAGCATGATGACCGGATAATAATGCTTCTCTCTTATTTTTTTGCAGATTTGAAAACCGTCCGTGTCCGGAAGCATCACATCCAGGATCGCCAGATCCAAATCCGTATGCTCGATGCAGGACAGCGCCTGCGCACCGTTATAAAATTTGTGGACCGTATAGCCGTCGTTTGTGAGATACAGTTCCAGCACGTCGGCCAGTTCTTTTTCGTCATCAACCACCAGAATCGTTCCGCTCATCTTCTACGCCGTCGCCTCCTCAAACTGCGAGTTGTACAGCTGTGCATAGAAGCCGTCCCGCCGCAAAAGTTCCTCATGCGTTCCCTGTTCGACAATGTCCCCGTCCTTCATCACCAGAATCAGATCCGCGTCCTTAATCGTGGACAGGCGGTGTGCAATCACAAAGCTGGTGCGGCCCTTCATCAGGTTGTTCATCGCCTTCTGAATCCGCTGCTCGGTCCGGGTATCCACCGAACTGGTGGCTTCGTCCAGAATCAGCACCTTATTGTCCGCTAAAATGGCCCGTGCAATCGTCAGCAGCTGCTTCTGCCCCTGCGAGACATTGCTGGCTTCTTCATTCAGCTCCATCTGATATCCGCCGGGCAGCGTCTGAATAAAGCGGTGCGCATGAGCCGCCTTTGCCGCCTGGATCACCTCTTCGTCGGTAGCGTCCTGCCGGCCGTAACGGATATTTTCCATAATCGTCCCCTTAAACAGCCAGGTATCCTGCAGCACCATGCCAAAGGCCTCCCGCAGTTCGCTGCGGTCAAAATCCCGCACGTCGTACCCATCGATGCGGATATGGCCGGAATTCACATCGTAAAAGCGCATCAGCAATTTGACCATTGTGGTCTTTCCCGCGCCGGTCGGCCCGACGATCGCCACCGTCTGTCCGGGCTGCACCGTGGCGCTGAAATCCCCGATAATCGTTTTGTCCGCCGTGTAGCCGAAACGTACATGCTCAAAGGTCACCTCGCCCTTCAGGTCGCGGATCGTCACCGGGCGTTCTTCGGTCACAAGCTGCCCGTCCCCGGCCGTCTTTGTCTGCGTGCATACGGCATGATGCGCCGCCTTCTGATCCTCTTCCTCCTCGTCCAAAAATTCAAAGACACGCTCGGCCGCCGCCGCCATCGACTGCAGCATGTTTGTTACCTGGGCAATCTGGATGATCGGTTGCGTGAAATTGCGCACATACTGGATAAAAGCCTGAATGCTGCCGACCGTAATCCGCCCGCGCACCGCGAGCAGGCTTCCGGAAATCGCCACGCCCACATATCCCAGATTGCCGACAAACTGCATGATCGGCTGCATCGTCCCCGACAAAAACTGGGATTTCCAGGCCGATTCATAGAGCATCGTATTATCCCGGTCAAAGGCATCTTTGACCTGTTCTTCCCGGTTAAAGGCCCGCACCACGTTCAGGCCGCCGTAAATCTCCTCCACCTGGCCGTTTACATGCCCCAGATATTCCTGCTGACTGCGGAAATACTTCTGCGATTTTTTCATCACAAACATAATTAACAGCGAGGAGACCGGTAAAATCACCAGCGCGATCAGCGTCATCAGCGGACTGATCGACAGCATCATCACCAGCACGCCGATCATCGTCGTCACCGAAGTAATCAGCGTCGTAATGCTCTGGTTCAGGCTCTGCCCCAGCGTATCCACGTCGTTGGTAATCCGCGACAGCACCTCGCCGTTGGTGCGGGATTCAAAATAATTCATCGGCATGCGGCTGATTTTCTCCGACAGCTGCCGGCGCATCCGATAGCTGACCTTCTGCGAAATCCCGCTCATAATCCAGCCCTGGATAAAGGAAAAAACCGCGCCAAGCACATACATGCCCAGCAAAAACAAGAGAATTTGTCCCACTCTGCCAAAATCGATGCCGCCCAGCCCCTGCACCTTGCGCATCAGACCGCTGAACAGCTCGTCGGTGGCCCGGCTCAGAATCTTAGGCCCCAATATATTAAACAGCGTACCGCCCACGGCAAACACCAGGACCAGCAGCAGCCCCGCCCGGTACGCGCCGATCACGCCCAGCATCCGGCGGATCGAACCCTTAAAGTCTTTTGCCTTTTCTCCCATCATGCCGCGGCCAGGCCCATGGCCCATGCCCCCTCGCATGGGGCGTCTCGCATTCGTCGATGTCTCACCCATTGTTCTGTTCCTCCTTCTGCGCACGGCCCTTTGAAAGTTCCTCGGCCGACAGCTGTGAGCGGGCGATCTCCTGATACGCTTCGCAGTCTGCCAGCAGTTCTTCGTGCGTGCCCATACCGGCAATCCGCCCCTCGTCCAGCACAATAATCTGGTCCGCGTGGAGGATCGTACTGATTCTCTGCGCCACGATCAGGACCGTCGCCTCGGCCGTCCGCGCCGCCAGCGCCCGCCGCAGCGTCACATCCGTCTTATAATCCAGCGCCGAAAAACTGTCGTCAAAGAGATAAATCTTCGGGTTCTTGGCAATCGCCCGCGCGATCGACAGGCGCTGCTTCTGGCCGCCGGACACGTTCGTGCCGCCCTGGGCAATCGGACTGTCATAGCCGTCGGGCTTTTCCCCGATAAACTCCGCCGCCTGCGCAATCGCTGCCGCTTCTTTCATCTGCTCATCCGTAATCGTCTCGCCGCCGAATTTCAGATTGGACTCAATCGTCCCGGAAAAGAGTACCCCCTTCTGCGGCACATAGCCTAAAAGTTCCCGCAGGTCCTTCTGCGGAATCGTGCGGATATCCACGCCGTCGATCGTCACGCGTCCGTCGGTCACATCGTAAAAACGGGGGATCAGGTTTAAAAGCGTGGATTTACCACAGCCGGTGCTGCCGATGATCGCCGTCGTTTTTCCCGGCTTTGCCCGAAAGGATATGTGCGCCAGCGCCTCCTCGTCAGCGCCCGGATAGCAGAAGCTTACGTCCTCAAAGGCTACCTCGCCTTTCCATGCGTCCGCGTCCTTTTTCACCTGTTGCTCGTTCGGCGCATCTTCGATCACCGGCTTTGTCTCCAAAATCTCGTCGATCCGCCGGGCCGCCACGCCGGCTCTTGGAAGCATAATCGATACCATCGTCAGCATTAAGAAGGAGCTGACAATCTGCATCGTGTAGGTGATAAAGGCGATCATGTCGCCGACCTGGAGATTCCCCTGATCGATTCCCTGGCCGCCTGCCCACACGATCAGTATGGTAATCCCGTTTAAAATCAACATCATAACCGGACTCATAAAGGTCATAACCCGGTTGGTAAACAGCTGCGTATCCATCAGATCCTGATTGGCCCGGTCAAAGCGCTGCTCCTCGTAGCGCTCCCGGCTGAAGGCCCGGATCACCGGCAGGCCGGTCAAAATTTCCCGCGCCACCAAGTTCAGCCGGTCTACCAGTTCCTGCATCCTGCGAAACTTAGGCATCGCAATCTTCATCAAAACCAGCACCAGCGATACCACGGCCGCCACGGCCACTACGATGATCCAGCTCATGCCGGTCCTCGTCCCCGCGACCTTGATGACGCCGCCGATTCCTAGGATCGGCGCATAGGCGACCATCCGAAGCAGCATGACCGATACCATCTGTACCTGCTGGATATCGTTGGTACTGCGGGTAATCAGCGAAGCCGTCGAAAACCGATCCAGTTCCGTGTTCGAAAACGACACCACCTGACCAAACACCCTGGCCCGCAGGCGCTGTCCCACACCCGCCGCCGTCCGCGCCGCCAAAAGGCCGATCAAAATCGCCGTGCCCATAATCAAAATCGAAATCCCCAGCATGCCGGCTCCGGTGCGCAGCAGATAATTGGTTTGCAGTCGGCCCAGGTCCATGCCGACCGCCTCGTACTCTCCCTGGATATAGAGGATCGCCCGCTGGGCAATCAGCGTATCAGACTGTTCCCCCAGCTGCTGCCGCGCCGCAGCGCGCAGGTTTTCAATCGCCTGCTCCGAAAGCGCTCCCTCTTGCTGCGGCCCCACGGTCTCCTGCGGATATTTCGCCCCGTCTCCTGCTGCTTCTTTTATATAGGAAAGCATCACCATCGGAAAGGCAAAAGCGCTCTCCACCTGCTCTAACACCTCCGCTTTTCCCGTATCCAGTATATACAGCGCTTCCGTTTCCAGCGCCGGATATTTCTTCTGATATTTCGCGTACTCTTTTTCCGTCAGTTGCTCCGCGCTGACCCGGCGGTAAGCGCCTGAGACGGTTTCGCGCTCCTCATCCGTCATGAGGGCCAGCAGCTTTTCAAGTTCCGATTCTCGTATCACCTCCGGCGCCACTCTCTCAATTCCGCCCTGCTGAATCCCCACGTCCACAATCTTGGACGTATAGTCCGGCAGCGCAAGATCGCCAAACGCCTGTAAAATCAGCAGAAAAATAATCGCTGCCACCGATGCTTTAAAGTCACGCAGATAGTTTAGTATTCTCAGCATCTTCCATCTCCTTCTTTTTGTTCTGTGCTATTGTCCGGCGCGGCGTCCTGTTGCGCCTGTGCCTGTTGGTCGATCTGCCGGATCACTTCCGTCAGACGATCCATACGCGCCATCAGTTCGCGGATCTCCTCCTCCCCCATGGCTTCCACCACCTGGGAAAACAGATCGTTCATCCGCTTCTTCCCGGCCTCCATCACGCCGCGGGCCTCCGCTGTCAGACAGATGCTGGCATTGCGCCGGTCGCGCTGATCCATCCGCCGCACGATATACCCCTTGCCCTCCAGGCTTTTCAGCGTCCGCGACAGCGCCTGCGGGGACGCCTCCACCAGTTCCGCCAGCACCGAAGCCTTCACTCCCTCTCCCTCATGGCGTTCCCCATACCGCTCCAGAGACATCAACACCGAAAATTCACTGCGGGTCACCCCCTGAAACAGATTTCCCATATGTGCCCGCCCCAGCCGGCGCAGCGTATATAAAAATTCCTGTTCGATTCCCTGCGGTTTCATGCTGTACCTTTCTCCTGGTTTTTAATTAACACAGTTAACTTTTAACTTTGCGAATCATTCTATAGCGAGATGCTGCCCTTGTCAATAGAGTTGCCAAAAAATACATATTGTTTTCAAAATTTTTACATTTTAAATCCGCTCTGCCCGCCGAGCGGATTCCGTCTGCGCCAAAACGAATAGCACTTGCAGTTCCCGCTAAAATCCTGTATAATTCATAGCAGCCGGCTTCATTTATGCCGCAATGCCGTGCTTCAACGAATCCTGCAGACGCAAAACCGGAGGGCGCTGTCATGACTATTGACCACAACCTGATTACCAGTCTTTTATCCGGGCAGGATTCCCCTGTCCGCACCTTGATCGATCAGATGCCGGGAGGCTTTCTTGTCTACCGCGCCGACGGCCAGGAGGAAATCATCTATGCCAATGCCGCCCTGCAGCAGCTCTTTGGCTGCCGCAGCCTCGACGAATTCCGCGCCTGGACCGGAAATTCGTTTCACGGCGTCGTCCATCCCGACGATCTGGAGGCTGTGGAAGAAAGCATCCGGCAGCAAATTGCCGACAGCCAGTACGACTTAGACTACGTCGAATACCGCATTATTCCCAAACACGGGGACATCCGCTGGATCGAGGACTACGGACACTTTATCCACGACGAAGCGGGCGATCTGTTCTATGTATTTTTAGGCGATGCCACCGAGAAAAAGAGAAAGCACGAGCAGGCCATACATCTCTTAAAGCAGGAGCAGCTGCACCGCCTGCAGATCATCGAAGGGCTCAGTGTTGACTACGACTCGATCCTCTACTGCGACATGGCCACCGACAGCTTAAAGCCTTATCGCACCAGCTGCCGCATAGAGAAGCACTTTTCCCCGCACGAGACACATTACAGTTACAACGAACTTGTTTACCGCTATCTTCAAAGCTGGGTCTGCGCCGAGGACCGGGCGCTCTTTGCCCTCGCCGCCAGTCCCGATTACATCCGCAAAAAGCTGTCGCGCGACAAAACGTTTCTAATCAATTATCGGGTCTTTGGCCAGCAAAAACATGAATATCTCCAGCTGCGGATCGTAAACGTAGGCCCGGAGAAGCCTGTCTCCCAGATTGTCCTCGGCTGCCGCAGTGTGGACGCCGAGCTGACCCGCCGTATCGAACAGCGGCAGATTCTTGAGAGCGCCTTAAAGCAGGCCAAAGAAGCCATTTCCGTCAAAAATATCTTCCTTGCCAATATGTCCCATGACATCCGGACTCCTATGAATGCCATCGCCGGCTTTACGGCCTTGGCTAAAAATCATCTGGAAAATCCTGATAAACTGCTGGGCTGCCTGGAACATATCGAGACGGCAAACGGCCAGCTGCTGCGCCTGATTAACGATGTGCTGGAGATTTCCCGCATGGAATCGGGTAAGATACATATTGAAGAGACTCCCTGCAGCTTGACCGCGCTTCTCAAAAGCGTCCATCTGTCTCTTTTTGCGCAGGCGGCTGCCAAAAATCTCTCGCTCTCGCTTGCTTTAGACGATCTTGTCCATGACAGTGTTTTTGCCGATCCGCCCAAGCTTTTGCAGATTCTTCTCCAGCTGGGCGACAACGCGGTCAAATATACGGAAAGCGGCGGCCACATTGTCATAAGCGTCCATGAACAGAGCACGCCCGGACAGGAGTTTGCCGTCTACCAGTTCATTGTCGAGGATGACGGCATCGGTATTGACAAAGATTTTCTTGCGCACATTTTTGAACCCTTTGAACGGCAGGGCAATACGACTCTCAGCGGCGTCTACGGCACCGGTCTCGGGCTTCCGATCATCAAAGGCCTGGTGACGATGATGGAAGGGCAGATTGAGATCGACAGCACGCCCGGACAGGGCAGCCGTTTTATCGTCACCCTCCATCTGCGGCCCTCCTCAAAGGAACGCGCACCCGAAGTTGTTTCGGAACCGGCCCCCGTCCTGCCCTCTGCCCGGCCGCGGCTGCTGCTGGTAGAGGATAACGAAATCAATTTGGAGATCGAAGTCGAGCTGTTGGAGGACGCCGGTTTTCAGATTGATACCGCCAAAAACGGGCGGCTCGCCGTAGACATGCTGCAGGCCGCCGCGCCCGGGACCTATGCGCTGGTGCTGATGGATATCCAGATGCCCGTCATGGACGGTTACCAGGCCGCCCAGGCGATCCGCCGCCTTCCCGATCCCGATCTGGCTTCGATTCCGATCGTCGCCCTGTCGGCCAATGCCTTTGAAGAGGACCGCAAAGCGTCTATGGCCAGCGGCATGAACGCTCACCTGGCTAAGCCGATGGACATCGGACAGATTTTAAATACCATCGGCAAGTTCACGCAGGCGCCCGAATAAACGGTTCTTGCCGTTTTTACCTCTTGTGCAATTTTCATTCCTGGTATATACTAATGTACTGTCTGGACTATATTCAGGCAGTACCCCAGGAATGCCGCGGGCAGCTGCCCGTATAATCCCAATCCCAATTACAGGAGTAGAAATATGATCAGTGCAAACAATATTACCCTGCGTCTTGGCAAAAAAGCCCTCTTTGAGGAAGTAAATATCAAATTTACGGAGGGAAACTGCTATGGCCTGATCGGCGCCAACGGCGCCGGCAAATCCACTTTTTTAAAAATCCTTTCCGGGCAGCTGGAGCCCACCAACGGCGATATTTTTATCACCCCCGGCCAGCGGCTCTCCTTTTTGCAGCAGGACCATTTTAAATACGACGAATTCCCGGTGCTCGATACCGTCATCATGGGCAATGCCCGTCTGTATGAAGTGATGAAGGAAAAGGACGCCATCTACGCCAAAGAAGATTTTTCCGATGAGGACGGCATCCGTGCCGCCGATTTGGAGGCCGAGTTTGCCGAGATGGACGGCTGGGAAGCCGAATCCGACGCCGCCACGCTCCTAAACGGCTTAGGGATCGACACCGCGCTTCATGACTCGCCGATGAAGGACTTAAACGGCAACGAAAAGGTCAAGGTGCTTTTGGCGCAGGCGCTGTTTGGCAACCCCGATATCCTGCTTTTGGACGAGCCGACCAACCATCTGGATCTGGACGCGATCGCCTGGCTGGAGGAATTTTTAATCAACTTTGATAATACCGTTATCGTTGTCTCGCATGACCGTTATTTCCTGAACAAAGTCTGCACTCATACCGCTGACATTGACTACGGCAAGATTCAGCTCTACGCCGGCAACTACGATTTCTGGTATGAGTCGAGCCAGCTGATGATTAAGCAGATGAAGGAAGCGAATAAGAAAAAAGAAGAAAAGATCAAAGAACTACAGGAATTTATCCAGCGCTTCTCGGCCAACGCCTCCAAATCCAAGCAGGCGACCTCCCGCAAGCGCGCCCTGGAAAAGATCGAACTCGACGAAATCCGTCCCTCCAGCCGCAAGTATCCTTATATTGATTTCCGGCCCGAGCGCGAGATCGGCAACGAGGTGCTGACCGTCGAGAATCTTTCCAAAACCATCGACGGCGTAAAGGTCTTAGACAACATCTCCTTCATCGTCGGCCGTGACGACAAGATCGCTTTCGTCGGCTCCGACGAGCTTGCAAAGACCACCCTCTTTCAGATTCTGGCCGGTGAGATGGAGCCCGACGAGGGCAGCTACAAATGGGGCGTCACGACCTCCCAGGCGTATTTCGCCAAAGACAATACCAGGATTTTTGATTCCGACTTGACGATCACCGACTGGCTGACCCAGTTCTCGGCTATCAAAGATATGACCTATGTGCGCGGTTTCCTCGGACGTATGCTCTTTGCCGGGGACGACGGCATCAAAAAGCTCAAAGTGCTTTCCGGCGGCGAGAAGGTGCGCTGCCAGCTTTCGATGATGATGATCCAGGCCACCAACGTGCTGATCTTCGACGAGCCGACCAACCACCTGGACATGGAATCGATTACGGCCCTTAACAACGGTCTGATCAAATTCCCCGGCGTGATCCTCTTCTCCTGCCATGACCACCAGTTCGTGCAGACCACGGCCAACCGGATCATGGAGATCACGCCCGACGGCCTGATTGACAAGATGACAACCTACGACGAATATCTTGAGAGCGATGTCAATGCCCGCAAGAGACAGATCAATAAGGTAACGTCCGACGAGGATGCGCTGTAAGCGCATCCTCGTTTCTCCTTTTATCCCACCATATTTCCGATCGCTTCTTCCACCGCGGCATTCAGACTTTTTCCATGTTCCATCGCATAGAGAGCAATATTTCGATGCAGTTTTGGACTGATTCGAACATTAAACGTCCCTTTATAAGGCTGTTCCGGTTCCCTCCTCATGATTTCTTCCTCAGCGGGCAGATACCGCGTGCCGCCAGCCAGATGAAAAGAGCCGAAAGCACCAGCTGCACGGCGCAGCTGGCCATCACCCACCCCAGGCTGAGAATGTGGTCCGAAATAATATACGTATTATACCAGCCCTGCAGCAGCATACTGTCGCTGCCGCCGATCTGCTGGCGGAACAGACTGTAAAAAGTCACGGCCGGGTTCATTAACAGCAGGTAATTCCAGATCTGCATCGGATTTTCCTGATACGAATAGTTTACCGACAAAAGATTGATAATCTTAAAGATCATGTCAAGTATCAGGTACGTTCCTGCTACCATAAAAATAACCGCCACATAGGAAAGCACGGTTGCCATGGTCGTCTTTTTCATCCACGAAGAAAAGAAAATGCTTACGCTCCCGGCAAACAGCGCCGTCACTGCCAGACAGAAAAACAAAAGCCCCAGGTCCTTGAGTCCGATTCCGCCGTAAATATATACCAGTGCCAGCACCGGCAGGCTGCTGAAAATCAGCACAAAAACCGTGCTCAGGCACGAAAGCAGCTTGCCGATAATAATATCGATCGGGCGCAGTCTCGTGCAGAGCAGAAGATCCAGCGTCTGCCGCTCCCGCTCCCCGGAAATGCTGCCGGCCGTCAGTCCCGGTACGATAAAGAGCAGAAACGCCGCTTCAAACGTCGCCACCAGCGTATACATCTGAAGCAGGGACGAATACGGCACTTCCCCGTAATAACTGCTGCTGCGCACCATGATCTGCAGCTGCAAAAGCCCCACCAGCGCCAGAATCAGGTTAAATACCAGTACGATGACCGTAAGGCGCGAAGTACGGCTGCTGCTTAAAGTCTCCTTTTGATAAACCGGCCGGATATTGTGGTATGCTTTTATCATCCCTGCGCCACCACCCTTTCCTCTTTCTTTCCCGTGATCTCCAAAAATACCGATTCCAGGCCGCCCTGGCGGCGGCCAAAACTCCCGATCAGAGCGCCGGCCTCAATCAGCTGCTGTAAAAGATACGCTTCCTCCATCTGTCCGCCGGAAAAACCGGCTACCACCCGGTTTCCGTCAATGGCTACATTGTGGATCAGCGGATGTTTGCGCAGCAGGGCCACCGCCTCCGGCAGCTTCTGATAGACCTGCATTTCCAGCGGGTTGGAGGCATTTACCATTGCCAGGATATCCACCAGGCTGCCCCGCAGTACCATTTTCCCCTCTTCAATGATCCCAATGTCGGTACACATCTCGCTCAGTTCCGAGAGGATGTGAGAGCTTATCATGATCGTTTTCCCGCATTTGTTGATCTCTTTGAGCATCTCGATGAATTCCTGGCGCGTGCGCGGGTCCAGCCCCGATGCCGGCTCATCGAGGATTAACAGGCGCGGGTTGTGGACCAGGGCCCGCGCCACGCCCAGCCGCTGCTTCATGCCGCGCGAAAGGCTGTCCACATACGCTTCCTCCTTGCCTGTGAGGCCCACCATCTCCAGAAGTTCCTTATGACGCCGCCTGGCAACCAGGCCCGTAATCCCATAAGCCGCCGCATAAAACTCCAGATATTCGTACACGCGCACGTTATCATAGACGCCGAAAAAATCCGGCACATAACCGATCTTCTCCCGCCAGTCGCTGTCCGCGCAGCAGCGTTCTTCCCCGTCGATTTTCACGCAGCCGCTGTCCGCACGCAAAAGTCCGGAAAGGATCTTGATCGTCGTCGTCTTGCCCGCGCCATTGGGTCCGACAAATCCGAACAGTTCGCCCTCTTCGATCTCCAGATCCAGCCCGTTTAAGGCTTTCAGCTTTCCGTAACACTTTACCAGGTCATGAATTTCCAGCATCATATTCATTCCCTCCCTGTAGCCGCAATCCGGGGAAGCAGCTGTTCATAGGAATACTCTTCGGCAATATTGGAAACATAGCGGATCGTCAGGCAATTCTCACGATCCAGATAATCGGCAATCTCTTCTGCCGTGTATGTCCCCTTCTGCTCGATCTGATCGTATGTCTTTGTTTTCCAGTTAAAAAACTCAATGCTTCCCTCAAAAAGCCGGGCCGCATTCGCGCTGTCCGAAACCTCCGGCCATTCCAGATAAAGACGTTCCACCTGAAGCTTTTCAAAATCGTATTGAAGCACCAGCTGACGCACATACGTACTGTTGTCAGCCGCATCGTAGTTCCCCTGCAGGGCCACCGGTTCTTTTGCCAGGCACGGAACATAGACCAGGCCGTCTCTTGTAAAATCCACGGTCAGCAATGCCGTTTCCATCGTTGTCCCCCGCACCTCGATATCCGAATTACGCAAAATCGTGATTTCCTCTGTCCGGGGAAAAGCAAGAATCGTAGCCTCCTCTTTATCCATTGTCAGCATAAGCCCCGTATAATACGAAACCAGCGTCGTCCTCCAGGACGCCAGCGCCGCTTCTTTACTTTCTCCGGCGCGGCTGTTCGCCTCAAAGCCGGCGATCCGGTTGCAGGCATCGTAATAGTCGTACCCCGGAACTACCACCGTCTCTGCCGCAGAGAGTTCTTTTCGCTGGCCCGCCGCCATCTCTCCCAGGAGAAACAAGCGTCCGCCGGCCAGAATGCAGACTCGTTCGTAGTCACGCCCGGAGGTATTTTGCAGCCAGCCGGCGACCTCCCCGTCAAACAGCTGCATCTCGCCCTCAAATCCTGCCTGGCCTTCATTCTCTTCCATCCGGCCCAGCCGCATCAGTTCCGGCGTAAACGCGATTTCATCGTTCACCGTCACCCGTACTTCATCTTCTCCCTGGCAGACCCGCAGCCGGCAGCTGTCTTTGCCCGTCTGCACACGGTCGTCATACGAATCAAAGGATAAAAGGGGCGTCAGCGTGTAGCGCTCGTCGACCGTGAACGAATACTCGATGTTGTAGGGAGAGCTGATGTTTGTAAATATGGTCTCCCGAATGCCCTCGTCCCGAATTTCCCGGATCGCCGCATAATTCATAAACGGCCTGGTAAAACGAGTCTGGCCGCCCACCAGATAGACGATCGCCGTAAAGAAAAACGCCAGGCCGACCATGGCCCCCCTGAGCATTCCCTGACGTCCTTTTTTCTTCAAAAGAAGATACAGGACCGGCCCTAAAAGTACCAAATAGATTCCCAGAATCAGGGCATACTGCCATACCTGAGGAATCCGCGCCGGATCCACATTGGAGGTCATTGTGCGGGCGCTCCAATACTCCTCGTATCCGAACTGAAGGCTTTCCTCCAGCGAATTCATACGGCTTGTGCCCACGGCCTCATACAAAAAGCTGCGGATTTCCGTCTCGTCTGCATAATAGTCCCCGATCTTTTCCAGGGCAAACCCGCTGTATATATAGAGTCCCTGTCCCCAGCGTTCCCTTGCCAGCTCCCCTTCGGCAAGCGGGATACACAGATCGCTGTTACGGCCGACAATCAGGATACCGCCTTCGTAAACCCAGTTCTGCAGCGCGGTCAGCTGGGCCTGTGAAATCTCCATAGCGTCCACATCGGTCCACAGGAGAATATCGTATATTTTGAAAAGCTTCTCGTCCGAAGGCACTTCGGCTGCCTCAAGACGGTACAGGCGGGTGGACGTGCCCTGATATTCATTGAGGGGCACCCGGTCAAACAGCGTCATATTTTCCAGGACCTCCAAACGGCTGCCGACCGCCGCGATATATACCTCCTGGCTGCCGTAACCCATTGTCAGCGAATAGCTTCGGCTTGCGTAGAGTGTGCCGTCCGCATCCCGGTATTCCACCCGAAACTTTGAAAGCGAGTAATTTATCGGCACGCAGAGAACCGCCTGTTTGGTCTCCCCGGCCGCCACCGAGAGTTCTTCCTCCACCACATAATAGCTGCCGTTACCGACCGGAACATAGATCGACGCATAGCCGTGGATCTCAGGACCGCTGCTCTTTACCTGCACCGTGACCGGTGTTTCCCGGCCTATGCGGATCGTCTCGCTGCCGCCCCATTCAATGCTTACCTCCAGGCCCGTTACCGCCAAAGGGCTTTCTTCCGGATTCGCCGAAGCCGGCACGGCTTGGAGAGAGACGCCGTCTCCCGACGACACCTCCTGCGCGGCCAGCGCCCTCCTGCTGCCGGCTCCTGCCAGCAAAACCAGGGCCGCCAGTATAAATATCCAGCGTTTTCCCTTCATACCCATTGCAATTTCCCTCTTTCCGCGTCTTATTATGCCGTCGTCTCACCTGCTCGCCCGTTGTTTTCTCACCCGTACATTTAATCCGACGTGCCGAGAAAATTTTCGCGGCTGATGTCAAAATCCGTGCGCAGACGCACTTCAAACACCGTTCCGTCCAAATCGCTGCGCGCTTCGATGCTCCCGCCATGCATTTCGACGATATTCTTGGCAATCGCCAGCCCCAGGCCGGTTCCGCCGGTACTGCTTGAGCGGGCCTGGTCCACCCGGTAAAATTTATCGAAAATATGCTGAATCTCGTTTTCGGGAATCACATAGCCGTAATTGATAATCGAGATCACAACCACGCTTTCCTTCAAAACGGCATTCACATTTACTACTTTTCCCTCGCGGCCGTACTTGATCGCGTTGCCGATCAGATTTTCAAACAGACGCGCCAGCAGATTGCCGTCGCCGTTGACCGGGATGCTCCTGACATTGCTGTGGATCTCATAGTGCATATCGTTTTCGCTGAAATTCGGGTAGAATTCGTCCAGCAGCTGCGTCAACAGCTGCAGGATGTCCACTTGGGACACATTCATCGAGACTTTCCCGTAATTCAATTTCGTAAAGCCGAACAAATCCTCAATCAGATGTTCCAGGTGCTTTGCCTTATTATAGGTAACACGAATATAGTCCTTTTTTTTCTCCGCCGGCAGAACCGTATCGTTTTTTAACAGTTCCAGATAGCCGATCACCGAAGTCAGCGGCGTGCGCAGGTCGTGCGCCACATTGGTAATCAATTCGTTTTTCGTCCGTTCCGACTCCCGCTCCCGCTCCATCAGGCGCTGGATATCCTCCGCCATGCGGTTCAAATTGGAGGCCATCTGCGAAAACTCGTCGTCCCCCTTGATTTCTAACTGGATATTTAAGTTCCCCTGCGAAATCTCCCCCATCGCGTCGGAGAGTTCCCCGATATACTGGATCGAGTGCTCCTGCAGCACCAAAAAACTGATACTAAAAACAGCGATTCCAATCAGCGTATAGATAAAAAGCCAGATTATGATTTCTCTGGTTTGGGTATCCAACAGACCGGACTGGTAACCGCTGAGTTTCAAAAACCCGGTTGCCATATTGACATTGACGATCACAAACACTTCCGCGATACAGGCAATCACCGCACTGGCAACAATATCGTAGAACACCCGCCGGCGGTAGCGCCGGCGAACGTCTTTCTTCTTCTCACTTTTCAATTTTATATCCGACTCCCCAGACCGTGGTAATGATCTTATCCTGGCGGGTATCCTCCTTCATCTTGCTGCGCAGACGGCGGATATGTACCATTACCGTATTATTGGCTTCATAGACCTTTTCATTCCAGACTTTTTCAAAAATTTCGTCGGTGCTGAACACCCGCCCCGGATTCGACGCCAGCAGATACAGGATGTCAAATTCGATCGGCGTCAGCTTTACCTCCTCACCGTACACGGTCACCTGATGATTATCCTTGTTGATCTCCAGGCCGCGCACGCAAAGGCGGCTGCCAGCGGCCTCCTGCCCGGCGCCGGGGTTCAGTTCCTGAAAACGGCGCAGCTGCGATTTGACCCGCGCCGTCAGCTCCAGCGGGTTGAAGGGTTTGGTCACATAATCGTCCGCCCCGGTGGAAAGCCCCAGAATCTTGTCCAAATCCGAGGACTTTGCGCTGAGCATGATAATCGGGATATTGTTGGTCCGCCGGATCCGCCGGCACATCTCCATGCCGTCGATCCCGGGCATCATGATATCCAAAAGGACCAGCTTGATATCCTCCTTGTCCAGAATAGCAAATCCCTCCTGTGCACTGCCGGCCTTGAATACCTCATTGCCGTCGCTGACCAGATAAATCTCTACCAGGTCCGCAATCTCCCGTTCATCGTCCACTACCAGAATTTTTGTCTGTGCCATGCTTCCTTTCCCACTTTCTTTCTGCTTTTGGCTGTTTCTCTGTTTTATCCTACCACATTTTGCCCTAAATATCTTTAAAAAAATCTTACGTTTTTCATAGCCCCCAAAAAACTTTTGTGGTACAATAAAATTGACTGATAAACTTTTTTCCATTCAATAGGAGGAGAGCAAAATGCCTACCAGTGAAAAAGAGTATAATGGCATTCTCTTTGAAAAGCTGGAGATTGTCGAACGGATTCAGAGAGAAGCAGAGCGCGGCGGCCTGGAAGCCGTAATGGTCCAACTCGAAATCGAAAAAAAAGCGATTGAAAGAAAGCTGTACCAGCAGCAGCCGCTCCTTACAAGAGAATAGGGAGATAAGACGCAAAAACGGCTGTGCAATGGAGTTCATTGCACAGCCGTTTTCTGCTGTTTTATCGTCCTGTGCTCTCGCCGGTCGTTCTGTCCCAGGCATCTGTGATAGCTCCGCCCAAATCATCCATCGCGTCGGAAATATCGTTTCCCATATCGTCAAACGCGTCGGAGATATCGTCTCCCAGGCCGTCGGTCCTGTCGTTTGTCCCCGGCAGGGTCGCGCCCTCATCCGTAGACATGCTGCCGGCCCCGTTCTCATATTCATACGAGGCGCCGCGCGCCGGATCGCCGGCCGCATCCGTATTGGAAGTATCCCCCTCGGTCATGCCGGGATTGCTTTCGCCGGCCGCACCGGAGGATGTCTCGGCCGGAAAGCTGGCCGTGGTTTCATCCTGCCGGCTCCGGCAGCCTGAAAAGAGGCACACAGACGATAAAAGTGTCAAGCAAAGTAACGTGCATCGGATTTTTTTCATTGTTTTTCTCCTTACATCAGACTTTTGCTTCCTAGACCTAGTATGGCTGATCCAAAGAGAAATACTTTTCCAAAATTTTCAAATCACCGAGCCCATGTCGTATAAGCCGGGTTGACGGCCGGCCAGCGCTTTTGCCGCCTGCAGCGCGCCGTTGGCAAAGATGGAACGGGAATAGGCGACATGACGGATTTCGATCTTTTCATCCGGCCCGGCAAAAATCACATCGTGCTCCCCGACAATCGTACCGCCCCGCATGGACTGGATGCCGATTTCTTTCTGCGGGCGGCTTTCGCGCCTGGCATGGCGATCAAGGCAAATTTCATATTCATCGTCCGCCGCCGCTCTGACTGCATCTGCCAGCATCAGGGCCGTGCCGCTGGGAGCGTCCAGCTTGCGGCGGTGATGCGACTCGATGATTTCCGGATCAAAGTCTGCCGACAAAAGTACGCCGGCCGCTTCTTTTACGAGCTTTAGCAGCAGGTTGATTCCCAGGGACATATTGCCGGAACGCAGGATCGGAATTTCCCGGGCCGCTTCCTCCACATGGGCAAGCTGCTCTTTACTCAGGCCGGTCGTACACAAAACCAGCGCCAGTTTCCTCTTTGTGCAGGCATCAAGCAGCGCATCCGTGGCCGCCGCCGTGCTGAAATCCACCACGACGTCGGCTTCTGCGCCGCATGCTTCCCATGACGTATATACCGGAAAGCTGCGCTGCTTTCCGGTATCCCGGTCAATTCCGGCTGCAATCTCAATCTGCGCGTCGGCGGCCGCCAGTTCTTCAACCGCATGGCCCATTGCGCCGTTGCATCCGTGTATGATAATCCTTGTCATATTGGTCCTCCCTTGTAGATCTGCCTGGTGGTTCCCGCCTGTTTTACAGGATTTTGTAAGCCTGCATGGCTTTTTTCAGGCGTTCCTGATTCTCCGGCTCCATTTCCGTAAGCGGTGCACGCAAGGGGCCGGCCTCCCAGCCTAGCAGGTTCATAGCCGCTTTGACGGGGATCGGGTTTACCTCGCAGAACAGAGCGTGGCATAAATCCAGCGCTTCCAGCTGCAGCCGGGCGGCGGTTTTGAAATCGCCGTCTAAGCAGGCCTTAGCGATCGCGTGCGTCTGCGCGGGCGCCACGTTTGACAGTACCGAGATTACGCCTTTGCCGCCCAGCGCCATGACCGGTACGATCTGGTCGTCGTTGCCGGAGTACACGTCCAGGCAGCCGTCCGCCAGGGCAAACAGGTCCGCAATCTGCGAAATATTTCCGCTCGCTTCTTTGATCGCTGTGATATTTTTTACATTTCGGGCCAATGTCACGGCCGTCTGCGGCAGAATGTTGCAGCCCGTGCGCCCGGGTACGTTGTAGAGGACGATAGGCAGCGAAACGGCGTTGGCGATCGCCGTAAAATGGGCGATCAGTCCTTTTTGCGTCGCTTTATTGTAATAAGGCGTCACTAGCAACAGCGCGTCGGCGCCGATTTTTTCCGCTTCTTTTGATAAATAAATGGCGGTCTCCGTGCTGTTGGAGCCGGTCCCGGCAATCACGGGGACACGGCCTTTTACATTTTCTACACAGGCGCGGATTACGTCCAGATGCTCTTCGTGTGAAAGGGTTGAGGCTTCGCCAGTCGTACCGCAGATGATAATGCTGTCGGTCCCTTTTTCGATCTGGTCCTCGATGATGGCTCCTAGTTTGACGTAATTTACGCTTCCGTCTGCATGCATGGGCGTAACGATGGCTACGCCGGCTCCTTCAAAAATTGACATGAGGGGTGAAACTCCTTTCCTTGGGTATGTGGAGGGGGCGGGGCTTGCGGCATGGCACGCAGTGCCAACCTCAATTCCGCTTCGCTTCATTTCGGTCACGGGCTTGCGCCCTATGCCTGAGCTGAATTCCAGGGGATGAGGGGCTTGCGGCACGGCACGCAGTGCCAACCTCAATTCCGCTTCGCTTCATTTC
>JAAWCS010000051.1 GCA_022793375.1 Lachnospiraceae bacterium
AGTGCTTTTTTTATTTTTTGATATCCTCTGCCGCGCTCGCGCCGCCGATTCGGCCCGAATTGAGGGCGAAACCGGTCGCCAGTCCTTCGTAAGGAGGATAGCAGGTCGTGTTGCCGTAGAAGCCTGCCGCGCAGTTGCCCACCACATACAGGCCAGGCACCGGCTTCAGATTTACATCGCAGGCCTGCAGGCGCTCGTTGACACGTACTCCGCCCAGCGTGCCCAGGTTGCCCATCTGCATGGGAATTGCATAGAACGGGCCTTCTTCTACAGGGAATACCAGGCTCTCGGCGCTCTTGCCATAGACATCCTGGCCGGTCGCAACGGCTTCGTTGTACTCCGCTACGTTCTTCGCCAGACGCTCCGGCTCCATGCCAAGCACCTGAGCCAGCTCTTCGATCGTCTCGCCCTTAAAGATTGCTCCCTCGCTCACACCGATCTCGGCCTGCTCTACGAAATCAGCCGGATCCATATTCGGGCCGCCTACCGCGGTATCCATCTGGATCGGCGGGTTGACATCCTCACTGTATGTATTCAGGGTTGCCGTGTCTACTACAATGTAGAATTTGCCGCCCACACCGTAAGCTACGTTGGTCGCATACGCCGTATCCCAGACAGCCTCTTCGTTGCAGAAACGGTTGCCCGACTGGTCTACCCAAAACAGAGGGGAAGCCGTAATCCGGCCAAAGCCCGTATTGGATACGCTGCTGGGAACCGCCATGCCGTTGCCGTGGAAGAGGCTGGAAGCTACATCCCACTTCGCCGCGCCGGCATCCCATGCCATCTGTACGCCGCTGCCGTCTACGCCCCACATGCTGATATTGGGCGTATTATAAAACTCCTGCATCAGTTCCGCATTGCCGCCGTAGCCGCCGGTTGCCAGAATTACCGCCTTGGCATGGACGATCAGCTGGCTGCCGTCCTCCTTGGTCGCCACGATTCCGTTTACCACGCCGTTTTCATCCTGCAAAAGCTCCGTGCATACGGTCTTAAAGCGCAGATCCAGACCCGCATCTTTTAAGCTGGCATGAAGTAAATCCATCGCCTCCAGCTTTGTCGGATCGGAATGATCGTAGGTAAATGTGTCGTACCAGTGGTACATCATCCACTTCAGGTTGTCGTCCCGATGCGCTACCTGCGGCGTATCCGGGTTTACATGGAAGCTCAGGCCCCACTTTTCCAGCCAGGTGATGGTATCGCCCGACGTCTCCACGATCGCTTTTACCAGCGGTCCGTAGTTGATGAAATGGGCATAATCGATCAGTGTCTGGATTACTTCCTCATGGCTGATCGCCGCGTAGTCGCCGCCGGCCTCCTTCATCAGCTCGGATTCCACGGCAAAGGGGCCGCCGGCAAACATCTTGCTGATTCCGCCTACATCCCCGGTCGCCTCTACCATCAGTACCTGCGCGCCGCCGTCAATCGCCGCACAAGCCGCTGTCGTGCCCGAAGCACCCGCGCCTACAATTGCGATATCCACCGTCACCTCTTCGGCATCGGCCGCCGGAGCGGTCGTCTCCTCCGCCTGTGTCTCAGCCGCCGTAGCCGCCGCCTCGGTGGTCTCCTCCTTTGCTTCCGTCGGCGCTTCCGCCTGCGTAGCAGCAGCCGTAGTCTCCATAGCCGCCGTTGTCGCCGCCGGCGCCGAACCGCAGCCGGCCAGACCGAAAAGCATCGCCAGCGCCAGCGCAAACGCAAACGCTGCCAGTCTCCTTGTTCCCTTCCTCATTGCCTTTCTCCTTTCCTCTTTCTTGTCCGTGTTTCCAGGACATAATGGGACACCCTTGCGGTGTTTCCTCTTTCTTGTCCGTGTTTCCAGGACATAGTGGGACACCTTCAGGTGTTTCCCTGTTTGTTCTGTATCCGATTTATTCGGTAACCGAACAAATAGATCATAGCACAACGTCACAATCCTGTCAATACATTTTCCGCGAAAAATGTAACGATGCTTGTAAAATCTTTTTTTATGAGTTACACTACTAAAAAACCAACGTACCGCGCCATGCGGCGCGCCGCCAGAATATAAAAGGAGAATTTTCTATGTCCGTTCCTCCCCATCCCCTACAGCCGGCCCTCTACGCCTGTTTTGCCGATAGTATCCGGCATTTTTATTCCCGGAAATCCGCCAAACTGGTGGACAAGATCGGCATTCCGAGCATAAAAAAAACCCATTGGACGCTTCTGCACTATCTGGCAGATCACAATGGGATGATACAACAGGACATTGCCGACTCTGTCTCTGTCTCTCGTTCGACGATTTCCGAGCTGATCAGCGACATGGAGCAGGCCGACCTACTTTACCGGGCCGTCTGCCCGGGTAACCGGCGCAAGGTTCAGGTTTTCCTAACCGAACGCGGTCTGAAAATGGCCGAACAGATTCAATCTCTTTACATCGAGTACCTCAGCGAATGCCTGCAGGATTTCTCGCAGGAGGAAGTAGCCGTACTGGAAAGCTTAATGAAAAAACTGCGCTGAAATCCACGCGTTTTCAGATTTCCAGCTTCAGCTGGATCTCCTCCTCGGCCTCCTGCTTCAGTTCTTCGATCTGTTCCGGGCCAATCTCCGGCAGTTCCTCCAGGGAGCCGATGCCGAAATGGCGCAAGAACGCTTCCGTCGTTCCAAACTGGATCGGCCGGCCCGGCGCGTTCAGGCGGCCGACCTCTTCAATCAGCCCGAATTCCGCCAGACGGCTCACCGCGTGATCGGAGTTCACGCCGCGGATCTGTTCAATCTCCGTCTTGGTAATCGGCTGTTTGTAGGCCACGATCGACAATGTCTCCAGCAGTACGTCGGTCAGCACGTATTTTTTCGGCTGGCTGGCCACCCGGATCAGATAATCATACAGGTCCGGGCTGCTGCACATCTGAAAACTGCCCTCCAGTTCAATGAGCCGGATGCCGCGGCCGGCCGCCACGTATTCGTCCATCAAACTATGTAAAAGCTTCTCCGTCGTCTCCTTGTCCTGCTCCAGCGCCTCCGCCAGCACGGCCAGGGACACGGAGCCGCCCATCGCAAACAATATCGCTTCCAAAGCAGCCTTTGCTTTCTTAATCTCCAAATTATAAAACCTCCTGCGACATACGTTCCTCGTCAAACGTCACCGGGGTGTCGTCTACAAGCTCCAGATGGATTTCGTCAAAGAGCTGTTCCTGCGTCACCCGGAGCCGTCCCAGCTTCAGAAGTTCCAGCACGGCTAAAAACGTCACCACGATCTCCATCCGGCTTGCCTGTTTTTCCAGAAGTTCCCGGAAGGAAAAAAAACGCCGGCTTCTTCCGTGTTCCATCACAGCCAGAATCTTGTCCTCTACCTTGATCGGTTCCTTCTTAATGCGACCAAAGCGGCTGCGGATCGGGTCGATCTTGTCCTCCCGCCGCTTCATCACAAAATCAAACACCGTCTGCAGACGCGGCAGCGTCACCCCCATAAGCAGCGCGTCCACGTCGATCGGCGCTTCGTAGGAGGCCACCTCCGGCGGGATCGTCGGCGGCTTGTAGAGCGCCCTGGCGGCTTCTAGCTGCCGGTCCCTCAGATCCAGAGAGGCATACTTGTACATCTTATATTCCAAGAGACGCGCCACCAGCTCGCTGCGGGGGTCCTCCTCCTCGCCCTCTTCGTCGACCTCCTTTGGCAGAAGCATCCGGCACTTGATATCCAAAAGCGTGGCCGCCATCACTAAAAAATCGCTGACCACATCCAGATTTTCCTCCTGCATGGCCTGCACATACTCCAGATACTGAGCCGTGATCTCCACAATCGGGATGTCGTAAATATTGACCTTATTCTTTTCAATCAAATGCAGAAGCAGATCCAGGGGGCCTTCAAAGGCCTCCAGTTTTACCTCAATCCCCATGCCGTCACCGTTTTTTCTTTAAAATAATAACCGAAAGTTCCGGATAATTTCCCCCGAAACGAATATTCACCGAATGCGTCCCCAGGCCGGGGCTTACCACCATGAACGAACCGTTCCGCTCATAAAGCCCCCGGTCGTATGCCGGAAAAAATTCAAAGTTCGGCGACATCAGGCCGCCCGCACCCGGCAGGCGTACCGTGCCCCCATGCATGTGGCCGGACAGCGTAAGATCCGCCCCCCATGCCGCGTACTGCGGAAAGTAATTCGGATAATGCCCAAGCAAAATCCGAAACCGCTTAGGATCCGCCGCCCCCAGTTTGCGGCGGATATAATCCGACCGCATCGGCACATGCCGCCCCCTGGCATAGTAGCAAAGACCCAAATCAAGCCCGCTTACATCCACACAGCTCTCCCCGCGCACCAGTAAAGCGGTGCTGTCCTCCAGCACCGTTACCCCCAGCTGCCGCAGGCGGCCGACATACCGCTCATACGCGCTTACCCCCTCTGCCGTCCGGTGTTCCCGCAGCGAAAGCTCATGGTTCCCGTTTGCGCAGCAGACCGGACAGATTTTTGTAAGCTGCCCCAAAAAGCGCGCCGTGCCGGCCGTCTTTTCCGGCTTTGTTTTCACAATCATATCTCCGGCCGACAGGATATAGTCCGGCCCTACCGCCTTCACATACGTATAAAGTTCCCGGTTCTGCGGCCCAAAGCTTTTGCCGTGCAGGTCCGCCAGCAGAAGAAGCTTCACGCCGTCAAACCCTTCGGGAATTTTCTCGTGCGCAACCGTATAGCGGCGAATCCTCAGCTGCCGTTTCTCATACTCCGAGCGCAGCAGACAGCCGCCGGCCGCCAAAAGCCCTGCCGTTTTCAGCCCCATCGCCTTGTCCCTCTTCAAAAAAACAGTCCCAATAAACCATACGAAAAGATATCCACAATCACCGCGGCCAGCAAAATCCCCAAAATCGTCGCCGGAAACGCCTTCTTAAAAGGAATATTCAAAAGCGACGCGATCAGCGAACCCGTCCAGGCGCCGGTCCCCGGCAGTGGAATCCCCACAAACAGCATCAAGCCCCAAAACTGATACTTCTCGATCTGCTCCTTCTTGCCCATCGCCTTATTCTCCAGCTTTTCGACCATCGGCTTAAACAGCCGTGTCCCCTTCAGCCAGTTAAAAATCGGCGTGATAAACAACAGGATAAACGGTACCGGAATAATATTTCCGAGGATGCACAGCCCCGTGGCCGGCAGCAGTTCAATCCCCAAAAGCTTTGACGCAATCAGTCCGCCCCTGAGCTCTAAGATCGGCACCATCGATATAATAAAAACGATGACCTCCTTCGATACAACCCCGTCCAGCGTCGTAGTAAACCAATTTATCAGCGATTCCATATAATCTCCTTTGCACTCTTTCCTTGTAAGCCTGTCCCAAAAAGGCCTAAAAAGGATTATAACAGAACCCCTTTAATTACACAAGGACTTTCTCGGCGTCCCTTCCGCGCTTTTTGCGCCGGCTTTATTACGCCAGCTGCAGCTGGTAGAGCTTACGGTAAATCCCGTCCTGTTCCAACAGTTCCTGATGCGTCCCTCGCTCGCGGATGCGTCCTTTATGCATCACGATTATCTGATCCGCGTGCTGAATCGTCGAAAGCCGGTGCGCCACCATAATCGTCGTCCGGCCGGCCATCAGCGTTTCCAGCGCTTCCTGGATCCACTGCTCGGTCTCCGTATCGATGTTGGCGGTTGCTTCATCGAGGATCAGGATCGTCGGGTCAAAGGCCAGCGTCCGCGCAAAGGATAAGAGCTGCCGCTGCCCCGCCGAAAACGTCGCGCCGCGCTCGGAAACCTTTTCCTGATATCCCATGGGAAGCTTTTCAATGAAGCGGCTGGCATTGACCTCTTCGGCCGCCCGCCGGATCGCCTCGTCGCCGATCGCCTCGTTGCGCAGGCGGATATTGCTGTTGATATCGCCGGTAAAAATAAACACATCCTGCTGCACCTGGCCGATCGCGCCGCGGATCTGGTCGCGGGTCAGCGTGCGGATATCGACGCCGTCTAAAAGGATTTCCCCCTTCTGGATATCGTAGTAGCGGCCGATCAGATTGAGGATCGAAGATTTGCCCGCGCCGGTTGCGCCCACAAAGGCGACCTTCTGCCCCGGTTCAATCACAAAGCTTACGTCCTTGAGGATATAGTCCTCGCCGTCATAGGCAAACCACACATGCTTAAACTCAATGCGCCCGCGAATCCGCGGAAGCTGCGCCGGCTTTTCAGGGTCATAAAGCAGCGGCTTTTCATCCAGCAGCGTAAAAATTTTCTCCGCCGAAGCCACGGCCGACTGCAGCGTCGAAAACTGCTCCGCCAGCTCCTGGATCGGCTCAAAAAAGGAGTTGATATACTGGATGAAAATATACATCGTGCCGTAAGACAGCACTGCATGGAACACGTCGTAGCTGCCTCTGGCAATGACGATCACCAGAGCCGCCACCGATACCAGATAGATGGCCGGACGGAAAATCGCAAACACCATCATTTCCCGGTAGTTGGCCCGGTACAGCTCTTCGCTCTTGCCGCAGAATTCCTCGTATTTTTCCTTCTCCCGGTTGAAGATCTGGATCACCTTCATACCGGAAATATTTTCCGACAGGAAGGTATTGAGGGCCGTAACCTTTGTCTTGGTCATCTGATAGGCCCGGCGGGAAATGTTTTTAAACACAACCGTTAGGCATACGACTACGGGCACGAGGATAAACGAATACAGCGCCATACGCACGTCCAGCAAGAGCATCACCGCTGCCAGCCCAAGGATTTTGACGATATTTTTGAACAGTTTGACAAGGATGTTGGCGTACAGTTCGTTGAGCGCCTCCACGTCGTTTGTGACGCGGGTCACAATCTTGCCCACCGGCGTCAAGTCAAAAAAACGCATCGAAAGGCGTTCCACATGGGTAAAAACCTGGTTGCGGATCTCATAGATGATCTTCTGCCCGGTCGCCTGCAAAAGCAGGTACTGCACCCGGTTGCAGACAAAAAGCGTCAGCAGGACGGCCGTATACTTGGCCGCTTCCATAAGCAGTCCCCGAAAGCGCTGCGCTGTCTGCTCACCCGGGGCCGCGCCGGTGATGTATCTGTCGATGGCATTGCCGATGATGACCGGCTTATACAGTTCCAGCGCCGTGATCGCCAGCACCAGCGCCAGGCACAGCAGCATCGTTTTTCGGTGCGGCTTCATGTAGGAAAGCATGCGCAGCAGGACATTTCCCTCGTAATGCACGTCCGACGGCTGCTCTTCTTTTTTACGGAACAGACTCATTCCTGCTCGCCCCCTTCCTCGCGCAGCTGTTTCTCCAGCTGCTGTTTTTCATAGATACTGCGGTAAACGCCGTCCAGGGCCATCAGCTCGTCATGGCTTCCGTACTCAACGGCCCGGCCCTCGTCAAGGACCAGGATATGATCCGCGTTCTGGATCGTGGAGATGCGGTGGGCGATAATCAGCGTTGTCTTGCCGGCGCGGTTCTCGTGAAGATTATGTAAAATCTGTTCCTCGGTATCGGTGTCGACCGCGGAGAGCGCATCGTCGAGAATCAGAATCGGCGCATCCTTTAAGAGCGCCCGGGCAATCGAACTGCGCTGCTTCTGCCCGCCGGAGAGCGTCACGCCGCGTTCTCCGACAATCGTATCGTAACCGGCCGGGAAATCCATGATATTGCTGTGGATACAGGCGCTGCGCGCCGCCCGGTAGATGGCCTCGCGGTCCCGCCGTTTTGCGCCAAAGGCAATATTGTTTTCCAGAGTATCGGAAAAGAGGAAATTGTCCTGGGGCACGTAGGCAATATCCCGGCGCAGCACAGCCAGCGGAATCTGGTAAAGAGAATGGCCGTCGATGCGGATCATATCCGAGCGGGTGTTATAAAGCCGCAGCAAAAGATTGGCCAGCGTCGATTTGCCGCTCCCCGTGCGCCCTAAAACAGCCAGCGTGCTTCCCTTGTCCACATGGACGCGCAGCCCCTCAAGAACCGGCACGTTCTCCTGATCCGGATACGAAAAGGTTAAGTCGTCCAGATCAATCTCGCCCTCCAGCCCCGCAATCTCCTCTACGTCCTCGCTGTCCACAATATCCGGCTTTTCCTCGAAAATAACCAGAATCCTCTTTAAGGACGCCATGCCCTGCGAAACAAAGGTAATGCACTCGCCGGCCGCCAGCATCGGCCAGACCAGCATGACGACATATTGATTAAAGGCCACAAACTGTCCCAGCGTGATTTCCCCGTCAATCGCCAGATAGCCGCCGTAGAGCAGCGTCAGTAAGCCGCTGATACCGATAATCAGATCTAAAAGCGGCAGAAACAATGCCTGCGTGCGCACGACGCCGAGGTTCTTTTGCTGGTTTTTGCGGTTTGTCTGAGCAAATGCCGCCAGCTCTTTTCTTTCCTGAACAAATGCTTTAATCACGCGGATGCCCGATACGGCCTCCTGCACCTGGTCGGTCAGCTCGGAAAACGCCTCCTGCTTTTCCAGAAAGCGCCGGTGCATGATTTTCCCGTAAAAATAGTCGCCGAACATAATCAGCAGCATCGGCAGGACGGCGATCAGCGTCAGCTTTACATTGACGTAGATCATCATTTTCGCCAGTACCAGCACCATCATCACGCTGGCGTCAAAGGCCGTGATCACGGTCGGACCCAAAAACAGGCGCACCGCCGCCAGATCGTTGGTAAAATGAGCCATCAGATCGCCGGTTTTGTGCTCGTTGAAATAGCGCATCGACAGCTTTTCCAGGTGGCCGAACATGTCGTTGCGCAGTTCTTTTTCAATCGAGCGCGACGCGCCAAAGAGGAAAAAGCGCCAGAAAAAACGGCCGAGGGCAATCGCCGCGCCAAACAGAAGGATTTTTCCGATCAGGACCCAGATTCCGTCCATGCCGATCGTCTGCATCTCCAGGCCGTCGGTGATTTCGCCGGTGTACTGCGGAATGTATACGTTCAGCAGATCGACGGCAAAAAGAGCCACGATCCCCAAGAGGTATTGGAGCCCGTGGCGTTTGACATAGCGGCTGATAAACTGTAATTCCTTCATCGTTCCTTTCTCCTTCCCGGCCGATACTGCCGTAAAAAGCCCTATAGGGAATGAGTATAGCATATTTTGAAGGAAAGTCAATGTTGCGAAACGACAAAATCGGCCGGGCGGGCCGGCTACAGCCCCCAAGCGGCGGCCGGGCGGGCCGGCAGCACCCCCTAAGCAGCGGCCGGCCCCGGTCCGATGCTATCCTTTTTTGCAGGCAGGATAATCGAGCCGTTCCTCGCTGCCGGCGGTGGCGCGCGTCAGCTGTAAGACAATCTCGCTGAAATAGCGGGGACTTACCTCGCCCAGGACGCAGCGGTTTGCGCTTGTCGTCACGTCGTAGATACTGCCGCCGCGCTTTGCATGGCCGGCGCGGTAAAAGCAGACGCCGTAAACCTTGACCTCCTCGTTCTCGTCGCCGATAAAGGAGCCGGAAAATTCCAGTTCGGCAACAAACGCGCCGTCCTCGCGGTAAAAGGTCTGAAATATGCCGCCGTCCTCAACCGGACCGCGATACCAGCCCTGGTTCTGCAGCCGGCCGGAAAGAGACAGGCCGTTTATGAGGATACCGCCGAAGCGAGTCAGTTCAAAGGCTTCCCGCTCCGTTTCGGTGATACGATAGACGTCTCGTTCCAGCTGCGCAAGCGGCTGTGTCACTTCGTAGTCCGACAACTGCTCCTTCCAGGCAGTCAGTACCTCCCCGGAAAGCTCAATCGGATGCGCGAGGCCAATGAGTCCGTCCGCCGGCAGGGTATACTCCTCCTCGTCCACCGTATTGAAACTGCCGTCCTCCATATAGCGGAAGGTTTCCCGCAGGCTGCCGTCCTCATAGCGGCCCCAGATCAGGCCGATGGCAAACTGGTGCATGACCGGGTTTTTGACAAACAGCTCCTGCCAGCGCGGCGCTGTCCACAGACGCAGCGCGCTCAAAGCCTGCTCCAGACGCAGTTTTTGATTGGCGGTCACGGTTTTCAGCTGCTTTTTCAGCAATTTAAAGGCAGCGCTGGCGTCTTTGGCCTTTTTCTCGTCGTCGCGTTTGCCGGGGGCCGGCAGGTTTTTCAGGCGCTTGCCGCTCTCATCCGTGATCTCCAGCTCCAGCGCCGGCGTCAATACCACGCGAAAACTCCGGGGGCCGTAATCAAAGGTCTGCGACAAATCCTCGCCAAAGCCCAGATTCGGCACAATGCGGTCCTCCAGCTCTTCGCGGCTGATGCCCAGCTGGCGGGCCGCGGCAAGAAGCGCTTCGCCGGCCGCGGCTTTTACCTGGCGGAACTTAAATTTGCGCGAAATCTGGTCAACCAGCAGAAGGGCCGTTGAGCCGCCGTTGATCGCCAGCGCTTTTACCGCTTCGCAGGCCATCGCGCCGCGGGCGTTTTTCGGCCATTCCTGAATCTGATGGTATAGAAGGCTTGTCATGCCCTCGCCGCCGTGCAGGGAAAAAGCGGTGAGCACCCATTTTTTCTTTGCCGGCGCGCCCTCCTCCAGCCACTTGTCGTAGAGCTGCGTCACGCAGGCGGCCAGCTCCCCTTCGTCCAGTTCTGCGGCCAGCCTTCCGGCCTCTTTGCTGATGCCCGGCGTCCCCATGTCGGCATAGGCCACAAAGAGCGCCGCCAGGTAGGACTCGTCGACAGGTGTCCCGTCCTTTTTATGTACCTCGCACAGTGGAAACGCCCATGCTACCTTGCGCTTTTTTCCGCCCTTTAAGAGAGCGGCGGCCACCTCTTCGGCCGTATCCGGCGCGGCCTGCGGCGAAGCCTTCTCCCCTTGAACGCCCAGCATTTCCTGCAAAAGCTCCTGCAGCTTTTTGCTCTTTTCCTTTGCCAGCGCGTTCGCAAGTTCCTCCCGGAACGTCTCCGCTCCCCAGGCTTTCAGCGTCAGCGCCGCCATCTCTCTTTCCTGGGATTTCCTGGAATCCAACATGGCTTTCAGTTCCGGTTCCCATAAGCGGTGGCTTGCGTAGACAGCCTGCAAAAGTTCCCGCACCTGCTTTGCGCTGTCGCCGGCGCAGGCAAGCAGCGTCTCCTTATATTCTTCGTACCTAAGATCCAGTACGCGGATGCTGAGGAAACGAAGGATCGCCGAACCCTCCCGCGCCTGCCGTACAATCTCTGTTTCCCACTCGTTTTTGCGCCGGGCTACGGCCCAGACGCTTTCGTTGATAAAATGCGTCTTTTTCGTCTCGCTCCAGTAGCTTTCATAAATACAGGCTAAAACTTCCATCTGGCTGGAAAATGCCAGCCCTTCTTCGGTAAAAATCTGCAGAATTTCGTTTATATCGTTCCGGTCCAGATCCTTATTAGCGCCTGAGGGCCTCTTGGCCTCAGGATTGCAGTAATAATTGCAAAAATACCCGGGCCGCCGGTTTAATCCCTCCAGCACCAAAGCCCTTTTATACGTCTGCGCGTTGGCCCCCTCCTGCTTACGCAGACGCTGGATGTCCTGGCAAAGCTGTGTATTCCAGTAATAATAGGCAGCGTTACCGTTTCCCTGCCAGGCCGCCGCAAAGGGCAGCACCTCCGAAAGATTTGCCGTTCCCAGCAAATAGCGTCGGGCTTCCTCCTGCCCCGTCTGATAAACATTTACCACCGCATCAACGGCCTTTTCACGCATGGTTACAACAGATGAAGCAGAAAGCGTTCGATACAGACCCGGATTGCCGCTTTGAATCTGCCGTAAGACAAACGAATATTCCTCCGCCGACAATTGCGCAAGGGAGCGTTGTATCTCATCCGGATGAGATGCCGCCATCCGTTTCAGGGCCCCCTCCATCTTGCGCGTAATGCACCAGCGGATATAGGCGGCAGGCGGCACAGGCAGTATCTCTTCCAACTGCGCCATATGTTTATAAAACCAGGTTTTCGTCCAGTCCGTCGTCATCGTCGAACCCAGGCAGACATCCAAGGTTGTTTCCAGATGGACCGCCATCAAAAGACGGTAAAACACCAAAAAGCGATCGGAATGCTCAATCGCCAAAAACGTGATCGCGGCCAGGAATGTCAGAGAATCTTTTGAATAGGCGCCGCCTTTTAATATAGAAGAAACTGCCTGCGGCAGCGGCTCATCCGGCCGGCTCTCCTGCACAAACCGCGTAAGCTCTTCTTCCTGTGCCGATGTGAGGTTACCCATAAACAATTCCGGAAGCCGGCTGCAAAGGGTCCGCAGCAGCCAGGGCAAAACCTCTTCGGTACTGCGCTGTGCCGGTTCTTTTTTGGCCGCTTTTATGTACAAATCCACATCCGGCGCGACGGCATAGAGATAGGCCGCGGCCAAGAGGATTCTTCCCTTTCCCGTGCCGCCCCAGCATAAATCCATGGCTTTTAAATAAAGTTCCGGTTCGCTCTGCGCCGCTTTCTGGTCGTCGATCAGATCGGCCAGACGATACAACAGCATTGAGCTGCTCACACGCACTTCCGCCCAACACGCCAAAGCCTGTTCTTTTTCAAGGACTCCCTCGTATGCATTGGGAATCGCTCCCCATCCGGTCAGAAAACCGAGCGAGGAGCCGCCGATCGCTGCCAGCAGACGCAGAAGGCGAGCTCTCTCCTGCGTTCGCTCCCGCTTGCGCAAATGCTCCAAATACGCCAGAAATTTGCTCCTTTCCCCGCGGCCGATCCCCGAGAAATCCTGGCGCTCTGCCTGCCAGAGCAAATCTTTTTGTTCCGGCTGCGACATTTCCAGGTAACGTTCCGCCAGCTGCGTGTTGGCCTGGGTCAGGCCAAGGGCCTCCCATAGTTCCATGCGCTTTTGATAGTTTCGTTCTTCGCTCAGATTCATTTGTTGTCTCCCTCCCTGTCCGCCTGGCATTTTAGCTCATTCCATTGCTGTTAAGCAGTTCACAAAATCGTTCCGGTTCTATACATTTAATACTGCTGTATTTAAAATCCCCAGGATTTCTTGTTACAATATAGTCTGCATGAAATTTTTTAGCACATTCCATTTGTAAACAATCCTCAAAATCTTGGAATTGCTCATTTCTGAGGGCGTTTTGCAGCTTATAAATATCAATCCCTTCTACATCAAATAATTTGCAGAGATTTAACAGTACTTCTCTGCGTTCCTGAATACTAAAGGCTTTACGCAAGATGAAAAATATATTTGTAACAGAATGTGCGGCAATACATCCAAAAACTTGTTTTTTCTGGCACGCTTCTATAATCCTTTTGGCTGGTTTTTCATAAGGTTCTCTCTCTAATAAATAATCCAATATAATATTTGTATCAACCAACACCCTCATTACCATACTTTTCCTCCCGATATGTTTCTAATTCTGTCTCATAATCTAAATCCGGAACCTTTTTCTTAATCTTTTCCAACCGCTGAAACGCTTCTTCTCTTTGTTTCATATCGTCGCTTTCGTACAAGCCCTTCATTCCCTGCATAATTTGTACAATAAAAATAATCTTATCTTCCGGGATCTGCTCCAAAAGTTCGATTGCATCCTGTCTAATTTTCGTCATTTCGAATCGCTCCTTCCCTACACAATATTTTTCGGCTCCATTCCATGTATTTCCCCATTTTTCTAAATCTCTATACATTCCTAGCTCTAGCACCAATCAAACATTTCCCTCTGTTAAGTCCATCACAAGCACTGTCTTGTCATAAGATAATTTCTCCCGGCAAGCCGTCAAATAACGCCAAAGCCGCGCAATGGCCTCCACCATCGGCTCCGGTGAAAACTCCATACAATGCCTTTTTTGCTGCAAATATCCTTCTATTTGCCTGAGTTCTTCAGCGGCCTGGTGCAGTCCCAACCGCTCCCCTTCCTCGCAAAGCTGTCTCAGCGCCGTCCCTCTCTCGTCCGATCCCGACAAAAGGCCGCCGGTAAATAAATCTGTCAGCAGTCCGAACGTCTCGTCCACATAGCGCGAGAGCGCTTGTACGGCAGATAAATCCGCCTGTTTTCGTGAAATTTTGTCGGCCGCCGGCACTGCAGCCGCATTGCCGGCTTTTGGTCCCGGCGTCTCCGACGGCTTCGGTGCCTCGTTTGCGGACAGCCGCACCGTTTTTTCCGGTCCCGCCATCTCCGACCGCTTCGGCGCCTCGTTTGCGGCCGGCCGCGCCGCCTGCGGGAACAATTCAATCGGGTACAGGCACAAGCGCCCGTTTTCCAGATACAGGGTGCCAAAGCATATTAGCGTCTCACATCCGCGATTCCACAGGCGCTTTTCCAGCCGCTCCAAAAGCTGAATTGTCAGTCGCTCCTGCTTCGTATATTTTACGGAAATCAGCAGTTCCCGATCCTTTTCATCAAACAGCTGCCAGGAAAAACGCTGCGAAACCCGGTCAAACGCCGGTTCGTTCCAGCGCACGGCCCCTGCCAGCACCAGACGCTCGCCCCGCCCACGCATGCTTCCCGGCCCAAACAATTCACGCAAAAGCTTCTCATAATCCCATGCGACGCTTTCCAAAAAGGCCGCGGCCTGCAGATCCCGCTGCCCCACCGTCTCCCCGCGCGTTTCCTGGCTGGCGGAAAGCCGCCCGCCGGACGCCGCTTTCGCCCCGCTCAACTCAAATTCCAGTTCTGATAACTGCTGGCGGCTGCACCCCAGATTCCAGGGCGCCGGCGCGTTTTCAGTCGCCGCCGGACGCTTTTTAACACCCTCATAAAAGGTAGGTCGGGCGTCTGTCCAGGTGTACCATTTTCGTTTCTCCATTTCAAGGAAGTACCAGGTTTCGCCCTCATACCCGCTCTTGCTGGCAAAGAAACGCACCCCGATCCCCATCAACCGCAGACGTCCGACCGGTTCGTATCGATCGCGAAAATTTCCGGCCAGCCGACGCACTGTTTCCTGGCTCCCGGCTTTCTCCAACCGGTCTACCCGGTCATACAAAAAAAGCAGACGTTTTGCCAGCTCTCCCACCCGAAAAGCCGCCGAACGTTCAAAATACTGTCGGTACTCTGTCGCCGCTTCCCGCAGGCGGTTTTCCATCTGCGCCAGGCCTGCCCGGTGGCATAAAACGGCCAAACGCTCCAGGCTCTCTTCGACCTCCCGCGACTGCCGCGCAAGGCCGTTGGCAAACTGTCCGACCACAGATTCCCGCACCGCGGCCGCGGCTGTCCGCACCGCTTCTAAGTCAAAAGAAACTTCGCTTTCCAAAAACCCTTCCAACTCCGCCAGAGAAATTCGTCCCTTTTTCAGCTGATAGGCTAAAAGCGCCTGCGCCTTATGCGGGCAGAGCTCACGGCTGTGACAGCTGCAGGAGGAATGCTCCAGGGGAACAAGCAGCTTGACCACAGCGCCTTCCCATGGCAGCGTAACCGTTACGATCGAAGTCTCCTTTACCGCCGCCTCCTCACCGGCCCGCAGGTGCGCAAGAAACCGCCGAAAACGCTGGCTGCCGCAGGCACGCTGCAGACGCGCCGCCGGAACCTGCAGCATTTCCGGGAAGGGTTCCGGCCCCGCACCTGAAACCGGTATTGGGCCGGCTTCTTTTGCCAAGCTGCGATTTACTTCGCTGACTTCGACTTCATGACTCTTTGCTCCGCCAGCCCCTGCATCGCTGCCTGCTGTTCCACGACTCTTTGCTCCGCCAGCCCCTGCATCGCTGCCTGCTGCTTCACGACTTTTTGCTTCGTCGCCCCCTGCATCACTGCCTGCCGCTTCACAACTCCTTGCTCCGCCGCTCTTTACTTCGCTGCCTGCTGTTCCACGACTCTTTGCTTCGTCGTCTCCTGCATCTGCATCCGCCCCCGTCTCCCGCTTCAACCACAAAATCGCCGTCACAATATGGCGGCAGATACTGCGCGAAGGGCAGCTGCAGCTGCTGTCCCCCAACGGCGATCGAATCACGCACGTTTCTTCTTTCAGGGCCACCTGCGCTTCTGTCTCCGTCCAGACGACCGTCGGCGTCTCATTTTCCAGGTCTTTTCCGGCCCGCTTCACAGTGCCTTTGTTGCTCAGCCCGATCAGGTAATCTTCGTCCGCCAGCCTGAGCTGTTCTTTTATATTCGTCATGCCGCTTCCCTTCCCGGCCGGCCCGCTCCGCCGGCCGGCCTTCCTATCCCATGACCTCGCCCATAAAATCGCCCAGCTTTTCCGGCGTCATCGCCCCCACCCAGGCGCCTAAGCCGGCCAGCTTCTGCGCCATATTGCGGTCATACGCGGGATTGGCTTCCTGGTCAAGCGCCGTTAAGCAGATCAGCTTGGCCCCGCTCTCCACAATCCCGCGGCTGACGGCCAAAAGCGGACCGCTGCCGCCGCCCTCGCACAGGTCGGACACCAGTACCACCATTGTGCGGTGCGGATTCTCGATCAATGTCTCGCAGTACGTAAGCGCGCCGGCGATATGGGTCCCGCCGCCCAGCTGGATGCTCATCAATGTCGCCACCGGATCGTCCAAATGGCGGCTCAAATCCACTACCTGCGTATCAAAGATCACCAGACGTGTGTCAAGCATCGGCAGTCTGGCAAAAATCCCTGCCATCACGGCGCTGTGAATCACCGAATCGAGCATCGAGCCGCTTTCGTCGACAGCAATCACCACCCGCCAGGTGTGATAGCGCATCGTGCGCCGGTTAAAATACACCCGTTCCAGATGAAGCGTCTGCGTTTCCACGTCATAATGCTTTAAATTACGGCGGATCGTTTTTTTGATATCCAGATTGCGGGATGAGGGAATGCGGCTCTCGGCGTTGCGGTCCACTTTTCCCAGCAGAGAACGGCGCAGTTCCTGCGTCAGACGCTTGGCAATGTCGTCCGCCACCGTGCGCACAATTTTGCGCGCCGCCTCCAGTACATCGCCCTTCATCAAATGTTTCAGCTGTAAGATCAGTTTGAGCAGTTCCTGATTCGGTTCCAGTTTTGAGAGGACTTCGCGGTCGGTCAGCAGGTCGGTCATCCCGTAGGTATCCAGCGCCTGCCGCTCCAGCACCTCCACCGTTTCCTTAGGAAAAAGCCGGCGAATCTTCGTAATCCAGGCCGCCGCCGTCAAATGGCTTTCCTCCAGCCCGCCGCGGCGCACATCCTCTCCCTGCTCCCTCTGGTACAAAAAGTCCAGCACGTCCTCCAAATCCATACAGGAAATCCCGTTTTCCAGCATAGCCTCCCCGGAAAAAGGAAGCTGCCCCGAAGCGTAGCCGCCCAAAACCAGCCGCCAGCGGTTTAAGACACTCGTATCATTCATCCCACACCTCCTCCATCCGTCCTCTCCCGTATGCATCCAGACGTTCCCCATATTCATATTCCAGAGGGGAGACAAACAGACCGCCAAACAGCTGCTTCTTCTCCGCTTTGTGAAGGGAGGCCGCCTGGCCGGCAATCCGGTCGGTTTCCATTGGCGTAAAATATCCGAACGCCATGCGCAGTTCCGGCAAAAGTTCCAGAAACGTTTCCGCCTCCAAACCCGCGATCAGCGCATCGATCATGCTTACAAAACGTTTCTGCGTAAATACGATATCCCGGGCCGTATAAAACAATCCGCGCAGGAAAGCCGCGCTTTTTTTGCGCATTTGCTCGCTTCCCTGCAGATAGCCGGCCGCGGTTTGCACGATCCGCTCTTCCCAGACCCCGTCATTCCCATACAGCAGGCCCAGGACAGCCCCCTCAAGCCCCGGCCTGCGTTCCGGCTGCCGCAAAAGCCGTTCAAAACTCTCAGAGAGCAGCGGCCGAAATCCGCTCAGCGCCGGATGGCCGGTACTCTGGTACAGCGCCAGACAGCAGGACATGCAGGCGTTTTCCTGTTCTTTGGAAACGCCGGCCATCGACGGAAGCTGCTGCATCAGTTTTTGAAAGCAGAGGGATAAAAGCGACATCATCCGCGGTTCATCGTGCACATGGTAGAGCTGCTGCAGCTCGTACAGCATCCGCAGATACGAAAAACCCTCGGCCAGGGAAAAGAAATCCCCGTCCGCCGCCAGCACCGTTTCGATGTGTGCCTGCATTTCCGGCGATTTGCCGGAAAATCCCATCTGGAAGCCCTGCGTCAAAAGCCGCGCCGCTTCCCGGGTCCCGCTGCTGCTTTCATACTGCCGGCGCAGTTTTTCCGCGGCCGCTTCGGCGACCGTCCCTCCACAGGCCGAACAGTCCGTAAGCGCCGCCAGCACCTGGCCGGAGAAGTGACAATTCCAGATTTCCCTTATCCGGCTGCGGTCGCGCCGGTTTAAAAGGTCGGCTCCTTTTTTCCGCTTTGCAAAGCCGGTATTCAGAAAGTCCAGCTGATGCAGGAAGCGGCTCTCTTGCATATGTTTCTTTTTGGAAAACAGCTCAAGCGTCACCTCCTGCCGGGCCGCCGTATGGATTTTCAGGCCGAAGCGCCGGCACTGTTCTTCAAAATCCCGCAAAACAGGCGGCCGTTCGGCTTTTGCAGTCAGACGGCCGACCTGACGCCCTGTATTCAGTTCCTGCAAAAGCCGCAGCGGCAAGTCGGTGGACAGACTGCACTCCCCCTTTACAAACGAAGAAAGGGCGCTGTCTCTCAGTTCGTACAGGCCCGGCGCCTGCTTTCCCCGCAGAGCGGCCAGCCCCTTTGCCTGTGAAAACGCGCAGGCCACGTCATAAGAGGAAATGGCTTCCCCTTTTCGGCGGGCCCGTCGCCCCGCGCTCACCAGCTGGTGCAGGACCGCCCCCTCATAGGCCGCCGCGCCGCCTTCTTCCTCCAGCCGCTTCCAGACCTGTTCGTAAAAGCCCGGCGACGGCATGCCGCTGGCATAGCCGTTCAAAGCATCGGCGGCTTCCATCGAGTAGGCCAGCGCATAGACGCCCTGTTCCTTTTCCGTCAATCCGTGAAGCGTCACCGGTGCGCCCGTAAAAATCAGATGTCGCGGCCGCTCCTTTTCAGGCATCCCGTCCTCATCCGCTTCTTTCAAACATTCTATCAATCCCGCCGTATGAAACCCGCCCGTTACCGCCAGGATCCGCTCATACGTTTCGGATGCTTCTGCCAGTTTCTGCGCCATATAGCGTTCCCGCAAAAGACAGCCGTCGGCTTCCAGCTCATTGATCGGCATTGATTCCCGCGAAAGCGCGCAGTATACAAGCATCTGCCGGATAAATTCCTCGGTCGTCAAAAACAGCCCGCCGATTTCAAAGTATTTTTCCCAAAATTCCCCAAAATCCCGCAGGCCCGTTTTCTCGCAGAGCCGCGCCAGATAGCGGCTGCGGCTCAGAAGGTAATCGTCGTTATACGTCTGTTTCTCTCCCGCCCCGCGCATTCCCCGCTCTGCGGCCGTTCCCAAAAGGATTTCCCCGTAAGGAAGATCGATAAAATGGGCCGCGATCCCGCGGGCCGACGCTTCCCGCAGGGCCGTCAGTTCCGGCGAAACGTTCAAAAAGGGATAATAGCACTTGTAATCTTCCTTTTCTTTGCCCAAAAGCCCGCGGCTGTCCTTATAATAATAGTAGAAAGCGACCGGCGCCTGCGTATCTGCATGACACAAGACCGGAATCAGCGTCTCGGCGTTTTCCGGGCCTTCGATCAGAATACAGTCCGGCCGCCACGTTTCGATGAGCCGCCGCAGATGATACGAACAAGCCGGGCTGTGGTGACGGATCGGGAAAAAACGCACCGGCCCGACCGACTCTATCCCAGAAATGTGCGGGCTTCGTAATACCGGTTCCATATGCCGCCCTCTTTTCCCCCTTTATCCCGTACTACCGTCTGAAAATAACTGCGCAGTTTTTCCTTGTCCTCTTCGCTCTCTTTCAGCACGGCTCCCGACAGGTTTTGTACCAGACAGCCTAAATCGATCCGCGAATCCCCGTAATAATACGCCGTCATCATTGTCTGAAAATAAACGGACACGGCCTCCGCCGTACTCATCACCGCCGAGGGACGGTCAATGCGGTGACCCATCGAAGAAACGCCCTCCCGCAATTCATGCCAGGTCGTGGCCAGCAATTCCGCCGCCGCCTCGTCTACCGGCATGTGGATCTGATTCTCCCGGGAAAGACTCTCGACCTCGTTTACAATGATCTGTTTCTCCAGCGCCACATCCTTTACCGGCTGTACCGTCTCAAAGTTAAAGCGGCGCTTTAAGGCACTGCTCATCTCATTGACGCCCTTGTCGCGCGTATTGGCCGTGCCGATCACATTAAAGCCGGCCCGGGCGAACAAAAGCCCCGTCTCGCCCAGCTCCGGCACATTCAGCACCTTGTCGCTGAGAACGCTGATTAAACTGTCCTGAATCTCCGCCGGCGTGCGCGTAATCTCCTCAAACCGCGTCAAAATACCTTGTTCCATGCCTACATACAGCGGAGACGGAACCAGCGCCTCCCGCACCGGCCCCTTAGCCAGCAGCAGCGCGTAATTCCAGCTGTACTTAATCATGTCCTCGGTCGTGCCGGCCGTCCCCTGGATCGTATTTGTACTGCAGCCGCTGATTGCCGCGGACAGCAACTCGGACAGCATCGTTTTCGCCGTCCCCGGCTCTCCTACCAGCATCAGCCCGCGGTTGCCGGCCAGCGTGATGATCGCGCGCTCTACCAGCGCGTCGTTTCCCAGATATTTTTTGCGGATGAAGAGCTCTTTTCCCTCCCACACAAGCGGCTTTTCGCTTCCCAGAATAAAGGTGCGCACCGCCCTCGGCGACAGACGCCAGTTGGGCGGCTTAGGCCCGCTATCCTGTGCCCGCAGGGCGTCTAGCTCCTGCCGATAACGCGCCTCCACCGGCGGGCGCAGCTGTCTTTGTCGTTCCCTTTCGTCCTCTCGTTCCTGTTCCATATATTTTCCCCAATCGTATTCTTAATAATTTTCCAGACTTTCCATACGGCCAAAAAGAATCGACGCAAACAGCGCCAGCAAGCCGGCAAACAGCACCGCGATCGCAATCAAGATCAAAAAGCCGACCTCCACGCCGGCGGCCGCGGTCCCAAACACCGCGCCCAGCACTCCGATCAGCATGATCGCCGCCTGAGCCGTCATCCGCACCAGCGTCAGGCCGAAACTGCCGAACAAGGGCTTCAAAATCCCGTCGCAGACCATCGAAATATACAGCCGGTTCGCCTGCAGGCAGGCATAGATCAAAATACACAAAAGAATCTGCACGGCGGAGATCCCCAAAACCATCCCCAGCGGCACACACAAAAGCGCGCCGTCCAGCACGGCCTTCACATGTTCCAATAGCGTGGAATACCAAAGCTTGCGCATGGGCGTATCCGGCAGCAGGAAGGTATAGGGATTTTTCAATTCCTGGCTCCACTTAGGCGCAATGCTGCTGAAGATAAATACCATATAGGCACTGACCGCCGGTAAGATAAAGACCGCCATCTCCGACGATTCCGCGCCGAAGGAAAACAGATCCGTGCCCAGGGCCCTGGCGGCCACCGCCAGCAGGCCGATTCCCAGCATGATAAAACTGTTGTAATTGAGCAGGAAGAAACGGTTTTTTTTGTATTCCAGCAGCTGCCGGTAGTATATGGCCCGCGCGCCGCCGCCTTTATAGACGACGGCCGCTTTTTTATACTTGCGTTTGCGCGAGTAGCCTTCGGCCGAACCGCTTTTTTTGCGCTGAAGCGCCGCTTCGTATTCGTCGGCAAAGGTCATCGCATCCTCAAAATATTCGCCGGTGCATTTCATCCGCCAGGCAATGAGCGGCAAGAGAACCGCCGCCGCCAGATACATGGCCCCGCAGATCATGTTCAGGGTGTCCGGTCCGATCAGAAGAAGCCGGATAAAGGCGATGTTCCAGCCAATGACCGGAACCAGCTGCAAAAGCGGATGCGCCAGCGTATCTCCGATCAGCGCAAAGCCAAGCGGCTTCGTAAATAACTGGGAGAGAAGCAGCAGGGCCATGGCGCCGATGCAGGCCCAGATCCCTCCCTGCAGCACTTTTGTTCCCTTTTCCCCCAAAAATTCGTTGCCGAATACGATCAGCATCAGCGATCCTTCGAGAATGTTTTCCACGATAAAGGTCACCAAAAAGAACAGCGCCATCTTGGCCGCCGGCACGTGAAACCAGATCACGCCCCCGACCGATATCATCAGGTTCAGCGCCAATCCCATGTACAGGGTTTTGGCCTGTGCGTAGAGCAATATTTTCTTGGGACCGATCGGTGAGGAAAACACAAAGTGAACGTCGCAGTGTTTGAAGGTCAGCCCCCTTTTCCTGGCATAAGAAAACAGATTGACGGGAATTGTCCACACAATGAAAAAGGACAGCAGCAGGGCATAGCCCTCCGGCCCCATCATTCCCATGTCGGAAAAGAAGATATCAAAAGAACGGAACATCATCAGAACGTACAAAACGATGCCTACGGCCGCTACGTAACTCAGCGGTTTGCGGGCCCTTTCTTTCAGGCGGTTGATAAAACTGCGGACCGAAAGATACAGAAGCGCCTTCATCCCTCATGCCCCCTCTCGGCCGTCTCTGCCGGCCCTCTGTCCGCCGGCCGGCCCTCTGCCCGCTCCCGGTCGGTTGTTCCGAAAAAGATCGCGTCCAGATCCTGATCGCCGGCTTCTTTACGCGTGTACGTTGCAACGATATGCCCCTGATCCATGATAAAGACCACGTCCCACAGTTCGTTGACCATCTCCAGCATATGGGTGCTCAGCAAAACCGTCACTCCCTGGCCTCGCAGCTCCAGCACGACCTCCTTTAATTCTTTGATGGCCTGCGGATCCAATCCCACCATCGGTTCATCCAGAAGTATCACCCGCGGCTTGATGGACAGCGCACAGCAGATGCTGACCTTCTGCATCATCCCCTTGCTCAGTTCGTTGCCCAGCTTATCCTGTTTATCATACAGTTCAAAGCGGCGCAGGATCGTCTCCACCTCTTCGTCGGTCACGTCGCTTTGATACGCGCGGCGGATGTATTCGATATGTTCCCGCACGGTCAGCGCGTCAAAAAGCGCCGGTATCTCCGGCACATAGCCAAAAATCCGCTTGGCCGCCAGCTCCCGCGAGGGAATCCCCTGGATCGAAATCGCCCCGTCGTAGCGCAGAAGCCCGGCAATGCTCTTGATAATCGTCGATTTCCCCGCCCCGTTCGGTCCCATCAAAATTCCTACCTGGCCATCCGGCACCGTGAACGACACATCGTCAACCGCCAGCGTTTTCCGGTAGCTTTTGGACAAATTTAAAATCTCCAGCATGATGTCATTCCTCTCTTTAGTCTCTGCGTATTTTCAAAACTCAGTACCATCGTATCGCCGCCCGGGGGTACTGTCAATTTAAAAATTCTTTCGGTTTCCTTACAAGTATTAAGAGATGCTCTCTTTCGCTTCGTCGCTGTCCTGGTAGTACTGCGCCTGCGCCTGCCACAGTCTACGGTAGGGCCCCTCCTGCGCCAGCAGCTCTTCGTGCCTTCCCTTCTGGACAAGTTCTCCTTGTGCAAGGACAAGGATCTCGTCGCAGAAGCGGCAGGCCGACATGCGGTGCGATACAAAAAGGATGCTTTTGTCGCGGCTCAGCCGGTTGACACGGTCATAGATTTCCGCTTCTGAAAGCGGATCCAGCGCCGCCGTCGGTTCGTCGAGCACAAGGATCGGCGCGTCGCGGTACAAGGCCCTCGCCAGCGCCGCTTTCTGCGCTTCGCCTCCCGACAATTCCACCCCGTCCGCAAAATCCTTATACAGATACGTTTCCAGCCCGTCCGGCAGAAGCGGCAGCCGTTCGCCAAGACCGGCCTGGTCAAGCGCTTTTTGCACGCGCTCGCCGTCATATGCGCCGGCCGAAGCGATCGTTTCTCCCAAGGGGAGCGAAAACAGTTTAAAGTCCTGGAACACAACGGAAAAATGACTGCCGTATTCCTCTGAAGAATACTGCGAAAGGTCCTTTCCCTCCAAAAGGATCCGGCCCGCATGCGGCTGATACAGGCCGCACAGCAGTTTTACCAGCGTCGTTTTCCCGGAGCCGTTGAGCCCTACCAGGGCTATGCGGCCGCCTTTGGGGATCGTGAAGGAAATATCCCGCAGTGTTTCTTTCTCCGCGCCCGGGTATCGGAAAGACAGGCGTTTGACTCTCAGCACCGCATCCCCGGTCGAATCCGCGAAAGACGCATCTGCGAAAGACACGCTCTCCTCTCTGCGTACTCCATCCGCGCCCGCAATTTGGAAGGGCAGGTGTTCTTCCCCCGGCCCTTCCTCGTTCCTCCTGCCGGGGCCAGGCGCGCAGACTGCTTCTTTTTCCTCCTCCGGCTTTGTAAACTGCATATACGCATGTACGCTGTCCGCGGCCGCGCTGCACTGGCTGAAAATGCCCGCCGTCTCGGCCAGCGAGGACGACAGCTGATACAGCGAGGACGCCAGCACAAGCGCCCAGCCCAAATCGCGGTAGCCGATCTGCCACACCAGAAGCACAAACAGATAGCTGGCGCCCAGCGTAAGGCCGCGGACCGCTCCGCCAAGCCCCGCCGCCAGCGCGGGAAGCGTGCCGCCCGTCCGGTCAAATTTCCGCATCTCCTGCACCGCGTCGCCATAAACGGTTTCGATCTGCGGCTGGTATCTGTAAAAGCGGATGTCCTTTCCGTCCGGATAGCGGATCCCGCCGCCGCTTGTCAGATAGTCGTTGAGGATGATATGGGGCGGAAATACGCTTTGGAGGGCTTTCATGGACGCGTCGTTCGCCCGTTTTATCAAATACGCCGCCGCCAGCGAAAGGAACGTCGTCGCTGCGCCAAACAACAGCATCCATACGTAATCCAAAGGCCCTTTTCCCGCCCGAACAAGGAGGGCCGCCAGCATGATAAGCGAAACCGCCGTTGACAGAAGCGCCTTTATGAGCGTATTAAAATGCTGTATCAGCGTCGAAAGCCCAAAGCCGATGCTCTCCTGCATGTGCATGCGGGAAAGCGTTTCCCTGGTATCCACGCCCTCCAGCCGTTCATACGGCAGTTTTAACAGCTTGCGGCTCTTGCGGCCGCGATAGGCGCGCAGAAGGTCCGCATCCCGGAACTGATCTTTACATTCCAGCCCATGGGACAAGATCGATCCCACAAAAATCGCCGATACTCCGATCCCCGCGGCCGTGAGGATTTCCCGCGCAGAAGCGCCCGCGGTTAAGGAATCCACAATCACTGCCAGCACGATCGTATGGAGATAGGAAAGGCCAATCGCCGTCGCCGCCCGGCTAAGCATCCGCCACGGCTTACGGCGATCCAAAATCCGCAGATCCTGCATTCCCCTGATACAGCTTGCAATCATCGATGATTTAATATTCCTCTGCATAACGTTCTCCCGGCATTGACAGTTTCTCTTTTTGATAGTAACGGCTTTGCAGTGAAAACAATTCGTAGTAAGCCCCGCGTTTTTCCATCAATTCTTCATGGCTTTCCTGCTCCCGGATCGCTCCGTTTTCCAAAAGAAGGATCCGGTCGCAGAACCGCGTGCTTGCCAGACGATGCGAGATAAAAATCGCCGTGCGTCCTTTAGTAAACCGGTTGTACTGCCGGTACACCTCGCTCTCCGCCAGCGGATCCAGCGCCGAGGTCGGCTCGTCGAGCAGAATCACCGGCGCGTTTTGGTACAGCATGCGCGCCAGATACAGCTTCTGCTTTTGCCCGCCGGACAACTCAAGCCCCTCCTCATAAGCGACGCGCGTCATCGGAGTGTGCAGTCCCTTCTTCCAGCCCGCCGCCTCTGCCGCCAGCCCGCACTCTTTTAGACAGCGCCAGATTCCCTCCTCGTCCTCAGGCGCTGTCGGCGCGACATTTTGGGCCAGCGTGGTCGGCATCAGAAAATTATCCTGAAATACCGGCGCAAAGTACGAAAAAAGCACCTCCCGGGGGATCTCGCCGATATCGCGGCCATTTAGCAGGACGCGGCCCTTATCCGCGCGGATCAGCCCGCACAGCAGGTTGATAAACGTGGTTTTTCCTGCCCCGTTTTGTCCCACCAGCGCCAGCTTTTCTCCCGGTTCAATCTTTAAGGACAGACGGTCAAATATCTGTTTTCCGCCCGGATATGTATAGCTTACCTCCTCAAATTCGATTTGGGGCGCATCTTTTGCCGCCGGATACGGCTTTGCTTCTGCCGGCCCCTCCGCCTGTGCTCCCGCTTCGTCGTCCGTTTCCCCGTATGTCCGCAAATCCTCCATATAAAGTCCCGCGCTGTTAAACAGCACGGCCCCGTCCAACACCCTCAGCAGAAAAGCGGAAAGGCCCCTCACCGCCCCGGCGGCAAATACAAAGGCATCCAGAGAAAGTTTTCCCTCCAGCACCATGCAGATAAGAGCCGCATACACGATACCGTCCCGCAAAAAAGCCGCCAGCGCACAGATCGCGTGCCCGGCAAAACGCCCCTCTTCTTTTTTCCGGTCATAGACTAAACACTCCCCGGATAATTTCCCCAGTTTTTCCAACAGCCATCCGCTCCCCTGGTACAGACGTACCTCCTTTGCATAGGAAAGGCTGCCTGTGACGCGGAATAAGTACTCCAGCTTTTTGTCCAGTCCGGCCGTCTGTTCCTTCAGCCGGTGTCCATGCCGGGAAACCTGGCGCATCGCCAGGAAATGGACGGCCGACGCGGCGGCCAGAAGCAGTACCAGCCACAGTTCGATGCGGCCCAATATCGCCATATAAAGAAAGAACCCCGCCGCGCCCACCGCCATGTCCGTAAGCGCATGGAGCGCCAAAACATAGCAGTTGGTCGCATTGGAGTCTAAAAGAGAGCGCAGACGGCCGTAAAGCGCCTGTGCATCGGCATCCTGGCTGTAACGATACGGGCAGGTAAGGCTTTTCATCAACAGTTCATGGGAACTGCCCTGACCTATGTAGCTGAGAAGCCATCTTCGTTTGGACAGGCAGTACGCATTCAAAAAATGCAAAAAAACCGCCAAAAGCAAAAGGCCAGAAAGCTGCCCGGCGATCCTTTGCACACCGGCCCCCTCCAACAGCAGCGCAATCGCCGTTTTGGGCAGGATCAGTTCCGTATACGGCACGGCAATCCCCAGGAATATAAGCCCGGCGGACACCCAGAGAAGCCGGTGGTCATAGCGTCGGACCGCCGGCCACAAAAACGTAAGCGTCCGCATTACGGACGGCGCTCTTTTGTTTTCAGCCTTCTTTTGCATCCTCGGATCCCCTCTTGTAATATGTCTATACGATCTCGATCTGGCACATCTGCATTGCTTCCAGCGCCCGCTCATGCGAAGCAGGCGACACGCCGGCACAGCAGGACGCCTTCACCTTTAACGGCACCTCCGGCAGGTACGCCTTTATCAGCAGGGCATTGGAAATCACACAGATATCGGTACACAGCCCCACAAGCATGATTTCTTCAATCGGTTCCGTCAGATGGCTGATCGCCAGATAGCGGGCCAGTTCCGTACTGCCGAACGTGTTTTTGTCAAAAATCGGACACTTCTCTTGCTGCTGCCACTGCAGGAGTTCTTGCTCCAGCTGCCAGCCTGCGCTTCCCCTAATGCAATGGGGCACCGGCAGCTTGCGGCCCTCCTGCGTATCCAGGTATTCCTCCGTGTGCGTATCGCGGGTAAACAGCACCCGGCCGTCCCAGCCGTTTACCAGTTCCTTCACCGCTTTTACGATCTGCACGGCCTCCGGCGTCCCCAGACTGCCGTCGATAAAGTCTTTCTGCATGTCAATTACGATTAAAATTCGGGCCATTTTGTTCTCCATTTTCTTGTAAAATTTGATCTATTGCTGTTTTTAGCTGCACAAGATCCGACTGTATGGTATCCCATGCGGACTGGCAGTCCAAATTCGAATACTGATGCGCAAAAATATCTCTGATTCCACACCATTCTTTCCATGGGATCGTATCTGCCTGCGTCCTCAGCGTTTCCGATACTGCTTTACATAACTCCCCTATTTGCAAAATACACATGCAGCAAGCGTTTCAAAAACGGAATTATCTATAAAAGTATTGTAGTCATTATCAAACATCTCACAGGCTTCTTGCAATTGTTTGCAGTAATCTAAAATCTTTTTCAGAATAATTCTGTCTCTATTCTTCATACAACAATATCTCCGTCCCGGCAATTTCTTTTCTAAAATCATCTTCAATTCCGGCTGTGGTTATCAAATCAACCGAAAGATTCAAGGCTTCTTGAACCATCTGACGCATTCCGGAAAGTTTAAGCAAAGACATTGGCTTTCCTTTTTCTATCAGTAAATCCACGTCGCTTTTTTCGTTTGCCGTACCTTTTGCATATGATCCAAAGAGATATAAACGCTTTACCCCATACAAATGTGCTATAGGAACAACAATTTTTTGAATTTCATTGATATTCTGCATACCAACTCCCTCTATAACGAATTCGGATCCGTTTTATATTGGCAGAAATATAAAAATAACGGGGAAACTCCCCGCTGCTTGGTAGACCAAACTTTTTTGGCAAGCCCAATCCTTGATGCTACTGGCTTATTTATATATCAATTTTAACGGAAATATACCTAGCTGTCAATCTAATTCAGAAAAATTTTTCACCTATACCCTTTATCATAAAGCAGCAAAAACGGAGGCTTCCAATTCCCCGCCTCCGCTTGCTTTCCCGCCTTATGCCTCC
>JAAWCS010000052.1 GCA_022793375.1 Lachnospiraceae bacterium
CCCTCCAGACGAAAGAAAGGAGGGCGTTGCCAATGATGATTACATATTCTGATTTAGTTCAGACTGGAATATTCATTGTTGCCCTTATTGGATTGTGTTACACAATTTTCAAGGGAAAACGAAAATAGCCGCCACTATTCACAGTAGTGACGGCTGATGCTGTAAAGCATTGGTTTAGTTATTGTTGAGGGTAGCCGCTTCTATGGCTTTCCCTTTTTCTATGCTTAATATAGCACATTTGGCAGCAGGATTCAAGAGCCAAACACACATTTACTATAATGTTCTTTACAAGGAGACTTTGCCTGCTTCGCATACAGACAAATACGGCTGTCTGCCTTTCTTTGCGTACTTATTTAAATAAGGTATATCGGTCCGATCTTTCGGTGCGGCTTTCGCCGCTTCGCTCCCCGCTACGTCTGCCCTGCGGCAGTTCACAAGAGTCTTGGCATACCCGATCCGCGGGGAATTTCTCCCCGCCTTCGCACACCGTACCTGTTTTTATTTCAAGGATTCCCGGCCCGGTCCTTTCGGTAAAATCCGGCTTGCCGCCGTACTCATCCTGACCTTTATCCCACTGAACGTAAACGACCCGATATGGCCTAAAAGACGACCTTCCCCTCCTGCCCCCGCCTCGATGCATTTGCCGCCGTATTCTGCTTTTCCTTTTCTCTGAAACCGCAGGCCTCACACCAAAAGATACCGTCCTTTTTGCTCCCCGGCGACCCGCAGCGGCTGCATTCCCGACTGATATCCTTTCCCATGACTTCCACTGCTTCGATGGCTTGTTCGGCGCATTTTTGCAGCAGACGGCCGCGTATGTAGCCCTTCTGCCACATGCTGACCGCATGGTTAATCTCCTTGCTCCCGGACCGGCTTTCCTGCTTCGGAAGCTTTACCATGTAAATCTTTGCCGGCTTTTCTTGCGCCAAGAACCGGTTGAGATGACAGTTGATATAGCTGTGCAGCGCTTCTGCCCGGCGGTTCTTTTCGGCAGTATATTTCTTTCTCCCCGTATCGGCGCTGTGCTTATGAACGATGCCCTGCCGTCTGATCCACTGTGCATATGTCCGCTGATATTCTCCCAAGGCCGTGCCATACTCATGTCCCTGGTCGGTCGTCAGCATCGTCTCCATCCCCAGGGCGATCCCCACCTCCGATCTGTAATCTTCATGGCGTTTTACCTTCCTTTGGATCGGCGCTTTGACCTCCAGTCTCTTTTCCTGTGGGAAAAGCTTGATATAAAGCTGGTTTTCATAACGATTGTTATCCGTCAAGGGGATAAAAACTCGATCGCGCTTTTTTTTCGTCGTGACGTAAATACCATGATCCGCGTACCGGTACGCCCGCTTTGAGACAGCAAACCCGTCCTCTGCCGCACTGTGAAGAATTCTATGATATTTTCTGGTCTGGCGACGCAGATAATCATTCAGCTTTTTGGCATCTACCTGTGCCCGCAGCCGTTCATATATGTTTGCGTATTCGGTCGAAAGAATAACCTCCTTCTCATTCAGGACCGCGGCATACGACGGATCTGTTTTCAGCACAAACCGCAGATAATGTCTTTCCATATCGTTAAAATTTTCATTCTTCCGAATATTTTTCAAAATGCACTTTTTCAGCCGCGTCCACTCGCTCTTAATACACCCAAGCGCATCGAAAAGTGCCAGATAAAAATACACGGAGGGAAGCCCCAGTTCCCGGCGAAGCCCGCCGGCTGTCATTTCGTTTTGGACTGTGTAACCCGGATATAGTTTGGAAAGGGAGCGGATTCCTCCATATCGCTCAAATACCACATTTTTCACTGTGCGGTAATCCCGCGCGATTTCACAAAGCGGCGCCAGTTCTTCGGTGGAAAGCGGCCGGCCGCTATGCTGCGTGACTGTTTTAGTTATATATGTTTGAGACATCCAGCCGCCTCCCTGCAGGACTTTAAAAGACCCACGGCATTTCCTCCGCCCTGTGCAGCTTTACAAGCTTTACGCCTTCTTCTTCATACGGTCGCAGGCTTTCCAGAATATCCTGGTCATATTTATAGGTGCAGATCAGTATCAAGTCCGGTCGCAGCTGCCGGATTTCCTCCGGTCCATGCACGACCCTTCCGTCGGCAGTCTGTCCCCACATTTTAGGGTCGCTGTTAAATTGCAGCCACTCAAATTCCGGCTCGCCGAAAAACTCCTCATAAAGCCGGATAATCAGATTGGAAAACCCACCGTTTGGATAAAGCCCTACTTTTGTATAGCCTTTTTCTACTAAAAGCTCTTGCAAACGTTCCTTATGCGCTTCTTTTGTAAAATACGCTCTTTGGGCGCGGCGGTATATATCCGCCACCGCATCTATAATACCCAGCTTTTGCGTGCACTGCCTTTCACATTTTCCACAAGCCAGACACGGATTTTGGGCGCTCTTTGGAATCCACCCTTCGTCGTGGAGGAGCGGCCGGAACATCTGGATATGATATAGCAATTCCTCCGGCTCCGTGCGGTTATAAGAAGCGACCGGTTCAAATAAAAGCGCGTTGCGCGCCTGCATAATCGCGGCGGTGGGAATCCCTTGCGGACATCCCGCGCAGTATTTACAGCCGGTACAAAAGCCCTTCAGGCCGGCAACGCTTCCCATGACCCGCTCCAGCCGCTTAGCGGGCGGTTCCGGGTCCGGCTTGGAGAAAACACCCAGGCTGTCCTTTAATTCTTCCTCGCTTTTTACGCCGCCCAGCACGATATCTACCGCCGGATGCGCTTTTACAAACCGCAGCGCGGCATGGATTGTATTGCCCTCATCCTGATCGCCGCAGGCAAAGGAAAAATAATCTTTGTTCTGCGCAATGACGCCGCCGCCCAAGGGATTCATCACCGCCACTCCGACCCCCTTTGCATATGCGGCATCCAGAACCGGAAGCATATTGGCGGCGCTGAGCATGGAATACGAAATCGTAATCCCTTCAAAGGCCCCGCTTTCAATGATTTTCAATATATCGCCGGGAACGGCATGGAGGGAACAGCAGATATGGTCGATCAGCCCCTCCTCTTTCATCCGCAGGGCGCCCTCATAAATCCCTCCCTTTTTCATAATGTTTTCAAACACGCCGTAATTCCAGATCGTCCAGCATGTAAAATACTGAGCTTTTTCCAATCCCATCGTTTTCAGATACAACTCGATCCGCCTGCGGGCCTCGTCCGCGGTCCTGTCCTGCCCATACATGACCTTTGCCGTCACTGAGAAGGGCCTGTTTGTCTGGCGAAACGCTTCTTTCAGTACAAAGGGCGCCATTCCCGCGGAATAGTTGTAGCCAACGTCCACATAGGTTATCCCGCTCTCTAAAGCCTGCCGGACCAGTTTGACCGATTTCTCGATTCCTTGGGTATCGTCCGGCCCCGAAATCGGAAACCGGGACGTTCCCAGCCCCAGCGGAAAATGTCTGCTGAATATACTCATACAAACCTCCCGGCCCTTTACATCTGTTCTGCGGCCGGATACCGCGGCAATATATCCATATATTTTTGTTTGCAGTAGCGGCAGGAACGGCGGGCATGTTCATAAAACTGAGAGAGAATTTCCCTCTTCTCTTCCCGACTCAGGCTGTCGTCGCGCAGGCGCACGAAATCCCCTTCCTTCGGAGGGAACAGCCCCATTTCCAGCATGAAACAGGAATTGGCGCAGCGATGCAGCTTCCCGTCGTAGACATGCATGTTTTTGATGCGGCTCTGCGGACAGTTGCGCGCGTTTGCTTCCAGCACATATCCCGGCTCCTTCAAGTCATGCGGGTTCGTATTATCGATCCAGCCGCCAAAATACTGTTCTTCGTCGTGGTATTTTTTTAGGTTGCATTCAATATGGTGCTTCTCGCAAAAATCCACAAACTGATCCCTCGCTTTGGACAGCTTGCCATAATTGCTGATATATATGCTGAGCTTGTCACCATATTGCAGCAATGCTTCCTGCTCCTCTTCATTGGGAAAAACCGTTGCGTTAGTCTCGATAATCAGACGCTCAAAACGGTCTATATATTTCACTGCATAGCGAAGCAGCTTTGCAAAATCCGGGTAGACAAAAACCTCCCCTCCCACGAACTGAAGCCAGACTACCTCGTCAAACAGGTCGAAACAGGCGTCAATATCGCCGCAGACATCCTCCAGGGAAATATGCCGCCGTTTTACCGGTCCGTATAAAAAATCCCCGCACAGTTTACAGTTCAGACTGCAATGAGTCGTCGGCACAATGGCCAGACGACGCGCTGTCAATTTTTCACTCATATTCTTTCCTCCTCGTATCCTACAATTTTAGTTTTCGCCGCGTGACGAATCTATCCCAAAAGCTCTCTGTGATCCGTCCACCTTTATCGGGAAGCATCTAAGTGAGCAAACAGGCCGTGCCTTTCCAGGGAATACTGCTCGATTTCCGGCAGGGATAAAACTTTTTCTTTGATTTCGGAGATAAATTCTTTTCTGCCTGCCAGGTTGCGAAACATCGGATCCGCATCTCGTTTCAGTGTTTCCTGCCATACCGGGTCGCTGAAAATCTCTTCCAGCAGCTCCAGCTTCTTTTCCGTATTCAATTCTGCGATAAACACATTTCCCGCCGCTTCGTCCACAAGCGAAAGATGAATGGCATGGAGAAAATCCTCATTCAATTTAGAAACAGGTCCGCAATCCTCTAAGTATTCTTTGGTGGCTGTCCACAAATCGCGGTAACTGTGTAAGCTTAACTCGATATTCTTGTGCGAGAGAGATCCGGGGTATTGATAATACCGATACATGGCTTTCCCATAGATTCCCGCCCTTTTTGCATTCCGAAACATCCATAGCGTCCCGATCGAATCGTTGCATATCCGTTCCTTTTTAATCGTCCCCGTAATGTGCCTTTCTTTCAAAAAAGGAATAGAATAAAGCTTGCCCCAAAGGTAGGATATAAACCCCCTGTATTGGATAAATTCATCGGCAAACAGTTGATCGTGGAGAATCAGGTTTTTGTCCAGAACCCGATGCTTTATTATTTTTCCGGTCAAACCATCGACTTTATCGTATCCGCAGGCTGCCATATCCAATTGGTTTTCTTCCGCAAAGCCGACCATGTTTTCCAAAAAATCGGACGTATAGGCATCGTCTGCGTCACACCAGACAATATATTTCGCATCTGTGGCATGAACAATCGCATGAAAGAACGCCCCGCCATTCGGAGGATCGTTTTTATTCACATGCAGAGGCACGATCCGTTGATCTTTTTCAGCGTACTCACCTATGATATCTTCCGTATCATCTGCAGAGGCATTATCTAATATATAATATTGAAAATTCTCAAAGGTCTGGTTCAATATGCTTTCTATTGTGCGTCGTATCGTTGCCTGCGCATTATATGCCATTGTAAAAACAATTACTTTTACCGTATCGGTTTCAAACATACCGTTCCATCCATTCCCTTTCAAAATCCAGCAGTTCCGGCGCTGCTAAAAATTCCTCCCTGTGCTCTTGCAACATCTTTATCATTTCCCCGCACTGCCCTTCGCACTCTTCCAGTCCCAATCGGCGGATCTTCTCCACCATCGAAATCATAAATGACCATTCAAAGTAGCGAAACGTCGGCGCACGGTCCGGAAACTTCTCGCTCAGCCACTTTGTCCGCACACGGTACGCATGCAGATACTCATAAAGCGTATCGGCCGTGAGCAGCCTGTGATTCGTCGTCCAGGCGGAATTATTGCTCTCATGGCGATAAAACGTATACTTGGGAAGGCCATGGTACGCGATCCGCCTGGCCTCTGCCAGCAACTGGTACATCAGCGCAATATCATCGTAAGCGCCTTCTTCCGGGAAACGGAGCTTTTTTGCCAGCCGGCGGCTGAACATCTTTGTCGGAAAAGCCATATTGTACTTTTTGCGCCACATCAACTCGATTAACGCCTCCTCGGCTCCCATGATCTTCTTTTCGTCGAACGCTTTATCCGCGGCCCCACAGATTGAGACATCCGCATCGTTTTCTGCCGCAAGCCTGTACAGAAATTCCAGGAAGTCCGGCTCCGCCCAATCATCGTCGTCGATAAAGGCCGTATACTCGCCGCGCGCTGCCTCAAGTCCCGTGTTCCGGCCGGCCCCTATGTTGCCCCGCTCTCTGTGAAATACCTGGATCCGCTTGTCCCTGGCGGCATATTCGTCCGCCAACACCCCGCTGCGGTCACTGGAGCCGTTATCCACGATAATAAATTCAAAATCCGTTTCTGTCTGCGCAAGTATGCTTTCGATCGCCCTGGTAACCAGTTGTTCCCGGTTATACGTCAACATTATTACGCTGATTTTCGGCTTGTTTACTTCTTTCACACCCTGCCCCCCTGCGCCAATGCTTTTTGCTTCACAAATTCATAAATCTTCTGTCCCGCCGTGCCGTCCGCATTCACCACGACATCCTGAAGCATTTGTATCTGTCTCTGCCGGTATTCGCCGGCTTGCGGATACTTCTCCGGATGAAGGACAAAATCCAGAAAACGATGGACATACCCGTTGAAATGCGTATTGTGCATTATGTCCTCTTCCAGGAAATTATCCCACCAGATACAGCAATTCCAGTTGCCGACATTCGCCCCTTTTGCGGCACGCATATTCTCCAGCCGTGCGGACAACGGCGCCTGATACCCCTCTCCGTCGTCGTAAACCGGCCGTGCAAGCGCCTTGGTAATCGAAGGGATATAAAAAGGCTTGCCCGTAGCCATATAGAGCAGGAGCAATGAGCTTTCGTCCGAGATCATCCCGTCACTCCAGGCGATCGCCCGGTGAAGATTTTCGGTATCATCAAAGATTCCACGACCAGAAGCTTTAAAAGCCTCCGCCATGCGTACATATTCCCGCCAAAGCCCCGGACGCATCGAACGAAGCGTCGTCTCAAACAGCGGATGCGGACGCCACCACAGAACCGCTTCGTCACACTCCCTGAAAGCCTCCAGGATCGAGCGCACTTTCCCAAAATACCCGCCGCCGGGCAAGCTGTCCCCGTCTGCTTCCGCTTGCCGGGCGCTGGCTTTCAGCAATTCTGTCAGACTTGTATTGTAGAGGACGACTTTCTTTCCCGCCGTTTTCTCCCTCCACTCATGCGGTAAAACAGAATCCTCCCGGCTGGTATGCAAGACCTTATCAAATTTCGGCGAGCCGAGCGCCACAAATTTCTCGCGAATTTTCTCCGGCGTCATGCGGCAGCGCCCGACTGTCTCCGGATGAGCGGCCAGCAACGCTCTGTTGCCTTCCGCAAGCTCTTTGGCATAACGGATATCGGTATGCGCATGCAGATGCGCCGGCAGCACGACGCCTCTCGCAATCTCTTTCTGCGCCGCTCTTTCATAAGGGTCCCTGCACAGCCAATACGGCAGCCCATATTCGATATACACCAGATTGTCCGTATATTTTTTCAGGCGGCTACTGTAAAAATCCGGGTAGACGGAGGTTACATAATTGCCCTCGTCATAGGGATTCATGATAAAAATTGCCTCCGGACGCCGCGCCTGCACATCGTAAGCTCGCCAGTCCGTCAGCTCATACCGGTCGGGATAAAAGCCTTCTCCTTCCAGATGCATCTGCCCAAAACTGCCGTCCGGGTTGCGGTCAAAATACGGGATCGGTATGAAATACGCGTTACAGCAAGGATCGGCTTTGGCGGCAAAGTATACGCTCTCCAAGGCGTCCGACATACTCGCTTTGTAGCAGAAAAAAACGACTTCCATTTGGTCCGCCTTTAGCTTCCCTGCTTCGTTTTTGAGTTCGCGCCCCATCTCCTTTAACTGCTTAACCTGCTTTTTTTCCCGGGAAACATAATAAAGCGTCTCGTACAACTCTTTTAAAAGTTCCGATATCCGTGTGTCTTGGCCAAATGTCGTCTCCGCAAAATCAAACATCACTGACACAAATTTCTGTGTCTGTGCGCACAGGTCTAAAAATGTATCTCCTTTTTGCTTTTCTAGCTCCTCAATGGCTGTCTCCAGCGTCTGACACAGCTTAGAAAATTCTTTTATATGTAATCTGCGCATTCTCTACCAAACCTTCCAGGGGGCGCTGCCGTTGTTCCAATGGGATTCCAGGAAATATCTGTCCCGCTGGGTATCCATGCATTGCCAGTAGCCATAGTGCTTGTAAATACCCAGCTTCCCATCCTTTGCCAACGTTTCCAGCGGGGCCTGTTCCAACACGCAGGAATCATCTTCGCTCAGATATTGGAATACTTCCGGTTCCATCACCATAAAACCGCCGTTGATCCACCCGCCGTCCTCCTTGCTTTTTTCCCGAAAGCTGATGATCCTCTCCCCGCTCGGGTCTACCTCCAGCACGCCGAAACGTCCACCCGGTTGTATGGCGGTTAATGTAGCCGCCGCCCCCGTATTTCGGTGTCTTTCCAACAGTGCCCGCAGATCCACGCTGCTCACGCCGTCTCCATAGGTCAGCATAAACGTCTCATCTCCGACGTATCTCCTGATTCGTTTGATCCGTGCGCCGGTCTGCGCATACCGTCCCGTATCCACCAGGGTGACGCGCCAGGGTTCCGCAACATTTTCATGGATTACCATTTTGTTTTCCTGCGAAAAATCAAATGTCACATCGGAGCAATGAAGGTAATAGTCGGCAAAATATTCCTTTATCACATAGCCTTTATATCCGCAGCATATCACAAAATCATGAAAACCAAAGTGAGAATAGTATTTCATGATGTGCCACAGAATCGGCTGTTCTCCTACCGTAATCATCGGCTTTGGTTTTAAATGGCTTTCCTCGCTGATGCGCGTTCCCAGCCCGCCTGCTAAGATCACTACTTTCATTGCTCCCTCCCCCTTTTTCGTTTTACCGTGTCTCATATGTAAATTTTCGTAGAATATCCGATTCTGCGAAA
>JAAWCS010000053.1 GCA_022793375.1 Lachnospiraceae bacterium
TATCTATCGTGGAAAGAACATTGAGCAAAGTGGTCTTTCCAGAGCCAGATGCCCCCATAATGCCAATAAATTCACCCTCGGCAACACGAAAGGATACCTTGTTTAAACTGGGATGCCCCGTTTTTCCATAGATTTTTGTTACTTCTTTTGCTTTCAATAATGTACTCATAGCAAATCTCCTTTTCATTTTAATATCCACATTCTACTCTTGTGAATGAAAAAGCGAATGAGTAAATCAAGCAATTTTTTTGCGTGATTTACTCATTCAAAAGAAAGCACAGGCTGCTATTATTTAAATGCGATGTCAATGAAATTAAGCAGGCTATTGGAATTGGCAAAGAGGTTAATCATGAAGATATTTAATCTGTCATCAAAACAAATAATCATAGGGATATGTGTAAATTACGGACTGTTTATACTGGCATTTTTCACTTTTGGTTTTATGAGCCGCAACAAAAGTGTCGTTATTATCCATTTTGTTTTGGATATGGTACTTCGTGCCGTTGACCATCGCCTCCCGGCACAACCGCTTCATTACATCTACGACCATGGCATTACCTATGATTATGCCCCGGGCGGCACTTACGATACGATACACGAAACAGCCAAAGAGCGGCCGGCAGCCGAAAGTCTCCCCGGGCAGGAAAAGCCTTTTCCTGTCCGCGATCTTCGCCTGTCAGCCGCTCTTTTGTCAGCATCTCTTTAAGCGCCCGTGTCTCTGCAAATTAGCCAGCGCCTCATGCAAAAGCCGGTACAACTCTGCCACATCCTTCTGCCCGTTCTCATTGAGTGAAAACAGCGCCGGCTCCCCTCCTTTTTTCCTCCGCTTTCACAACACAGACCGCTCCTACAAACGCTCCGCCTCGGCCAGCCACACGCCCGCGGCCGCGTCGCTGGGCATCCGCAGATCGCCGCGCGGCGACACTGCCACCGATCCTACCTTCGGGCCGTCCGGCAGACAAGAACGCTTAAACTGCTGCGAAAAGAAACGGCGGTAAAATGTTTTCAGCCACTTTTTAATCGTCTCCCCATTGTACGCCCCGTCAAACGCCAGACACGCCAGGCGGTAAATCTTTGCCGGCGTATATCCCCAGCGCAGCGCATAATACAGGAAAAAGTCATGCAGTTCATACGGGCCCACCAAATCTTCCGTTTTCTGTGAAATACGTCCGTCCTCCGGCGGCAGGAGTTCCGGGCTTACGGGCGTATCCAGCACGTCAAGAAGCGCCGCCGACAGCCGCGCATCCCCGCAGGTATCCGCGTAATACCGCACCAGATGGCGTACCAGTGTCTTTGGCACCGAAGCGTTGACGCCGTACATCGACATATGATCGCCATTGTAAGTCGCCCATCCAAGCGCCAGTTCCGACATGTCGCCCGTACCAATGACCAGGCCTCCTGCCCGGTTGGCGATATCCATCAGCACCTGCGTCCGCTCCCTGGCCTGGCTGTTCTCATACGTTACATCCAGCACGGTCTCATCGTGCCCGATGTCTTTAAAATGCCGCTTCACCGCTTCCCGGATATCCACTTCGCGCAGATCGGTTCCCAGGCAGCGCATCAGCGTGCAGGCATTTTCATACGTCCGGTCCGTCGTGCCAAAGCAGGGCATTGTCACCGTCACAATCTTTTCGTGCGAAAGTCCCAGCAAATCAAAGGCCCTCACCGTCACCAACAGCGCCAGCGTCGAATCCAGCCCTCCGGAAATCCCCACCACAGCGCTCTTGCAGCCCGTGTGCTCCAGTCTTTTTTTCAGCCCCATAGCCTGAATCGACAAAATTTCCTCGCAGCGCTGCCGCCGGCCGGCCGCATCCTCCGGCACAAACGGCGAAGCCGGAACCGCCCGCTCCAGCAAAAGTTCCTCCTGTGCCTGCGAAAAAGGGACTGTCACGTATCCATCCCGCTCCCGGATCCGGCAGGTCCCGATGCGCCGTCTCTCGCTGCCGATCCGTCCCAAATCCAAATCGGCCGTCAAAAGCCCTGTGTCAAATAACTTCGACTCTGTCAGCAGCGTACCGTTTTCCGCAATCAGGTCATGCCCGCCAAATACCAGATCGGTCGAAGATTCGCCCTCGCCCGCGCTGGCATAGACATAAGCGCACAAAAGCCGTGCCGACTGCCCTGTCACCAACGCCCGGCGGTACGCGCTCTTGCCGGTCGTCTCATCGCTGGCCGAGGCATTTACAAGCACCGTTGCTCCGGCCATCGCGTGGCCGGTCCCCGGCTCGTCCATATTCCATAAATCCTCGCAGATTTCCCCGGCCAGTACGAACGCCGGATTCTCCCGGCAGGCAAACAAAAGCCGTGTGCCCATCGGCGCCTCGTACTCCGCCCCGTCTAAGTCCCTAAACCGCACCGATACCGGCGTCTCGTTGCCTGCATGGAAATGCCGTGCCTCATAAAACTCCGAATAATTCGGAATATGGCGCTTGGGGATTACCCCCAAAAGCCGTCCGTCCTGCAGCACCGCCATCGCATTATAGAGCTGGCCCTGCCGCTCCCAGGGCATTCCCACAAAAACCAGCATGTCCGAACCGGCGCTGGCTTTCACCAACCGTCTGAGCTGCTCTTTACAGGTCCGCAGAAGGGCGTCCTGCAAAAACAAATCGCCGCAGGTATAGCCTGTTAAGCACAATTCGGGAAATACAACCGCCTTGACCTGCCGGCCGGCTGCCTGCCGCATTAAGCTCTCTATCGCTTCCCTGTTATAAACCGGATCTGCCACCCGGATTTTCGGCGTAGCCGCCGCTACGCGGATAAAACCGTCCTTCATCGTATTCGTCCTCCAACATAAACCTGCATGCGCCGCCGGCCCGGCACACCGCCAAGGCATGAAAGCCGATCACGACACGAAGCTTCCGTGATCGCCGCCTGGATTGGCCGGCTGTGCGCACGCATGCCCCTGCGTACAGCCGTCGTCCGGGGCTTTTACAGTCATTATAGAGGATGGAGGGTTTTCATGCAAGCCCTTTTATGGTATGCTGAAAGAACGTATCCCGAAAGAACAATTCCTTTCAGAAAGGAGTCCCCATGACCTGCACTTACACCGCCAATGCCGGCTTCCTTCTCACCGCCGGCGACATCACCGTCGCCGTAGATGCTTTCCCCCTGCAAAAAACCCGCGGTTTTTCCGCTTTGGCCGCCGCTGATTTCGCCGCCCTGCTGCAGGACGATTTTTCAGGCCGCCGTCTTTATGTGATTGCGACCCATGACCACCCCGACCACTATAGCCCGGAGCGTACCGCGGCTTTCCTCGCCTCGCACCCGCAGGCCTGCTTCCTCGGTGCAATATCCCCCGAGCGGCTTCCGCGTTTTGACAGCGGCCAAACGATCCGGCTTGCCGGCGAGCGGCCGACCTATTATTTTCAAGGCGTTACTTTTGAGTTTGCCCACCTGGCGCATGAGGGGGACGCGTTTTCCGAAGTTCTCAATTACGGCTGTCTGGTGACTTTCCCCGGAACGCCCGCACGGCGCATACTGTTTTTGGGCGACGCAAAACCAGCCGATCCCGCGGTCGCGGACTGGCTGGCTGGAAAGTCGATCGATCTTGCTTTATTGAATTTTCCCTGGATCTGCCTGCCCAAGGGACGACGTTTCCTGGAGCAGGCCGTCGCTCCCGGCCGAATTGCCGTCCTGCATCTGCCTTATGAAGCGGACGACGGCAATCACTATCTTACCGTAGCCCGCAAAGCGGCCGCCGTCTACCGGCCGCAGGACACGGTCCTCTTAACTGCCTTTGGACAGAGCTTTTCTCTATAGGCTTTGCGGCCTTGCCGCCAGTACGTCCACGATCTCGTCCACGATCTCTTCGATGCCGCGGCCGTCCACCCGCACGGTGATCTCGGCCGCCGCCTCGTAAAACGGCGCCCGTTTTTCCATCAACTGCGCTATATACTCCACGTTCATATGGCCGTTTAAGAGCGGCCGGCCCGTATGTTTTTTTACCCTTTCGTAGATGGTCTGCGGTGTTGCCGCCAGCAGAAAGACAATCCCGTTCTGCCGCATCCGCTCTGCATTCTCCGTTCGCAGGGCCACGCCGCCGCCGCAGGATACGACCGCCGCCTGACCGGCCGTCTCGCACAGAAGTTCGCTCTCCATCCGCCGAAATACCTCTTCTCCGTCCTCTTCAAAAATCTTTGCAATCGGTTTGCCGGCCCGCTTTACAAGAATCTCGTCCATCTCCAGGCAATTCACGCCCAGCCGCTTGGCCAGAGCGCGGCCGATCGTCGATTTCCCGCAGCCCATGAAACCAATCAGGTATATCGGCTCCTTACTTTTGCCCATGCGGATTCTCCCCTCCCCTTCTCTGTTTGTTATTCCTGCCCGATTTTGTGCCTGCCGGCAGGCTTGTCCCCTTTCGGTTTCCCACCGGACGGCAGGCCTGTCCCCATTCGTTTTCGTGCCGCACGGCGAGCCTGTTCTCTTTCTGCTTCGCCCCTGCCGCCAAACCTTTTCAGCCGGCCATCTCCCGGTACTCCTGCTTCCATTTATAGAGCAGCTCCCGCACCGCTTCCCGGCGGCGGATCACATCGCGGTCAAAGGCTTCGGCGATCTCCTGTGCCTTGCCCATGTAGGCGGCGTTTTTTTCAAACGCATCGAGTTCTTCCTTCCAGCGATACTGAAGTTCTCCCGACACGCTTCCCGCCACCTCCTCCGGCATCGAAAGCCCCGGTTCCATGCAGTAGAGCGTAAACATTTCCTGTGCAATCGATTCCAGCTGCAATGTTTTCCAGGAGCGATAAAAACAATCCATCGCTTCTTCCATCTGCATCATCTGCACGCAGGCTATGCCGCGGTTGTGCCAGAGCCGCGCCGCAAAGGCAGCGTCCAGCCCGCGCTCGCCTAACAGATGGTCGTAGGCCTGCAGGGCATTGCCGTACTGGCGCACATCCAGGAAAAAATCCCCTTTTTTCTTTAAAAGCTCCAGCGGGCCGGCCTTACGCAAATCGTCCAGCTTTTGTTTAAACTGCATCAATTCGTTCTCGCTGTAAAAATGAATGTCCTGCAGCAAAACTAAAATCCCCTGATACATATCCGTTGTCTGTGAAAGCCATTTGCGAAGCTTTCCCTCCAGTTCCGGCCGTCTGAGCTGTACGCCGATAAAACGGTACAGTTTTTCATCAAAAAAATCCTGCGGCAGGAGCAATACATAATTGACAATATAATAACATAACTCCTCCGCCGAATACAGATACACCCCCAACGCCCCGGCAAAATACGGTTCCGTTACCTCCGGTTCCCTGCAATAGATCAATCCGCTCATAAAACCACCTGTCTTTCCCGCGCCGTCCCCTCACAATCTCAGATGTAAAAGTCCTTGCGTATCATTTTTCCCGAGGACGGGAACAATTCGCCGAAGCCTTTGTCAAAGACACGCACCGTCATCGCCCGTTCCCCGGTAAACGATACGATCACCTCGACCTTGGTCGTCTTGTTCGGCCGCTTGGGAAACTCGTCGAGTTCCACCGAATAACGGGTCGGCATCGAGCTGCCCACCGGCGTCACCATAAAGTCCACGCGGTCGGTGCCGTCCAGCACAAAGGTCACGGCCGCCTTTGTCTCATACCAGTTGCTGCCGGCCGAGGCCACGACCAGCTGACGCATCCGTCCCTCATACTGCACATCCAGCGCCACCTGCGACCGGATACGTCCCTCGCAGATACAAATATAAGGATACGACGAAACGGCCTGCAGGCTGTCAAAGGCTACGAACGCCGCCCCTTTGGAAAACAGCCCCTGTCCGCCGAATACCCGACGCTTTGTACACACAAAACGCAGAAATTCCTCCGGCCACTCGGGATTTTCAAACCCTTTTCCTGTCAGAAATACGGCGGAAACCACTTTTTTGCCCATCAGGCGGTTCGCGCAGGTGCTCAAAATCCGGTCAGCCAGCCTTTCCCCGGACGGCGTTTCGAGGATTTCCAGGCTGAAGCCCTCCTGCAATTCTTCGTGGACTACCTCCACCACCTGCGGCCTGCGGCCCCGCACCACTCCGAATTCATAGTAATGCAGCCCGTGGTCCACCAGGTCAAACACGCTCACCTGATTGGCCCAGATCTCAGATTTCTGGCTGAGGATATAAAACAAGGCGGCTTCCGTATGATTTAATATATGTACCCGCCCCCGGGGGATTCCCAGCTGCTCCGAGAGTTCCACCAGCACGTCCATCACCTTGGCATCCGCCTGGCGCAGTGTATAGGCGATGCTGGCAATCTCCTGGACTTTCGTCTTTTGGCGGGGAATCGCCAAAATCTGCTCCAGATACGTCCGAAACATCTCTTTCGCCGTGTACATCACGCCCTCGATGGTCGCCGTCCCCTCCTTAGAAACCAGCCTCACCAAACGGTCCACCATACTTCCCTCGCCGAAAAGGGCCGCCCGGTATGCCTCCTCGCCGATCAGCCAGGCGCTTTCTCCCTTTTTCTTGCAGACCATGGTCGGAATCAGAACCTTCTCCTCTTCCCCAAACCCGACGGCCTGCGCATCACAGGCTTCTGCGTCAAACAGGCTGATCTGCGTATAGTCGTCGCAGATATCTATGCCCAATATAAGCCCTGACATTACTACTCCTCCTGGTTTCTAAAGTCGTCACAGTATCTTTTGAAAATACTGGTCAATCATCTTTTCCGCCGTGCCATAGTCGCGCATCTCTTTTTTCAAAGCAGACTCTTCCATGGTATCCATGGCAAACAAAATCTGGTTCAGACGGCCGAAACGATCCCGTCCCCGCAGGTTTTCGTCCGGCAGGACTTGGCCCTGATCCGCCTTGACCAGGCCTTCCGGCTGTTCCTTGTATATTTCGTATTCGATTCGTTCCCCGTAAAAGATCGTAAAACATTTGCTGAAATAGCCGGCGTACATATGCGGCAGAATCTCGGTCTGATACTCCTCGCAGTCCGGCAGAATCCGGTAACGGATCCGCATTCGTTCTCTGGCATTCCCGCGCCAGGAAATCACCGCTTTGCCCCGCAGGCAAGCCGGATAGCCGCTTTCCGCCGCAAAGACCCGGAAAAAGTCGAACGCCCAGCCCTTTTCACAGCATTCCCGCACAATCTCCAGCGCAAGCTCCGTCTGTTCCCGGCTGCGCTCCGGCAGCAGGGAAACGTAGCGGCAGAAGGCGATCCGGCAGAGAAACGGCAGCCATCCGTTTGCCAGCAGCAGCCGCTCGGCATAGGCGAACACCCGCTGCTCCGCCGCCACGTCCGCCGTGAAAAAGTCGTAGCACTTCTGCGTCAGATACGCCCGCAAAAGCGTATCGTCCATATTGCCGCCCTCTTCATAGGCCGCAAACACCTCGTCGATCCCCTCACGCCAGCCGGAAAAAAGCATCTGTCCCAGCAGCCGTTCCGGCAGATCGTAGAGCTCGGCATGATACTGTCTGGCTTTTAAAAGCAGTTTCAGCATCTGTTCGCTGCTTCCATTATAAAAATGGCACAAATATTCGAGAATCACATCGTCGCTGCGCCGCTTTTCCATGCAGGCGTAACATGCCTGCAAAAGCAGTGTGTTGCGCCCAAACAACTGCTCTACGCAAACCCGTGAGCACAGTTTCAAAAGGCTGGAGGGCTTTAGTTCCTCATATCCGTAGCGCTCAATCAGCGAAAAGGCCCGGTCGCAGAAATCTTCTTCGATCAGCGCTTCGGTCATCGCCAGCACATCCTCCCGGGATGCGTATTTATCGTTGAGCCGCAGCAGGCGGGCTCCCCGGCCGCTCCACTCCGACATCTCGCCTTCCGCGGCAATCTCCCGCTTGTCCCCCGCAAATGTCCCGGCCACGAGCCGCGCGGTCAGCTGGCGGCTGAACAGTTCCCGCAAAGAGGACTGCCCCAGCACCCGCTCATAAAGTTCCAGCGCCTCCTCGTCCCCGCGGTCCTCGTCCATGGCCCGGCGGCAGCGATGGATCAGCAGACAGGCATCGTCCGGACACAGTTCGCAGCATCGCTCCTCCAGCTCCCGGCTCTCAAGCAGCCGGCGGCTGGAATACACGCCGCCCGCATAGCGGTTGCCATACGCGTCCTGGAACAGGATGCGGCAGCGGTCCGAATACAGGCTCAAAATGGCCTTCCCTTCTTTTAAAACCGCCGTTTCTTCTTGATTCCACTCCTCATACGAAAGGATGATCTGTTCCCAGGCCGGATTTTCACAGCTGATCTGCGTACAGTACAACAGCCGCGCAACCGCCGTCGCCAATTTCTCGTCCAGCATCCCGGGCGGCATTGTCTTATCATAAATCCGCGCCAGCTGGAGACTCATATGGCCCGCGAAAGCCTGCTCCCTGGCAAAATCCTCCATCTGCCTGGCAAAGCTTTCGTATACCGGGGCGCCCGGCTCAAAATGGGCCAGCACATTGTCATAGAGCACCGCCCGGCTGCGGTCATCGAGCGTATTCGTATACGAAAAATACAAATAAATTTCCTGCGGCAGTTCCCCCTGCCTGTCCTCCGGCAGGGAATACAGATAATACTCATACAGACGGGTCAGGCGCACATCCAGGCCGACTCCCATCTCATACCAGAAAAAGTACTCCGGACCTTTTTGGTTGCCCTGGATCAGCACGCGGCAGATCGCGGCTACCAGCTCCGTGTCCTCATAGCGCTCCGCCAGCATCGTCAAAAGCCGGTAATAAGAAGGCCGAAAGCCTTTTTCTTCCTCCGACAAAAGAGCGATCCGCACCGCCAGTTCCCGGCCAATCATCCCCTTCCTGGCCCCGAACAAAAGCGCCTGCAGCTCAAAGACCCCAATCCGGCTCACAAGCAGCGGCTGAGCGGCAAACAACCGGCACGCCGCCAGGTACAAAAACGGACTGCGGCAGCCCCGCTCAAAGAGCGCTTTCATCTCCTCCAGCGTTGCCAGCGGATTCTCCTGCTTGGATTCATCCGATAAAAGCAGCAGGAAGTAGATCGTCTGGCTGGGATATTCCCCTTCATAATAAAACCGGAGAATCCGCACCAGCTGCTCCTTTTCCTCCTCCGATTCCGAATACAGACTGCGCAGATAATAATAATAGCAGTATGCGTCAATCTCCTCGCGCCGCCTGGCCAGAACACGTTCCTTGATATCCGCCAAAAGCAGGCCGGCCTTCTCCCGCTGACCCGCCATCAGATATACTTCGATATGAAACAGCTGCAGGATGTCCGGCGCGTCAAACGAATCCCTGAGCCGCGCAAGCTCTGTCAGCATGCTGTTGACCAGCAGATTGCTGCGAAAATCTTTGACCCGCATCTCCAGATAATATCGGAAAAAACGCTGATACGCGTCCCGGTACTCGCGGCGGCGACGGCGCTCGGCGGCTCCTTCGGTCTGTGTCACCACAATCTCAACCGCAAAACGCTGATAGGCGGTTGCAATGGTAATCCGCCCGTAATTTGTCCCGCCGTGCAGCATTGAAGGGTGCAGCGTATAACGCAGCTGGCAGACCTGGTCCTCAAAGGAGTCCTCTGTCACCAGCCGGCTTTCCAGCTCAATAAAAGAAGCGTCCGTCTCCACGCGGACATTCACCGCTCCCCAGGTATTCTTCTCCATGCGGATGCTGTCATACAAATCCTCCTGCGGATCGCAGACATACCGTTTTTTCTCATCCACCGCCAGACGAATCTGCTCTTTGGCGCCGCACCCGGTCAAAAACTCTTCCAGCGCCCCCCGCCGATCCCCCCGGCCGTACAGACCGTGATACAGCGCCGCAAACGCCGGCTGCTGCATAAACGGAAGCGTCAGAAAACTGCTGTTCTCAAAGATAGCCAACGCCACGTCAAACTCCTGGCGCGCCAGATCCGCAAAGGCTTCGATCGTGCGGATCCGCTCATAGGCCGTCTTGCCCACCGGCACGGTCATCTCAAACCGGTAGGGAATCTCCCGCTCGCCGGCGTTCGTCACCAGGTAAAAACGGCCTTCGATCCAGTCGCCGGGACGCAGACCGCCCGTCTCCACCTCGTAGGGAACCGTCACGGACGGAGCCGCAAACTGTTCCGTAAAAAGATGGACGCGGCGGTGCGAAGAATACAAAAGCCCTTTCATGGGCTCCCGTTTCTCCTCCTGCAGTAAAAACTCCCCTTTATAATTCTGTCCCACTGCCAGGCTGATACAGATTTCTTCCTGGCTTGCCAAAAGCCTGAGCGGATGATCCGCCTGTTTTCCCTGGGCCAGCAGCGTGATCTGTTCCTTCAAATACGTTCCCCTCACTTGTCGCTATGTTGATGCAGTAACATACGGTTCTCGTCAAATGCCGGTTCGTGCAAGCACGACCGTCACTTTCCTCGTTATTGTACCATCTCGACTATCGTCTCGATGGCGGCACTCGTCAAATGCCGGTTCGTGCAAGCACGACCGTCACTTTCCTCGTTATTGTATCACATTCGACAAAATCCTGCATTATAAATTTGCGACGATTTTATTTTTCCCCGCGCAGCGTTTTCAGCCATTCTCCGATCTGCTTTTCCGCACCCATCTCGGTTGGTTCATAAAAACGGCTCCCCACAAGCTCGTCCGGCAGATATTGCTGCTTTACATAATGATGCGGGAAATTATGGGCGTACAGATAGCCTGTCCCATGCCCCAGCCCGGCCGCTCCTTTGTAATGGGCGTCTTTCAGATGCGGCGGAATCGTGCGGACGCGGGTATTCTTCACAGCTTCCATGGCCGCGGACACAGCGCTGCAGGCCGCATTGCTCTTGGGAGCGCTCGCCACATATGTTACGGCCTGCGATAAAATAATCTGTGCTTCCGGCATCCCGATCCGCTCCACGGCCTGCGAGGCGGCCACCGCCACCACAAGCGCCTGCGGATCGGCATTTCCCACGTCCTCGGACGCGCAGATCATAATGCGGCGGGCGATAAATTTAATATCTTCGCCGGCATTCAGCATCCGTGCCAGATAATAGACCGCCGCGTCCGGATCCGATCCCCGCATGCTTTTGATAAAGGCGGAAACCGTATCGTAATGATTATCCCCCTCCTTGTCATAGCGCACCGCCCGGCGCTGGATGCATTCCTCCGCCACCGGCAGCGTTACATGAATGAATCCGTCCTCGCTTCTCTCGGTCGTCAAAACCGCCAGCTCAACGGCGTTTAAGGCTGCCCGCGCATCCCCGTCCGCCATGTCCGCCAGAAAGCGGCGGGCCTCCTTGGAAAGCTTTGCCCGAAAACTTCCCATCCCTTTGACATCGTCCGTCACCGCCCGCTCCAGCAGTTCTTCTATGTCCGCCTGTTCCAGCGGCTTTAACTCAAAGATCACCGAACGCGACAGCAGCGCGCCGTTGACCTCAAAGTAGGGATTCTCGGTGGTCGCGCCGATCAGGATCACCGTCCCGTCCTCCACAAAAGGCAGCAGGTAATCCTGCTGCGCCTTGTTAAAACGATGGATTTCATCTACAAACAAAATCGTTCTCTGCCCGTACATGCCCTGCAGTTCCTTGGCATGCGCCACAATCCCTTCCATGTCTTTTTTGCCCGACACCGTGGCATTGATCTGCGTAAATTCACCTTTGGTCGTATTGGCAATCACACGGGCCAGCGTGGTCTTGCCGGTCCCCGGCGGCCCGTAGAGGATCAGGGAACTGAGTTTGTCCGCCCGGATCGCACGGTAGAGCATCTTGTCCCGGCCGATGATGTGCCGCTGCCCCACCACCTCTTCCAGCGTCGCCGGACGCAGCCTGGCCGCCAGGGGCGCCTCCTTTTCCCGATTTGTCTCCCGCATATAATCAAATAAATCCATCGCAAGTCCCCCGTACTTATTTCCCGTAAATATTTTCGCGGATATACGCCTTATTGGCCTCAAAATCCACTTCCAGCACCGCCATACCGCGGATTTTCGCATTTTGATAGCTGCCCTGGATTGGGATGCTGCTCTGTACCATGTCGTAACCCAGCAGGTTAAAAAGCAATAGGCTCAGCTGCCGGCACTCGCTCTCCGTCAGATTGGTCGTCAGGTTCGGCAGCAGACCGCCCAGCAGGCCCTTAGGATTGGTCAGCAGTGCCTTCGGCGCTTTGCGCATCACGGCCGACAGCACCTCCCGCTGCCGCTCGGTGCGCCCGAAATCCGTCCCGATATAACGGATCCGGCAGTAGGCCAGCGCCTGGGGACCGTTTAGATGCAGGGTGCCGACCGCCATGTTGTCCAGATAGTCCGTCCCCTCCGGCCTTCCTTCCAGGTTGTTATATTCGGTCAGATAGCCGTTTACGTACTGCACTTCCTCGTTGGTTAAATCCAGGTCCACGCCGCCGACCGCGTCCACGACTCCCGCAAAAGCCTGGAAATTTACCAGCACATAGCGGTTTACCTCCAGGTCGAAGTTCTGCTTCAGCGTTTCCAAGAGCAGTTCCGGCCCGCCGAACGAATAGGCCGCATTCAGACGGTTGCCCTCGCGGCCCGGGATTTCCACGTATATGTCCCGCAAAAGCGACATCATGTGGATCGTTTTGGTCCGCTCGCTGATTGACAAAAGAATCATGGCGTCTGAGCGACCGTCCTCCCCTTGTGAGCGGGAATCGTTGCCGATCAAAAGGATGTTGGTCACGCCGTCCTCTTTCAGCGGCAGCGACGCCAGCGAGGAAACCTCTTCATACCGCATCATCCCGTACACACGGCCCACCGCATAATACCACAGGCCGCCGACCAGTACGCACAGAATCAGCAAAAGCACCAGCAGGCGTTTTAAAAAGGACTTCTTTTTGCGTCTTTTCCTGGGAACGCGCGGGCGGCACTCTTCCTCGTAATCGTCGTCCCGTTCTTCTTCATAGCCGCATTCGTAATCGCAGTCGTCGTCGTAATCGTCCTCGTAATCCTCCTTGTAACCGCCCCTTTGACGCTCGTCGTAATCCGGCTCGTATAAATCCGGCCGGTGCCTTTTCGGAGTCTGGGCAGATTTTGCGGACGGGCGCGCAGACTGCGGATAGGGCGTCCGTGAATGGGCTGTCTCCTCTGACGGGCGCGCGGATTGCCGGCGGGGCGAGTCCGCCGGCGGACGCGGTGTCCGTGAACGGGTTACTTCCTCTGAGGAGCGCCCGGTCCGCGGGCGGGACAGCTCCGCGGATCGACGCGGCATCTGTGAACGGGCTATTTCCTCTGAGGAGCGACCGGGCTGCGGGCGGGACACATCCGCTGAGCGACGCGATGTCTGTGAACGGGCTATTTCTTCTGAAGAGCGCCCGGACTGCGCGCGGGATGAGTCCGCGGATCGACGCGGCGTCTGTGAATGGACTATTTCCTCTGAGAAGCGACCGGGCTGCGGGCGGGATGAGTCCGCCGGCGGACGCGATGTCCGTGAATAGGCTATCTCCTCTGACGGATACCCGGCCCCTGCCGGCAGGCGGCTTCCCTCCCGCTCTCTCTGCCGTGTCTCCGGCAGCATATCCGTTTTGATATCAAATCCGTCCTGGCCGCCTCTGGCCGTTTCTTCCGGCCAGCCGGAAAGCCTCTGCTTTCCACGCATCTCATACGTTTCCTGTTCCAGAAAGGCCTCCAACCCCTGCTCAATCTGTTCGATCTCCCGATCCGGCTTTTCGTTCATATACATTCTTCCCTTCTATCTATAAAAAACAGGCATCTTTCGTAATGCCTATCATAATATCACAGATAGAAAGCTCTTGTAAACAAAATTAAAAAAAGCGTAAAAGAAAACGCAGGTTTTCTTCAGATGTTGAAAGAAAGCCCCTCCTTTTGCGGGAAAGTCCGGTCCCTTTCAGTCCAAAAGAAGTTCATCTACCCGCACGAATTCGTAGCCTTTCTCCTGCAAAAGGTCAATGATCTGAAATGCCGCTTCCACAGAAGTCTTGTACACGTCATGAAGCAGTATAATATCGCCGTCCTTGGCCTTGTTTACGACCGCCTTTACTACGGCATCGGTATTCTGTACCTTCCAGTCCAGAGGATCCACGCTCCACAGCACGACCCGCATATCCGTCAGGCAGTCCAGCGCTTCCGGCCAGGAACCAAACGGCGGCCGCACATAGGCGATCTTCTGGCCGCACATTTCCTCCAGCAGGCTGTTTGTTTTTCCGATTTCTTCACAGGCCTTTTCATCGGAAATCTTTGTCAGCTGAACATGGCTGTAGGTATGGTTTCCGATCAGATGCCCGTCCCTTGCCATCTGCTCTATGACCGCCTCCTGCCCCTTGGCATTGACGCCGATCAGAAAAAAAGTCGCCTGGACTCCGCGTTCTTTCAGACCGTCCAGCAGCAGCTGCGTGTAGGCCGGATGCGGTCCGTCGTCAAAGGTCAGCGCCACGACGGGCGCCGAACCGTCCATCCGTCCCGGTGCGTCTGCCGGGAAAGCTGCCTGCCTGCTCTTTTGCCACAGCAGCCCCATGAGCACAAACAGGCCGATCCCGAACAACAACGAAAAAAACTTCCTGTGCATTTTGTCCCGTCCGTATATTCCTTTATCCCTATAGTCTATGGGATACGGTGCTTATTCATGCCAGACGCGTCGCACTGCCCTTTATAATTCCCTGTTCATCCGCCGTTTCCGGGTGTCCCGGCCAGCGCTTTTTCTTCGTACTTCCCTGTTTTTTCATCGATTGTCAGCACGCCGCCCTCCGGCCGGTAGACGATCTTTACGTAGGCCGAGACCTTTTCACAGCCGTTTTCCACCGCCACTAGCTGACAATTTTTTACAATTTCCATCAACTGGTCGTAATCGTCTCCCTCGATCGTTGTCTCAAAGGGTCCCACCTCATACGACAGTCCGGTGCCGCGGATATAGGCGATCACCGCGTCCACGATTTTCAGCATCTGCTCCTGGTCCTGTACGGCCGGCAGCACTTGAATTGCCACGCTTGCTTTCATATACTTCACTCCTTTCCTTAATCTGCCTGTGTTTTCAGGGCATAATGGGACACCCCTGCGGTGTTTCCTTAATCTGCCCGTGTTTTCAGGGCATAATGGGACACCCCTGCGGTGTTTATCTGTGTTCTCGGTGCGCAGTAAGTCCGTTTCCTCTTGTTCCCACACACATTTCGCTTCGGCAAAATCCTCGATAAAGGCGTCGCAGACCGCACGGAGGCGCGCTTTTGCGCTGCCCTGGGACGCGTCCCGCACGCCTACCACATAATAGCCGGCCGCGTGGGCCGTGCAGACGGCGTGATACGCATCCTCAAAGATCAACGTATTTTCCCGGCTCCCGCCAAGGCGGGCCGCCGCCTGGTCAAATATGTCCGGCGAGCGTTTGCCGCTGCCGCACTCGCCACAGTCGAGGACAAACGAAAAATAGTCCCAAAGCCCCAGCCGTTTGAGGGCCGACTCAGCAAGCCCGGCCTCCGAAGCCGTTGCAATGCACATCTGTACGCCGGCTTTTTTCAAACGCTCCAAAAACGCCTTAAGTCCCGGCTTTGCCTGAATTTCTTCTGCATACGCCTGCCGCAGAAGGGCATAGATTTCTTCGACAATCTCCTCCGTCGTTTTGGCGATGTCAAACGTACTGCGGACATATTCGGCGCCCTCCGTCATCGTAAGCCCTGCCAAAATCCGTCCCAAATCCGCCGGCGGCACAAAACCGAGCGTTCTTAGATAGCGGGCTCCCAGATCGCTCCAATACGGCATGGAATCCAACAGCGTCCCATCCAAATCAAAAACAGCATACGGGTATCTCATTCGTTTTCTCCTTCCTCCCGCCCGGCTCCCTCGCCCGGCTGCCTGCTTACCTTGGCAAGCAGGTTCAAATGCTGAGATGTCAGCAGGCTTACCGCGTCGATTAAATGCATGCGAAACGTCATCGTACCGCCGCCTTCCGCCGCCGTCTTTTCATAGGCCAGCGAACCGCATACTTTCATCATCGCGGCGGCCGCGGCCGCGGCTTCAAAAAGGCTGCCCTGCCCCTGCGCAAAATCCCCTGTTTCCAAAAGCCGGCCGTCTGTCTCCTGCGGGCAGCGGGCGGCGGCCGCTCCCAAAAAGGCCCCCAGCAGCGCGGCCGACATGCAGCCGGTCCCGGTTACCCGCGCCATCAGCGGATGGCCGCCGCGCAGGATCAGCGCCCGCTGCGAATCCGCCACCACATCCAACGACCCCGACACCGCCACCACACAGCCCAAACGGCGGCTCACGGCCTGGGCCATCGCCGCCGTCTCGCCCACATTCTCTTCGGTAATCCGCTCCGTCGGGCATGCGTCCACACCGGCCGCCCGACTGTGTCCGGTGGCAATATAGCAGATCTCCGAAACATTTCCGCGGATGGCCTGGAAGCGGATTTCTTGCGTCAGCCGGGCAAATGTCTCCCGGCGAAATCCCGAGCCGCTCACGCCGACCGGATCCAGCATCACCGGATGCCCCAGTTCATTGCTGCGCCGCCCCGCCAGCAGCATCGCCTCCACATCGTTTACCGTTCCCATATTCAGTACCAGCGCATCGCTGCCCTGTGTGATCTCCTCTGCCTCCTTTATATGGTGGGCCATGACCGGCCGCCCCCCGCAGGCCAGGATGATATTCGCGCACTCGCCTGCTGTCACAAAATTGGTAATGCAGTGAACCTGCGGTTCTTTTTCCCTTACCCGCTGAAGATATTTCCCCAAATCCAGTGTTTCCGACATATGTATTCCTCCTCTTTTATGGATTGTTCTTTCGCTGTGCACGGCATGTGTGATACTTACAAGATGCTGATTCGGTACGCCGCCCTGCTTTTATTCTCCCGCATCCTCTTTCAGCCGCCGCAAAAGGCCCGTCCTCTCAAACGTTTTTAAAAGCACACAGGCCATTCCGGCTCCCAGCGCCGAGGACGGCACATAGGACGGTATAAACGTCCAAAACGGCGTCTCGGCCGGCAGTCCATAAAATTGTACCATAAAAGGATAGACAAGCAAAGCGCCAAGAATGCCCGTACCGAAAATTTCTCCCGCAGCCGCCGCCCCGATCTTTTTCGTCCGGCGATACAAAAGTCCTGCCAGAAACGCGCCGACAACCGCCCCGATCAGGGCCTGAATTGTACGTCCGCCTAACAGCATGCGCATAATTCCCGTAACCGCCGCGCAGGCAAGGCCCCACCAGGGCCCCAAAAACACGGCTCCCAGCACATTGAACAGGTGCTGAAACGGCGCCATGCGGGGAAAGTATACAAACGTACTGCATACATAGCTCAGGCAGGCCAGCATGGCCGCCAATACCATTTTTTTTACATGGTTCTCTCTTGTGTAGTTCATTTTTCCTCCTTATCGTCCGTGTTTTCAGGACATAATGGTATATCAACGAAAAACGGCACAAAAAAGAACTGCGCCCGCGGTGGTGCACCCCTTTTTATGCCGTTTCCAGGTATAAAAGTTACGTGTTGCTTCTATATTTATTTTTGTATTTTCAGCCAGAACATATGGTCCAACGGGCCGCTTCCCCGGCCCAGATCCAGGCCGGCCCGCAGAGCGCCGGAAATATATTCCTTGGCCCTCTTTACGCTGTCCGCCATCCCGTATCCCTGCGCCAGATTGCTGGCGATCGCCGAGGAAAGCGTACAGCCTGTCCCATGCGTGTTTTTATTTTCAATCCGCTCCCCGTAGAACCAGCGGCCGCCCTCTCGCGTATACAAAAAGTCGTTGGCCGTGTTCCTCTCATGGCCGCCCTTTATCAGAATCGCTCCCGCGTAGTCTGCCGCTATTTTCTTTGCCGCCTTTTCCATATCCTCCGGCGAGCGGATCGCAAGACCGCTCAATACTTCGGCCTCCGGAATGTTGGGCGTAATCATGTCTGCCAGCGGCAAAAGCCTTTTCATCAGCGCTTCGCAGGCATCCTCCGCCATCAGCCGGCATCCGCTCGTCGATACCATGACCGGATCCAGCACTACGTTGACGGCCCGGTAGGCAGAGAGCGCCGCCGCAATCGTCTCGATCAGCGAAATGCTTGACACCATACCGATTTTCACGGCATCGGGGAACAGATCGGTAAAAACACAATCCAGCTGCTGTTTCAAAAACGCCGGCGTTGACTCCAGCACCCCGTATACGCCTGTCGTATTCTGCGCCGTCAGCGCCGTAACGGCGCTCATTCCATACAGCTTGTGAGCCGTAATGGTCTTTAAATCGGCCTGGATCCCAGCGCCGCCGCTGGAATCGCTGCCTGCAATCGTCAAAACGGTTCTCATCTTTTTTTCTCCTTTATGACGCTTTATAGCGTCTCCGTCTACTCCGCGGCCGTTTTGTTACGGAAAATCTGCTTCAGCCTGCGCGCGGCGGCCTCGATATCCGGCTGGGCAATCACCGACGAGACGACGGCCAGGCCGTCGATCCCTTTATTTTGAAAATTTGCCGCGTTTTCCGGTCCGATCCCGCCGATTACCACGATCGGGACCGGCACGGCCGCCCGGATTTCCTGCAGCTGTTCCATGCTCACCGGACGGGTGTTCTGCTTGGTGCTGGTAGCGTACATGGCGCCTACGCCCAGGTAGTCGGCTCCTTCTTCGACCGCCCGCACCGCTTCGTCCACCCGCGCGGCGGAGACCCCGAGGATCTTATCCGGCCCCAGCAGCGCCCGCACCGACGCGGCCGGCAGGTCCGACTGCCCGATGTGCACGCCGGCCGCGTCAACGGCCAGGGCGATATCGACGCGGTCATTGACGATCAGCGGGATGCCCGCCCGGTCGGTAACCGCCTTGATCCGCACCGCAGTCTCATAAAATTCCCGCGACGATCCGTCTTTTTCCCGCAGTTGGATCAGCGTACAGCCGCCCCGAATGGCCGAAAGGACCGCCTCCTCCAGGGTCGGAGTGCTCATCTGGCTTCGGTCGGTGCATAAGTACAGCGTGTAGTCAATCTTTGGCTTCATCTTGCTCTCCTTTGTATTTTGGATGGCGAATGCCGGCGCGGGGTACTGCCAAAGCTCCGAAGGCCGAACGCATTGCAGGCACGTCTCTGCGCACAGCCGCCGTCCGGCGCTTTCGTAATTAAAAGCCAGGCTCCGCGGGGAACCTGGCTTCATCACTCATAATTACGGCTACGCTCCCTACGACAGTATTAACTGACAGGTTCAAAGGGTCAGGCTCCGGGCCTTCTCAACACAATGGTTCCCCTGCATATCTGATATATAGTTTTGTTTTGCAACTGAGGACAGTATAGCATCTGCGAAGTAAAAAAGCAAGCGGTTTCTTTTTTGCAGCATTAGAAGAAGGCCGACTGCCCCTTCACCCTCCACCTGTTCAGTATTTCACCGGATGCCGGATCACCGTCTTTAAACTCTCCGGTCTGCACTTGCGCACATCGCTTAAATAAATCTCATGGTGACGGCGGCCGCCGCCAAGGTCCGCAGCGACACCCTCGGCCGCCGCAAACGCGTCCATTGCTTTGACCGTCGCCGGTTCGTCGTCATACGGGCCGATATGCATACACTGCACGCACAGCCCCTCGTCATAGCACAGAAACTCCACCTTGGAAAAATCGCTTTTCTTTTTGGCGGACGCTTCCGCTATTGCCCAATTAAATTCATCCTGGGTTACAAACTCCGGCAGGCGAATCATCGAAATCCACTCAAAGTCCGCTTTACGGGAATAATCGACTCCCTCTACCCCCTCCTGCCACCAAAGGCCCTCCAACGGCGGCACAACGAAATCAAAGTACCCCTCCATCCGATGGTCGCCATTTTTGCTCATCTTAATCGTAAAGGCAATGCCGTACAGCAGGCCGATCGCCTGCTTGTACGCGCCGCCCTCTTCGTTTGGATCGCCTTTGCCGCGAACCGCGATAAAATGCATCGGCGGCACTGTGATCAACTCCGGCTTATTCTTGGGCAGATAAAATTCCTTATATTCCTTTTTGAAATCGAATGCCATCCTCTCCCCCTTCTTTTTACTCTTTTTCGGCTTCGGCGCCGGCAGCTGCGCGCAGGTCGCCGCCGTCAGCTTTGTCATCATCTCCCGGTTCTCGACGTCGTCTACGCGAAAATAATTTTTGGCTCCCGCGTAAGGCGGCGCTTCTTCCAGGGCAGGACAGATTTCCCGGCCTGCGTCCGTTATCTTAATATAAAACTGATCGTCGCATATCACTGCAAAAATCTTTCCGTCGCAGTATAATCCGTACTCGCCGAACATCTTCCGGTAGGTGATCGTCCCTGCATCCCGCAGCTGATCCACGACAAACTCCACAAATTCTATTTTTGACGCCATACAGTTCCTCCTTATGTACCGAACGCTTCTTTTACCGGCTTATTATAACAAAGTAACCATGACAGCTGTTTGTCATGGTTACAGATATTTCTCCCGGATCCCTTGCGCAAACGCAAGAATATCCTTGCGAAGTTCAACCGGCTCCAGGAGTTTTGCGCCGTCTCCAAAGGAAGCAATCCAGCCGATTATGCTTGTTTTATCCGCAAATCCAAAAGAAAACAACAGTGTGCCATCCGCCTGAACGGTAAAGCTTTCCGGTCCGAACTCTTCCACCAGACGCCATTTATACTGCGGCCGGATGACCGCTTTTACCTGGTACGCATCCGGAAATACCCGTTCGGCAGACAAGTCGGGTAGCGGAGCCGCACGCTTTTGAAACAAGGCCCCCGGACACAGGTCCGTCATCCGGCCCAGCTTAAAGAGCCGGAACTCCTCTCTGCGTTCGCAAAAACCCCACAAATACCAGCTGGCCCACTGGAAAATCAAGTTATACGGCTGCACCGTTCGCTCGGTTTCCCCCTTTGGCGCGAAATAGGTAAACGTTACTGCCCGTCCGCAGCGGATCGCCTCATGCAGCAATTCGATTTTGGGAGCCAGGGAAGATTTGTACCAGGAAGAAAGGTCGATTAAAATATGCGCATCCCCCGCCAGCAGACCGGAGGAACCTGCCGACAGTTTTTCCATCAGCTGGCTGTAGCGGTTTGTACCGCTTACGCTGTCAAGGCTGCGCAGGCCCGCTAAGATTGCCTGCATATCCGATCGGCTGAGCAGCATGCGGTCGATCTTATACCCTTCCATAATCGATACGCCGCCGTTTGGCCCCGGTTCTGTCACCAGGGGAATGCCGGCCAGGCAGAGCGCTTCGATATCGCGGTGGATGGTCCGGCTGGAAACTTCAAATTTTTCGGCCAGATAGGGGGCTGTCACTTTTTCATGCTGTAATAAGATCGCCAGAATTCCGATCATCCGTTCAATCTTCATCTCCGCTGCCGCCTTTCATTTTGGCATTCTCCTATACGCCTTCTTCATCAAACGGGGGAATAAAGCTCTCCTGTGCCGTATCCCCCTCCTGAATAAAGCCGTTTTCTACGCCCAGCCCGATCGCATAGTCCACCAGCGCGTCGTATTCCCGCCGCGTTACCCGCCGGTTCAATTTAGGCCAGGCCGCCATTTGAGCAAGCGGCGTATACTGGCTCAGGAGGCTGATAAAAATACGGTCGCCGTAAGTCTCATAAAGATAGCGTACCACCCGTTTGGAATCTGCCAGACAGCCCGGCAGCTGCAAGTGCCGCACGATCACGCCCCGCTTCATCATTCCCTTTTCGGTAAAAACCGCGCTCCCGCTCCCGGCTGCTTCCACCTGGCGCACCATTTCCTTCAGCGCCGCCGAAGCAACGGTAAAATAATCGGGCGCTCCCGAATACTGTCCCGCCAGATCGGCCGAGACGTATTTCAGATCCGGCAGATAGATATCCACCAGCCCTTCCAAACGCGCCAGGGCTTCTGCCCGTTCATAGCCGCCGCTGTTGTACACGACAGGAAGCCGCAGGCCCTCTTTCTTCGCTTTTATCAGCGCTTCTATGACCTGCGGCAGGAAATGTCCGGCCGTCACAAGATTGATATTCGCCGCTCCTTTTTCCTGCAGTTGCAGGAATATCTCGCTCAGACGCCTGACGGAAATCTCTTTTCCGGCCTGCCCGCCGGCGATTGTCCGGTTCTGGCAGTAGACGCAGCCCAGGCTGCAGCCCGCAAAAAATACGGCGCCGGACCCCTGTTCTCCCGAGATACAGGGCTCCTCCCACATATGAAGGGCCGCCCTGGCGACCTTCACACGGCCCGCTACGCCGCATCGCCCTTTTTTTCCGGCCAGGCGGTTGACCCCGCAGCCGCGCGGGCACAGGCGGCAGGCCGCCAGTTCCTGTTCGATCGTTCCTTCTTCCATGTAGCTCTCCCGTGCCCGGCCGTTTTCTTTGTCAGGCCGCTCCCCAGGCCCGGCCGCATTGTGCCGGGCTGTCTCAAGACCGCGGACAGCCCGGCCTTTGTCGTACCCGGGTCTCAGCCTCTGTACTCTTCCCCGTTGAGAATTACCGTCATCACCTGCAGTTCCTGATCGAGCAGCACCATGTTGGCCGCTTTCCCCGGCTCGATACTGCCGTAGCGGTCAAACGTCCCGATCGAGCGCGCCGGATTGACCGCCGCACAGCGCACCGCCGTTTCCAGCGGCACTCCCATCTCCTTGACCACCACGCGCAGGCACTGCATCAGGTTGGTCGCCGAACCGGCGATTGTGCCGTCCGCCAATTTTGCCAGGTTGTCCTGCACGATAACTTCCTGGCCGCCCAGGGTATACCACCCCTCCTTAAGCCCGGTCGCCCGCATACTGTCGCTGATCATAATTACCCGTCCCGCCCCGAACATCCGCAGAGTGGAACGCACCACCGCCGGATGGATATGCTTTCCGTCGCAGATCAGTTCCACCTCGCAGCCGGGCGTATCCGCCGCCGCCCCGACCAGCCCCGGACTGCGGTGCGTATAAGGCGGCATGGCGTTAAACAGATGTGTTACATGGCTCGCCCCCTGGGCAAACGCCTTCATCGAGATTTCATAATCCGCTGTGGTATGGGCCAGCGAACAGACCACTTCCCCGCGCAGCGCCGTGATCAAATCCATCGCGCCCTCGGTTTCCGGCGCCAGATCGCAGAGTTTAATCAGTCCGCCCGAAGCCTCCTGCAGGCGGCGGAACATCCCCTCGTCCGGTTTGTGGACATAGGCCGGGTTCTGCGCCCCTTTCTTTTCCATTGCTATAAAGGGACCTTCCATATTGATTCCCACCAGGTCCGCGCCCAATGGCCCGGCGTGCGGGTCTTTTGCGGCCGCTTCCCATTTTTCCCGGTACGCCCGCGCGCTTTGACAGACTTTAAGCAGCATATCCTCCGGGTACGTCATGGTCGCCGGACAAATCGTCGTGATACCGTTCTTGGCTTCATAGCGGGCGATCGCCGCAACCGCTTCTTCGGTGCCGTCGCTAAAATCATAGCTGTCACAGCCATGGAAATGGATATCTGTCAGGCCCGGAATCAGATACATTCCTGTGCCGTCCACCGTTACCGCGTCCTCGATTTCGTCCAGACCGCCCTTGGGCGCCACGGCCTTGATGGTTTTGCCCTCAACCAGCACATCCATCTGTACAAACGTGAAATCTTCGGTAAACACCAATGCGTTGCATATCTTCATCGCTTTCCCTCACCTTCTTTCTCTTTTCTCAGGGCGACAGCACATTTCAATTTTCCCCGTCCAGCAAGAACGCTTTGTAGCCGCGGACGGCTTCATAGATATCCACCTTACTCGACACCTCATACAGCGCATGCATATTCAGCACCGGCAGGCCGCTGTCGATCACTTCCATTCCGTATTCCGCCAAAATGTAGGCAATGGTTCCGCCGCCGCCTACGTCAACCTTGCCAAGTTCGGCGGTCTGGAAGGCGACGCCGGCCTTGTCAAAAAGGCGGCGCAGACGGGCGATGTACTCGGCGTTGGCATCGTTGGAGCCGCCTTTGCCGCGCGAACCCGTAAATTTGTTAAACGACATCCCCCGCCCTAAAAAGGCCGCGTTTTTCTTCTCAAAGGCGCTGGCATAGGTAGGGTCAAATCCTGCGCTCACATCCGAGGACAGCATCCGCGAACGGCTCAGGCACCGGCGCAGCGAAAGTTCCGAGTATTGCCCCAAGCGGTCCAACAACTCGGCCACCGTATTTTCAAAGAAGCGAGACGTCATGCCGGTCGCCCCGACGCTGCCGATCTCTTCTTTGTCCACCAGCAGGCAGCAGGAGGTTCGCTCCGTCTCACCTGTTTCCAGAATCGCTTTCAGCGAGGTATAGGCACAGATGCGGTCGTCCTGTCCGTAGCTCAAAACCATGCTGCGGTCCAGTCCGCAGTCCCTGGCCTTCCCGGCCGGAACCACCTCCAGCTCGGCCGAAAGGAAATCCTCTTCCTCCATGCCGTACTTTTCTTTGAGGATCGCCAGAATCTGCGCCTTGACGTGTTCTTTCTCCTCTTTCTTTTTCTCCTGTCCGTCGGCCTCCTTCTTTTCCTCCTCCCCGGCTTTTTTCAGCGGGCGGCTGCCGACCAGCAGGTTTAAATCCTCGCCTTCAATAACAACGCTGGCTTTCTTTGCCATCTGCTCGGCGGCCAGGTGGATCAGCAGGTCCGTAATGCAGAACACCGGATCCCCCTCTTCCTCCCCGATGCAAATGTCTACGACCGTGCCGTCCTTCTTTACAACGACGCCGTGCAGGGACATCGGGCTTGCCACCCACTGGTATTTCTTGATCCCGCCGTAATAGTGCGTATCCAGATAAGCGAAATCCGTATCTTCAAAGAGAGGGTTCTGCTTGATATCCAGACGCGGCGAATCCACATGGGCCCCCAGGATATTCATTCCTTCTTCCAGCGGCTTTTTGCCGATCACAAACAGGGCGATGCTCTTTTTCATGTTCACCGCGTATACCTTGTCGCCGGCTTTCAGCGTCTTGCCCTCTGCCAGAATTTCCTGCAGATCCCGATAACCGTGCTCCTTTGCCATCGCTACGGTCTTTGTTATGCATTCGCGCTCGGTTTTGCCGTGATTCAAATATTCCTTGTAGCCCTCGCACAGTTCTACGATTGCTTTTTCCTCTTCCATGCCATATTTGTCCCAGATATTTTTATGCTCCATTTTGGTTCTCCTTTGTTTTTATCCTTCATTTCGTCCGGCACAGCCGGCTTTTATCTGCTGCCGCTTCACTCTTTCGGCGCAAAAACCTTGGCAATTTCCGGCATCCGCTCGGTGGAACGGATATGCTGCGGGCAATGTTCCTCACAGCGGCCGCAGGCTTTGCACAAGTCCGCCTTGCCGGCAAGCGCTTCGTAAATCGGCCGCGCCTTCTTCATGCCCAAAGACGCCGTCTTATTATACGCGTCATATACGTGGGGAATATCGACCCCAAACGGACAGGGCATGCAGTAACCGCATTGTGTACAAGGTACAATCGCCATGGTGTCAAACACCTGTTTCGCCTGGGCGTACAAAGGCTTTTCTTCGGCCGGCACCATGCCTGTATGGCTCTTTTCGGCAAAGGCGATATTTTGCCGCACCATCTCCATTGTACCCATTCCGCTCAAAAGCAGGCCTACCTGCGGTTTATCCCACAGATAGTCAAGCGCCCACTCCACGGCCGAGCGGCCGGCCGGCAAAATCTTAGCCACCTGCTTTGGCGCAACGGCCAGTCGTCCGCCCAGAAGCGGCTCCATAATAATCACGCCCAGCCCCTTTTCGGCCGCGTACAAAAGCCCCTCGTCCCCGGCCTGGTAATCCACATTGATGTAGTTGTACTGGATCTGGCAGAAATCCCACTCTGCAGCGTCGACGATCTCTTTAAACAGCGACACCTCGTCGTGGAACGAAAAGCCCATGAAGCGGATTTTCCCCGCCTCCTTTGCGTTCTTCATCCGCGAAATAAGGTCCAGCTTTTTGACCTTGTTTTCCCATGTTTCACGGTTTAAGGCGTGAAGCAGGTAGAAATCCACATGATCCGTCTGAAGCTTTGTCAGCTGCTCTTGCAGATGCTCGTCAAAATCCTCCGGTTTTTCAAACCGCCATACCGGCGACTTTGTGGCCAGATACGTTTTTTCCCGATAGCCGTCCATAAGCGCCTTGCCGACGCTTACCTCGCTCTGCCCGCCGTGATAATTGTATGCCGTATCTATGTAATTCACACCATGGTCGATTGCATAGCGGATCAGGCGGGTCGTCTCCTCCTGATCGATCTGGGGGCTGCCCGGCGTGTGATCCGTAGTAGGCAGGCGCATTGTGCCAAATCCCAAGGCCGATATCTCACATCCCGTATTTCCAAGCGTTCTGTACTGCATGTAAAGTCCTCCCTCTCGCCGTCCCTTGGCAAATTTTTTCCTTATTTAATCAGCATATCACAAAAACCGACTTTTGACAAAGGGAAAACTCTTGCCAGAACCAATTTTGTATACTATACTAGGAAAGTCCCGGGCAGCGGCCCTGTATTGGGCGCCACTTTCCCCGGCCAAAGAGGAGAAATTATGAGCTTTCAATTTGTAGTCAAATTACCGGTCCCCGCAGAAATCAAGAAGCAGTTTCCCATGTCCCCCGAACTCAGCGCTCTAAAGGAAGCGCGTGATAAAGAGATCCGCCGGATCTTTACCGGAGAGGACTCCCGTTTTCTGGCCGTCATCGGGCCCTGCTCCGCGGACCGCCCGGACGCCATATTTGAATATCTGCACCGCCTGCGGGCCGTCCAGGACAAAATTGCCGACAAGGTTTTAATCATTCCCCGGATCTATACGAACAAGCCCCGCACCAACGGCGACGGCTACAAGGGGCTTTTGCACCAGCCCGATCCCAACAAGGACGAGGATCTTTGGGCCGGCCTGGTTGCCATCCGCAGCCTGCACATGAACGCCATCCGCGAAGTGGGTATGCCCGCTGCGGACGAGATGCTCTACCCGGAAAATTACCGTTACCTCTCCGACGTCCTCTCCTATGTGGCGGTCGGCGCGCGTTCCGTGGAAAACCAGCAGCACCGCTTAACAGCCAGCGGCATGGATGTTCCCGCCGGCATGAAAAACCCCACCGGCGGCGATTTGTCCGTAATGCTGAATTCGGTCTATGCCGCCCAGCAGAAGCACACCTTTATTTTCCGCGGATGGGAAGTCCATACCGACGGCAATCCCCTGGCCCACACGATTTTGCGCGGCTATGTCAACAAACACGGCAACAGCCTGCCCAATTACCATTACGAGGACCTGCAGCTTCTGTATCAGATGTATGCCGAGCGCGACTTAAAATACCCGGCCTGTATCGTAGACTGCAACCATGCCAATTCCGGCAAACAGTACCATGAGCAGATCCGCATCGCCAAGGAAGTGCTCCACAGCCGCCGCCACAGCGCCGACATCAGCCGGCTTGTCAAGGGACTGATGATTGAGAGTTATCTGGAACCGGGAGCTCAGAAAATCGACGAACACATTTACGGAAAATCGATCACCGACCCCTGCCTGGGCTGGGAGGATTCCGAACGACTTCTGTACGATATTGCCGACAGCCTGTAGAGAAAGGAACCGCAGATTATGGAAAAGAAACCCTTTGTCACCCTGGAGCAAATCCGGGAAATTGCCAAAACCTATCCGACGCCGTTTCACATTTACGATGAAAAAGGCATCCGCGAAAACGCAAGACGCTTGTACGATGCTTTCTCCTGGAACAAGGGATTCCGGGAATATTTTGCCGTAAAAGCCACACCCAATCCCTTTCTCTTAAAGATCCTGCAGGAGGAGGGCTGCGGCACGGACTGCTCGTCCCTAACCGAACTGATGATGTCCGAAGCCACCGGTTTTCACGGCAGCGACATCATGTTTTCCTCCAACGTCACGCCGGCAGAAGAATACGCCTATGCCAGCCGGCTGGGGGCCACGATCAATCTGGACGATTTTACACATATCGATTTCCTGGAAAAAATCTGCGGCATCCCGGAGACAATCAGCTGCCGCTACAATCCCGGCGGCCTGTTCCAGGTCAAGGGCGAATTCATGGACAACCCCGGCGATGCCAAATACGGATTTACCACCGAGCAGCTGGTGGAGGGCTTTCGTATTTTGAAGTCAAAGGGCGTAAAGAACTTCGGCCTTCACGCCTTTTTAGCCAGCAACACGGTGTCCAACGACTACTACCCTGTCCTGGCGCGGCTGCTGTTTGAGACAGCCGTCCGCCTTACCAGGGAGACGGGGGCTCACATTGCCTTTATCAACCTCTCCGGCGGCATCGGCATCCCCTATCTCCCGGAGCAGGAATCCAACGACATCTACAAGATTGCCCGCGGTGTGCAGGAGGCTTATGAAGAGGTACTTGTGCCGGCCGGCCTTTCGGACGTCGCCCTATATACGGAGCTGGGACGCTATATGCTGGCGCCCTACGGGCATCTGGTAACACAGGTGATTCATCAAAAGCATATTCACAAAGAATATTTAGGCTGCGACGCCTGTGCCGTCAACCTGATGCGTCCCGCCATGTACGGCGCTTACCATCATATTACGGTCCTCGGCAAGGAAAATAAGCCCTGCGACCACAAGTACGACGTGACCGGTTCCTTGTGTGAAAATAACGATAAATTTGCCATCGACCGCCTGCTGCCGCAGGTCGATGTCGGCGACTATCTGGTGCTCCACGACACGGGCGCCCATGGCTTTTCCATGGGGTATAATTACAATGGCAAGCTGCGCTCCGCCGAACTGTTACTGCGGGAAAACGGGGAGGTGCAGCTTATACGCCGGGCGGAAACGCCGGCGGATTATTTTGCCACGTTTGATTTTTGCGATCTCTTCGAGTCCTTCCAATAAAAATATATAAGCATAAAAAAAGAGCTGCCGCCAAACAAAGCTCCTGCACAAACTATGACGCCCCGGTCCGGACCGGTTCCCTCCTGTTTTGTGCTCTGTCTGAGTTTGGCGGCAGCCCTTTTTCGTTTTTTATTCCACCGTCAATACGCGCATCGCATTTGTTACGCCCGTCTCACGCGTGCAGCTGCCGGTCATGCCGGCGGTTAAGACCACCAGTTCCCCGGGATTTACCAGTCCCCGCAGCTTAGCCAACTCCACGGAGCTCTCCACCACCTCGTCGCTGCCGTTCTGGTAGGGAGCGTAGATCGCCCGTACCCCCCAGATCAGCTGCATCTGCCTAAGCACTTGTGCGTTCGGCGAAGTGGCGATGATCGCCGCCTGCGGGCGGAAAGCCGAGACAATGCGGGGCGTATGGCCGGAAATCGTCGGCGTGATGATTGCCGGCGCGCTCAGGCTCTGAGCCGTCGAAACCGAGGCGTAGGCCACGGCCGAGGACATGCTGCTGCCGCGCTTGCCGGCCTTTGACAGCATAATCTGCGCATGATCCAGATGGAACTCCGTCGTCTCGGCAATCTGGCTCATCATCGACAGTGCTTCCACCGGATACTTGCCCATCGCCGTTTCGCCGGAAAGCATGACGGCGTCGGTGCCGTCGTAGATGGCATTCGCCACATCCGTTACCTCCGCCCGCGTCGGACGAGGATTGCGGATCATCGAATCCAGCATCTGCGTGGCCGTAATGACCGGCTTAAAGGCGTCGTTGCACATACGGATCATTGTTTTCTGGAGATACGGCAGCTGCTCCGGCGAAATCTCCACGCCCATATCGCCGCGGGCAATCATAATGCCGTCCGACACCCGCATGATCTCTTCAAAATTATCGATGCCCTCTTTATTCTCGATCTTGGCGATTACCTTGATCTTGGAACCATGGGCCATCAAAATCTCTTTGATCTCCAAAATGCATTCGGCCGAACGTACAAAGGAGGCCGCAATAAAGTCAAATTCATTCTCAATGCCGAATAAAATATCCTTCTTATCCTGTTCGGTGATGCCGGGCAGGCGCACCTTCACGCCAGGGACGTTCACGCCCTTGCGCGTTCCCAGTACGCCGCCGTTTATGACCTGACAGCGGATCTCCGTTTCCGTCGTCTCCTGCACCGAGAGTTCGATCAGTCCGTCGTCAATCAAAATCCGGTCGCCGGGGCCTACGTCAGCCGGAAGTCCGGAATAATTGATAAAGCCGATCCGCGCATCCCCCTCCAATTCCGTCGTCGTCAGCGTATATTCCTGGCCGGCTTCCAGCGTCACGCTCTTGACGCCGTCTTGCAAAAGACCCGTGCGGATCTCCGGCCCCTTGGTATCAAGCAGCGCGGCAATCGGCAGGTTCTTCGCCTCCCGCACTCGTTTCAGCAGCTCAAGCCGCGTTTTCTGTTCTTCATGCGTACCATGGGAAAAGTTGAAGCGGGCAATGTCCATCCCTCTCTCCATCAACTTTCCCAGCACATCTTCGTGGTCCGTAGTCGGTCCCAGCGTACAGATGATTTTCGTCCGTTTCATTCGGTTATTCCTCCTGCTATCCATTCTTTTTTACATGCTGATGCGTATACAGATGTTCCTGGCAATACTCGTAATCGCCCTCGCATTTCGAGCAAAAACGAAATTCCAGATCCGGCGCATCCAATTCCGTCCGGCCGCAGACCGCACAGCGGTGACGGGCGCCGCCGCCACGCATTTCCTGCTGTTTCTTCGCCTGCATGACCTGACTGCGAAACTGCTTCTGCATCTGCCGATGCGCTTTCGTCGGACGGAAACTCTGGCGGTAGATGTAGTAAAACAGTACATAGTTGAGCACCGACACAAGCGCCGCCACGCTGTTCTGCGGAAACGCCGCGATGCCCCAGCTCCACAGACGCACCCAGATCGCGGGATACACAAGCCCGGCAAACCCGCCGAAGATCGTCACCGCAAACAAAATCGCGTCAATAATCCCCAGCACCTTTGCCTTGATCGGGATGATGAAAAAAAGCAGAAACTGCGTTTCCGAAAATTCCGTTACAAAGGCAAAAAACAGCGACAAATTCAGATAGTAAGTCCCCAGCGTAAAACTCTGTCCAAATACAAAATACGTGATCGCCGCCGCCACAATATGGAAAAGGATTCCCAGGAAGAAGAACAGGTTAAAGGCAAAGGTCCCCCAGCGGCGCTCCAGGGTCGCCCCCATCATGCCGTATACGTAGAAGAACAGGATCATAAAAAACAGGTCGCCCATCATGCTGAACGTATTGCCGCCGGCCGCGATACCGCCGTTGGACGGAATCAGCAAAAAGGTAATCAGCCGCCATATCTGCCCCCGCAAGACAGCGCCGAAATCCAGCGCCAGATAGTCCGCGTACAGGGACGGAGCCGCCACCGCGATCACGGCTCCCACCGCATACAGCATAATCACATACTTCATCAGATTCGGAATTGCATATTTTCCAAACTTGTGTTCCATCTTCTTCATCCAGCTCATGTAATTCTCTCTGCTTCCTTTCCGAACTTATGTGGTTTTATTATAGGAAGGAAATGGATGTTTGTCAAATACTATCCTGTAAACTTTTTCCGCAAATACTTCTGTATTCCCGGCCGCCGTTTTTTTCCGCTTTTTTTTGCGATTCCTTCACAATATCTTTACATTTTTCTTACGAGACCGTATTGAAATTTACCGGAGAAAGCTTTATAATGCTTTCATGCCTTGGCGGCGCGCCCGCCAGACATATGTGAGTTTACCAGCAAGAAAGGGATGGATTTTATGCAATGCCCCCAAAACAACTACGCGCTTGGAATCGATATCGGTTCCACAACCGTAAAAATAGCTGTCCTGGATGCCGAAAACCGGCTCCTTTTTTCTGATTACGAACGGCATTATGCCAACATCCAGGAAACCCTGGCCGGCCTGTTACAAAAAGCCACAACCCAGCTGGGAGACTTCAGCCTCTTCCCTGTCATCACCGGGTCCGGCGGACTGTCCCTGGCCGGTCTTTTAGGCATTCCCTTTGTCCAGGAAGTGGTAGCCGTCGCCGCCTCTTTGCAGGACGAGGCGCCGCAGACCGACGTCGCAATCGAGCTGGGCGGGGAGGACGCCAAAATCATCTATTTTACCGGCGGCATCGATCAGCGCATGAACGGAATCTGCGCCGGCGGCACCGGCTCCTTCATTGACCAGATGGCGGCCCTTTTGCAGACAGATGCCGCCGGTCTTAATCAGTATGCGGCAAATTATAAAGCAATATACCCGATCGCCGCCCGCTGCGGCGTTTTTGCCAAATCGGATATCCAGCCCCTGATCAACGAGGGCGCCACCAAAGAGGATTTGTCGGCTTCCATTTTCCAGGCCGTCGTCAACCAGACCATCAGCGGTCTGGCCTGCGGCAAACCGATCCGCGGCAACGTCGCCTTCTTAGGCGGTCCCCTGCACTTTCTGCCGGAATTAAAAAACGCTTTCATCCGCACGCTGGGGCTGAAGCCGGAGCAGGTCATTGCCCCCGAACACTCGCATCTGTTCGCGGCCATCGGCGCGGCCATGAGCGTGCCTGCCGACGCAAGCTCTTTGCCGGCCGGCGAGCTCTATGAAAAACTTGCCAGGGGAGTCCAGATGCGCTTTGAGGTCAAGCGTCTGGAACCGCTTTTTTCCAACCAGGAAGAGTACAATGCGTTCCACTGCCGCCATGCCAGGCACCGCGTACATACCGAAGCCCTTTCCTCCTACAAGGGCAACTGTTATCTGGGCATCGACGCCGGCTCTACCACGACCAAAGCCGCTCTTGTCGGTGAGGACGGCGCTTTGCTCTACTCGTTTTACAGCAATAATAACGGAAATCCCCTGGCTACTACGCTGCAGGCGATGGCCGAAATCAAGGCTCAGATGCCAAAAGAGGCACGCATCGCCTATTCCTGCTCCACCGGTTACGGCGAAGCATTGATTAAGGCCGCCTTAATGCTCGATGAAGGCGAGGTAGAGACGATCGCCCATTATTATGCCGCCGCCTTTTTTGAGCCGGAGGTAGACTGCATCCTCGACATCGGCGGCCAGGACATGAAGTGCATCCATATCCGGGATCACGCCGTGGACAGCGTACAGCTAAACGAAGCCTGCTCCTCCGGCTGCGGTTCCTTCATCGAGACCTTCGCCGTCTCCTTAGGGTACACGGCCCCGGCCTTTGCCAGGGAAGCTTTGTTTGCCAAAAATCCCATTGACCTGGGGACCCGCTGTACCGTATTTATGAATTCCAACGTCAAGCAGGCACAGAAGGAGGGCGCGCAGGTGGCCGATATCTCCGCCGGCCTGGCCTATTCCGTGATCCGCAACGCATTATATAAGGTAATGAAGATCACCGGCCCCGAGGATCTCGGCAAGCATATCGTGGTCCAGGGCGGGACCTTTTACAACGACGCCGTTCTGCGCAGTTTTGAGCGGATCAGCGGCTGTCAGGCCGTCCGCCCCGACATCGCGGGCATCATGGGCGCTTTCGGCGCCGCCTTGATTGCCAGAGAGCGCTGCCGGCAAAAGCAGACCACAATGCTGCCCCTCGACGACATCCTTCACCTGTCCTACCAGACCAGGATGACGCGATGCCAGGGCTGCGTCAACCACTGCCTGCTGACCGTCAACCTCTTTGAAGGCGGCCGCCGCTATATCTCCGGCAACCGCTGTGAAAAAGGGCTGGGCATAGAAGAAAAAAGGACCTCGGTTCCCAACCTGTTTTCTTACAAACTCGACCGCCTGTTCCACTACGAACCCCTGGACGAATCCCAGGCTCCCCGCGGCACGGTGGGCATCCCGCGCGTCCTCAACATGTACGAAAATTTCCCTTTTTGGGCCGTATTTTTCCGGGAACTGGGATTTCGGGTGCTTTTGTCTCCCCTCTCCTCCCACAAAATATACGAAAAGGGCATCGAGTCCATCCCCAGCGAGTCCGAATGCTATCCGGCCAAGCTGGCGCACGGTCATGTGGCCTGGCTGATCGAGCAGGGCATACGCTTTATTTTCTATCCCTGCATCCCGTATGAGCGCAACGAAACGCCGGCGGCCGCCAACCACTACAACTGTCCGATCGTCACCTCCTATGCGGAAAACATCAAAAATAACATGGAGGAATTGCAGGAGAACCATGTACGTTTCCTGGATCCATTTTTGCCCTTTACCGACGAAGAAACGCTCAAAAAGCAGCTGGTGCGCGTTTTTGCCGAGGAATTGCAAATCCCCGCCGCAGAGGTTCGCTCCGCCTGCCGGGCTGCCTGGGCCGAACTGGAGCAGGCTCGTCTTGACATTGAGAAAAAGGGTGAGGAAACCCTCGCTTATATGGAAGAAACCGGCCACGCCGGCATTGTCCTGGCCGGCCGTCCCTACCATATCGATCCGGAGATTAACCATGGCATTCCCGAACTGATCGCCTCCTACGGCCTGTGCGTGCTGACCGAGGATTCCGTCTCTCATTTGGCCGAACCCGAACGCCCGCTGATGGCGATGGATCAGTGGATGTACCATTCCCGGCTCTACCGGGCGGCGGAGTTTACCAAAACCCGCGAAGATCTGAACCTGATCCAGCTCAATTCGTTTGGCTGTGGACTGGACGCCGTCACCACCGACCAGGTCGGCGACATTTTGTCCCGCTCCGGCAAGCTCTATACCGTATTAAAAATCGACGAAGTCAGCAACCTGGGCGCGGCGCGCATCCGTATCCGCTCGCTGATCTCCGCCCTCGGCCTGCGTACCCGCATCCGCATGGACCGCCGCATCGTAGCGGCCAGCTATCACCGCGCCGAATTTACCGAAGCCATGAAAAAGGACTACACGATCCTCTGCCCGCAGATGTCGCCGATCCATTTTTCGATGCTGCGCGCCGCGATCGGCTCCTGCGGCTACCGCATTGAGGTCCTCCAAAGTTCCAAGCAGACCTCCCTTGACATCGGCTTAAAATACGTCAATAACGATGCCTGCTACCCCTCGCTCATCGTCGTCGGACAGCTGATGGAAGCGCTGCTCTCCGGCCGTTATAACCTTGACAAGGTTGCTCTCATTATTACCCAGACCGGCGGCGGCTGCCGGGCCTCCAATTATATCGGCTTCATCCGCCGCGCCCTTGAGAAAGCCGGGATGCCGCAGATTCCCGTCATCTCCCTGAGCGTACAGGGGCTGGAAAACAATTCCGGCTGGACAATGACGCCCAAAATGGTTGTAAAGGCCATGCAGGCGATCGTATACGGGGATCTGTTTATGCGCATGCTGTACCGCATGCGGCCTTACGAAATCACGCCCGGTTCGGCCGACGCACTTTTCGATAAATGGGAGCGGCGCTGCATCGCTTCTTTGGAAGGAAAGGCTTCGCCGGCCCGGTTTAAAAAGAATGTCCGCGCCATGATCCGCGATTTTGACGCATTGCCGATCCACGAAGAGCTGAAAAAGCCCCGCGTCGGCATTGTCGGCGAGATTCTTGTCAAGTTCCATTCCGAAGCCAACAACCATCTGGTCGAGCTTTTGGAACGCGAGGGCGCAGAGGCTGTCATGCCCGATCTGATGGACTTTCTTTTGTACTGCTTCTACAACAGCAATTTTAAGGCCGAGCATCTGGGAATGAAACGTTCCACGGCCCGCCTGTGCAACATCGGTATTTCCGCCATTGAATTTCTGCGCTCGACCGCCCGCCGCGAGCTGGAAAAGAGCCGTCATTTTACGGCTCCGGCGCGGATCCGGCAGCTGGCCGACTATGCCAGGGAATACGTCTCTCTCGGCAACCAAACAGGAGAGGGATGGTTTCTTACGGGGGAAATGCTGGAACTGATCCATTCCGGGACCCCGAATATCGTATGCACTCAGCCCTTTGCCTGCCTGCCGAACCATATTGTCGGCAAAGGGGTTATCAAGGAACTGCGGGCCGCGTATCCGGAGGCCAATATCATTGCGGTGGATTACGATCCGGGGGCCAGTGAGGTGAATCAGCTGAATCGGATTAAGTTGATGCTGGCGGTGGCGCAGAAGAAGGTGGGGGAGATGCAATAAAGGGGACGCCAACCGCCCCCGGGGCTTAGCCGGATATGGTTACGTAGCCGACGGTGCCGCGGAAGGCGGTATCGAATATGTGTTGGGGGATTGTTTCGGTGAGCATGATGTCATTGGTGAAGTGCAGGTGGCCGCTGAATACGGCGGATACCGGGCTGTCGGCGGCGTACAAAAGGTCGAGCATCTTTTTTACGTTGTCGGTCGTTTGGTAGAGGGTGTCCTGGTAGCCCCACAGCAGAACCAGGTCCTGCCAGGATTCTTGCGATGCCTGGCGCAGACTGTTGTCGACCAGGGAGTCGTAGGGGACGTGGTTGGCAAGGACGATGGGTTTTTTTAGGGCGAAGAGACGGGTTAGTTCTTCGAGGGCGCTGTCGGAGAGCGGGCTTGTGCTTTTGCTGATTCCGACTAACAGAACTTCGCCTAAGTCCAGGCTGAACAGATCGGCGTCGCTGTCGAGCAGGCGCTGGGCGCGGTCAGCAAGTTCCTGGGAGAAGGCGGCGTTGTAGCTGTCGCTGTAGTCGTGGTCGGAGCGCAGATACATAAGGGGGGCCGTAAGCTTTTCACAGCCGGCGCGCAGGCAGGCAAAGTTGGCGTGCGAAAAGTAGTCGAGCATATCGCCGTTCAGGACAATGGCATCGACGGTGAGCTGGTTTAATGTTTCTACGATTGTATCCCACAGGATATGCGCTTTGGTGCCGTTTGCATCGATATGTCCCTTTTCACAGCGGTCCATAACGGTCTGCATGTCCTCCTCCCGTACTTCTTCGTTGGGGATTGTGATGTGCAGGTCATTTAAGAATACCAGGCGGTATTCGTTTTGCAGGCCGGCGATTGTTACGGACTGCCGGTCTACGGTGAAGCCGGCTTTGGAAAGCGTCTTTACGTCCTGGTCCGAGGCGGACGTAAAAAAAGTCCCGGCACGGTCACAGCCGGAAAACAGGGAGACCGCCGACAGGCTAGCGGCTCCGGCGATCGTTGCTTTTATAAAGTCTCGGCGCGTTAAGTTCATTCTCTTCTCCTATCGTCTGTCAGATCAGCGGCCGGGTCGCTTTGCGCAAGAAGGGCTTCCCGCTCCCGCCAGTCGGGCATATGCCGTTCTACAAAGGCGTAAAACTGACGGCCGTGATTGGGGTGCAGAAAGTGGGCCAATTCATGGAGCACGACGTACTCGGCGGCCGGCTTTGGCACTTTTGTCAGGATCGCGTTCAGCGTAATCCGGCCGCGGTTTACGCTGCAGCTGCCGTAGCGGGTCCGCATGGCCCGCACGGTCACATGCGGCCTTGCCACGCCGTGGGCTTTCACGATCGGGTACAGCTTGTCTACGATCGGCTGCAAATACGAAAGCGCCTCCCGGCGCTCTTCCTTTGTCAGGGGCGGCTGTTTGTCCGGGCGTTTTTGCGTTTTCATCTGTTCCGACTGCCGGGCAAGCCAGTCGCCCCGCTGACTGAGGAATTGCTTCAGCAGCAGCGGGTCGACGCCGACGGGCGCCGACAGACGGATTTCCCCGCCAGGCAGCACCCGCAGACGGATGTAACGCATTTTTTTGTAGGTCAGCCGGACCGAATACCGGCGGCCGTTGATCGGAATTTCCCAAATCTGCGACTTTTCCATTGTTTTACGCAGCCGGCGCCACCGGCATATTTACAAATATCTGCATCAGGAAATAGGCCAGTACAAGAAGGCCCAGCGCAATCCGATAGTAGCCAAACGCTTTAAAGTCATGCCGTTTGATATAGCTCATCAGGAAGCGGATCGCGATCAGTGCCACGATGAAAGCCGACACCACGCCGCCTGCCAGGATCCATATCTCCGTATCGGCCAGGGTATTTCCGTTGAGGACAAATTTTACAAGCTTTAAGCCGCTCGCGCCGAACATAATCGGAATCGAGAGAAAGAAAGAAAATTCCGCCGCCGCCACGCGGGATACGCCCAACAGCATGGCGCCTAAGATCGTTACGCCGGAACGCGAGGTGCCGGGCACCATCGCCAGAATCTGGAACAGGCCAATCATCACGGCGCCCACGTAGGACAGCTGGGCGACAGTCTGCACCGAAAAACTGCGCTTGCGGTTCTTCGTCTCCAGCACAATAAACAAAAGCCCGTACAAAATCAGCATCGCCGCTACCACATAGGCATTATAAAAGTGCTCATCCATCCAGTCGTCAAACAAAAAGCCGAACACGGCGGCCGGAATGCAGCCGATCACGACCTTGCCCCAAATGGCCCAGGTCTGCCGCTTTTGTTTCTGCGATTTGCGGGGAGCAAACGGATTCAGCTTGTTGAAATAGACCACGACCACGGCCAGGATCGCTCCCAGCTGCACGACCACGTCAAACATCTCCATAAATGCTTCCGACGCATTCATCGGCAAAAATTCTTCCAGCAAAAGCAGATGGCCGGTGCTGCTGATCGGCAGAAACTCCGTGACCCCTTCCACGATGCCATACAGTATTGATTTTAAAAGCTCTATTATCTCCATTCTACCCTCCGAATCCTTCTGTAAACCTGCTCTTGTTCCCGATCTGCCGCTTTATCGGCCGCGGATCCTGACTCTTTATTTCCTATGCGCAAACTCTTTGTCTTATACGTCCTCAATCTGCCAGTCGATCGGCGCGATGCCCCGCTCCTCCAAAAAGGCGTTCGTCTTGCTGAACGGCCGGCTGCCAAAAAAGCCGCTGCCAGCCGACAACGGGCTTGGATGCGCCGCCTCCAGCACCAAATGGGCCGGGTTCGTCAGCATAGACTTCTTCATCCGCGCCGGGCGTCCCCATAAGATAAAGACCAGCGGCCGGTCCACCTCGTTCAAAATCCGGATCGCCGCATCGGTAAATTCCTCCCAGCCGATTCCACGGTGCGAGTTGGCCTGGTGGGCGCGCACGGTCAGCACCGTATTGAGAAGCAGCACGCCCTGCCTGGCCCATTTGACCAGACAGCCGTTATTGGGAATCCGGCAGCCTATATCGTCCTGCAGTTCCTTGTAAATATTGACTAAAGACGGCGGAACCGCCACCTCCGGCTTGACGGAAAAGCAAAGGCCGTGGGCCTGGCCGACATTGTGGTACGGATCCTGCCCCAGAATCACGACTTTCACCTCCGACAGCGGCGTAAATTCAAAGGCATTGAAAATATCGTCCACCGCCGGAAAAATCTGCCGGGTCTCGTATTCGCTCTTAATCGTCTGATACAGCTTCGCATAGTACGGCTTCTTAAACTCCGGCGACAGAGGTTTCAGCCAGTCATTCGTAATCGCTCCCATGTTTTCCTCTCCTCAAATCCTCACAGCCACGCCTCTGTCCGCCAGATAGCGCTTCAAATCCATAATCTCCAGTTCTTTATAGTGAAAGAGCGACGCGGCCAGCGCAGCGTCCGCTTTTCCTTTCGTTAGTGTATCGTAAAAGTGCTCTTTTGTCCCCGCGCCGCCGGATGCGATCACCGGGATGGAAACCGTCTCCGCCGTCTGGCGCGTCAGCTCGTTGTCGTAGCCGGCTTTTGTCCCGTCGCAGTCCATACTCGTTAGAAGGATTTCCCCGGCGCCCCGGCGTTCGGCCTCGGCCGCCCACTCCACGGCGTCCAGTCCTGTGTCGATACGGCCGCCGTTTTTATAGACATTCCAGCCGCTTCCGTCCGCACGGCGCTTGGCGTCGATCGCCACGACGACGCACTGGCTGCCGAATTTTTCCGCCGCATCGCTGATCAGGCGCGGCGTCGTGATCGCCGAAGAATTGATCGATATCTTGTCGGCCCCCTCCCGCAAAAGCGCCCGAAAATCGTCCACCGTGCGGATGCCGCCGCCGACCGTAAAGGGGATAAACACCTTCTCCGCCACCCGGCGCACCATCTCCGTCACCGTGGCCCGGGCCTCCGAAGAAGCCGTGATATCGAGAAAGACCACCTCGTCGGCCCCCGCCCTGTCGTATGCCGCCGCGATTTCCACCGGGTCGCCCGCGTCCCGCAGATTGACAAAGTTCACACCCTTTACCACCCGTCCGCCCGTCACGTCCAGGCAGGGAATAATCCGTTTTGTATGCATAGCATTCCCCTTTTTCGATGCTCCAACACAGCCGGCCGAATAAAAAACGGCGTTCTCTGTTATCATACCAGCCGCAGTCCCAAAAAACTACCGACAATTTTCTTACAATCTTTTGCTTACGGTTCACCGCGGACGATCAGCCCGGCAGTTCTATAAAGTTTCGTAAAATCTGCAGACCCACACGGCTGCTTTTCTCCGGGTGGAACTGACAGGCAAAGACATTGCCTGCTTCCACCGAAGCGTGGATGTGCACACCGTAATCGGTCGTCGCCGCCACAATCTCTTCGTTTGCTGCCTGCAGGTAATAGGAGTGTACAAAATATACGTAAGACCCCTCCCCGACGCCCTTAAACAGCCGCGCCTGCGGCCGTATCTCCAGGGAATTCCAGCCGATATGAGGAATCTTTAAGTCCGGGCCGGCCGGAATCCGCCGAATCTGTCCCTTCAAAAGCCCCAGGCCGGATATCCCCGGGCTCTCCTCGCTGCTCTCAAACAAAAGCTGCAGCCCCAGGCAGATCCCCAGAAAAGGGGTCCCTTTCGCGGCCGCCTCACGGATTGGTTCCTCCAGCCCGTATCCGCGGATCTGCCGCATGGCCTCGCCAAAGGCTCCCACGCCCGGCAGGATCACCCGGTCCGCCCTGCAAATCGTCTGCGCATCCCGCGTCGCCACCGGCGTATCTCCCAAGGAAATAAGCGCCTTCTCCACACTTTTCAGATTGCCCGCATCATAATCAATAATCGCCGTCATCGGTTCCCTCTTGCTGTGTTCTTGTCTGCCTGCGTTTCCCGGCCGCCGTCTTTCCTCTGCAAAAACGGCCGTCAATGTTCTTATTATACACCTCTCCGCCGGCAAAGACAATCGGTTTTTACCTTCTCTTGCGCTTCTCCCCGCCGTATGCTAAAATTCTCATACATTCGTTCACAGCGAACGGGTACGCCGGGACGCCGGGCGCAGGCGCATGCCTGAAATGCCCTGCGGTCACGGACAAACGAACAAAGGAGACCCTTATGCCAAACATCCTTCCCATCACGGATTTTTGTATCCCGGAACTGGACCCCTACGCGCGTCTTACCGAGCCGCAGCTTCTCCACTGCTATGAACCGCAAGAAGGGCTCTTTATTGCCGAAAGCCCGAAGGTCATCGAGCGGGCTCTCGATGCAGGATACGTTCCCGTTTCTTTCCTGGCCGAAGAAGGACAGCTGGCCGGCCCGGCCGCACGGCTGTTGGCAGGCTGTAGCGATATCCCTGTCTACACGGCCGGCGCCGGCCTTCTCTCGCAGCTCACCGGATTCACACTTACCCGCGGCCTGCTGTGCGCCATGCGCCGCCGGCCGCTCCCCGCTGTCCAAAAGCTCTGCGCCGACGCCCGGCGCATCGCCGTACTGGAGCGCGTCATGAATCCGACCAACGCCGGAGCCATCTTCCGCTCGGCCGCCGCCCTGGGGATTGACGCCGTCCTCCTGACCCCCTCCTGTACGGACCCCCTGTACCGCCGCGCCATCCGGGTCAGCATGGGGACGGTCTTTCAGATTCCCTGGACCTTCCTTGACCAGAAGACGCCCGTCCCCGCCTTAAAAGAACTGGGCTTTCGGACCGCTGCCATGGCCCTTGATCTGCGGGCCGTCCCCATCGACGATCCCCGGCTAAAGACGATCGACAAGCTGGCGATCCTCCTCGGTTCGGAGGGCGACGGACTGGCGGCGGACACCATTGCCGCCAGCGATTACACGGTACGCATCCCCATGGCCCATGGGGTAGACTCCCTCAACGTAGCGGCCGCCAGCGCCGTCGCCTTCTGGCAGCTTTGTCGTCCCCGGGAATAATATCCGCACTGCAAAAGGCGTCCCGCCCGTTTTTGCCTGCCAGACCGGGGAGACGCCTTTTAACAACCGTCTTATAAAGATATGTAATCCGCCGCTTTCAAGGCAGCCGAACCGCTTTTCCTTAATTCTCTGCGCCGGCGATCAGCAGCTGCTCCACAATCTCGGTATACCCTTCCTCCGAAGCATAGTACAGAGCGCTGTGCTGGTCGTTGTCGACCGCGTTCACATCGGCTTCTTTTTCGATCAGCATGGCCGTAAAATCATTTTTGCCGTTTCTGGCCGCCAGAATCAGAGCGGTCTCCCCATCGGAAGTCTTTGAATCGATGGCGGCGCCGGCCTTCAACAGAGCCTTCCCCATAAACAGGTCGCCATGGTCGGCCGCAATATGCAGCGGCCGGACGCCGTCGGCATCGGCAATATCGGTTTTGGCTCCCGCTGCCAGCAGCAGTTCGGCGATCATCAGATTCGAGCGCCGCACCGCCAGAATCAGCGGCGACTCCCCGTCGTCGTTTGGCTTGTTTACGCTGGCCGGGTCTTTTTCCAGCAGGATTTTTACCACTTCGCTCTGCTCGTTCCAGCAGGCATGATGCAAAGAAGTATTGCCGTAGGTGTCGGCATGGGCCTCCTCTGCCTGAGAAAGCGCCTTCACCAGCTCCCGCAGTCCGCAGGCAGTGGCAAAATCGATAGCCATGCGGCCGGCATTATCCTTGATATGGATATCGATCTCCGCGTTTTCCAGCAGTTTCAGGGCCGCGTCCGTTTTTCCTCTCTGCGCCAGAATCATTAACGGGGTTACGCCGTCGTTGTCGGTACTGTTCACATCGGCCCCCGCCTCGATCAGCATGGAAATAATCTGAAAATTGCCGGCCTCCGCTGCCGCATGGATCGGCATCCGGTTTTTCTGGTTGCCCAGACCGACGTCCGCCCCGTTGTCTAAGAGCAGCTTTACCAAATCCCTGGCGCTCTTTAAGCAAGCATAAATCAAAGGCGTGTTGCCGGAGCCGTCCCGTTTATTTACATCCACGCCGCCTCGTTTCAAAAACGCCTGCACCACGCTCTTTTGATTGTTCTTACATGCCTGCAGCAGCATATTGTCGATCTGCATCATTCTCCTCCTTCATCTGGACCGGGGAGCAGATTTTCTTTTCTCCTCCTATGCCATCTTTTTGCTCCACTTTATCCTACCACCGTACAAAATAAAAGTCAATAAACGCTCTATTGTAACGCTTGCCAAAAGGTGCTACAATATCCGTAAAATAAGCTTTCCGCATCAAACAAGGAGGTATTTTTATATGAATCAAAAAGAACTCGTCGATCTGCTGGTCACTTCCAGCCAGCAGTCCAACCAGGCCAAATTCATCCCCTGGTGGTACGAAAATTACCAGGACTTTACCTACCGCTACAACATCCTTCCGGAAGAAACCGTCCGGGAAGCCGAAGCCTGTCTCGCAAACTGCTCCAAAGAAGAGCTTCTCACGCCGGTTGGCTCCTATGGCCTTACCCTCTTCCACCTTTTGATATGGCACAATTTCTATCCGTCCATAGAGCAAATGCTGTCCGACGGGCGAATCGGCCGGGAGGATTTAAACCTGCCGGATCACAAAGGCCACGGCCTGACCCCCTTTTTGCTGGCCTGCCTGCGCGGCAATGCTTCCATGGCCAGGCTTCTGCTGGCCCACGGAGCCGACGACTGTGCCTGTGACAAACGGGGGATGAACGCGTACCACTTTCTTGCCTATCCTCGTTTTGAAGGACTGTCGCTTGATTCCACCTGTCTGGAGCGAAGCGTGGCACAGCGCGGCGAGATTGCCCGCCTGCTGACCTGCGACATCAATCAGAAGGACCAAAACGGCTTTACGCCCCTGGTAAGCCTTCTGACCTCCGAGTACAGTTCCGACTACACCTGGCCGCTGCCTGAAATTTTCCTGGAAAAAGGCGCCTCAACCGACTATGTGGATGAAAACGGCAATACGCTTTTGATGATGGCCCTGCAAAACAGTCATACGACAGCGGCCATGGCCCTGATGAAACAGTGCCCGCAGATGCTGCATACGGCCAACCGGCAAGGACGGACGCCTCTTGCGCATACTGTCTATTTCAACAACCAGGCTATGTATCTTGCCCTGATCGACCACGGAGCCGTCCCCGGAGAGGAAGATACCCTCGAACTCTTCCCCTTAAGCCAGATCACCAGCAACGCCTTCTCGGCCCTGCGAAACGACAACCAGGACAGCCTGAGCCTCGTCCTTTTCCTGACAAAAAAGATGCTTCGCCAGCTCGACCCCGACGATGACGACGAATCCGGCGAAATTACCGAAATCCTCCACAACGCGCTGAGCGCCGACAAGGACGCCCATGTACTCACTCTGTGCAAGGAAGCTGGCTTTGATTTCACCGAGCCGATTTATTACCACGGCGAAGCTCTCTGTCTGCGGGATAAATGCCTGACGCCCTACTATGGCATCGGCGTCCTTCGCAAACTGGCAGAGCTGGGAGTGGATTTGAACGAGGCCGTTATCAAAGGCCTGACGCCGGCCAATCTGATCGCCCGCAAAAGTTCCGACAGCGAGACATATTTTGAAGAAGCCGCCGCCTTCTTCTCCCCGGAATCCATGGAGCAGCTGGACAATTCCGGCAAGGCCGCCGTCCACTTTGCCGCCAGGGAAGGCCATACCGGCATGCTGAAAATCATGATCGAAAAAGGTGTGGACATAAACCTGTCCCAGGACGCGCCGGCCCCGGCCGGGACAACGCCGCTTCACGAAGCCTGCGCCTATGGTCACGCCGAAGCCGTAAAGCTGCTCATTGCCGCCGGCGCCGACGACACTCTGAAAAACGCGGACGGCGAAACGCCGGCCCACATTGCTCTCCAGAACAAGAAAACAGGCAGTTCCCTCACCAAAGACCAGCGGGCACAGGTGCTTCGCGAACTGAAGCATTTGGACATTCCCCGCAACGACGGAAAGACGCCCCTTATGCTGCTTCGCTCAGACGACGAAGAACTCCTTTCCCTGCTTTTAGAGCGCGGCGTCGATGTCAACCATACCGATAACCACGGCAGAACCGCCATGATGCTAAATCCCAGAAAGGACATCATCAAGCTGCTCTTAAAAGCCGGGGCCGATCTTTCCCTGGCCGACAACGACGGCAATACCACTCTCCACCATGCTTTGATCGAATACGCAGAAGGAGATGCGCGCTTCCTGGTCAAAAAGGGAGCCGACTACAACCGTCCCAACAACGACGGCGAAACGCCGGCTCAGATCGCGATCGAAAAAGGCTTTGACAGCGTATTGGCGCTGATGACCAATATCGAATAAAAACCGGAAGGGGCCGCCGCAAAACCCAGAGTCAATACAGCACAGGGCCGTGCCGATTTGCACATGAATCCCTGTATTGGTTCGAATCTTCGTTTTACGGCAGCCCTCTTTGTGCTGTATCCGTCTTTTATACCGTATAGGTTGAGGCGCTCGTGCTCCCGCCTTCGCCCGTCCAGTTCGTGTGAAAAAACTGGCCTCTGGGCGCGTCCACACGCTCATACGTATGCGCTCCGAAGTAATCCCGCTGGGCCTGCAGCAGATTGGCCGACGACCGTGCGCTGCGATAAGCGTCGTAATATGCCAGCCCCGAGCACATCGCCGGAAGCGCGATCCCCTGGGTAAGCGCCGCCGCACATACGCGCCGCCAGCCCTCCTGCGCCCTGCGCACTTCGCTGCCAAAATACGGCGTCAGCAGCAGGTTCTTTACCTCAGGCTGTTCGTCAAACGCTTCCTTAATCTTCTTTAAAAATACACTGCGGATAATGCAGCCGCCGCGCCACATCAGGGCAATCGCGCCAAAATCAAGCTTCCAGCCATAGTGCTCCCCGGCGGCCCGCAAAAGGGCGTAGCCCTGTGCATAAGAAATGATTTTCGAGGCATACAGCGCGTTTTGGAGGTCCTTAAGAAACGCCTCCCTGTCTCCCGTAAACGCGGCTGCCGGCCCCTTAAGTTTTAGCGAGGCCTCCTCTCTTTCTTCCTTTTGCGCCGACAGACAGCGGCTGAATACCGCCTCCCCGATCAGGGTCAGCGGCACGCCCTCCTCAAGCGCCGCAATCCCCGTCCATTTCCCGGTCCCCTTCTGTCCGGCCGTATCAAGAATCCGGTCTACAAGCGGCGTGCCGTCCGTATCCTCGTATCCCAGTATGTCGGCCGTAATCTGGATTAGGTAGCTGTCCAGTTCCCCTTTGTTCCACTCGGCAAAGACGGCCTGCATCTCCCCCGGCGTCATTTGCAGATAATCCCGCATCAGAAGGTATGCTTCGCAGATCAGCTGCATATCGCCGTATTCGATTCCGTTGTGCACCATTTTCACAAAATGACCGGCGCCGTTTTCGCCCACCCAGCCGCAGCAGGCCGCGCCGTCCTCCACCCGGGCGCAGATGGCCTCAAATATCGGCCGCACCGTCTCCCAGGCTTTGGGCGAACCGCCCGGCATCATGGAAGGCCCTTTCAAGGCCCCTTCTTCGCCGCCGGAAACGCCGGTTCCTATGTACAAAAGCCCGGCCTGCTCCACCACAGCCGTGCGGCGCATCGTATCGCGAAAATGCGAATTTCCCGCGTCAATCAGGATGTCCCCCGGTTCCAGAACGGGGATCAGCTGCCCGATCAGCTCATCTACCGCTCCGCCCGCCTTTACCATCATAAAAATTTTACGCGGGCGTTTCAGAGCCGCCGCCAGTTCCTCCAAGCTTTTTGCCCCGCGAATGCGCTTTCCGGCCGCTCTCCCGTTCACAAACGTCTCCGTTTTGGAAACCGTTCGATTGTATACGCAGACCGAAAAACCCCGGCTCTCCATATTCATCACCAGGTTTTCTCCCATCACTGCCAGGCCGATCAGGCCCACATCCATTTGTTCCATATTTAACGTTCCTCCTTTCACCGCTTCACCCGGGCGTTTCCCCTGTAAATGCTCCAGATCTCCTCCTCACTGGCCGGCTGTGCATAATCCGTCGCCAGCGTGGCCGCCAGCGCTCCGCAGGCCCAGCCAAACTCCATCCAGCGCTGCGGTTCCCAGCCGTTTAAAAGGCCGTAGAGCAGGCCGCCCACATACGCGTCCCCGCCGCCGATGCGGTCATAGACTTCTATCTCCCGCTGCGCTTCCTCATACCATTTCCCGTCCGCCAGCAAAAGGGCGCCCCAGCGGTGGCGGTTGGCGCTCTCCACGGTCCGCAGCGTCGTTGAAAATACGCCCGCCTGCGGGAATTGTTCTCTGGCCCGCAGAATCAGTTCGCGAAACTCTTCCGTTCCCTCCGGCTTTTCCCCGGCCGCCGGCCCCTTAAGCCCCAGCGCCAGCTGGAAGTCCTCTTCATTTCCGATCAAAAGATCGGCCTGCGAGGCAATCTCCGAAAAAACGCCGCGCAGCTCCTCTTGCCGTTTCTCCCAAAAGCTGGCCCGGTAATTCAGGTCAAACGATACCAGCGTCCCCTGCGCCCGGGCCGCCTTTGCCAGCTCCACGCAGCAGCGGCCCGTCTCCGGCGAAAGCGCGGCGATCAGTCCCGACAGATGCAGCACCTTGCAGCCCTCCTCGCCGAAAATCCGTTCCAGGTCAAAATCCTCCGGCGCAATCGTCCGTCCGACCTCGCCGGCTCTATCATTCTGTACCACCGGCCGCCGGCCGCCGTAGCCGCTGTCGGCAATGTTGAACTGATGGCGGTAGCCAAAGGGACCGCCCTGCGCGATCTCTTTTCCCTCGTACTCCAGTCCCCGTTTACGCAGCTCTCCCTTGATAAACGCCGCGATCGGGCTGCCCGCCACAAAACGGGTCAGCACTTTCACCCGTTTTCCCAGCGATGCCGGGATATTGGCTACGTTGGTCTCCGCGCTGGTCGAATACATCTCAAACCGATGGCTCGCCGCCACCGGCTGACGGTCGGCCGGCGTAATCCGGACCCCCATGCTGGTCAGCACAAGCAAATCATATTTGGCGTTCTGCCGTATCTTCATAGCAATCCTCCTTGACTTCGTCCTGCATCCGCCCTTCCCAGGCCCACAGCCCCAGCCCCGGCGCATCGATATAATAATATTCTTCTCCCGCTCCGGTTCGATGCCAGCCGGTTTTTCGGTCAGCCGGCTGATAGCGCTCCCGCATTTCCTTTAGCGGCGCATAGCGAAAACCGACGCCCTCGATCTCCTCCCGCGTCAGATGGCCCGGACAATACGTGACCGTAAAACGCCCGTCCGAAGAACCATGGATCAGGTGGGCCGCCGCTGCCAGATTTTCGCGCAGCTCTGCCTGCCGCTCCACCTGCCGCAGCAGATACGCGCGCCCCCGATAGCCATAGCGTCGGATCCGTTTATCGATCGCTTGGTCCTCGCCGAACCGCTCCACCCCCGGCGCGAGGACAATCAGCTCCCCGGCGTCAGCCAGCGCCATTCGACTGCGGTAGATCGCCTTGTTGGCAATCCAGGTGCTTTTATATTCCTCCGGCTCCATCCAGGCCACGATCTTGTTGGCCGGCTTGTTCAGATAACGGATATTTTTCTTTTGTGAGAGAGCAACCGCCTCCTCAAAACGCCGCCGCTCCTTTCCGATGAACAATCCCTCCAGACAGGCTTTTCCTTCCTGCTGCGAAACGACCGTCAGCAGGTAGGTAAGCGGCAGCTCCTTGAGGAAATGCTCAGCCGCATAGTCGAAAATCCGCCGCACCGGTGAAAAATCCCTTCCCATAATCCGTTCCATGCCATAAAACGCCCCCACGGCATGGGAGGCATGGATCATGGCGCTGCCCCCGGTCCCGACAAAGATATTTTTGGCATGGTTCGCCATCCCCACGACCTCGTGCGGCATCACCTGCCCGACCGAAAGAATCTGGTCATACCCCGCAAGCAGCAGGCGGTTGACCTCTGCCGGTATTTCCTCCCGGTACACGCCCCCGGATACCTCTGCCACAAAGGCAGCCGGCACCGTGCCGACCGACACCACATCCCGCCGCCAGTCATGCACCCGGAAGCAGCCCGCGGGGATATCGCCGTACATCCGTTCGCACTCTTTTCGCGTCATCGGCGCGTGAGTCCCCAGCGCCGGCAGAATATCGACCCGGCAGCCGCAGCCCGCAAGCCGATGATACAAAAGGTTGACAATGTTTCCTGCCTGGGAGTGGCGCCGGCTGAAATCCGGCCCCAGGATCAGCACGCGCCGCCAGTCCTCCGCCCCCGTAAAGGCCTCTGCAAGCGCCCGGCGCAGCGTGCCCGACCTCAGGGCCTGCTCACAGCTTAATCCCTCCCAGTAATAAGAACACTCCCTCATCCCAAGGAACGATTCCCGGCACAAAGCTTGTAGATCTCGATCATCGCCTGCCGGCCGATCGGCACAAAATGCCCTACCGGAATCGTATCGCCAAAGGTCGCCTTGTCCGCCATCTCTTCAAACCCATCCGTCGGGATCCCTGCCTCGGCCAGCGTAATCGGCATCCCCAGCTGCCGGAAGAATGCGCACATCCGGCGGATGGCTTCTTCTACTATCTCTTCTTTCTTGGCAAAGGCGATATCCACGTCCCACACCCGCACGGCAAACTGCACGAAGCGGTCGATATCGTGGCGATACACATAACGCATCCAGGCTGGGAACACGATCGACAGGCTGGCGCCATGGGCCAGATCGTACTTGCCGCTCAGCTCAATTCCGATCCGATGCGAGGCCCAGTCCTGTTCACGCCCTACGTTCAGAGAGCCGTTATGCGCAACGGCGCCCGCCCAGAAAATTTCCGCCCGCGCCGCATAGTCCGTCGGGTTTTGATACGTCTTTACCCCGTTTACGATAATGGATTTCATTAAAGCTTCGCACAGGCGGTCCGTCACATCCACCTCGGCGGTGTTGGTAAAATAGCGCTCCATCACATGCGTCAGCATATCCACAACCCCACAGCCGATCTGGTAGGGCGGCAGCGAATACGTCAGCTCCGGATTGAGAATGGAAAAGACCGGACGGATCAAATCCAGGTTGATGCTCTTTTTCAGTCCGCCCTCCTCGTTGGTAATAACAGCGCTCAGACTTGACTCGCTGCCGGCCGCCGGAATCGTGCAGACCGCGGCCGTCGGCAGCGTCGTCTGCGGCGTCGCCTTATTCAAAAAGAAATCCCACACATCGCCCTCATAGGGCACGCCCACGCCGATGGCTTTGGCCGTATCAATCGCACTGGCTCCGCCTACCGCCAGGATAAAGGAAATCCCCTCGCGCCGGCAAAGTTCAATCCCCTTGTACACCAGGCTCAGACGCGGATTGGGCTTTACGCCGCCCAGTTCGGTAATCTCCATGCCCTGCGCCCTCACCGAGGCCGCCACCCGCTCAAACAGCCCGTCCCTCTTGATCCGCTCAGAGCCGTATACCAAAAGGATTTTCCGGCAGTCGCTGTACTGGCGGATCATTTCCCCGGTCTGTTCCTCCGTACCGCGGCCAAAAACCAGCTTCGTCGTGTTCGTAAAAATAAAATTATCCATTTTTTCCTCCCGTTCTCTCCCTTATCGATAGCAAGCTGCCTTGCCGACCGAGCCAAACAATTCCATCTTTTCGGCAATCACCACTTTCGCCGCCTCGATTCCCGGGTTCAGCACCTTCGCCGGGATAAAGCCGCCTGTCTGTACAAGCACTTCCTGGACCTTCCGGAAAAACGCATATTTAAAATCACTGGAAATATTCACCTTGCGGATGCCGATCTGACAGGCTCTGCGGATCTCTTCATCCGGATTATTGCTGCCACCGTGCAACACCAGCGGAACCGGCGAAACCTTCTTAATCTCCTGCAAAAGTTCCAGCTGTAACTTGGGGACAAAGCCCTTGGGGTAAATTCCGTGCGCCGTGCCGATGGCGATCGCCAGACAGTCTACGCCGGTGCGCGACACAAAGTCGACCACCTGCTCCGGTTTGGTATACGTTACATTCTCTACGCCGCCTTCGTCGGAATTGCTCATAACGCCGATGGTGCCGATTTCTCCCTCCACCGAAACGCCTGCCATATGCGCCAGCCGCACTACTTCCGCCGTCTGCCGGACATTCTCCTCATAGGAAAGAGCCGAGCCGTCGAACATAACCGAAGTAAAACCGGCCTGGATCGCCTTCATACACTCCTCCATACTCTTCCCGTGATCCAGATGCAGCACAAACGGTACCGGGCTGTTCGCCAGGCGTGTCCGTACATAGGTATAAAATTCCGGCGTTGCAAACTGAAATTCTCCCGGCGCTGCCTGCACGATGGCCGGCGCGTTCTGTTTCTCCGCTTCCTCGGCCACGCACCGAAACAGAGAGCTCTCCGTCGCGTTAAAAGCGCCTACCGCAAATCCATTGGCATCCGCTGTTTCCAGCATTTCCTTCATATTGATTAACATCTTCTCACTCCATCCTTTCGTGTTTTCCCCTGTTTTCAGGAAAGGCTGCCGCACCTTTGGCAGCAGCCCCTGTTTTCGTTACTTTCATGCCTTAACTCAGTGCTTTTCAATCACAAAATCCAGGCCGTCCTCCGACGATTTGGTCTCATTCATCATGCCCAGTACATCGGTTCCCAGATCATCGTAAGCCTCATCCGCTTCGGTGACCGGCTTCTTAATCACCGCCAGCACCACGCCGGTGATCACGCTGCCGATCGCCAGCGCCAGGCAGAACTGCAACGGGTTTGTAAACAACGGCACCGTCAGCATGCCGCCGTGCGGAATCGGCGAACCCGTTCCCCATACCATGCACAGCGCGCCCGCTACGGCCGAACCGCAGCAGCAGGAAAATACGACGCGTACAATGTCGCGGGCCGCGATCGGAATCACACCCTCTGTAATCATGCAGACGCCCATCGGCACCGCCGCCTTCAATGCCTCCTTCTCCGACTTGGTGAATTTGTTTCGCGCCAGCAGGCAGGCGATCGCAATGCCAAAAGGAGGAATCATCGAACCGACAAACTTCACGGACTCCGGCCCGATTACGCCGTCCACCATCAGACCGTTGACAAACGTAGACATAGTTTTGTTGACCGGACCGCCAAAGTCAAAGCAGGCCATTACGCCCAGCACCGCGCCGAATACGATCTTAGAGCCGGTCTGCAGATTCGTAATCCAACCGGTCAGCATCTCCTGCAGCCAGACAAACGGAATCCCCACAACCGTATACATCAGCACGCTTGCCACAGCCGATACCAGCACCGGGATCACCATGATCGGCATCAGACCCTGCATGGATTTCGGCAGCTTGATATATTTTTTCACCGTAAAGACGAGAAATCCTACCAGAAAGCCGCCCACGATACCGCCGATGAAACCGGCTTTGATCTCGGTGCAGACAAAGCCGACGATTAGGCCGGGCACAATACCGGGCTTATCCGACAGAGAATACGCCACGCCCGCCGTGATGACCGGTACCACCATACTCATTCCGTACTGGCCCACTTTGTACAGATAATATCCCAGTCCTGCCGTCGAGTTGCGTACATCGCTGTCTACCACCTGGCCCAGCGCCATGCACAAGCCGGCCGCCACTACCAGCGGAATCATGTAACTGATCGCTGTTAAAATATGTTTCTTAATGTTGCCGAATTTACCCTTCATCTTATATCCCTCTCTTTCTTTCGTATGCCCGTGTTTTCAGGGCATAATGGAACGCCCCTTTAAGCGTCTGCTTCCAACGCTTTTTCAATCTTTCGCAAAAGTTCCACCGGGTTTTTGATCGCCGCTGCCGTACCGACGCGGATCACGGTCTTTCCTTTAAACCGTGCTTCCCCGGAGACCTTTACGTCCACGGCCAGAATCACCACATCCGCCTCCGCAATCTCCTGCTGCGTCAGCTCATTCTCAACGCCGATCGTCCCCTGCGTTTCGATTTTTGCCGTATGACCCAGTTTTTCCGCTGCGCGGGTCAGCTTCTCCTGTGCCATATACGTGTGCGCGATTCCCGCCGTACAGGCGGCAATTCCCACAATTTTCATGAATTCTCCTCCTCGTATAATAAGTTTGTAAGCAGGTAAAACAGCTTACAGACTTATTCTTTTTTGGTATAAATGGTAAGGACATCTAAGAGGAACTCCCCTCATCCCGATTCCCATCTATACAGTTAATAGTTACATTTTCCATA
>JAAWCS010000054.1 GCA_022793375.1 Lachnospiraceae bacterium
ATGTCAGCCAGGGAGAATATTTTCAAAAGATGCATAATGGATGGGGCGTGATCGAGTATGGTGGGGAAGCCGTGGATGCTGCCGCAGTGGAGAGCATCAACGGAAAATTTGATGATATCCTGACCTTCCTGGCCGACGGCGTGCTGCCGGAGTGGCAGAAAATCGACAGCCTGGAGACCTACTTTGCAAAAGAGCGCCGGGATTATTTGAAAGCGGCAGAGAAAGGCCCAAACGATCCGAGAACCGGCCGGCTCATGTGGAATCCGCAGGGAAAACCAGATCCCTGGAGCGCGGACAGCTATTTGTTTGGCGTATGGGATCTGCTGAGCGGAAAGGAAACAGAAGGATATGCGCGCCTTGAAGAATGTGTGAGACACAATTCCGATTATATGAAAGACCATCTGAAGGAGTTCCCCAATGCCTGCAATGATCCAAGAGACGCCATAGCGGTAATGTACCACAACGCACAGCTTTTTGCCAGGACAAAGGAGATCGCGGACGCAGAGAAACGAAAGAAGGCAATTCAGGAGACGTATGAGGAGGTATGCCGGTTCATGCGGTATTACCATGGTCTGGCCAAAAAGACGGAAAGGAATGATAAGTGGATGACTTTATAATGTATCGGAAAAATGGCTTGCCGAACATTTTCAGGCATGATTTGCGCAGCACATACTGTACGCTCCTGCTAAAAGACGCATTCCATTCAGAGGCGATATCAAAGCTTATGGGACATGCCAGGGCACTCATAACAATGGACGTTTATGCCGATAATAAAGGCATCATAGCGGAGGGGGCGCCGGAAATTAAGGAATGTATGGAATGGAAGAAGTTTTGCCGAACGTGAGAGGGATAGGAGGATTTCAAAAGGAACTGTTGGAGATTGTGGCAGACGTAAAAGAATTTGTTTCGGATGCAGGAGGAAAACAAAAGAACAAATGTTTGTTTTCTTCTGTACTTTTAAAAATGTTTGTGGTATACTATAGAGCAGTATCTGAGTTTCTTTTCATGCGTGTTGTTCCTGCTTTGTCCATATAGCTTCAGAGAGGGAAATCAATTCCAGGCTTTACTGGGGGTACGGGTTCCCGCAAGATATTTACGATGGCGAATGTCATTTGGGAATTATAGAAGCCGACGCTCGTTATCGCCCACAACAAAACGTTTGCGGCGCAGTTTTACGGAGAAGTTAAAGAAATTTTTCCGAATAATGCTGTCGAATAATTTGTGTCCTGATTTGGGGATAGGGTAAAAAGTGTATTATTTCTTGTTATTTGGTGCTGATTATATCGTATTTTTTGGATGAAACAGGGGAATACGGACTAAGTAGCACTAGGCGGATGGATAGAGTTTGTGACCTGGATTCGTGTAATGAACTATATCAGATAAGAGCTATTGTTTATATGGCAAAATTATTTGAATACAATTTGGAGAAGTGAGTGGCTATTCATAGAGAATTGATTGAAATTTTTGGAAAAGCAAATAAGAGATTTCTATATGAAAATGCGGCATTTATTATGAGTAATGTGTCGGAACGGAGTTTTTGTAGTGCCCTAGCACAATGTATATATTTGGAAATACAAAATAGTAAATATTCACAATATTATGTTGATACAGAATATAATAGAAATAACGGGAAAGTAAAGACTATTTATAATGATGATTTAAAAGTGGTTTCTATTGTGTGTGATTTAATTGTGCATAGTCGTGGGAAAATTGTCGAAAAGGATAATCTTATTGCCTTGGAGATGAAAAAAGCGTATCGTAAAGTATGTGAAAAAGAGAGAGATAAAGCAAGATTAGTTGCATTAACAAAAGACTCGTATGATGAAGTTTGGTCATTTGATGGAAAGACGCTGCCAGAACATGTATGTGGATATGAGCTGGGAATTTATTATGAAATAGATAGAAAACACAGTTCAATTTATGTTGAGTATTATGCCAAAGGAAAAAAATTAAAAAGTTATACGCTTAAAATTTGTTAAATTAAAAAAGTTCCATGCAAAAGCAATGACAAATAGATTATATTCTTTTTAACAGAAGAAACAGATATTACATTTAAACATTGCGGAGTAAAGCGGGAGTATCATTATCAAAGTAGATGAAAACAAATTGGCTACACATGTGTAGCCAATTTGTTGGAGAATGTATGTCAGAAAAAAATAAAGTTGTAAAACAGAAAACAGAGGAACAAGCAATGCCGAATGTTGAAGTAATTCCGTGAAAGAGAGGTTTTCATATGCCAGAGTTCAAATTACAAGCTCCCTACAAGCCCACAGGCGACCAGCCGCAGGCCATTGCAGAACTGGTAAAGGGCTTCAAGGAGGGCAATCAATTCCAGACTTTACTGGGGGTTACGGGTTCCGGCAAGACGTTTACGATGGCGAATGTCATTCAGGAATTGCAGAAGCCGACGCTGGTCATCGCCCATAATAAGACGCTTGCGGCGCAGCTCTACGGAGAATTCAAGGAGATGTTCCCGGAGAATGCGGTGGAATATTTTGTCTCCTACTACGACTACTACCAACCAGAAGCCTACGTCCCCTCGACCGATACCTATATCGAGAAAGATTCCTCCATTAACGACGAAATCGACAAGCTGCGCCATTCGGCCACATCGGCGCTTGCCGAGCGGGAGGATGTTATTATCATTGCCTCGGTGTCCTGCATCTATGGACTGGGCAGCCCGATTGATTACAAAAACATGGTTTTGTCACTGCGCCCGGGCATGGAGAAGGACCGCGACGAGGTGATCCGCAAGCTGATCGATATCCAGTATACCCGCAACGATATGGACTTCAAGCGGGGAACGTTCCGGGTGCGGGGAGACGTGGTCGAGATTGCCCCCGTTGATTCGGCGGAAAATGCCTATCGGGTGGAATTTTTCGGGGACGAGGTAGACCGGATTACGGAGATTGACATTCTGACCGGGGAAATCCGGCGGCTTCTGGAGCATATTGCCGTATTTCCGGCCTCTCATTACGTGGTGCCAAAAGAGCAGATGACACGGGCAGCGGATGCGATTGAGGCGGAGCTGAAGGAGCAGGTAGCGTATTTTAAGAGCGAGGACAAGTTGCTGGAAGCGCAGAGAATCGCGGAACGGACGCATTTTGATGTGGAGATGATGCGGGAGACCGGGTTTTGTTCGGGGATTGAGAATTACTCGCGCCACCTGACCGGTTTGCCGGAAGGCTGCCCGCCGCATACGCTGCTCGACTATTTCCCGGAGGAATTTCTGCTGCTGATTGATGAATCGCATATTACGGTGCCGCAGATTCGCGGCATGTACGCGGGGGACCGTTCGCGCAAAAATACGCTGGTAAATTACGGCTTTCGCCTGCCCTCCGCACTGGATAACCGCCCCTTGAATTTCGATGAATTTGAGGGCAAGCTGGATCAGGTGCTGTTTGTATCCGCCACGCCGTCGGTGTATGAGAAAGAGCACGAACTTTTGCGGACAGAACAGATCATCCGTCCGACAGGGCTTTTGGATCCGAAGATTGAGGTGCGCCCGGTCGAAGGACAGATTGACGATTTGATCGGAGAGGTGCGAAAAGAAACGGACGCCAAGCGAAAGGTGCTGATTACGACGCTGACCAAACGTATGGCCGAAGATCTGACCGACTACATGCGCGAGGTGGGGATACGTGTACGATACCTTCATTCGGATATTGACACGCTGGAACGCTCGGAAATCATCCGCGATATGCGTCTGGATGTATTTGACGTGCTGGTGGGCATCAACCTGTTGCGAGAAGGCCTGGATATACCGGAAATCGGCCTGGTAGCGATTTTGGACGCAGACAAAGAGGGTTTCCTGCGCTCGGAAACATCTCTGATCCAGACGGTAGGCCGGGCAGCCCGCAATGCCGACGGCCATGTGATTATGTATGCCGATACGATCACGGATTCGATGCGGGTGGCGATTGATGAGACAAACCGCCGCCGCCGGATTCAGGAGGATTATAATCAGGCGCACGGGATTACGCCGACCACCATACGCAAGGCAGTACGGGACCTGATCAGCATCGGCAAAGTAGCCAGCGACGCAAAGGTGAAGCTGGACAAAGACCCCGAATCCATGAGCGAAAAGGAACTGCTGGCGCAGATAAAACTCATTCAAAAGAAGATGCAGGCGGCGGCGGCCGAGCTGAACTTTGAGCTGGCGGCCGAACTGCGGGATCAGATGCTGATGCTGAAAAAGACGCTGCAAAAACTGTATGACGAACAGTAAAAGGACTGTCCGCCGGGCAGACCATCCGACAGGAGGAAAAGCAAATGAACGAGACAAAATACATCCGCATCCGCGGAGCGAACGAACATAATTTAAAGAATGTATCCGTAGACGTTCCGCGGGAAAAGCTGGTGGTACTGACAGGCTTAAGCGGTTCGGGGAAATCTTCGCTGGCCTTTGATACGATCTATGCCGAGGGGCAGCGGCGCTACATGGAGTCTTTATCCTCCTATGCCAGGCAGTTTTTGGGGCAGATGGAAAAGCCGGATGTGGAGAGCATAGAGGGACTGTCCCCGGCGATTTCCATTGATCAGAAATCGACGAACCGCAATCCGCGTTCGACCGTGGGCACGGTTACGGAGATTTACGACTATCTGCGCCTGCTGTTTGCGCGCGTCGGCATTCCCCATTGCCCCAAATGCGGTCGGGAGATCAAAAAACAGACCGTGGACCAGATGGTCGATCAGCTGATGGAACTGCCGGAAAAAACCAGAATTCAGCTGATGGCGCCAGTGGTCAGGGGGCGTAAAGGCGAGCATCAAAAAGTGCTGGAGCAGGCCAGACGCAGCGGCTATGTCCGGGTGCGGATTGACGGGAACCTCTATGAATTGTCGGATGAGATTCGGCTGGAAAAAAACATTAAGCACACCATCGAGATTGTCGTGGACCGCCTGGTAATAAAAGAAGGAATCGAACGCCGCATGGCCGATTCCATCGAGAATGTAATGACGCTGGCCGACGGCCTGATGCTGGTAGATGTGTGGGGCAGCGAGCCTTTGCGTTTCAGCCAGAGTTTTTCCTGCCCGGACTGCGGCATCAGCATCGACGAGATTGAACCGCGTAGTTTTTCATTTAACAATCCCTTTGGCGCCTGCCCGGATTGCTTTGGCCTGGGCTACAAGATGGAATTTGACGCGGAACTGATGATACCGGACCGCAGTCTCTCGATCAATCAGGGAGCGATTGTGGCGATGGGCTGGCAGTCCTGCCATGAGAAAGGGAGCTTTACCAACGCGACGCTGACGGCGCTTGCGCAGGCTTACGATTTTGATCTGGATACGCCTTTTGAGAGGTACCCGGAGCGGATTCAGCAGGTCCTTCTGTATGGAACCGACGGGCAAATGGTAAAGGTCCATTATAAAGGCCAGCGGGGCGAGGGCGTTTACGACGTGGCTTTTGAAGGATTGATCGCCAATATGCAGCGGCGCTATCGGGAGACAGGGTCGGATTCGATGAAAGCAGAGTATGAAAGCTTTATGCGGATTACGCCCTGCAACGTCTGCCACGGACAGCGCCTGAAAGCAACCTCGCTGGCGGTAACGGTTTGCGATAAAAATATCTATGAGATGACATCCATGTCGGTAAGCCGCTTTAGGGAATTCCTGCGGGATATGGATTTAAGCGAGCGGCAGCTTCAGATCGGCGGCCAGATTTTGAAGGAAATCCGGGCCCGCATCGGGTTTCTGGCGGATGTAGGTCTGGGATATCTGTCGCTGACGCGGGCCACGAGCAGTTTATCCGGCGGTGAGGCGCAGAGGATCCGTCTGGCGACGCAGATCGGTTCCGGCCTGGTGGGCGTGGCGTATATCCTGGACGAGCCCAGCATCGGCCTGCACCAGCGGGATAATGATAAACTGCTGAATACGCTTTTGCATCTGCGGGACTTAGGCAACAGTGTGCTGGTAGTAGAGCATGACGAGGAAACCATGCGGGCGGCAGACTATATCATCGATATTGGTCCGGGAGCCGGCGAGCACGGCGGGCATGTGGTCGCGGCCGGCACAGCCGAGGAGATCATGGCAAATCCCGATTCGGTTACCGGCGCGTATCTGAGCGGGCGCAGGCAGATCCCGGTTCCCGAAACGCGGCGTCCCCCCACCGGCTGGCTGACGGTAAAAGGTGCGGCGCAGAACAACTTAAAACATATTGACGTCAGCATTCCGCTGGGGATTATGACCTGCGTGACCGGCGTATCCGGTTCCGGTAAAAGTTCTCTGGTCAATGAGATTTTGTATAAAGCGCTGGCAAGAGGGCTGAACCGGGCGCGCGTGATTCCCGGGAAACATGACGGGATTGAGGGGATGAATCAACTCGACAAGATTATCGCCATCGATCAGTCGCCGATCGGACGAACGCCCCGCTCCAACCCGGCGACCTATACCGGCGTGTTTGACCTGATCCGCGACCTGTTTGCCTCCACGGCGGATGCAAAGGCCAAAGGTTACAGCAAAGGCCGGTTCAGTTTTAATGTAAAAGGCGGTCGCTGTGAAGCCTGCAGCGGCGATGGAATTTTAAAAATTGAGATGCACTTTTTGCCGGATGTCTATGTTCCCTGTGAAGTCTGCGGCGGCAAGAGGTATAATCGGGAGACGCTGGATGTAAAATATAAGGGCAAAAGCATCTACGATGTGCTGAATATGACGGTCGAGGAAGCGCTGCAGTTTTTTGAACATGTGCCTTCGATCCGGCGAAAGATTGAGACGCTTTACGATGTGGGCCTGTCGTATATCCGACTGGGACAGCCTTCGACGGAACTTTCCGGCGGCGAGGCGCAGCGGATTAAGCTGGCGACGGAACTTTCCCGCCGCAGTACCGGCAAGACGATCTATATCCTCGACGAGCCGACGACAGGGCTGCATTTTGCGGATGTGCATAAGCTGGTGGAGATTTTACGCCGCTTTTCGGAAGCCGGCAATACGGTGCTGGTCATTGAACACAACTTGGATGTAATTAAAACAGCGGACTATATCATCGATATCGGGCCCGAAGGCGGCGACGCCGGCGGAACGGTGGTGGCAATGGGAACGCCGGAAGAGGTGGCAAAGAATCCGGCGTCGTATACGGGCCGCTATATCGCGCCGTATCTGGCGGAGACGGCGAAGAAAAAAGACGAAACACCGTCAAAGCAGGAAACGGCCGCTGAGCAAACGGCCGCGAAAGGCAAGAAGTAAGGGTTTGCGATTGACATTTTCAGAGCCGTTCCTTATAATGGAAAAGAAGCAACTGACGGGCGTATTTCCCGCAGAAACAGACCAAAAAAGATGGAGGTAACAGCATGGATTTTTTTGATAATCTTCGTGACAAACTGGCGACTACCGGTAAGGATGTATCGGATAAAGCGAAAGAAGCAGCAGCCATCGCAAAGCTGAAAACGCAGATTTCCCTGGAAGAGGGCAAGCTGAAAGGGCTGTACGCCGATTTGGGCAGGGCTTTTTATGAGAATCCGGAAAATGAGAACATCGAAGCCTATAAGGACTCCATCACGGCAGTGAAAGAAGTGTTGGCCGGCTATGAGTCTGAACTGGCGAATCTCAAAGGCTTAAAGACCTGCACGAACTGCGGCGCCAGGATGGCGAAAGAGGTGCTGTTCTGCAGTAAGTGCGGCGCGAAAAACGAGGTGCCGGAGCCGGAACCCCAGGAGACCGTCGATGCAGAAGCGGCCCAGGAAGCTAAGAAATGCCCTGTCTGCGAAGCGGAAGTGACGGAGGATATGGCTTTCTGCGAAGTTTGCGGAACCAAGCTGGACGATTAAAAACAGGATATGAGATATTTCGGGCTGCCCCATTTGCTTGAGGCAGCCTGCCATTTGTAGAAAAACGGACAAGCGGCCGGGAGACGGCCGTAACGACCGGGCCGACAACAGGCAGTTCATCGGTTGGCCCGTAAAACCAGGAGGATTTTTTGTGAAGCAGGAGATGATTATCGTACTCGATTTTGGCGGGCAGTACAACCAGCTAATCGCCAGAAGAGTCCGGGAGTGCAGCGTTTATTGCGAAGTAAGGCCCTATACCATGAGCCTTGCGGAAATTCAGGAGCTGGCGCCCAAAGGAATTATTTTTACCGGCGGCCCGAACAGCGTATATGAGGAAGCATCGCCGCACTATAAAAAAGAGATTTTTGAACTGGGGATCCCGATCTTGGGGATTTGCTATGGTTCGCAGCTGATGGCTTACACCTTGGGCGGCCGCGTAGAGACAGCGCCGGTCAGCGAATACGGGCATACGAAAGTACATGTAGACGAGAGCGATGCCTTGTTTGCGGGCGTGACGGCAGACACCGTGTGCTGGATGAGCCATACGGACTACATTGCCAAGGCGCCGGAGGGATTTCAGGTCACCGCGACAACGCCGGTGTGCCCGGTGGCGGCCATGTCGTGCCCGGAGAAAAAGCTCTATGCGACTCAGTTCCATCCGGAAGTCCTGCATACGGCCGAAGGACAGACCATGCTACGCAATTTCGTATGCGAAATCTGCGGATGCAGCGGGGATTGGAAGATGGATTCGTTTGTGGAGACAACAATAAGGACCCTGCGGGAAAAGATCGGCGGCGGCCGGGTGCTCTGCGCCTTGTCAGGCGGCGTGGATTCCTCCGTGGCGGCGGTCCTTTTGTCAAAGGCGGTGGGAAAGCAGCTGACATGTGTGTTCGTGGATCATGGTCTGCTCCGCAAAAATGAGGGCGACGAGGTAGAAGCAATTTTTGGTCCGGAGGGTCCTTACGAACTGAATTTTGTCCGGGTCAATGCCGCACAGCGATATTATGAACGCTTGAAGGGCGTGACGGAGCCGGAGCAAAAGCGCAAGATAATCGGGGAAGAATTCATCCGTATATTCGAGGAAGAAGCGCGCAAAATCGGCGCCGTGGATTTCCTTGTGCAGGGGACGATTTATCCCGATGTGATTGAATCGGGACAGGGGAAGTCGGCTGTGATTAAGTCCCATCACAATGTGGGGGGACTGCCCGATGTGGTAGATTTTAAAGAGATCGTTGAACCGCTGCGAATGCTGTTCAAGGACGAGGTGCGCCAGGCCGGACTGGAGCTTGGTATTCCAGCACAGCTGGTATATCGCCAGCCGTTCCCGGGGCCTGGCCTGGGGATCCGCATCATCGGTGAGGTGACCGAAGAGAAGGTGCACATCGTCCAGGACGCGGATGCAATTTACCGGGAGGAGGTTGCGAAGGCCGGGATTGCGCCAAAGCTGGGACAGTATTTTGCGGCGCTAACGAATATGCGCTCGGTAGGAGTGATGGGAGATTTTCGGACATACGATTATGCGGTGGTACTGCGCGCAGTAAATACGTCGGACTTTATGACGGCCGAGACGGCAGAACTGCCGTGGAAGGTGCTGGCGAAGGTGTCGAGCCGGATTGTCAACGAGGTCAAGGGCGTGAACCGGGTGCTGTATGACTGCACGGGGAAACCGCCGGCGACGATCGAGTTCGAATAGGGGACATTTTAACCGGAAGCCTGATAAAACAAGGGCTTCCGGTATTTTTATTTTCTTCGTGACACTAATATGACACTCGAAAATCAAGTTCGTACTTTTATTACCCTCTAAAATGGCGCTGTTGAAATTCCTGTTGTA
>JAAWCS010000082.1 GCA_022793375.1 Lachnospiraceae bacterium
ACTCACGCAATCGCCGCCGGTATTCGTATTCCGGGCTATCGCCCTACATACTCATACCGTCTTGCCCGTCCGATGTCTGTATGGCTGTGCGCATACATGCGCCCATCCACACAGCCGCCGTCCGAAGCTTTCATAGTAAAATGAGAACACAGGCAGGATAAGGAGAGGAGATGAAACGATGCCCCATATTTCATTGCCGGTTGGAATAGAGGAATTTCAGGAGATTCGTAAAAAGAATTGTTATTTTGTAGACAAAACGCATTTGATTGAGGAATTGCTGAAAGACCGGTTTAAGGTGATGCTTTTTACCAGGCCGAGACGGTTTGGAAAGACGTTGGCAATGAGTATGCTGGCGGCTTTTTTCGACATCCGTATGGACAGCGCCGAGCTGTTTGCGGGCCTGACTGTCTCAGACAACAAAGAATTGTGCGCACAGTGGAGGAATCAGTATCCGGTGTTGTTTGTGACGCTGAAAAATATCGGCGGGCGGGATTTTGGCGCCGCATACGAAATGCTCAAGGACACGATATCCGATTTGTGTGTGGCTCATTCGTATTTGCAGGACAGCCTTTCGGTCAACGAGAAGGACAGAAAAACGTTTGGCCGCCTGATGAATTGCGAAGGAAGCGAAACACAAGTGCGCGGCGCTCTTTATACACTTTTGCGGATGATGAGCATGCATTATAAGAAGCCGGCGATTTTATTGCTGGATGAGTATGACGCTCCTCTGGCCGGGGCATACGAGAACGGCTATTATGAAGAGATGCTGGATCAGATTCGCGGCTTCATCGGCAAGGCGCTGAAAACCAATGAATATTTGAATTTCGCGGTTGTAACAGGCTGTTTGCGGATTGCCAAAGAAAGCGTTTTTACGGGTACGAATAACTTTGTTTCCAATTCCATTCTCAGAGCGGAATATAGCGACTGCTTCGGGTTTACCGAGACGGAAGTGGAGCGGTTGCTGGTGGAGACCGGTTTTTTGGGGGAAATGAACCATGTAAGACAGTGGTATGACGGATATCGGTTTGGCGAGACGGAGATTTACTGTCCGTGGGATGTGGTAAACCATGTGCGGGCCCTGCAAAGCAATCCATCGGCCAGACCGGAGAATTATTGGCGTAATACCAGTCATAACGGGATCATCCGCAGCTTTATCGAACGAGCGGATTTGGCGGTGCAGGATAAATTTGAAGTATTGCTGTCGGGCGGCTGTATCCGGGAAACTATTTTGGAGGATATGACTTACGATACGCTCCATTCGTCGGAGGCGAACCTGTGGAGCATCCTGTATCTGACCGGATATCTGACGCAGGCCGGATTCGGCGAGGCAGGAGAGGTACGGCTGAAAATCCCGAACGAAGAAATAAAGACGATTTTCGCGGACACGATACGTTCCTGGTTTGGGGATACGGTGGAAAAAATGGATCGACGGCCCCTGTTTCAGGCTTTTTGGAACGGCTCGCAGGAGGAAGCGTCAAGACGGACAGGAGATATTCTGTTTGATACCATCAGCTATTTTGATTACAAGGAGGATTACTATCACGTGTTTCTGACCGGTCTGTTTGCAGGAGCGGGATACGCGGTGGAATCGAATCGCGAATATGGCCTGGGACGGCCGGATCTTGTGATCCGGGATAAGAAAAACCGGCGTATTCTCATTCTCGAGGTAAAGCATTCTCACTCGGCGCAGGCGATGGAACAGGATTGCCTAAAAGCCTTTGCACAGATCGACGTTGGTCAGTATGCCCGCCAATTTTTGGGCGGATATCAGACCGTTTTGTGTTATGGCGTAGCTTTTTATAAGAAGGAGTGCCTGGTAAAAATGGCAGAACGGCTGTCGTTAAAGGAGTGAGGAGCGGCAACGTCTGCCTGGTAAGGCAGAAAACCAGGTAAGAAAAAAGAGAACTGTTGCAAAACTCAGATAAAACACAAAATATGGCGGCGCTGGTTTGCGCATGAATACCATATACTGTGTAGAATCTTCGTTCTGCAACAGCCCCTTTTAACAGCTTTCTTTTGCGAATACTTTATGGCCGGCGTTTTGCGGCCGGCCTGTTGGAGCAAAGCCGTATTTACAGCTTATTGTCCGAACCCAGCACGTCTACGATCTTATGTTTTACCATCTCCTTGATGTTGGCACGGGCGGGTTTCAAATACTGGCGGGGATCAAAATCGCCGGGATGCTCGTTGAAGTACTTGCGGATCGTGCCGGTCATAGCCAGACGCAGGTCGGAGTCAATGTTGATCTTGCAGACAGCCAGCTTGGAAGCCTGGCGCAGCTGATCCTCGGGCACGCCGATGGCATCGGGCATATGGCCGCCGTTCTCATTGATCATCTTGACATAATCCTGCGGTACGGAAGAAGAGCCGTGCAGTACGATCGGGAAGCCGGGCAGTCTCTTCTGAACCTCCTCCAGGATGTCAAACCGCAGCTGAGGATTTGTGCCGGGTTTGAATTTGTAGGCGCCGTGGGAAGTGCCGATGGCGATCGCCAGGGAATCGCAGCCGGTACGCTGTACGAATTCCTGTACGTCCTCGGGACGGGTGTAGGAGGAATCCTCGGCGGATACGCTTACTTCGTCCTCTACGCCGGCCAGGGTGCCTAACTCAGCCTCAACGACTACGCCGTGCGCGTGCGCGTAATCCACAACCTGCTTGGTGATCGCGATGTTCTCCTCAAAGGACTTGGAGGAGGCGTCGATCATAACGGAGGTAAAGCCGTCGTCGATGCAGGATTTGCAGGTCTCAAAGCTGTCGCCGTGGTCCAGATGCAGTACGATCGGCAGACCGGTCTCGATCTCGGCAGCCTCAACAAGCTTTACCAGGTAGGTGCGGTTGGCATAGGCGCGGGCGCCTTTGGAAACCTGCAGGATCACAGGGGAATTGCACTCTTTGGCAGCTTCTGTGATACCCTGAATGATCTCCATGTTGTTGACATTGAAAGCGCCGATTGCGTAGCCGCCTTCGTAAGCCTTCTTGAACATTTCGGTTGAAGTAACTAAGGGCATGATTTTTTTCCACCTTTCTTAAAATAGTAATGATCTGCGGAGCGGCAGGTAAGGTCCGGACCCGCTGTCCCACTGTCCCTATTATACCATAAGAATCCAATCTGTATAGAAGTTTTTTCCTGAAATATGAAGAAATGTTAAGACTTAGCCATAGATGAGAAGAGAGCGGGAGACCGGCCGGATTTCATTGGGATTTTGCCTAATTATAATATTGAAGGTTTTGCGTTCGTGTGTTACTATATCTTTGGGCAGATAAATCAGTTATTATTATATGTAGCGGGTTTATTTTTTTTGCGCCCTAAAAATCGGAGGAGAGGAAAAGGATACTATGAGGTCGATCAAATCAAAAATTCAAATCAGTATGTTGGCGGTGGTGCTGGTTGGATCCATACTGATCGGAGTAATCACGGCCCTTTTAAATGCCAGTGGGATTGACGACGTAATGACAAAGACATTAGGCCCTGCCACACAGATGGCGGCGGATGCGGTGGAGTGGCGGATGGATCACTACTGGACGGCGCTTCAGGAGGCGGCTGCTTCCGATATTATGAACGACGGATAGTGTATGATTTTTTTGCTGGAGGTGCCGATTATCACAGACGGCCGTTTTGAAGGCGTGGTATACGGCGGCATCAACGCGGATTTTCTGTCGGAGATTGTGGTCAATCTGTCCATGGGCAGCGATGGCGTGGCATACATACTGGACCGCAAGGGCAATGTCATCGGCCACCGGGAATATTCGATCGTGGAGGAAGGCTCCAACATGATCGAAGCGGCGAGGACGGATGCCAGCATAGCGGATGTGGCCGCGGTAAATCAGCGCATGATCGAGGGTGAGAGCGGTTTTGGCGCTTATCATTTTTATGGGGACAATAAGTTTGTGGGATTTGCCCCCATCGGCGGCAATCAGCAATGGAGCATCGCGATTGAGGCCAGCCAGAGGGAGTTTAAGTCTACGCTGGATCGGAGCATCCTGCTTACGCTGCTGGTTGTGATCCTTGTGGTGCTCGCCACCTTCCCGGTGGCGCTTAGGATGGGACGATCGATTTCCGGCCCGATTCAGGATTGTGTGGCCAGGCTTGAGAAGCTGGCGGACGGCGATTTGCAGACGCCGTCGCCGGTTGTGGCGTCCCGGGACGAAACTGCCAAGCTGACAAAAGCCCTGGAGACAACCATCCTTCGTCTGAACGATGTGGTGCAGGATGTATCACATCACCTGAGAAAAATGGGACAGGGAGATTTCCGGGAGGGCATCAGCCGTACATACTGGGGCGATTTTGCGGCGATAGAAGAATCGATTAAGGCAATCCACAGTTCATTGAGAGGTACGCTTTTGCAGATCAGTCAGTCGGCCGAAAGCGTGGCGGCCGGCGCCGGGCAGGTGTCTAACGGAGCCCAGTCTCTGAGCCAGGGCGCCACGGAGCAGGCCAGCGCGGTCCATGAGCTTTCCGCTACGGCCACCAGTATTGCAAAGAATGCCGGACAGACAGCGGCTGCGGCAGAAGAGGCGGGCCATTTTGTGACGCAGGCAGGCCAGCAGCTGGCCGCAAGCGTAAAACATGTGCAGGAGTTAAATGCCGCCATGGATAAAATTTCCGGTTCGTCTGAGGAAATCAGCAAGATTATCGATACGATTGAAAACATTGCCTTTCAGACGAATATACTGGCCCTGAATGCGGCCGTGGAAGCGGCGCGGGCCGGCAGTGCCGGCAAAGGCTTTGCCGTGGTGTCCGATGAAGTACGCAATCTGGCGTCAAAGTCGGATGAGGCGGCAAAGGCGACGAAAGAACTGATCGAGAGTTCGATTGCCGCCATCGCGGAGGGCAGCGAAGCGGTCGACCGGGTAACCGGGTCGCTGAATAAAACCAATTCCATTGCGGAAAATGTGACGATTAAAATGAACGCGGTGGTGAACGCGGTGGAGAGCCAGACCGAAGCGATCTCTCAGGTTACGGAGGGGATCAACCAGATTTCGGCCGTCGTTGAAAGTACTTCCGCGACTTCGGAGCAAAGCGCGGCAACCGCGAATGAGCTGTCGAATCAATCTTTGATGATGAACGATTTAGTGCGCAAATTCCAGTTGGACTAAGGCGGTCCAAAATATAAAAAGACAGATACCATACGTCATTGAGCGGCATAGGTATCTGTCTTTTTTGTACTGCAGACAGCCGAGGGAGGGAGGAAGTCTTTGCTCTGAAAAAATTGTCAGTCTCATTTCATAAAAAATCATTGACACCCCCAAAAAAAATGTTATAATTCGACTTACAATGGGGAAAATACGGGAAGTCGCGCGCCTGCGCGGCCAGCGGGAATTCCATTACCTGATCGGATGAAGTCTTTTTGCCCCTGAGGGGCAGGCGGTTCGAGGCGCCCTATGGGGTAGACTAGGCCGGACGAAGTCCTAGCGCCCCGCAGGGGGCATACGTTGTGAGACGCCCGGCAGGGCGCTATTTTACGGTAGGAGGAATTGCCATGGAGCGTACTTTGATCGACCTTAGGGACATTTCCAAAAAGTTTGGGGATACCATGGTTTTGGATGAGCTGAACCTGACGGTGCAGGAGAATGAATTTGTGACTCTTTTGGGGCCGAGCGGCTGCGGCAAGACGACGACGCTGCGCATCATCGGTGGGTTTGTGCAGCCGACGACGGGGCAGGTCATTTTTGACGGTAAGGACATCACGAAGCTGCCGCCGAACAAGCGGGCGCTGAATACGGTGTTTCAGAAGTACGCCCTGTTTACCCATATGAATATCGCGGAAAACATTGCCTTTGGCTTAACGATCAAGGGCAAGTCAAAGGATTATATTAAGGATAAGATTCGTTACGCGCTCAAGCTGGTAAACCTGGATGGCTATGAGAACCGTTCGGTGGATTCCCTAAGCGGCGGGCAGCAGCAGCGGGTGGCGATTGCGCGCGCGATCGTCAACGAGCCGAAGGTGCTTTTATTGGACGAGCCGTTAGGGGCCCTGGATCTGAAGCTGCGCCAAGATATGCAGTATGAGCTGATCCGCATGAAAAAGGAGCTGGGCATTACTTTTATTTATGTAACCCATGACCAGGAGGAGGCGCTGACAATGTCGGACACGATCGTGGTCATGAACCAGGGGTATATCCAGCAGATGGGGACGCCGGAGCAGATTTACAACGAGCCGGAGAACGCGTTTGTGGCGGACTTCATCGGCGAGAGCAATATTGTGGACGGGATAATGATCGAGGACCGTCTGGTGGAGATCCTGGGCGTCAAATTCCCCTGCGTGGACGAGGGCTTCGGCACGAATAAGCCGGTCGACGTGGTGATCCGGCCGGAGGATATCCGCCTGTCGGAGACGGAGCCGGGGCTTTTGCGGGGCGAGGTATCGCATCTGATTTTTAAGGGCGTCCACTATGAGATGGAGGTCATGGCCGGCGGGCACGAATGGCTGGTACACAGCACCAGGTGCTTCCCGGTGGGCACGCAGGTGAGTCTTAATGTGAAGCCGTTTGATATCCAGATTATGAACAAGCCGGAATCCGAGGATGAAATGGCGGTGGAAGTCGATGGGTAGAAAATCATTTGCGCTTCCCTATATCGTATGGATGGTCGGATTTACGATTATCCCGCTGGCAATGATTGTATTTTACGGGCTGACGGATCGGACAGGGGCCTTTACGCTTAACAATGTGGCGCAGATTATGACGGCGGAGCACGCGCAGGCTTTATGGCTGTCGATCGGCCTGTCGGTGGTCAGCACGCTGATCTGCCTGCTGTTGGCGTATCCGCTGGCGATGGTTTTGAAGGGTATCAGCCATAGCCAGAATAGCCTGATCGTGTTTATTTTTATCCTGCCGATGTGGATGAATTCGCTGCTTCGGACAATGGCCTGGCAGACGATTTTGTCAAACCAAGGGGTGCTGAATGCGATCCTGGGCCTTCTGGGACTGCCGGCGGTGCGGATCATCAATACGGCCGGGGCGATTGTGTTTGGCATGGTCTATGATTTTCTGCCGTTTATGGTGCTGCCGATTTACAATGTGCTGATTAAGATCGGCCAGGACAAGGTGGACGCGGCCCGCGATCTGGGGGCCAACGGCGTGCAGACCTTTTTTCGGGTGATTTTCCCGATGAGTATGCCGGGCGTGGTGAGCGGCGTTACGATGGTGTTTGTGCCCTCGATGACGACCTTCGTCATTTCCAACCTGTTAGGCGGCGGCAAAATTTTGCTGATCGGCAACGTGATCGAGCAGGCGTTTACTTCCGGCAGCAACTGGCGTCTGGGGTCGGGGCTGTCGCTGGTGCTGATGGTGTTTATTTTCATCAGCATGGCGGTGCTTGCCAAATATGATCCGGAAGGGAGCAATGTCATATGAAAAATGCCATGAAGAAGATTTATCTGATTCTGATGCTGTTTTATCTGTACGCTCCCATTCTGGTGCTGATTGTGCTGTCGTTTAACGAGGCGCGTTCGCGTGTGGTGTGGGGCGGATTTTCGCTGAAATGGTATGCCGATCTCTTTTCAAATGAGACGGTGATGAATGCCCTGCGCACGACGCTGGTGATCGCCTTTGTATCGGCGTTTGCGGCAACGGTGCTGGGGACGCTTGCTTGTCTGGGCATTCACCGGATGCGCAAAGTTCCGCGCACGGTGGTCATGGGGATCAACAATATCCCGATGATGAACGCGGATATCGTGACCGGTATTTCGCTGATGCTGTGTTTTATGGCCTTTGGCGTAACGCTGAGCATGCAGACGGTGCTGCTGGCGCATATTACGTTTAATGTACCATATGTGATTCTGAGCGTGATGCCTAAGCTAAAGCAGATGGAGGGGAGCACGTATGAGGCGGCGCTAGATTTGGGCGCTTCGCCGCTGTATGCGTTTTTCAAGGTCGTGATGCCGGATTTGATGCCGGGTATCCTGTCCGGGTTTCTGATGGCGTTTACGATGTCGCTGGACGATTTTGTGATTACTCATTTTACGACCGGGGCCGGCGTCAATACGCTGTCGACGCTGGTCTACAGCGAGGTGCGGCGCGGGATCAAGCCGACGCTGTACGCGCTGTCGACGCTGATGTTTGTATCGGTGCTGGCGCTGTTGATTCTGATCAATGTGCGGCCGCAGAAGAAGCGGGATGTGATCGAGTAAGGGCGGCCCGGCGCGCCGGAAGGCGGAGCGGGCGGCGGCCGATTGCGCGCAAAAGGAGAAGCTTATACCGGGATTTCCCGGTTTCAGGCGATAAAAACGATGTCCTGCGGGACATCCCATTCTGCCCTGAAAAAGGGCCATCAAAGACAAGGAGGATAAAAGGATTGAAAAAAGGAATTGCTTATCTGTTGGCGCTGGCCGTTCTCATGGCCATGCTGGCCGGATGTGGCAATGCAGAGAGCTCCCAGGAAGGAGAATTCAAAGCAGGGGAAAACGGCGTCGTCAAGGTGTACAACTGGGGCGACTATATCGATGAGGAGGTCATAGACCTGTTTGAGAAGGAGACAGGAATCGAGGTGGTCTATGATCTGTTTGAGAACAATGAGGAAATGTACCCTATAATCGAGGCCGGCGGCCGGGTCTACGACGCGGTCTGCCCTTCGGATTATATGATTGAACGGATGCTTCGAAACGGTCTGCTCCAGAAGATCAACATGGACAACGTTCCGAACATCGAATATATCGGGCAGACGCATATGCAGGGGGCGCAGTCTTTTGACCCGGAGAATGCTTATGCGGTGCCTTACACCTTCGGCACGGTGGGGATTATGTACAATACCACAATGGTCGGGGAGGATGAGGTAAAGAGCTGGAACGTGCTGTGGGAGGAGAAATACAGCCAGTCGATCGTCATGTACGAGAGCGTGCGCGATTCGCTGGTGCCGGCGCTCAGGCTTTTGGGTTATTCGCTGAATACGACGGACCGGGGCCAGCTGGAGGAAGCGACGCAGCGCCTGGTAGAGCAGAAGCCGCTTGTCTATTCGTATGTCATGGATCAGATCAAGGATTTGATGATTAACGGCGAAGTGGCGCTGGGGCTTGCTTACTCCGGCGAGGTGCTGGCGATCCAGGAGCAGAACCCGGACATCGCTTTCTGCGTGCCGGACGAGGGTTCCAATTATTATATGGACGCCTGGGTGATCCCGGAAAATGCCGAGAATAAGGAGAATGCCGAGGCCTGGATCAATTTCCTGTGCCGGCCGGATATTGCCAAGCGGAATTTCGAGTATATCACGTACTCGACGCCGAACGAGGGGGCGATCGAGCTTTTGGATGAATCGTATCTGGAAAACAAGGATGTGTTCCCGGAGGATGAGGTGATCGCGCGCTGTGAGGTGTTTCAGTACCTGGGCGAGGAGATGGACCAGTATTACGCCGATCTTTGGAAACGTGTGAAGGCGGCGCGGTAGAGAAAGCGAAAAGATAACCAATAACCGATAAAAAGCTGTTGTGAACGGGTGAAGGCTCGGATGCAGCGGCTTTTTTGTTTGGAATATACGGATATTATTTTTTAGACAGACGAATTGGCGACAGATGATAGGGATAATTTCTATAATATATAGTAAAATGAATGGAATAAAACAAATCATATAATTATAGTTAGTTTTTTATAAAATATGCTTGAAAAAATATTAAAAATGCATTACAATAAAAAATATCTTGTATAACACATCATAATTTCGACTAAAACAGAATTCCAATAGTAAATACGCAATGAAATGCTTATATACCATAAATAGAGAGGAAGGTGAAGGGAAAGAACCGAAAAGTATTTGAAAAAACAACGGAACATTCAGAAACAAGCTACAGAACAACATATTGTCCACTCCAACAAGGGGGGTAAAGTATGAAGTACAAACAGAGACGGTTGATTAAAAGGTTACTTTGTGTATTCATCGCATGGACCATGTGCATGGGCGATTTCTGTACGATTACCGCATATGCGGCGGATCAGATAGCCAGGATGCCGCGACAGGTGGATTTCAGTCTGCCGGCGCCTCTGACGCTGGAGGATGTGGGTCTGAAGGACGAAGAGGAAGAAAACGGGGCGATTCCCCCGACTGCGGCGACCAATACAGAGAAGGTAAATGCAGAGACAACGGTTGCAGAGACAACGAGTGCAGAGACGACGAGTGCAGAGACAACAGAGGCAGAGACAATCAGCCCGGAGACGACGAGCGCGCAGGAAACTTCCGCGGATGAAACAAGAGCGGAAGAGAGTTCGGCAGAAGAAACGACCGCGTCGTCGGGTTCTGTTTCGGGGACGGAAGCATCTGAGGAAGCCGGGGAAAGTACGGAAGAAGAAACGCTGCCGCCGGAGACAACAGCCGGTGCGGATATAGGCGGAGAAACGGCAGAAAGCCCGGAAACATCGGAGGCAGAGACTGAGGAAGAAGCGGCGATACCTGCAGAGAGCGAAGGCGAAGAACTTCCGGCAGAAACCGGAGAACAGGAATCTCAAGAGGAACCGGAAGAAGAGGAACCGGAAGAGGAAGAGCCGGCGCTGCGCCAGCCGGAGAGTTTTTATTCCTTGTCCGTGGATGAACCGGAAGGGACGTTGATTGAGTGGAGTGAGGGGCGCAGAACGTATGAAGTGGCGGAAAACGAGTATGTCACGATCATCGGCGGCTATTCCGGTCTCTACCGCGATGCGGCCGGCGAACTCCGGGAAGTGGACGATACGTTGGTTCCGGTGGGGGTTGGCGTGCGGAAAATAAGAAGGGCCGGCGAAGATCACGTATCCGGTACGGCCGGCGCGGCCGAAGAGCCGGCGGCCTATCGAAACGCAGCCGGGGAAATGGCGATCGTACTGCCGGCGCAGATGGAAGCAGGACAGGGGATTACCCTCGAAAAGGACGGCTACGTGCTGGAACTGATCCCGCAGGGCGGAGACTTTTCGCAAAGTACGGCCGGGACAAACGCGGTTCGCTACAACAACGTATATGAGGGGGTTGATTACCAGTATACGGTGCTGGGAAACAGCGTAAAAGAGGATATTATCCTGCTGGCTCCCGGTGAAGTAAGCTCTTTTTCCTATGAAATCGTGGCCGAAGGCCTCAGTCCCAGGCAGGACGGAAATCTCATCTATCTGGAGACGGGCGAAGGGACACCGGTTTTCCTCCTGGAAGCGCCGGTCATGGAGGATGCCGCAGGGGCCAGGTCGTTTGACGTGTCCCTGCATCTGGATACCTCGGCAGGAAACATGCGGGTGAGCGTGGAGGCGGATCGCGGCTGGTTGGCGGCCCCGGAACGAGTCTACCCTGTGCGGATTGATCCAACGTCCGCCGTGGTGCCGCCGATCGATTTTATGATGAGCTGCACGATGGATGGCAGACCAGATCAGCATTATGGGGATGGCTCTACCTCCTATGTGGGATATCGGGATGGCTATGGGAATTGTCGTACCTATTTTGCCATCAATGCGCAATGGGAAGAAATCTGGTTTTCTGGTGTGACGCGGGCCTATTTTAAGATTGGAGTACAGACGAACCACAGCAGCGGCCAGACCGAGTTTGAATTGTTTGCCCCCAGAGTCGAGTGGAATGTTACGACCCTGACCTGGAATTCCCAGAATTCCATCGAACGGGTGTATGTCGATTCTGCAATGGCGCCTGGTGTGGATGGTACGCTGACCTTTGACATGACAGACGTAATAAACGAATGGTTCAGCTTTACTTACGATCAGGTGGGCTTGATGCTAAAAGCGGCGAACGAGCCGATATCAGCGGACCAGATGGACTTAGCCATGCCGGCGGAAGCCCTGTACGGGATTCACTCCGACCAGGGTCCGCGCATGGAAATCTACTGGACCGGCGGCGGGGGAGCCGATCCCAGCCTGTATACGGAGATCGAGGACTTCACCCTGCAGGTCGATCCGGTCATTATCGGCAGCCGCGCCGGCGGCAAGGCGGCCGTCGGAGTCATCGGCCATGGCCTGTCCCAGGCGGAGTCGATGGTTGCATATACATTGAATAAGGGCAGTACGGCCGTGGAAGGGGCCATTGTAGAGGCGGACATCGCTTTGACGTCCCCGGATTACACGCTCGGCGGGGCCGTACCGGAGGCGGAAGCAGCGCCCCTTACGGACAACTGGCAGACAGCCGGCTACATCCCGACCGTGAACCTGGAGCTGAACACCATCTATTCGTTCAGTGCTCAGGCCAGCGGCTTTGAGATTATCCGGGATCCTGTCACCGGAGAGAATGCCCCTGGTACAAAACCGGCCGTTAGCTCGATCAAAGAGAGCGACCGCTTTCTGATCTATGAGGTACAGGAGACCGACCTTCTGGAGCGGATCGCCAGACATTACGGCGTGGATGTAAAACAAATCCGCAAGGATAACCATCTGCCGGATCAGCTGACCATCTCCGGCGATCTTCTGTTTATCCGCAATCCGCAGACGGATGTCCCGTATACCTATGCTCTGCCGAATGACCTGGAGCGGATCAAGATCGACATGTTCCTGAACGGGCGGGCGTTGTCCTGTGAATTCGGGTTTGAACCGATCAACTTAAATACGGGCAACTTCTTTATGGAGCAGACCGACGCCTCTGTCCCGGATCTGGGAGGGGATTTTGCCGTTACCCGCAGCTATAACGCCAAAACAGCCTATTTCCGCAGCAGCTTTGGCATTGGCTGGAGCTCGGTCTTTGATATCCGTCTGATGATGTTAGAGGACGCCAGCGTGATGTTTGTCCGCGAGGACGGCAGCGGCCTGTCCTTTGAGCCGGACGGAAACGGCGGGTATGTAAGCCCTGCCGGCTACGGCATGACGCTCGCCCGCTCGCAGGACGGATGGACGCTCTCGACGGCGGACGGCGCCGAGTATAGCTTTGATATCTATGGACATATACGGACCATCACGGATGTACATGGCTATGCGACGGTTTATGAGTATGACGAAGAATACTATCTTACGAAAATGACGTCCCCTCTTGGCGTGTCCTATGGTTTCACCATGGATGAAGAAGAGCGGGTCACCTCCGTGACACTGCCGGACGGCGGCACAGTCGCCTATGCCTACGACGGAGCCGGAAACCTGATAAGCGTAACGGATGCCGCCGGCGGCGTCAAACGCTATGAATACGACGAAAACCACCGCATGACGGCCTGGTATGACGAAAACGGAACCCGCGTCGTGCAGAACGCGTATGACGAAGCCGGACGCGTCGTGGAGCAGACCGACGCCAATGGCGGGATCGCAACCCTGTCTTATGCCGATGGCTGCACTACCGCCACCGACAACCTGGGGAATGTGACGAAGTATTATTACGACGGCGCGATGCGTACCGTAAAAATCGAGTACGCGGACGGCTCCCAGGAGACGAAAGCCTATACGGCGGAGGGGTTTGCAGCTTCCGAGACCGATGTGCTGGGCGTAACGACCACATATACCTATGACGAAGCCGGTCGCATGCTCTCGGCCAAACGGGGCGGCTATACGACCGCCTTTACCTACAATGAAGCCGGCCAGCCCACCGGCATGACCGACGCGCTGGGCCGCACGACCCGCCTCGAGTATGACGGAAACGGCAACCGGACAGCGGTCACCGACGCCCTGGGCGGCGTGACCCGCTATGAGTATGACGGCCTGGGCCGGATGACGAAGCAGACCGACGCGGCCGGAAATGCGGTTTTGTATGAATACGACGGCGTCCTGGTGACGGCGATGACCGACGCCCTGGGCCAGACCTGGCGCTATACCTACGATGCGATGGGCCGCCCGCTAACCACGACCGACCCGCTGGGGCATACCTCCTCTGTCACCTATGACGTACTGGGCCGCACGACGGCAGAAACCGCGGCGGACGGCGGGCAGATATCCTATACCTATGACGCGGCCGGCCATGTACTCTCCGTCACCGACGAAAACGGCGCGGTAACAAGCTTTTCCTATGACGCCATGGGAAATATCCTGCACGGGGAGGATGCCCTCGGCCAGACGATGGATTACGCCTATGACGCAAATGGGAACCAGACCGGCGAGACCGACGGCCGCGGGAATACGACGGCTTACGGATACGACCCCCTGGGCCGCCTGTCCCATACCACGGACGCCCTGGGCGGCCAGATGCGGGCCTCTTACGACGCGGCCGGGCATATCACCGCGGTCATCGACGCGCTGGGCAACTGCACCACGATGGAATATGACCCGATTCTGGGCGTATTGACAAAGACGACCGACGCCTTGGGGGCTGCGACCTCGTATGCCTATGACGCGGCCGGACAGCTCGCAGCGATTACCTATGCGGACGGAAGCCAGGTTTCCTATACCTATGATGCGTTAGGACGAATCGTCGCCACGACGGCACAAAACGGCCTGGTAACCGAGATCGGCTATGACGCCGTGGGCAACATCGTCCGTGTTTCGGACGGCGAAGGCCGGGCGTATACCTTTACCTATGATGCAAACAACCAGCTCCTGGCCGCGGCCGACCCTCTGGGCGGCACGGTAAGCTATACCTACGACGCGGCGGGGCGCACACTGTCCGTTACCAATGAAGAAGGCCATACCGGCGCCTATTCCTATGACGCGGCCGGCCGCCTGCTCCAGGTGGAGGACGCGCTGGGCTATACGTCCTCCATTGCCTATGACAAAGCCGGGCGGATCACTTCCGTAACTGACCCGATGGAGGGCACAGGCCGCAATTACTATGACGCCATCGGCCGCGTGACCGTAGTACGCGACGCCCTTGACAACCTAACCGCTTATGAATACGACGCCAACGGCAACGTAACGATGGAAACCGACGCCCTCAAAGGGCAGACTACCCTCGTGTACGACGCCATGAACCGGCCCGTAAAGATGACGGACGCCCTGGGCCATGTGACGGAGTTTGCCTACGACGCGAACGGCAATCAGACCGGGATCACGCTGGCGGACGGCGATAGGATCATCTGCACCTATGACGCCTGCGGCCGCTTGCAGAGTATGACCGACCAGGCCGGCGTCATGACCGCCTATGAGTACGACAGCCTGGGCCGCCTGGTGAAAGCGTCGGACAATGCCGGCAATACGATGGCCTATGCCTACGACGCCTGTGGCAACCTTGTAAAGCAGACCGATACGATCGGCCGCAGCGCCGTTTATGAGTACGATGCCTGGAACCGCCTAGTCCGGATTACGGATGTGGACGGAGCCGTGACCCGCTATGCCTATGACGCCCTTGACCGCCTGGTAAGCGTGACGGAGCCCGACGGTGCCGTGACCACCTATGAATACGACAAAGCCGGCAACCTGCTCCGCGAGACGGAGCCGGGCGATGCGGTCTACACGTATTCCTACGACGCGATCAACCGCCTGCTAAAGGCCGTCAACCCGTTAGGCGCGGCGACCACCTACCAGTACGATGCCAACGGCAACGTGCTCACGGCGACCGACGCCGAAGGCGTGGCCAATCGCTATGCCTATGACGCCTTGAACCGGCTTATCTCCTGGACAGACGGCAACGGCGGCACGACCACGTATGAATACGACCAGCTGTCCCGCCTGTTAAAGCTTACCACCCCAGAAGGGGACGGCGGCGAATACCGCTACGACGCGTTAGGGAACCTCACCAAGGAAAAGGATGGCAACGGCCTGATTACCGAGTACCGCTACGACGTGATGAACAACCTCGTGGAAGCGATTTCCCCGCGCGGCGCGGTGACGAAGTATGCCTACGACCCGCACGACGAGCTCACAAGCATTACCGACGCATTGGGGCATGTGACGTCCTTTGAAGTGGATGTAAACCGCAACGTGACCAGCATGACGCAGGCCAATGGCGGCGTCTATACCTACGAATACGACGCGGTGCACCGCCTGGAAGGGATCACAACGCCGCTGGGCTACAGCCAGCGCTTTACCTACAGCGCCGGCGACGATATCCTGGAAGCCGCCGACAGCATGGGGCGTACCAGCCGCTATGAGTACGATGTCATGCACCGCATCACCAAGGAGACAAGCCCGGCCGGCGGCGTGACCGCCTATGGCTACGACCTGCGCGGCAACCGGACCAGCATGACCGACGCCCTGGGACACACCCGGACGTTCCGCTATGACCTGGCAGACCAGTTGACGGCCAGCATCGACCCCGAAGGCAAGACGACGGAGGCCGTCTATGACCTGGTGGGCAATATCACGGCCATCACGACGCCCGGGGAGCGCACGAGCCGTTACGAGTATGACCGGAATTACAACTTAACCGGCGTGACCGACCCGAAGGGGTATCTGTACCAGTATAGCTATGACAAGGACGACCGCCTCACCGGGACGGCCGACCCGCTGCAGCAGACGACGGCCTATGCCTACGATGCCGGCAGCCGCCTTAAAAGCTATACGGATAAGCTGGGCCAGACGGAAGGGTACGAATACGACGCGCACAATAACGTCACCACGGTGACGGCGGCCGACGGCTTCAAGACCCAGTTTACCTACGACCTCTTAGACCAGCTTACCAAGGTGACCGACCCGATGGGATATGAGACCCGTTATACCTACGATGTAATGGGGAACCTGGCGACCGTGACGAACGCAAAGGACGAGGTCACCCGCTATGCCTACGACCTGGAAGGGAATTTGACCTCTATCACTTCCCCGATGGGGCGGGTGGATGCGTACACCTATTACGCCGACGGCCAGGTCTCGGCCCACTTGACGGCGAAAGGCGATACGATCCGCTATGACTATAACAAGCTCAATGAACTGGCGGAGAAGTCCTATGAGACGGCGAAAGCGGAGGATGCGCAGAACCCGGTAAGCTTCCAGTACGACATCCTGGGGCAGCGCACCGCTATGACCGATACCACCGGGACGACCACCTATGAATACGACAGCCTGGGGCGGCTCGTTACCATGACGGCCGGCTCCGGCAAGCAGGTGAAGTATACGTATGATAACGCGGATAACCTGGCGTCCATCTCTTACCCGGATGGGCTGGAGGTATCTTACGAATACGATCAGAATGACAACATCGTAAAGATTACCGACCGCAATGCCGGCGTGACGACGTATGCGTATGATGCATTGAACCGGCTTACGGAAACGGTACGGCCGAATGGAATCCAAACGACGTATGCCTATGATGCCGAGGACCAGATCACAGAGGTGCGGACGACCTGTTTCTGCGGCCATCTGATTTCCTCGTATACGTATGAGTATAACGAGAGCGGCTATGTGTCGAAAGAGACGGCAAAGGAATGTCTGTTTACTTCCGATCAGGGCTACGGCCATAAGGGCGGCGAGATCAATTGGTGCGCCCAT
>JAAWCS010000055.1 GCA_022793375.1 Lachnospiraceae bacterium
TAGATAGGCCAGAGGTGGAAGTGCAGTAATGTATGGAGCTGACTGGTACTAATCGGTCGAGGGCTTAACCAAGAAGGTTAGGTCTGGGGAAGAAGAAGCAGAAGATGATGATTGCTCAGTGTGTAGTTTTGAAGGTGCAAGCCTTCCTTACATAGGAACATAAAGAAACATAGGAAAAATTTATAGAGGATACAAAAGAGACGCGCCCCGATTCATTATGAATTGGGGCTTTTTGTAATGCTCCTGACGTTTCTCCAGATACCCGATCCGCAGGTATTCAATCCAGGCATTTGACAAGGAATGGGTATTGAAAAAAAAATCCAATGGGTTATAATGGTAAAGAAAGAGAACAAAAGACAGGAGGTAGAAATGCATCATGGAGCGGATTGCATGGGATGAAAAGTATAAGATCGGCGTGCAAGAAGTAGATGAAGCGCACGAGAAACTTTTTCGGATCGTACACAGGCTGTTTGACCTTGCCGAGGATGCAAACACCAATCTGAGCGCTTATGGGGAAGGGATTAAGTACCTGGAAGCGTATGCCATGACACATTTTATAGAAGAGGAAGCGTATATGCGTTCCATCCGTTACAGCGATTTTGCACAGCATAAACGGACGCATGACAGCTTTCGGGACAAGACGTTGCCGTCGCTTAAAAGGGATCTGGAATTATCCGGTTATTCTCAGCTGGCGGTGCAGCGCTTTGCGGGGACGCTCAACAGCTGGCTGGCAGAGCATATTCTGCGAGAAGATCAGGCGATCGTGGGAAAAGCAGTGGCCCGCAAAGGCCCGGACCTTTCTGCGCAGGTTACAGCGATCTCCAAGGCAGTAAACCTGGCAACACAGGACATTTTTCAGGTGGAGGCAAAGCTGTCCGATGCGGAATATAAAGGTCAGAATATCGGAAACGGCTTTTATGCCAGCCAGTGTTACGATATTGAGGGCAAAATCCGGCTGCAAATTCTTTTGGGAGTGGAGGATGTCATCATGTCCCGCGGTGTAAACCGTACATTAAAGTGGAAGCGAAAGACCGAGATTGCGGCAATCGATACCCAGCCGGTCTTTCGGCAGCTTTTTGTAAAACTGGCAAAAGTATTCCAGGGAGTGGACGTAGATGCGCCGGTGAAAGACAGCCTGCTGACCAGAGATGAATTTCGCGCCGAGTTTATGAAGGGGTATCCCTGCAGCCTGCTGTTTGACACAAAGCTGGGTGCTTTTGTTTTTTGTTACCGTAGTTGGCGCGTCTAAAAACAGAATCGAAATCCGAGTCCAAAGAAGAGATGGATCACGAGGAAGGGGCAGCTATGCGGCAGCTGTCCCCTTTTTTGTGGATTTTTGCAGATATTAATGAATATTTATGCGTATATTTATGAATAATTATTCTTGCGTAAATTTCTATTTCCTGTTATAGTATTACACATCGCAGGAACGCTCTGACAGTAAAGACAGCAGGACGAGACAGCGGCGGCGTCAGAGCTGTTTTCTGTGGTGCAAACAGATATAGGCAGAATGGAGGAGAGTTATGAAAAAATTATTGACGATAGGGATGGCATTGGTGATGACAGCCTGTATGCTGGCCGGCTGCGGCGGTAAAGCGGGCGGTGCGACGGCAAAGGTAATCGACATTGATTTAACGAATGAAGAGTATGCCTTTGGCGTGGACAAGGATCAGCCGGAACTGTTAGAGCAGGTAAATGCTTTTATTGGCGAAATTAAGTCGGATGGCACCTTGGATGCAATCTGCGAGAAGTACTTTGGCGGCGGCGAGCCGCAGGCCGTACAATCCGCGGCGCTGGATTCCTCGAAGGATCAGCTGATTGTGGCGACAAACGCGTCCTTTGAGCCATTTGAATATATGGATGGCGAGAACTACTATGGGATTGACATGGAGATTGCGGCTTTGCTGGCACAAAAGCTGGGCAAGGAGCTGGTCATTCAGAACATGGATTTTGAGGCCGTCTGCCTGTCGGTAGGCCAGCATAACTGCGATATTGCAATGGCAGGGCTTACGGTGAGCGAAGAACGCGAGGAATATGTGACCTTTTCGGAATCGTATTACGAAGCTTCTCAGCGGCTGATTGTAAAGAGCGACGATACGAAATACGACAGCTGTGCGGATGCGGCGGCGGTAGAAGCGCTGCTGGCCGAACTCAGCGAAAGCGACAAGATTGGCGTGCAGGGCGGCACGACCGGCCAGTATTACGTGGAAGGCGACGAAGATTGGGGATTTGCAGGGCTGCCGGCAACGTGCGTACCGTATAAGAACGGTTCGCTGGCCGTACAGGATTTGCTTAACGGAAATATTCAGTATGTAATCATTGATGCGGCGCCGGCGGCCTGCATCGTGGAATCCATCAATCAGATGCAGTAGCAGAGAGTGCGGACAGAATAAGAATAACGAGGTGAAAAAGCGGGCCTTTGCCCGCCTTTTCCTCGATACACGGGTGAATATATGGGTGATTTCGGAAATAAATGGGCTAAGTTTGTAGAGATTTTTTTGGAAAAGAACGGCTATGTGAGAGTTCTGGAGGGCTTGCAGAATACGCTTCTGATCGCGGTCTGCGGCCTTTTGATCGGGATTTTGATCGGGACGCTGATTGCGACGGTACGTGTGGTACCCAAATATAAACGTTTGCCGCGGGTCCTGAACGGGTTTTGCAGTTTTTATGTGGGACTGTTTCGCGGGACGCCGATTGTGGTACAGCTGCTGGTATTTTATTATGTGCTGCTTCCCTTGCTGGGGATACGCTTGTCGGGGGTACAGGTCGCGATCATGGTGTTTGGCTTAAACAGCGGCGCTTATATTTCGGAAATCATGCGCAGCGGGATCCAGTCCGTGGATCCGGGACAGTTGGAAGCAGGACGGGCCGTGGGCCTGAGCTTTTCGGTCTCGATGATGAAGATCGTAATTCCGCAGGCGGTCAAAAATATTCTGCCGACGCTGGGCAATGAGTTTATTGCTCTCGTCAAGGAGACTTCGGTCGTCAGCTTTGTCGGAGCGGCCGATCTGTATGTGGCGTTCAGCTATATCGGCAGCAACAGCTATGAATTCATGGTTCCCTATCTGGTGATGGCGGCCATTTATATTGTGTTGGTAATGGGGATTTCGCTGCTGGTGAAAATCATGGAAAGGAGCTTGAAGAAGAGTGATCGACGTAATTAACCTGAAAAAACGTTTTGGAGATACGGAAGTCTTAAAAGGGATCGACGTAACAGTCAACAAAGGGGACATTGTAGTAGTGATCGGTCCCTCCGGTTCCGGCAAGAGCACTTTTCTGCGCTGCTTAAACTGCATGGAGGACCCGGACAGCGGAAGCATTGTTTTTAAGGGCGTGGATATCGCGGATCCCAAGGTGGATATCAATGTCCACCGCCGTCATATGGGCATGGTTTTCCAGCATTTTAATCTTTTTAATAATAAGACCGTGATCGAGAATATCATGCTGGCGCCGGTTTATGTGCGCTGCCAGGAACAGAAGCAGGCCCGCCGCGGGAAATTAAAGGGGGCATCCGGTCCGGGAACGGCGGATGCGCAGGCCCAGACAGAGCCGGCGCCGGTGCTTACAAAAGCCCAGATTAAGGCGCAGGCCCGGGAACAGGCCATGGAATTGTTAAAGCGGATCGGCCTAGAGGATAAGGCCGACGTCTATCCTTCGACGCTTTCGGGCGGCCAGAAACAGCGGGTGGCGATCGTGCGTGCGCTGGCGATGAACCCCGATGTGATCCTTTTTGATGAGCCGACCAGTGCCCTTGATCCGGAGATGGTGGGCGAGGTGCTGGATTTGATGAAGGCGCTGGCAAAAGAGGGGATGACGATGGTGATTGTCACCCATGAGATGGGATTTGCCAGGGAGGTGGCGAACCGTGTGCTGTTTATGGACGATGGGGTGATCTTAGAGAGCGCGCCGCCGAAGGAGTTTTTTGCGCATCCGCAGCATGAGCGGACAAAGGAGTTTCTTTCCAAGGTGTTGTAAGTGAATAAAGAAAATTGATTCGATTTATCAATAATTGAAAGCGGGCAGAGCCGGATTTTCTGGTTCTGCCCATGTTCGTATTGTACAAATATTTCGTTCCAGTCAATGTAAAAATGGCTGAAAGCCGCAGGAGCTGCTCTCAGCCATTTCATTCTATGGTTCTGTATCTGGAAGGTATACATCCCTTCCCTGAGTCCATTTCAATTCAGTTGCGAGCTGCAGAGAATCCCAAGGATCATAATACCAAAACAAATACAGGTGAAAAACATATGATAGCCGTATTTTTCATTACGTATCATTCGCATAAGCGTGTGAAGGAATAGCCAGGGGAAGAAGAAACTAATCAATGCGGCGCTGTAAAATAGTAATACGATCACTGTCATGTCATTCCTCCTCGTATAATAAGTTTGTAAGCAGGTAAAACAGCTTACAGACTTATTCTTTTTTGGTATAAATGGTAAGGACATCTAAGAGGAACTCCCCTCATCCCGATTCCCATCTATACAGTTAATAGTTACATTTTCCATA
>JAAWCS010000056.1 GCA_022793375.1 Lachnospiraceae bacterium
CCGCTATCTGCGCCGCTCTCACACCCATGCTTTCCGACTCTGCCGCCTGCGCCGCTTTTCGCCCTGTGATTTCCTCTTCCGTCATCCGCGCTGATATCGGCTCCGTGATTTCCTCTTCCGTCATCTGCGCTGATATCGGCTCCATAATTTCCTCTTCCGCTATCTGCGCCGCTCTCGCCCTTGCCGCTTCGGGCTCCGCGATTTCCGCCCGGGCTTTTATCGCCTCCGCCGCCATCCGGGCTTCTACTTCCCGCGCGGTAACCCGGCTTCCTCCGCCTTCCTTAAGCGTCCTGTTAATCGCCCGCGCCTGGATGACAAATTCTTTTGTCTTGGTCTGCTCGCCAAAGGGGCCGGCCGCAATCTTGGTGCGCTCGGAATCATCCGAATGATTGTTTTCCACGGCTCCGACCTCTTCCATTGCCGCCGCCGTCTTTCGCAGCATCGCTTCGTTGATTGTCGCCGACATTGCTTCTGTCTCAATCTCGCGCGCCAGACTGGCCTCCATTTCCGCTTGCAGGTTAGCCATCTCTAACGCCGCTTTCTCTTCTATTTCGCGCGTCAGCGCCGCTTCGCGGCGGCGGCCTTCCTCCTCTTCACGTAAAAGCCGTTCGGCTTCTTCTTTCTGCCGGCGTTTTGCTTCTTCCTGCAAAAGCTGTTCCTTTTTTCGCCTGGCTTCCGCTTTACGGCGCGCTTTTTCTTCTTCTTCCTCGCGGGCTTCTGAAAGCGAACGGATTTTTGAGCGATCCGCCGCCGCTTTTTCCCGGCTTTCTTCTGCGTTTTCCGCCGCTTCTCTTTGAAACGCTTCCTCGGTCTCTTCTACCGTCGCCGCCTGCTCCCGCAGTGCCTCGGCAGCCAGTTCGGCCACGCTCTTTGAGCCACCCTGCTTTTCGCCGGACGCTTTTGCCGGGCGCTCTTCTTTCTTTTCAAATTCCCGCTGGACATCCTCCAGCCGGCGCAGGTACTTTTCCCGATTCTCCTGTTTCTCCATCTGTTCGGGGCTCAGGGGCATAATCTGCTGCTTCAGTTCCAGCGCCTTGTCCACGTAAGGGCCTACGCCGAACCAGAGAACAATTTCGTCGCACAGCTTGACGCACGCATCGGTCTTTCCGGCGCGGAAATACAGTTCCGCCAGTTCATACGACCATTTTTCTTCAAATTCCCGCTTCTGATAGGCTTCGAGAATCATTGTCAGACGATCGATCGATTCGCCCTTGGCCTTCGCGATCTCATAAAGAAGCACCAGGCGGCTGGGGTCCTGCGGGGACGCGGCCGTAAATTCTTTCAGATAATCTTCGGCTTCTTCAAAATTCCCCTGTTTGACCGCCAGTTCCGTCAGCTTGCTCAAAAAACGGCGGCCTACCGGCGCCCGCTCATATGCCATCAAAAGCATATCCTTCGCTTCTTCGTAACGGCCCGCCTTTTCGTAAGCCTGGGAAACCGTACTGAGAAGCTTTGCGTTCTTTACCCGCTCCCAGTCAATGGTGTCGGCAATCTTGGCCGCCGTCTCATAGTCCCTGCGCTCCACCAGCTTCTTTATTTTTTCTGATTTGATCGTATATTCGTACTTATCCAACTTGTATATCCACTCCCGATTTGATCGTTATAGCTGTGTACGGCCCTCCAGGGCCCGCAGCAGCGTCACCTCATCAATATACTCCAGATCCCCGCCCACCGGTACGCCGCTGGCGATCCGCGTCACCTTGATACCCGTAGGTTTAATCAACTTGCTCAGATACATGGCGGTTGTCTCTCCCTCCAGGCTGGAATTTGTTGCCACAATGACTTCTTCCACATCCCCCTGGAGCCGCTGCATCAGTTCTTTTAATTTAATGTCCGCCGGCCCGATGCCCAGCGCCGGCGAAATCGCCCCGTGCAGCACATGATAAACGCCATTGTACTTCCCGGTCTTTTCATAGGCGGCCAGATCGCGCGTATTTTCCACCACCATGATCTGCGCCTGATCCCGTGAAGGACTTTGACAAATCGGGCAGAGCTCGCTGTCGGTCAGCGTACAGCACTGCCGGCAGTAACGCACCGTCCGCTTGGCCTCCAAAACCGCCCCGGTCAGCCGCTCCACATCTGCCTGCGGCATATTCAGCAAATGAAACGCCAAACGGCCCGCGGACTTGGCGCCAATCCCCGGCAGACGGGACAGTTCTTCGATCAGCGCCGTGATTTTCGTGCTGTAGTAATCCATCAGAAGGGAAAGCCTCCCATACCGCCGGTCATTTTGCCCATCATGGCGTTGGCCTCCTCTTCCACCTGGCGAATGACTTCATTGACCGCCGCCACAATCAGGTCCTGCAGCATCTCGATGTCGTCCGGATCCACTACCTCCGGTGTCAGCACAAGTTCCTGGATTTCTTTTTTGCCGTTCATGGTGACGGAAACCGCGCCGCCGCCGGACTGAGCCGTATAGCTCTTCTCCTCCAGCGCCTTTGCCTGCTCTTCCATCTGCCGCTGCATCCTCTGCGCCTGCTTCATCAGATTATTCATATTGCCGGGCATCCCTCCCGGAAAACCACCGCGCTTTGCCATGTTTGTATATCCTCCTATTCTATTATAATATCCATATTGATTTTCTGTTTCAGTTCTTCTTCTGTTACAAACCGTTTGTTTCGATACTCCTCTGCCGCGGTCAGGCGGGCTTCCAGCCGCACCTGCATCTGGTAGGCCGAAGCGATGTAGCTTTCCACACTGCGGCACACTGATTCCCGGCTCCCCATATCAAACGCGGCCCTGTCGTGAAACACCATCGCCAGGCTGCCCTCGCCCAGCGGCTCCAATTTCACGTCCTTTAATGTCTCTTTGGCCGTCATGCCGACCGCGTCCAGAATGTCTTTCCAGTCCTTTTCCAACAGACGCAGCTGCTCGATATCCGCTGTCGGGAGTACGATTGTCTCCGGCTCCCCGGACGGTGTCGGCGATCCGGCTTCCTGTGCGGCTCCCGGGCCGGCTTTCGCCGAAGGGCCGCCGGCTGCGTTCAGGGCCAGCCCCGACGATGCCAGGGCCTGCGCGAGCAGACCCGACGAAACCAGCTGTTTGACAAGCTGTTCCGGTGTCTGACCGGCGCCTCCCGCTGCCAGACGTTCCTCCAGCTCCGCAATCCGCTGCTGCAGCGAATCCGTAGTTGTCTCCATCGACGGATGCGTCAGTTTAATCAATGTGATCTCCAGCAGTACCCGCCGGCTGTTGCTGTAGCGCATCTGGTTCATTGTCTCCGACAGCACACGGATGTACCGCATAGCCGCTTCTTCCGGAACCTGCGCCGCATCCTCCAAAAGGCGCGCGCGGTCCTCGCCGCTCATATCAAGCAGTTCCTCCGGCGCGTCCCCGGTCTGCGCCAGCAAAAGCCCGCGCATATACCATACAAAATCCGCCGTAAACTGGCTCAGGTCGCGCCCCTGCAGAATCAGTTCCTCCACCTGCCGCAGGCAGCCCCCCACGTCTTTTTCGTGGAGCAGACGCAGAAAATGGCTGTAGACCTCATTATCCACGGCCCCCAGCACGTCTAACACCCGCTCAAAGGTCAGTTTTTCTCCATAATAAAAGGCCGCGCACTGATCAAACAGGCTGATCGCGTCGCGCAGGGAACCGTCCCCTTTTTTGGCTACATAACGCAGTGCCTTTTCTTCGGTTTCGATGCCCTCCGTCTCGGCCATCTCCCGAAGCCGCGCCGTGATCGTCTCTCCGTCGATCCGCCGGAAATCGTAGCGCTGGCAGCGCGACAGTACCGTGATCGGAATCCGGTGCGCCTCGGTCGTCGCCAGAATAAAAATCACATAGGAGGGCGGCTCCTCCAGCGTCTTTAAGAGCGCGTTAAAGGCCCCTGTAGAAAGCATATGGACTTCGTCGATAATATAGACGCGGTATTTGCCGTCCGCCGGGGAATACTCTACTTCCTCCCGGATCTGGCGGATGTTGTCCACCCCGTTGTTCGAAGCCGCGTCGATCTCCACCACGTTCATGGAAGCGCCGGCCGCGATCGCCTTACAGGAAGCACACTCCCCGCAGGGGCTGCCGTCGACTGGGTGCCCGCAGTTTACCGCCCGGGCAAATATCTTGGCAATCGAAGTTTTGCCGGTGCCCCTGGTGCCGCAAAACAGGTAGGCATGACCGATGCGCCCGCTGTTAATCTGATTTTTCAAAGTTGTCACAATGTGGTCCTGGCCCCTTACGTCCGCAAAGGTCGCCGGACGCCACTTGCGGTACAACGCGGTATATCCCATTTGCCTTCCCGTCCTTCCTGACAGACTAATCCTTGTACAGTATATAATAAATCAGGGGCGGGCGCAAGGGGGAGAGGGATATTTTTGGACAGCGCTTCCTTCAACGAGATCCGGACTGCCGCTTGCCGCAGACGAACAGAACAAGCATTCGACCTCGTTCCGTTTTTTCTCTGTTCACAAAATATTTTATTTTTCAGCCATATATACTCTCGTGAAATGCCGCAATTTGTGCTACAATAACGAGGAAAGTGACGGTCGTGCTTGCACGAACCGGCATTTGACGAGTGCCGCCATCGAGACGATAGTCGAGATGGTACAATATGCTCAAATACAGAAATAACCCGGAGGAAAAGCAACGCCATGTACGATGAACTAACCCGAAATGACATAAAGAAAATCGAAGAAGAGATCGAATACCGCAAGCTGGTCGTTCGCAAAGAAGCTCTGGAAGCGGTCAAGGAAGCCCGCGCCCACGGCGACTTGAGCGAAAACTTTGAATACCACGCCGCTAAAAAAGACAAGAACAAGAATGAAAGCCGCATCCGCTATCTGGAGCGGATGGTCCGTACCGCCAAAATCATTGAAGATCGTTCGGCCGACGACGAGGTCGGCCTGTTCAATACCGTCACCCTCTACATGGAGGACGACGACGAGGAGGAAACCTATAAGCTGGTGACCACCGTCCGCGGCAATTCCCTGCAGGGACGCATCAGCATCGAGTCCCCGCTTGGCAAAGCCATTTTGGGGCGCCGGCTCGGCGAGCGCGTCTATGTCGCAATCAACGAAAGAGCCGGCTACTATGTGGAAATCCGCGCCATTGAAAAAACCGCGGACGACGGCAGCGACACCCTGCGCAGCTTTTAAAAGCAGGGCCGGCCGCTTTCCGGCCCTCCCGGCTTGTTGGAAATCAGCACCGGCGATTCCATTAGAGACATTCCGCCTTGTTGGAAGCGGGGCCGCCGATTCTATTAAAGACACCCCAGCTTGTTGGAAATCAGGGCCGCCGATTCCATTACGACTGCCGCCGCCTCCTGCTCATGCTCCCGCATGCTAAGGCCGCGGTACTTGCCGGAAAGGCTGAGCCCCGCTACCACCGCCCCGCTGCGTCCGCGGATGGCCGCCGCGATGCAGGCGCTTCCTAAGGCGTGCTCCCCATACTCCGTACTGTAGCCTACGCGCCGCACCTGGTCGATCTGCTCCATCAACACGGGCAGCGAAGTGATCGTATTGTACGTAAACGACGGCATGCCGGCCTCTTCCATCACGGCCTCAATCTCTTTATCCGGCATTGCCGCTAACAGTATTTTTCCGATTGCGGTGCAGTGCAGCGGGGTCGTGTGCCCGACCATCGTATACATGCGGGGAGAACGGCGGCTGTCCACATGGGCCAGATAGTACATCCGGTTTTTCTCAAGGACAGCCAGATTGGCCCCCACCTCATATTTTTGTTCCAGGTCGTATAGTTCCGGCAGCGCCTGTCTGCGCAATTCACTGTGATTAAGCGCCACGCCCGATAAAGTGATAATCTGTTTTCCCAGCTGGTAAAACCCCGAATCGTCCACCCGTTCCAGATACCCATATGCTACCATGGTGTTAATCAGCCTTGATACGTTGCTCTGGGTCATATCCACTTTTCTGGTAATATCCACAACCCGCAGTGCCGGGGTCTCCGGCGTAAAACAATTCAAAATATCAAACGCCTTACACAGGCTAAGCGTCAGGCCGCTGTTTTCCTTTGTCATACCGTCCTCGCATTCTCCGCTGCCGGACGCCGTCTTACAGCCGGGCCGTCAGCGTTTTATTTTTATTACAATCCTTACGCACTCTTGCTGTGAACCGTCGACCATACCAGGCAGATGCGCATCCTCCGGCAAATAGACCGCGAACATGCCTTTTTCCAGATGCAGGCGGCTGCCTTCTCCCGTAAAAGCATAAAAAGCCATGTCTTTTTCTTCGTCATAATCCGACACAGCCGCCGCCTTCTCCCGGGGCAGGCACCACTGGTATTCGCTGCCGATCGCCATGCACTGAATATCAATATACCGGTTATGGGCTTCAAAACGCGGCGTCTCCTGCTCTTTGGGCGAATACCGGAACACCTTTGCATACAGTTCCTCTCCCGCGATCTCATACTCGCCCGCAGCCGTTTGTTCTGTCAAGCATTTCCGTATAAATGCAAAGGCCTCCTCCATCCGTGGATGCAGTCCATAATATGCCGCACAGTTTTCGATTCGATCCGCTATCATCCGGAATCCTCCTCTTTGTGATTGTCTTTCATTTCAGGGGCTATCGTTTCCCTGCGATATTACTTCTTTTATTTAAACATATCTGTTGTCTTTTTTCAAGTCAAAAAACCCCGTTTTCTTCTGACAGTGCCATCAATTCCAGTTCTTCCAGCGTATTGTCCAACACCTTTAAAAGCCCTTCGTCGGCCGGGATATAGGGATTGCGCACCTTTGCCGTGCGGATGATTCCGCCCCGCCTGAGCACCTCTTTATGTACCGCCATCGCCATGCCGCCGGGAATCGATCCCAGGCGTATAAACGGAAGATACCGGTAAAAAAGCTGCTGCGCCCCTTTTTTGTCGCCGGAGACAAAACGGTCGTATACCTGTACCATCACCTCCGGGAATTCGCCGGCCGGCATTGTGCCGCTCACCCCTACGCACAGTTCTTCGTAGAAAAACGTTCCGTTCAAACCGCCAAATACGGTCAGACGGCCCTTTGACGCCTCGAGGATTTTTTTAGCCTTCTGAAACGTCGGCGGCGCTTCCGCTTTCACATAACAGATATTTTCAAACGTATCCGCCAGACGCAGGATTGTTTCCAGCGGAATCGTTACGCCGCAGGCGCCCGGCGCGTCCTGGATCATAATCGGGATCTCCACATTCCTGGCAATCTCTGCGTAATACTCATAAATCCGCTGCGCATCCGGCTTAATCATGTACGGCGGCATAATCATCAAAAGTTCCGCCCCCTGCGCCTGCGCCCAGCGGCTGTTTTCCACCGCCGGCTCCGTACCCGTACCGCCGGCCCCGAAAACCAGCGGCACCCTTCCCGCGTTTTCCTCGGCCACTGTCGCGGCGATCAATTCCTTTTCCCCCGGCGTTAAGGCAAAAGCCTCGCTGGCATTGCCAAAAAGGGCAATCCCCTTTACGCCGGCCCGCAGCAAAAAGCGTACCTCCCGCCGCAGACTTTCGCAGTCCACCGCTCCGTTTTCGTCGTATGGTGTCGGCAAAATCGGGCACACGCCTTTCAATCTTTCTTCTTTGCGCATTTTTAGCCTGTCTCCTTCCATTTCCTTATTACTGCCCGTGTTCTCAGGGCATAATGGGATACCCTTGCGGTATTTCCTTATTACTGCCCGTGTTCTCAGGGCATAGTGGGATACCCTTGCGGTATTTCCTTATTACTGCCCGTGTTCTCAGGATCACGGCGCACTATAATACCGCACTTTTTCTTCGTCGTATTCAATCCCCAGCCCCGGCCCCTCCGGCACCTCTAAAAAGCCGTCTTTACAGACAATCGGCTTTGTCAAAAATTCATTTGCCACCGGCAGGATACTGGGTTGATACTCCTGCATCCCGTGGAAATTGTAGAGGGCCGCGTCGCAATGTAGCGTGGCCGCGATGCATCCTCCCTGTCCGACGCTCAAATGTGGCGCGACCGGGCGGCCGTAAAGCTCGGCCAGCTGTGCGATGCGCATCATCTCGGTGATCCCGCAGCGCCCCACATCGGGCTGTACGATATCACAGCAGCGGCGGTCAAGAATCTCTTTATACTGCCAATGGGTACGGTCGGCCTCCCCCAGGGCAATCGGCAGATCAACCGCTGCTGCCAGTTCGGCGTATCCCGGCAGGTCCTCCGGATTCAGCGGGCACTCCAGAAACGCTACATCCAGTTCTTCCAGCCGCCTTGCCAGGCGGATCGCCTGCGGCACCGTGTAATTCCAATGCGCGTCGATCATCAGTTTAAAGTCGTCGCCCAGCGCTTCCCGCAGCGCTGCCATAATGCGGATATCCTCTTCCATCCCATAGCCGATTTGCAGCTTGATTGCCCGAAATCCCTTTGCCTTCCAGTCCAGGGCCAGCGCAATCTTATCCTCCAGTTTCGGCGCCGGCAGCCCGGAGACGTATGCCGGGATCCGGTCTCGGTATGCCCCGCCGGCCAGCTGATACACGGGCAGTCCGGCCTGTCTGCCCGCAATATCCCACAGGGCACAGTCGACCGCCGCTACCGCGTCGACCATAAACCCGGTATAGTAGCCGCGGTCACGCATCAGGTCATACAGCCGGTTCCACAATACGCCGCGGTTAAGCGCGTTTTCCCCCAGCAGGACCGGGGTGAACAAATTCTTTATGATGGTCCCCGCCACCTCCGGCAGCACCGGGGCCAGCGCTTCCCCCCACCCGCAAACCCCGCTCTGCGTCGTGATTTTGACAAGCAGCGTCTCCATGTTTTTGGAGTACGGGCAGCGGTATTCCGGCCTCATATAGTAATCATAGGGACTGTCAAGCGTCGTTGTCTCCCCCAGGTAGACATGCTCCTTGCGTATTTTTACCGGAAATACTTCGATTGTCTCAATCCGCATCCGTCGCTCCTTTCTCCTGCGCGCCCCTCCTGGCCGCCAGCCCGTTCCAGATAAAATAACCGATAATCAGCGCCATCGCTGCCAGCGTGATTGTCAAATCCGGCACAACCGTCATCACAATCGCCAGGATCACAATCGCAAACCGCTGCCATTTCTTCATCGGTACGAAGATACAGCCGATGACGCCGGCCGCCATCCCGGCAATCCCGATCAGGGCCACAAAAATCATCCACGCCGTCCCGGCAGGCGTCCCCTGCAAAATCAGCGCCGGGTTAAAGATAAAGGCATAGGGGATAATGAAGGCCGGCAGGGACAGGCCTACCGCCATCCAGCCCGTTTTCATCGGCGGGGAATCCGCCAGGCCGGCCGCCGCATACGCCGAAATTGCCACCGGCGGCGTAATCCCCGAAAACACACCGAAATAGAGAGCGAACAAGTGGCTCGCCATCGCGTTGCAGCCCATTTTGATGAGCGCCGGCACCGCGATTGCCGCTACCATAATATAAGCCGCGCTTGTCGGCAGACCCATACCCAGCACGATCGAAGCCAGCATGACCATCGGCAGCACCATATAGAGGTTGCCGCGCCCCAGGCTGATGATGATACTGGCAAATTTTACGCCGATCCCCGTCTCGTTCGATACGCCGATGACAATCCCGGCCGCCGCGCAGGTGACCGCGATCATCACCGCGCCGCGGCCGCCTTTTGCCAGAGCACGGATCAGTCCCCGCACGTCAAACCGCCCCTTTTTCTCTGCCAGAAGAATCAGCACAATTACGCCAATTCCGTAGAGCGCCGCCTTATACGCGGAAAATCCCATTATCATTGTTATAATAATCACAACCAGTGGCGCCAGCAGATAGCACTTATGAATCAGCAGCCATTTCCACGAAACCTGATCCTTGCCCGGCTCCACGCCTTTTAGTCCCACGCGGTTTGCCTCAAAATGCACGGCGATAAAAATCGCAATGAAATAGAGCACGGCCGGGATCGCCGCCGCTACGCAGAGACTCAGATAGGAAATGCCCACGTACTCTGCCAGCAGAAACGAAGCGGCTCCCATGACGGGCGGCAAAATCTGCCCGCCGGTGGAGGCGGAGGCCTCTACCGCTCCCGCAAAGACCGGCCGGTAGCCTGTCTTTTTCATCAGCGGAATCGTGTATACGCCCGTCGAGGTGACGTTTGCCGTCGAACTGCCGGATATCATCCCCATCAGCCCGCTGGCTACCACCGCCATTTTGGCCGGCCCGCCCTTGGCTTTCCCGGTCAGGGCAAAGGCCAGATCGATAAAAAACTTTCCCGCGCCCGAGAACTCCAAAAACTCTCCGAACAGGGTGAACATAAAGATGAACGTCGCCGAAGCGGCCACCGTTGAGCCAAAAATACCGTTCGTACTCAGACACATCTGCTCGGCCATCCTGAGAACGGTCGTCCCGGTATGGCGCAGGCGGCCGTGAAGGTATTTTCCAAAAAAAGCATAGGCAATCGCCACCAGGCATACCACTACCATTCCCCAGCCGGCCACCCGCCTGGTCGCCTCCAGCACCGCCACGATCAGAAAGATTGCGACCGCGTAATCAAGCGCCGTCAAAGGCGACACAAAGGGGATGCGCAAAAGCAGCCTGTCATACGCAATCTGGCTCAGATACAATAGGCCAGCCAGCACGACCGCAAACCATATAAAGTCCATCCATCCCGGCTTTGAAAACTTCCCCTTGCGGGCGGCCGGAAAAATCAGGAAGGCCATTGGTAAAAGGAACATCAGGTGCGTTGTGCGCATCTTATATGCTTCTAATATTCCTGCCGCCGACGTGTACAGATGGAAACACGCCGCCAAAAGCCCCATCACAAAGACCACTTTCCCCGCAAGTTCTGCCAGGGAATACGTTGATTTTGTATTTGTATCCACTGTTTTTCCCTCTCCTGTAGGGGCTGTTACACGGACGGTTCAAGACCAGGAGCATAACAGCCCGCTGTTTTGTGTTATTGCGCCAGAGCGCCCGCTTCGCTGTAATAGCGCGCCGCCCCCGGGTGCAGTTCGGCTTCGATCCCCGCCAGCGCGCTCTCCGGCCCGGTCATATAGCTGGCAAAGCCCGAATTTACACTGCCCAATATCTCGATTCCCTCGGGGGAATTGAGGAATTTTGTGATTTCATAGACGACATTCTCGTCCGCTCCCTCGCCGGCACAGACCGTAATCACCACGCCGACGCTGGCCGTATCCGTGTCAATGCCGTTGTACGTGCCGGAGGCAATCGGTTTGCTCAGATACCCCTGTCCGCACAGCCAGTCCACCGCCTCCTGATCCAGGCTCAAAAGTTTGATCTCGCGGGAGGCCGCTATCTCCGAAATGCTGGAATACGGTACCCCTGCCAAGACCGCCACCGCGTTCAGCTGGCCGTCGGTAAAGAGGGTGGACGCATCGCCGATATTCAGATACTCTACCTTGCCGCCCCAGCTGGCAATATCGTCATACGTCACGCCGTAATAGGAAAGGATCTTGCGAAACAGCGATTCAATCCCGCTGCCCTGCGTGCCTACCGAGACCTTGAGCGGATACTTCTGCTCGATCAGCTCGGCAAAGCTGTTCACCGGCACATCCGAAGAAACCGCCACATGCAGCACCGACTCCATCACCGAAGCGACGCTGTAAAAACCGGACAGCTTTTCCGGGAAGCTTCCTTCGCCCAAAAGCGCTTCGTGGATCGTGTCGCTCTGGGAATGGGCGATCACCGTATCGCCGCTGCTTAAAAGGGATAGATTCGAGGCAGCCGCCCCTACCTTTACCGTGCAGGTAATATCCGGCTCCAGGCTGTTGATATACTCGCCGATCTGGATTCCCATGGCATACACGGAGCCTGTCTCCGCGCCGAAGGTCATGGTCAAGTCATAAAATTCCGGCAGGGCCGACCCGCCTGTGCCCGCGTTGTCCTGGCCGCCCGCATTTTCCCCGCCGGCTGCCGGCGTTCCCTCCTGGCCGCCCGCGGCCTCTGTCGTTTTCGCGCCGTCCTGCCCGCAGCCGCCAAGCAGCATCGCCAGCATACAAACCGCCAACAACCAACTGTGTACCCTCTTCATTACCTTTGTCCTCCCATACTTTTTTATTTGTTTCAGGCCGCGGCGTCCGGACTTACGGCCCGCGGCTGATCCTTCTGTGTTTCGCAGTCCCGCTGCCAATTACCGCTGTACCCGCCCGGAACCGTTGCCGGCCGCCAGCGCTTCTACCTCCGCCACGGAGACCAGGTTGAAATCATGTTCTATGGAATGCTTGAGACACGAGGCTGCCGCCGCAAAGCCGATCGCCTTTTCCGGCTCAAAGCCGTTTAGCAGGCTATAGATCAATCCGCCGCCAAACGAATCGCCGCCGCCCACGCGGTCTACGATGTGGACGTGGTAAACCGGCGAAAAATACGCCCTGTCCTCTTTTTGAGAATAGAGCATCCCGGCCCAGTCATTGTCCGTCGCCGAGTGGGAACTCCTGAGAGTAATCGCCGCCATCGTACAGCCAAACCGTTTTGACAGTCGGCGGGCCACGTCCGCATAGCCTTCATGGTTCAGCCGCCCGCCCTCGATATCCGTGCCCTCGGCCTCGATCCCGAATACGTCCTTGGCGTCCTCCTCATTGGCAATGCATACGTCCGTATACGGAAGCAGTTTTTCCATCACCGCGCCGGCCTGCTCCCGGCTCCAGAGTTTCTTGCGGTAATTTAAGTCGCAGGAGATGGTCACGCCTTTTTCCTTGGCCGCCTTGCAGGCCTCCAGGCAAATCTGCGGCAGTTCCCCGCCCAGTGCCGGCGTAATGCCGGTCCAGTGAAACCAATCGGCTCCCGCAAATATCGCGTCCCAGTCAAAATCCGCCTTTACCGATTCTGCGATCGAAGAATGGGCGCGGTCATAAATTACTTTTGAGGAACGCTGCGAAGCTCCTTTTTCACAAAAATAAATCCCCAGGCGGTCTCCCCCTCTTGCCATATAGCTTGTATCCACGCCAAACTGCCGCAGGGCGTTGACCGCGCACTGGCCGATTTCATGCTCCGGCACTTTGCTGACAAAAACGCTTTCCAGGCCGAAATTTGCCAGCGAGACCGCCACGTTCGCTTCGCCGCCCGCATAACTCACCTCAAAGCGGCCGCTCTGCAGCAGGCGCGCATACCCCTCCGGGTTCAGGCGCATCATGATTTCCCCGAAGGTAACTACTTTTTTTGCCATCCTTTCTCGCCTCCTATAAATTTTTCTAATCACTGTTGACATTTTGGCTTTTTAATCCTGCGGCTGTTTTGAAAGGCCGGCCGCTTCCAGCAAATGCCTGGCTCTTCGCGTAATCTCGTCAAACCTGCCTTCCTGTACCAGCCCCGGGCTTGTCAGGCTGCCGCCCACACCGGCGCCCACCGCGCCGGCCGCCAGATAGGCGGCCACATTTTCCGCGCCGATTCCGCCGACTGCCATAAAACGGATCTGTCCCAAAGGAGCTCTGAGCGCCTTTAGGTAACCGGGGCCCATCTCCCGGGCGGGAAAGAGTTTTACGTAATCGGCACCCGCCTGGTGCGCCGCCATCGCCTCGCTGGCCGTCGCCGCGCCCGGGATCGAAACCAGACCGCGTTGTTTCGTCAGCGCGATTACTTCGCAATTGACATCCGGGGATATGATAAACCGACCGCCGGCCGCCGCTGTCATTTCTACTTGTTCTCTGGTCAATACGGTTCCTGCCCCTGTCAGCAGTTTCCCGGCAAATTCGCTTTCTATACATCCGATCGTGTCCGCTGTCTCCTGCCATGTCTCAGGCCGGCCTGGATCGTATGTAATCTCTGCCAGGCGAATTCCGCCCTCGTACAGGGCCTTTATCACCCGGCCGCAATCCTCTGGCGCAATGCCGCGCAGGATTGCGATGATCTTGTGCCGCTCCACCCACTCCAGTACTTTTTCCCTCATATCTTCTCCTTTTTGGTTTATTTATTCGTATTATAACATTATCATCTATATTATGCAATATATATTTAAAATTATTTCGACGGAACATTATGCGTTTTATCGTTCTTTATCTCTAGTGCATTCTGCGAAAACAGGTAGACAAAAAGGCGGCTGTAATGCCGCCTGTTCGATTATTATATGATTTTCAAACAACTCTTTTTTTGACAGACTGCCGTTTTTAATGATGATGGCCCGTTTCAGTTTGGGGAGCGGAGCTATAAGAGGGATAGGCGCCAGAAAAGAGGGGATGCTGAGGGGAATGACAAGACGGCGCAGGCAGATCATTTTGGCGAGTGGTAATTTGGGCGGGCGCATTGCAATAAATGTGTATTTTACTATTGAATCCTGCCGCCGGATGTGTTATAGTAGAGACACAAAAGGGAAAGCCAGAGACACACGGCCTACCCTCAATTAGTAGATGTTGTACCTCTTATGAGGTCAGCCGTCACTATTGGTGGTAGTGGCGGCTATTTCTTTCCCGTGAAAATCTGATGACACAGACCTACAAGGGCAACGACAAATATACAAAACTGAAACAAATCAGAATATGTAACATTCATCTGCATCCCTCCTTTCTCTCGTCCGGAGGGTAGCCCCTCCGTAATGGAGGGCAGGCCGCCTTTATGCGCTCTGGTTTCCCATGTCCACATCATAGCATAACGGCTAAAGTCTTTCAATTCTATTTTTCACGATTTTTTCTTTTTCTGCTTTACTTTCCAAAAATACAATAAACGTTTGTTTTTCCCTTGAATCCTGCCGCCGGATGTGTTAGAGTAGAGACACAAAAGGGAAAGCCAGAGACACACGGCCTACCCTCAATTAGCAAATGCCCCTCCTGGCCGCAACAAAAGCACAGCCATAAGGGGCATTTAAAAATCGAAGTGTTAAATTTATCGGAGACCAATACCGCGAAAACACAGGCATTGCCGCCATTTTGTCATCCTGCTTTTACATAATATCCATACGAATCTTTCTTATATACTGTGAGAACAACGGCCGCGGTGAATCCAGGCTTCCCTGCGGCACACGGAAATTCCCGCTTAGTGCTGCTTCATTCCTGACCTGACACGGTTCACAGGCTTCCGTTGCGCAGGACCCAAACCCATCTGCGCGAAACCGCCGTCTCACAGTACCATTAGAGTATACTATTCGTTTTCGGCCTTGTCAATCTTTTCTTTTTTCAGGCGCGCGCGCAGTTCCCGAAAAAACCGCTTCATCAGTTCGGCGCATTCCGCCTCCAGCACGCCGGTGCGCACGCGCACCTTATGGTTAAAGCCGTCCATTTCCAACAGGTTGAGCACCGAGCCGGCACAGCCGGATTTGGGGCTCATGCAGCCAATGATGACTTCGTCCATCCGGCATTGCAGCAAAGCGCCCGCGCACATCGGGCACGGCTCAAGCGTCACATACATGCGGCAGCCCTCCAGCCGCCAGTCGCCTTCTTTTTTGCAGGCGCGGCGAATGGCAATGGCTTCGGCATGGGCCAGCGTGTTGTGATCGGTCGTGCGGCGGTTATAGCCGCGGGCTACAATCCGCTCGTCCCGCACGATCACGCACCCGATCGGGGATTCCCCCAGCGCGTAGGCTTTGCGGGCCTGCTTCAGCGCCTCGCGCATAAAACGTTCGTCCTGCTTTTCTTCCATCGCGCTTCTATCCCTCACCGTTTCGTGCTGCTCTGCTCGCGGTAAAACGCTTCGGCCTCCGTGATATTGGCGGCCTTTTTGTCCTGCAAAATGCGGATCAGCGCTTCCAGCTTGTCCCTCTGCATAAATTCTTTGCCGATATAGGATTCATAATCGTTGCTGAGCGTTAAGGACGCGTCTTTGATATAGACGGCATTGTCCGCCATCTCCTTGCCAGTCTGGCTGTAGGCGGCTTCCAGCTGGCTGATCCGCTCCCGGCTGCCGGCGACAATCTCCTCCGTGATCGCGGGTTTAGTCGTGCTGATGAAATAGGCCATCGCCTCTTCCTTCTTGGCCGACAGTTCGGTTTTTTCTTTCTCTTTATCGGCCAATTCCTTGTCAAACGCGCCAAGGTCGTAGTGTTCTTCCGATTTTTCCCGCCGGATCGAGCGGGCGATGGAATTCATTTTTCTGCGGTTCTTGGCGATGGCGCGCCGCACCTGCCCCGCCTCTAAGAGTACCTGCCGATGCGCGTCTTTTGTCACATTGCCGATCACAATATAAAGACCGCCGAATACGATAATTACGCCCAGATAAATGAGGATCAGCCACAGCGGCTTACGCTCCGGCAACAGCCAGAAAATCCCGCAGGGAATACCCACACAGCAGATGATAAACGTAAGGATCATTGTCAGCACTTCTTTTACCGAACGCGGAAAATACAGCGCGTAAAACAGCGTCGAATTGCAAAACGCCGGCGCATGGTCCTGCCTGAGCATTGTCTTGACCTTCCCGTTCATCTCCTTATTTTCTTCCTTATAAGGAGCGAGCTGCGCTTCGATGCGTTCCTTTATGCCCTGCTGCTTGGCCTTCTCCCGTTTGGCGCGGATTTTTTTCATCGAATCCTGCAGCTTGGCAATCTCCGTATCATAGCTGGCCGCCAGTTCGTCTTTGCGTTTCTTGACCGTGTTGTTGACCGTATCCTCCACCGCTTTTTTCTCCGAAGCCAGCAGCTTCGACTGACGCTTTTCTGAAAGCTCCAATTCTTCTTGTTTGGCGCGGGCCGCCTCCAGCTGCTGCAGCGCTTCCCTGGCTTCTGTCAAAAATCCGATCGGATCCGTAAATTCTTTTGCCATACCAACTTGCTCCTTCTGGCCGCCCTCTTGCGGACAGCCGTCTCTTTCGTTCTTTTTTCCTGCTATTAGATTACCGCAAATCGCGCATGCAGGCAAGGGGGGTTTTACATCTTTTTTCGGCGATTGGGCCGGAGGCAGCGCTTTAATTAAATACAAAAGGCGGCATACAGAGGAACGGCGCGCAATCCGCCCTCCGAACCGAAGTTTTTCTCCGACAATCGGATCAGCCGCTGCGGCGCGTAGCGCTTCTGAAAATAATTCAGGCTTTTAGCCTGCGTATTCTCCCCTGATTTTACTTTGATCGGCAGAATATGCCCCTCTTTTTGTATCACAAAATCCACCTCGTATGACGGTGAATCCGATGTCCAGTAAAACAGCTGGTAGCCGTTCGTTTTCAGGGCCTGGGCCACATAATTTTCCGCCAGCGCCCCCCGGTACGTATCCGAAAGTTCCCCTCTTACAATATTTTCCGGCATGATTCCGGTAAAAGCTGCCAAAAGGCCGACATCCGACAGATACAGCTTAAACGCCGACACGTCCCGAAACGCCGTCAGCGGCAGTTCGGCCTGCCCGACCCGGCAGCACTCCAGCACAACGCCCGAGAAAACGAGCCAGGCAATGGAGTCTCCAAACAGACCGGCCGTAGCCCCTTTCCGAATCAGTTTATACTGGAACTTCCGGTTTTCCTTCGCCAGCTGGGCCGGCATCGAATAAAAAGCGTTACGGATTTTCGTGCTCTCGCCGGCGTCGGAATACTTTGCCATATCTGCCGTGTACGAATTCAGGATCATGCTCTGCACTTCCGGCACATTGATCAGCGATTCCCTTGCCAGATATTGGTTCACGGCCGCCGGCATTCCGCCTACCAGCAAATACCGCTGATACCATTGAAGCAGTTCCTGATGAACCGGCAAAGGCATTTCTTCCATCGATGCAAAATGTTCCCGGATTAAGGCCGTCAAATGCGTCTGTCCCAGCGCGCACAGGAATTCGTCGAATCCCAGAGGATACAACGTTTTTAACATCACCTTGCCCACGGGGAACGAATACCGCTCACGGTTTACAGCCACTCCCAGCAGACTTCCTGCCGCCGCGATATGATATTCCGGCGCTTCTTCGCAGAAATATTTTAAAGAAGTCAGCGCTCGTTCACAGGCCTGAATCTCGTCAAAAATCAGCAGCGTTTCGTCCGCAATAATTTTCTGTCCGAAATATTCTTCCAGCAGACGCAAAAGACGGTCCGGCTGTAATTCGCCTTCAAAAAAAGCCGCAACCGCCGTCATCCTCTCAAAATTGACATACAGGCTGTTTTTAAAATATCGATCGCCGAACTCCTGCAAAAGCCAGGTTTTTCCCACCTGGCGCACCCCATACAGGACAAGCGGCATCCTGTCTGCGCGCAGATTCCGCCATTTTACCAGCTCCGTCATCATGTTCCGTTCCAATGCCGCACCTTCCTTTCTGCCTACAGTATAATATAAGTCCTTCACAAATTCAAGAAAAATCACTTTGAAATGACTTTTTCCTCAAAAAAAATCACTTCAAAATGATTTTTCCAAAAAGAGAACGGCGGCCAACCCTTCGGCCGGCCGCCTTCTCCTTGCTTCTATACATCATAAAAATCCTTGCTCAAATCCCCGTCGGGCCGCGGTCCTCCCGTCCCTGACAGAATTTCTGTTTCCTCATTTTCTGCCCGGCTCTTTCTTCCATGCCGGCCAAACGACAGCTTTGGCAGTCTGCTATGAAGGCGATCCCACAAGTCCGGCTTTATTCCAGCTCTTTCGTCGGCATCTTCTTCGTTTCTTTCTGTTGGGGGGGGCGCTTTGAGGGGGTCTGCCCCCTCGGCCAGCTTGCCGGCTCCTTTGGCTTCCTCTTCGGCGATCCGGCGGCGGATACTCTCCTCCATCTCCTTTAAGTCAGTTTTTTTCTGCGCCATCACCGCAAAGGAGATCGTCACCCGGAACAGATCGCCGTCCAGGTAGATCTTGAAGGTCCCGTTCATCAGTTCCGTCATGTCCTTGGCGATCGACAGCCCCAGGCCGCTGCCCTCGGTGCTGCGCGATACGTCGCCGCGGATAAAGCGCTCGGTCAGTTCTTCGGCTTTAATATTGAGCGGGGCCTGTGAAACATTCTTCATCACGAAGAAAATCCGCCCGAATTTCTCAAACACGTCAATGTAGATCCGTGTTCCCGGCATCGCGTATTTCTCGGCGTTGCGGTACAGATTTTCGAGAATCCGCCACACATAACGCCCGTCGGCCATGATGTAAACCGACTCGGCCGGTATGCTGGGGATTACGGTCAGGCTTTTGGCCTCGAAGCGGTCCATAAATTCCCCGCCCGTCTGGTTAATCAATTCGATAAAGTCAATTTTGTCCAGATTCAGCTGCAGGGTCCCCGAACTTGCCCGGGACGCTTCCACCAGGTCCTCGGTCAGCGTCTTTAAGCGCTGAGATTTTTGGTCAAGCACATCGATATACCCGCGTATCTTCGCATCCTCGATGTTTTCACGCTTCAAAAGATCGACGTAATTGATGATCGAGGTCAGCGGCGTCTTAATGTCATGCGACACGTTGGTAATCAGATCGGTTTTCATGCGCTCGTTTTTGACGGAATTTTCGATCGCGTTTTTCAGGCTCACGTTGATGCGGTTGATCTGAAGCGCCAGCCGCCTGGCTTCGCCCGTTAGATTTTCCAGCGGCAAATGGTAATCAAGGCTTCCGTCCGCGATTTTCTTGACGCCGGCGTGTATCTGCTTCATCTGGGAGGAATGCCAGACCAAAAATACGCCCACGGCTCCGTTAAACGCCAGGTACAAAAGCAGCGATCCCGCGCTGGCATAACGGATACTGGTCCCCCAGACAAAATTTATGATGAAGTACACGCAGAACACCGACAGTGTTTTCCAGGTCGTATCTCCGGCGTTCAAAAGCAGGTTCCACATCCGTTTCATCTGCCTGCCGCACCAGCGAAGCGGTTTCATGAACCAGCCAAGGACACGGGCCGTCAAACTGTTCTTCCAGAAGGTATGCGCCTTTACACGCCGTACCAGTCCAAAAAAGCCCAGCCACAGTATGAGATACACCAGCGCCGCCTCCATGCACAAAAGGCCGATCAGCAGCACGGCGCTGATTCCGTCCTTCTGGTACGACAAATATGCCGACAGCAGTTCAATAATCAGAAGGCAGCCGAACATAAAGCAGCTCATCATGGCCAGGATGCCGCAGGCGCCCAGCTCGGTAGGGATCCGGTCGTATCCGTTCAGATAAATTCCTTCCACGCCCTCCTTATGCCCGCTCAGGAACATCAGCCACACCAGCATAATAAAGACTGTGATGGCACAGCCCGCCAAAAGTCCGGCCGCTCCGAACACTTGGCCCCGATATCCGGCATAGCTGACCGCTTCCACGCTGTAAGAGTCCTCATAGACCATATGGTTGGTATCCAGTCCCACCACAATTCTCACCGAACTGTAATTCGTCCAGGCGTGTTCTTTTAAATACACATGCGGCAGCCAGCTCTCTTCTGCCAGCGTCGTATTCATCTGCTGGCTTTGGCTGTCAAAACTATAATAGGCGTTCATATCCTCGGTGGTCAGAACCGTTTCGGCCGGCGTGTTCGGGTCGCTGTAGACGCGCCGTACCGTTCCCTCCTCCAACACAATCTGATAGGAGAGGTTGCTGTCCGTTTCCTCCAGAATATGCCGGCAGTGGTAGTAATCCCACAGGCAGTCCCACAAAAAGCGGCGTGTCAGACCATACAGTTCGCTGACATTATCCTCCGCCGTCCGGGTATTTCGGTACTCGTTCAGGTAGGCAAGCAGCTCTTCGCGAATCGTCTGCTTCGTCTCTTTTATATACAGGCTCCCGTATCTGGAATCTTCCTCCTCAGGGGCTTCCGGCTGCACGCCGGTCTCCTCACCCTCCTGCTCCTGCTGGGCAAGCGTGCGCAGGGTTTCCTCCAACGCGTCGATTGCTTCCTGCGATACCAGTTCTTCTTCCGGCAGGTACCCCTCCGGCACTGCCTGCAGCATAGCCAGCAGTTCTTCGGTCGAAAGCGCCTGCAATTCGTCCTCCGGCGGAATCTCAAAGCCGTCCTGCGGTTTCTGCGGCTGGTTCAACGCTGCCTGTACCCGCTCTTCGCGGACCGCCCAGGTATCCTCCGCCAGATCGGTCAAGGCATCTTCACGATTCCACAGGCACCATAGTACGCGTACCGGCTGCGCATCAATGGAACGGTTTGACTCGCGGATTTCCATACTGCCGTCCGACTGCCGATACAGATAAATCCCGTACTGCTCGCCTTTTGACACCAGTTCCTGCATGCTGTAGCACGTCCGGGAGCCGTCCTCATTTTCGACAACCAGGGCCGGCCGTTCCAAATTCAGCGAGCCGTCCGCCTCCTCCAGCATCTGCTTCAGCCCGATATAATTCAAAATATAGTTTAAATCCGACCCGATGTGCCCGGACAGCGTCCAGCTGTCCTCATAATTGCGGTTGCGGACCCAGTCGCTCCAGCCGATTTCCATGGCATCCGTCGTCACGCCCAGCACCAAAAGGCGACCGATCAGACCGGTCATTATGGCAATCGCCGCCATCAGGACTGCGCCGGCAATGGTTTTTTTGGTTTTTAAACCAATTTTTTTCATCCGATTTTCTCCACCTTATAGCCCAGCCCCCATACTACTTTCAAGTAGCGGGGATTCTTGGGATCGATCTCGATTTTCTCGCGGATATGGCGGACATGCACGGCCACGGTGTTTTCCACACCGATCGCTTCCTCGTTCCAGATGTTTTCATAAATCTGTTCGATGGAAAATACCCGTCCCGCGTTGATTACCAGAAAGCGGAGAATGTTATACTCCATGGGCGTAAGCTTCACCGGATCCCCGTCCACCGTAACCGTTTTTTCGTCGTCGTTGACGCACAGGTCGCCGGTGCGGAACACGGTTTCGCTCTCTACGTTCATCGTGCCCAGCTGAGTATAGCGGCGGAGCTGGGATTTTACGCGCGCGGTCAGCTCCAGGGGATTGAACGGTTTCGTCACATAGTCGTCGGCTCCGATATTCAGCCCCAGTATCTTATCCACGTCCTCGGATTTTGCCGACAGGATAATGATCGGGATCCCGCTGTATTCGCGGATCTTCATCGTCGCGCGGATCCCGTCCAGCTTCGGCATCATCACGTCGATCAAGAGCAGATGAATGTCGTTTTTCTTCAGTACTTCCAACGCCTCCATACCGTCGTATGCTTTAAAAATACGATAGCCTTCCTGGGATAAGTAAATTTCGATGGCCTCCACAATTTCTTTGTCGTCATCGCATACCAGAATGTTGTACATGATTCCCCTCCTGCTGTCCGTCTTTTAAGCTATTATACGGTATCGTTTCGGCGTCCGCAAGCCCCATTCCCTCCCGCGCCCGGGACCGGGCCGCCCAAAAAAGGCGGCCTGAAACCAAACATTTCCCGCTTTCTGCCTACAGTATAGAGAGCAGATGCGAAAAAGGGCGGCGGAAAAAGGAAAGAATTTATTAAAATTTTAAATCAGATCCTATACCAGCCACAAGAATCCGCCCGCTTACGGCAATAAATTGTCTTTGCCCTTCATAAAATGCTGTAAGAGCTTCTTTGAAAGAAGGGTACATCCATGTTAAATCTTTTATGGGGCGCCATGATTGTCATCGGCGTCATCTGGGGGGCCTTCCACGGTACGCTGGGCGCTGTCACGCAGGGCGTGCTGGGCGGGGCCAGGGACGCGGTGAGCCTCTGCGTCACCATGCTGGGGATCCTCTCCTTCTGGAGCGGCATCCTGGAGATCGGAGAGCGCGCCGGCCTGCTCGAAAAATTCAGCCGCGCTCTGCGCCCCTTTATCCGCTTTTTGTTTCCGGGCATCCCCAAAGGCCACCCGGCCGAGCAGGCCATCTCCACCAATGTGATCGCCAATATGCTGGGTCTGGGCTGGGCCGCCACGCCGGCCGGGCTGAAGGCCATGGAGCAGCTGGATACGCTGAACGAAAAAAAAGGCGTTGCCACCAACGCCATGTGTACGTTCCTGATCCTTAACATGTCCTCCCTGCAGCTGATCCCGATCAACATGATTGCTTACCGAAGCCAGTACGGCTCGGTCAGCCCGGCCGCCATTGTCATGCCGGCCCTGCTTGCCACCAGCGTTTCCACGCTCGTCGGCATCCTGGCCGCCAAAGCGCTTGAGAGGTTATGGCCATGAACCTGATTTTGTACCTGTCCGATCTGATCCTGCCCTTTGCCGTATTCTATATTGTCGCCGCCGGCCTGCTCGCCGGGCGTCCGGTCTACGACGATTTTGTAAACGGAGCCAGGGAAGGGTTTAAAACCGTCCTCGGTGTGATGCCGACGCTGATCGGCCTGATGGCAGGGGTCGCCGTCCTGCGCGCCAGCGGTTTTCTGAGCTTTTTGGCCGCTTTCCTCGCGCGCTTTATTTCCGAGCAGCTTGTGATGCCGGAACTGATTTCCGTGATCCTTGTCAAACTCTTTTCCTCCTCGGCAGCCACCGGCCTGGCGCTCGACATCTTCCAGGAATACGGTACGGATTCCCGGCTGGGAATGGCCGTGTCGCTGATGCTCAGCTGTACGGAGACCATTTTTTATACCATGTCCGTCTACTACATGAGCGTCAAGGTAAAAAAGACCCGCTACACCCTGCCGGGCGCTCTGGCCGCCACGGCCGCGGGCGTTGTTATGAGCCTTTTACTGGCGGCGCGGATTTAGTGCGCTGTCCGGATTGTATCCCGCGAAACGCTGCAGGATATTTTTTAACGGCCAGCAGCCCCCACAGGCCGTTATACCTTCTCCAAAAGCGCCTGCAGCTGTTCGATGCTCTGGCAGTCCTTCAGCATCTGGCTGTGCTCGTTGACGGAGACGATCTTCATAATCTTGCGGAACAGGCGGCTGTAGTTTTTGGCGTCCGCGTCGTTTGACGCCACCAGGATCACAAAATCCGCGGCCTCGTTGTCCCATTCAATCGGATGCTCCAGACGGATCATCAGGATCACGGAGGCAAGCACCTTGTCCTTTAAGCCATGCGGCAGGGCGATCCCCCGGGCAATATAGGTGCCGCCGGACTTCATCCTCTGGAGGACCGATTCGTAAAAGCCCTCCTGTACATACTCCTCCTCCTGCAAAAAACGGCAGTACTTTTGCAGAAGTTCCCGGGACGACGCGGAATCGTCTTTAAAAAACAGCAGATAATTTTTGTACAGGACCTCCATGGAGACGTCCTGCGCCAGCTGATACTGCTGTACCAGGAAATGGCGGATGCGCCCTAAGTCCTTTTGCGTAAAATTGATGCTGATATTTACTACATGGCGGCCCTCCAGGCAATGCGAGGTCGTATTCAAAATCAGGTCGTAATCGCTCAATGCCAAATGCTCCAGCGTATTTTCCCGGAAAATATCCTGGATGCGGATCTCGTCAAAATACGCTTCGACCAGATTTTTCAGGAAAATCTCGATCGAGAGACCCTCGTTGCACAGAAGCGCCGCCTTAATCTTCTGCCGGTTTGCGGGACGGTTGACGGCGGCGATGATATGCAGGCAGATGTAGCCGATTTCATTGGAGTCAAAAAAGATATTTTCCATGCACTCTAAATCCTCGATCGCCGTCACCACCGCCATGTAGACTTCGGTATACTCCATGCGGATCTGCTCCAACAGCGGGTTTTCGCTTACCAGGCCGTATTTCATGCGGTGGATCGCCGGTTTTAAGTGGTCCATCAGGCTTTGCTTGAGTTCATAGTCATGGGACAACTCCACGTTGAGCCGGATGCTGAGAAGATTGATAAATTTCTCCAGATATTCCATGTTCTGATACGGCAGGGAAACATTGGCCTGCTTGCGCGTTTTGAGCAGAAGCACCGCCAGGTAGGCAATCTCCGGGTCCGGGTAGCAAATGCCCAGCTCCCGTTCCAGATATGTCTTGAGCAGAGCGGCATGGTAATACTCCTGCGTCGTGCGGATCCCCTCCTGCCCGTCGCCTTCGACGGTCCGTTGAATCCGCAGCCGCACCGCCTGAATGCAGAGCTGCAGGGCCAGGCGATTATAGTCCTCATCCACGTAATTGGTGTTGAGGATGCTCTCGCTGATCCCGAGAATTTCCAGCAGACGCCTGATCTCATTTTCGTAGAGGAAATGGGTTAAGATCGAAAAGGTCCGGCCCGTCAGCCGCGGCGGCGGCGTCTCCTCTCCGCCGAGCGAGGACACCGTAAAGTCAAAAAACAGCCGGCGCAGCTGCTCCTCCGCCCCTTTTAGCACATAGCCTTTCCGCTTGTGATGTTCCAGACGACAGCCGTAGCGGCCGGCAAACTGCTCCACTTTCTGCAAAAGGGCGTAGAGCGTCGTACCCGAAATATACAAATCTTCGCAAAAATCCTCGGCCGTCCTCTCCTCCGCCCCGCTCAGCAAGTCGAGCATAATCTTGCCATAGTCGGATTCCTTTTCATCGTTTAAGTAAACCGAGGTTTTCAGCCGTGCCAAAACACGGGATTTCGTCTGCCAGTCCGCTTCCAGAAAAATGCCCTTGTTGGGTTTTTTAATCAGCGTAGCCGGCGCGATAATCCGCAGAAAGTCCCGGGAAGCCAGATCGCTGATGACTGTCCTCTGAGATACGCCGGCCTGGCCGGCCAAGGTTTGTATGGTAATAAAATCGGTCTGCACCAGCAAAGTCCTGGCAATATCGTACAGGCGTTCCATTCTCGTCATCCAGATCCCCCCTTTCGCCTTCCTATCATTATAGTATATTTTTTCCGTTTTTCCTTTTCGATATACTTCACCATTTTTCCCGATTCCTGAAATTTTTAAAGGGCCTGCCCCCTTTATTCCTGAAGAAGAAGTTTGATATATTCTCATAAAAGCCCCGGACGGCAGCCAAGCGCATGGGTGTGCTTTGCACACGCAGGCGTTTGGATATCGGACGGGCCAGCCTGAATGAGCAAGTAGGCCGACAGGCCGGATTGCGAATGCAGGCGGCGGGCACGGGAGCGCCAGCGGCGCGGAGTGACCGGCTTTTATTTGCCCCGGACGGCAGCCGAACGCATGGGTGTGCTTTGCACACGCAGGCGTTTGGATATCGGACGGGCCAGCCCGGCTTCACCAAAAAAACGGAGGAAACGCTATGGCAAAAACCGCTTATTGCATCCATCACACCCATTGGGATCTGATCTGGTACTTTACAGCCCAGGATGCCGCCGTACAATTTGCTTACAACATGAAGGAAATGCTCGAGGGCTTCCGGACCGGGCAGATCGAGAATTTTTTTCTCGACGGCCAGACCGCGCCTTTGGACGAATACCTTCGCCTGCATCCGGAGGACGGCGCGTTCATCCGCGAACTGATCGCCGACGGCCGGCTGATTATCGGCCCGTTTCAGTCGCAGCTTGACTGCTTTATCAGCAGCGGCGAATCCGTAATCCAGAACCTGCGTCTGGGCATGCGGACGGCCGAAGCGCTGGGGCACGTCTCGCGGATCGCCTATTTGCCGGATTCCTTTGGACATTCGTATGATTTCCCCAAAATATTTCGGTCGTTCGGCATCGAAAATTTCGTCATTACCCGCGGGGTCGGGGACGAGTACGGACTCGGCAGCGAATTCTACATGCAGTCAAACGACGGCAGTACGATTCTCGTCTGCACAATGATTGCCGGTTACGGCTACGGCTGCTACGCGTTCAAGGAGGGCCGGCTTTTTGAGGATTCCGCCCAGGATTACAACCGCATCGGCGTGCGCTCGCTGATCGACCGGCTTTTATCTTACTCTACCCTGCCGGAGGAATTTGTGTTCCCGCTGGGCTTTGACCAGAATCCCGCCATCCTCAATATCCCGCAGCAGATTTGCCGCTACAACGAGATGCAGAAGGAGATCGTTTTCAAGTCCGCGACCTGGGAAGAATTCTGCGCGCATGTGCGCGCCTGCGGCCAGGGGCTGAAAACGCACCGGGGCGAACTTTTTTCCACTCAGTACCACCGCGTGCACAAATCGATCTTTTCCGCCCGCGCCGATATCAAAGCCCTGCAGGACCGCTGCGAGCGGCTCTTAACCTACGAACTGCAGCCGATGATGAGCATGCTCGATTCGCTGGGCGTCCCTTATGAACACGGGCTGCTAAGTCAGGCCTGGGATACGCTGCTCAAGTGCCAGACGCATTCCTCGGCTACCTTGACCGACGAAACCAACGATTATATTGAGCGCGAGACAAAGAACGCCCTGCAGCTGGCACAATCGGCCAAAATTTATCTGATGAAGCTGCTGGCGCTTTCCGTCGGGCCTAAGAAAACGGCGGAATATCCTCTTATAATCTTTAACACGCTGCCTGTGCGGCGCAGTCAGACGTTTACGCTCAAACTCCTGACAAAAAGCCCTTATTTTGAAATCCGCGACAAAGAGCGCCGGCTGCCTTACACCCTCTTAAAGAGCGTGAAAAAAAACCACGGCGTCCTGCGCAAGGACGTATCCCTCATAGAGGAGGACAAGTTCTATTATGAGAGCGACGTACTGCTTACGACGGAGGTATTTGAGGGTATGGGATACCGGACCTGGCAGGTCTGCGATACCGACGCCCCCTGCGGACAAACGGTCTCCGAATACGGCCGTTTCATCGAAAACGAATGGCTGCGGATCTGGCAGGATGAGGACGGGATCACCTTTTACGACAAAAAACGCGGCCGGAAAATGAAGCGGGCCGTCTATCTCGAGGAATCGGGCGATGAGGGGGACAGCTTCGACTATTCTTATCCGTCCCACGACTGGATTTTGACCGATGATTTTGCCGACGCCGAAGTCCGCTGCCATACCGCCGGGCCTTCTCAGTGGATGACCATAAAAGGGAGCATGCAGGTTCCCTCCGATCTGACAGCCCGCAAGAAGCAGGTCGCGGATACCGCTCTCGCCTATGAAATCACCTTAACGCTTTACGCGGACCGGGAACGGGCAGAGGTAAGCGGCGCCCTTCACAACCAGAGCCGTCAGCATCGGGTACGCTTTGTGGTACGCGGGCTTGCGCCCAAAGATGCTTCCTATGCCGGCACGCAGTTTGGCGTCGTTACGCGAAAAACCCGCCCCGACGGACTGGACCGCTGGAGGGAACAGGGCTGGTTTGAAGAACCGAGTCCGACGTTTCCGCTGTTAAACCACGTTTCCATACAGGAGGAGGACAAAACCGTCTCCGTATTTACCCGCAGCATCAAGGAATACGAACTAATCGGGGAAGGCTGCTCCGATCTGGCGCTCACGCTGTTTCGCAGTTACGGCGCAATGGGCTATCCCGATCTGCACCGCCGCCCCGGGCGGCCGAGCGGCCTGGATTACATGGTCTTTGAGACGCCAAAATGCCAGATGATCGGGGACAATTCCTTTGCCCTGGCCCTCCAGTATTTTGACACCCCGGACGCCAACCGGATTACGAACGCCTATATTGACTATGCCTGCGAGCCTTCTTATTATCAAAGGCAGGATTTCGACAAGTCGCTGTATCCGCTTTCCTATTTTCCGACCAACCCGTGGAGAGAAACACTGCCCGGGCAGTATGACTTCCTGCGGCTTGCGGATACGCCTGCCAGCTTTGGCAGTCTTGTAAAATCGGAGCGTTCCGGCCGTTATCTTCTGCGGCTGTACAACAATGAAATCACCGAAGCCGCGGGCGGAGTGCTTAAATCAAAGGCGGTGGGCCGTATGGTTCTGACCGACCTGCAGGAAAAAAGACACGATTCTGTTTTGGGCGCGCTACCGGCGATGAAGGGGGGCGAACTGAGAATTCTTGCGCTGGAATGCCCAAAATAAAACCATGAGAAAAGAAAGGAGAAAGGTAACATGAAAGCTATCATTGGCGTATGCGCCTGTCCGGCCGGAATTGCCCATACTTATATGGCGGCCGAAAATCTGGAGAACTATGCAAAGAAAAAAGGGTACAAAGTAAAAATTGAGACCAACGGTTCCGCCGGCGTCGAAAACCGGCTCACTGAGGAGGACATTGCCGCGGCCGATGCCGTCATTATTGCCGCCGACACCCGCGTGGAAATGGAACGCTTCCGGGGCAAGCCGCTGATCGAAGTATCGGTCTCGGCCGCCATCCGCAAGGTGGAAAGTATCTTTGCAAAAATTGAAAACGGAGAAGTATCTGTCTACTAATTTTAAGGAGGGGAACGAATGAATACCAAAAAAATCTACAATAACCTGATGTCCGGCGTATCGCACTTTCTGCCTTTTGTCATCGGCGGCGGCATTTTGACCGCCATGGCCTATCTGCTGGACGTCGCTAATTCTTCGGCAGCCACTTTCGGCTCTTCGACACCGCTGTGCGCCTGGCTGTTAAACGTCGGCAGCGCGGCCATGAGCTTTATGTTTCCGATTTTGGCAGGCTACATCGCCTACGCGATCGGCGACCGGCCGGCCCTGCTTTTGGGCATCGTCTCCGGCGTACTTGCCCGCGACGGCGGCTCCGGCTTTCTCGGCGCGATTCTCGGCGGTTTTGCCGGCGGCTACATTATCCTCGGACTCAAAAAAGCCTGCGCCGGTCTCCCCCGCTCGCTGGAGGGCATCAAAACCCTGCTGATCTTCCCGATCGCCGGCCTTTTGATCGCTTCCCTGGCCATGGTGGCCGTAAACGCGCTTGTCGAGCCGATCAACAGCGGCTTAACCGGCTTTTTACAGAGTCTTGGCGGCACCAACGCCGTAATTTTAGGAGCGGTCATCGGCGTCATGCTTGCGCTTGACCTCGGCGGGCCCATCAACAAGACGGCCTACCTCTTTTCCGTAGCCACTTTGACCGCGGCCGACGGCAGCCCTATTCCCAGCGTTATTATGGCTTCCTGCGGCTGCAGCGCCATGGTTATATCCACCAGCTGCGCCGTAGCGGCGACGCTTTTCCCCAAAAAATTCAGCGAAAGCCTGCGGGGCGCAAAGGTCGGCGCCTATATCATGGGTCTGAGTTTCTTTGTCGAGGGCGCGATCCCCTATGTCATGGCCAAGCCAAAGCAGATTCTTCCGGCCCTGTGCATCGGCGCTGCCGTAACCGGCGCTTTGATCCCTGTGTTCGGCGTAACGCTCTCGGCGCCGATCGGCGGCCTGGAAACCCTGCCCTTAGTCAGCAACATTCCGATGTATCTTCTGTGTTTTGCCATCGGCGTGGCCGTAGCCGTAGCCATCATCTGGTTCTTTATGCGCAAGGAGCCGGATATCGAGGAGTAAAAAACCTATGAATCTGATAAACGAACGGTTGATTGAAGTTCATTCTTCCCTGTGCAGCAAGGAAGCAATCATAAAACAGGTGGCCGGCCTGCTGTTTGCGGAAAACAGGGTCACGGACCGGGACGGTTTTATCGCCGATCTCTATGCGCGGGAGGAGGAGCTTTCCACCTCTATGGGACTGGGAATCGCCATTCCCCACGCCAAGTCCTGCCATGTCCGCTGCCCGTCCCTTGTCTTTATCAAGCTGGCAGAGCCCGTCTCCTGGAATGAAGACAGCGTGCGTCTTGTATTCGGGATCGCGGTTTCCAAAGAGCAGGCAGGCGAAATGCATCTGAAAATCTTGTCGCAGCTGGCAAGGAAGCTGATGAACGACTGCTTTCGCGACACCCTGTTCGGCGTTTCCGATCGCCAGGAAGCCTACAAGGCACTGGCGTTTCTAAACGGAGAAGCTGCGCAGCCCTGAGAAACACGGCGGCCGGGGCAGGAAACTCCTGCTGCCGGCCGCTCTTATTATGCCCGGAGAACACGGGCAGTATCAAGGAAATACCACAAGGGTATACCATTATGCCCGGAGAACACGGGCAATATCAAGGAAACGGAAAGGAAACTTACATGAGCAACTATGACAAGGAACCAAAAATACGGGTGCACGGTTGTGAGGGTTGTCTTACGGAAGGTTTTGCGGCCGTTTTTTCCCAAATTGAGACTGCGATGCGCGGCAAGCGCATCCTGACCGCAGACTGTTATCCGGGTGTGAGGGACGAGGAGATTCTGCCCTGGCTTCTGCGCTGGAAGCCGGCGCTTACCATCCGTATGGCCGATCTCTTCAAGGATACGCATACGATCCGCGAACAGCTGCAAAGCCACATCACGGACGACCGCATTTTCGGAAAAATGTACTACGGGGAGCTCCTCGACTTCATCGACCCGCAGAAGCTGGCGGTCGCCCGGGAGCAGGTGCGGCGCAGCAGTCAAACCGTCCTCATCTACGGCTTCGGCGCTTCTCTTATCCACCGCGGCGACCTGCTCTGCTACCTGGATTTGGCGCGCTGGGAAATCCAGCTTCGCTACCGCCGCGGCATGACCAACTATTTTGCCGCGGAGGCAGACGAGGACGCGCTGCGCAAGATCAAGCAGGGCTTTTTTATTGAATGGCGCGTGGCCGACAAGCATAAAATGACCTGCTTTAGCCAGGTCGATTATTTCCTTGACACAAATCGGGAGGGACAGATCAAAATGGTCTCCGGCCATGCCGTGCGCGAGGGCCTGCGGCAGGCGGCGCGCCGCCCGTTCCGCCCGGTCCCCTACTTTGACCCCGGCGTCTGGGGCGGACAGTGGATGAAAGAGGTCTGCGGGCTTCCGGCCGAAGAAAAAAACTTTGCCTGGGCCTTTGACGGCGTTCCTGAGGAAAATTCGCTGTATCTTGATTTCGGGAACGGCTTTTTTGAACTGCCGTGCATGGATTTGATCCTCTACCAGCCCCGGGAAGTCCTCGGCGCGCATGTCTACTCAAGATTCGGCGCCGAATTTCCGATCCGTTTTGATTTTCTTGACACCATGGGCGGCCAGAACCTGTCTTTGCAGGTGCATCCTCTGACCGAATACATCCACCGGCAGTTCGGCATGGCTTATACTCAGGACGAAAGCTATTATCTGCTCGACGCCGGGGAGGACGCCGCCGTCTATCTGGGGCTTCGCGACGACGCCAATCCCGCGCAAATGCTTCTTGACCTGGAGCGGGCCAACCGCGGGGAAATCGTCTTTGACGCCGAAAAATACGTCAACCGTTTTCCGGCCAAAAAACACGACCATTTCCTGATCCCGGCCGGCACCTGCCATTGTTCGGGAAAAGATGCCATGGTGCTGGAAATCAGCGCCACCCCCTATTGCTTTACCTTTAAGCTCTGGGACTGGGGACGGGTCGGACTAGACGGAAAACCGCGACCGATCCACATTGAACACGGCCGCGAGGTGATCCAGTGGAACCGCCGCACGGACTGGGTGAAGGAAAACCTGGTCAACGCCGTGCGCGTCCTTGCAAAAAACGAACACTATACCGAGGAGCATACGGGGCTTCATGAACTGGAATTTATCGAGACCAGACGCTACTGGATCCGCGACGCGGTGACGATTGACAATGAAGGAAACGTAAACATGCTGAATCTCGTAGAGGGTTCTTCCTGCGTGGTCGAGAGCACGGATGGAAGCTTTGATCCTTATACGATTCATTATGCCGAAACATTTATCGTGCCCGCCTGCGTGGACGGATACCGCATCGTCAATCCCGGCAAAGACACGATCGGCGTGATGCGGGCGTTCGTGCGATAAAGCGCTTCTCTATCCCAGCGCCACATCCAGCGCCAGCATGATCGTAAAGCCCAGGGCAAAGAAAACCGTCCCCCAGTTAGAATGACGTCCCGCGCTCGTCTCGGGGATCAGTTCCTCCACTACCACGTACATCATGGCCCCGGCCGCAAAACTCAGTAAGTACGGCAGGGCCGGAATCACCGCTTCGGCGACAAGAACCGTAAATACGGCGGCCGCCGCTTCCGCCGCGCCCGAGAGCATGCCGCAGAGAAAAGCAGAGGTTTTCTTCATGCCCTCTGCTTTTAACGGCAGGGCGACGATCGCTCCTTCGGGAAAATTCTGGATCGCAATGCCAACGGAAAGTGCCAGAGCCCCTGTCAGAGAAATCGTACTGTTTCCGGTTAAACAGCCCGCGAATACGACTCCCACCGCCATTCCCTCCGGGATATTGTGCAGCGTGACCGCAAGCACCAGCATCGTCGTCTTTTTCAACGCGACCTTCGGCCCCTCCGGCACGTCGCTGTTTTGATGCAGATGCGGTATCATGCGGTCCAAAAAAAGCAGAAACAAAATGCCCAGCCAAAAACCGACGACCGCCGGCATAAACGCCCAATCGCCCAAAGCCGCCGACTGGTCCATTGCCGGAATCAGCAGACTCCAGATCGAAGCCGCCACCATCACACCTGCGGCAAATCCCGTCAAAGCCCCTTGAAGGACCGCGTTTAAAGTCTCTTTCATAAACAGCACGCAGGCCGCTCCCAGCGCCGTGCCGACAAACGGAATCAAAATTCCTCCCGCCACTTCACCTGTCATTTTCATCACCTTTCCTTTGAATCTGCCTTTTTGTGCCCGGACGCTGTTCCGGCAGGGCATGTTATCTCAGTTAGTATCTGCTAACTCATCGATAAATATACCTTACTTCTGCCTTTTTGTCAAACTCCGCAGGAAACCGCCCCTTTTCCTTGCAGGACGCTGATACATTTTCCGTGCTTTGTCCCATTTTCGGCGCCCTTCTTGACAGTTCTTGTTTTTGCTGATCGTCATTGCCGAAGCCGAAAAGCTCGGCTGCCATCCGGACTCTTTGGCTATGTCCGGCGGTTCGGCCGGCGGCCGCTGTCCTCTCAGGCCGCCGCCCACGCCGCTTTCTATTGATCCGGGCGGTATTTTCTCAAGATCCCCGCAAATATCAGGCAGATCATTAAGCCCATTATACCGAGGAAAAAAATCACCATTGCCGCGCCCGCTCCCTGGCCGCGGCCAAACATCCGGACCGCCAAGCCGCCCTCTGCCCGAGCCATAAAGGGTTCGCAGACCATATCGACCATCGCTCCGCCCAAAAAGTATCCGAGCGGAATCGTAAAAAACTGAAGTGCGTTTCGACAGGAATAAACCCGCCCCTGCATCTCTACCGGAATCGTCCGGCGCACAATCACGTCCAGGTTCGTACTCATAATCGGCACCGGCAGCCAGCCAAGGACCTGCGCCACACACCACCAGGCCGGCGTATGCGACAGCGACAGCAGAAAATTGTCCGTTGTTAAGGAAAATAGCATCGTTAAAAAAATTACCCGCACCCGATTTTTTGGCTCCGGCAGCACCGCGGCAAGCAGGCTGCCCGCCAGCATGGCAAGCCCCGCAAAGGACGTGACGATTCCCAGCACCTGTTCGCCGCCGTTTGCGCGCGGCAAAACAAACGCCGGAAGCACGGCGTCAAAAGCCGATGCCGCCAGGTTCACCCCTGACAAAAAGAGAATCAAATACAGCACCAGCCGGTTCTCATACAGACAGGAAAGCCCCGCCCCCGCCGACTGAAGCAGCGATTCCTTTGCTTTTTCCAAACGAGTCTCCTGCTTAGGGATCTTCACCCAGAGCAGCAAGGCAAGAAAAGCCGCCGCAAACGTGCCCAGATCCACGGCAATGACCAGATCCATCCCGCCAAACGCGTACAGCGAAGTCGCCAGCACCGGATGAAGAATCGTAACCAGTGAACCGGAAAGGGACCGCAGGCCGCTCGTTTTCTGGTACTGCCCCTCAGGGATAATCAGCGTGGCCGCCACCTCGCTGGCCGGATTTTGGACTGTGTTCATCAGCCCGTTTAATGCATTTAAGGCATACAGATGCCACGGACACAACAGGTTTCCTTTCAGCAGGACAAATACCGCCGCACTGCAGCCTGCCGCCAGCGTGTCGCAGACAAGCATCGTCCGCTTCTTATCCCACCGATCGCTCAGCGCCCCGGCAAAAATACTCGTCAGGACATAGGGTACATAAGAACAGACCGACAATAAAGCCGTCTTGAGGGCTGAGCCTGTTTCCTGATACAGCCACAGCGTCAGCGCAAAGTTGGTCATGGTGCTGCCCAGCTGCGACAAGCCCTGCGTTGCCCACAGGATATAAAAATCTTTTAGCGAATGTATTTTGTTTTTCATTTTGACTTTGCTCCTTTGATTGGTATTTGCATTTCTCCATTCAAATGCAAAGCCCGAGGATTTGCGCCTGTTTCAGGCGTGTCGCTCCATGCAGTATCCTCAAACCTTGCATGGAGCGGCTGCAATCATTAAAATCATTGGTCTGCCTCCTGTTTCTTTCTTCCTGCAATCGTTTCGTGCGTGTTTTCTATTATACAGATAGTGGCTTCTTTCGGCAACTGGTATTGATGGGGAATTTTGTCAATTGAAAATCGTTTCTTCCCGGCCTTTGTGTCCTGCCATGTTTTGGAGACAGGGATTGACTTGAAATAGTTTCATTGATATAATAGAATTCACTATCAGAGTGAAAGTGGTGATTTTAATGAAACTATATGACAGGAAAGGATTGGAGTGTGTAAAAAACAAATTTCTCAAGCTTCCTAATATCCAGAAATACGAAGTAGACCGAAGAACCGAGGATGGGTTTATTGCCTCTGTTGAGATGGATGATGGATTTGTATTTAAGATATATGCCTATTCCATGCAGCAGGTATACCCGTCAACAATCTTGCGGCTGATCGAACGAAAAAACAATGACCAAGGAGTCCGTATTTTAGTATCGCCGTATATATCGGACAGGACAGCGCAGATTTGTGAAAAAAATGGCATAGGATATTTTGATTATGCCGGAAACTGTTGGTTTGCAGGGCATTCTATTTATCTGTCTGAGCGAGGAAACAAAAATCCCCAACCAAAGCAGTACAACGCTGTTTCCGTATTTGAAAGGTCGTCGGTGGTCTCCTCCCTGATCCTGCGGGAGCTTTTTGCGGATGTAAATAAGATATGGAGGTTAAAACATCTGTCGCAAAAGCTTGACTGTAGTATTGGCCAGGTGTCCAAAGTCATGGGATTTCTGGTAAAGAATGCTTGGGCAGTTAAAACAGCAGAAGGGTATGCTGTTTCAGAACCTGGCTTCGTTTTAAAAGAATGGAGTCAGATTTACGGCAAAAAAGAAATGTTTTCGTATCTCTTCTATAGCCTGGATAGCCCTTCTGTTCTGGAAGCGAAACTGCGGGGACTAAAACTGGATATGGGAATAGACAGTTATCTTACAGGTTTTTCCGGCGGAGTTCGTTATGCACCGGTTGTCCGCTATAATAAAGTTCATATATACATGGCTCCGGAGGATATACAAGAAGCAATCGACTATCTGGGGATAAAAGAAGTAAACAGCGGCGCCAATGTGGTTATTTTTCCCCTGGAGAATGATTCTTATATAAAAGATTGTCGGGTTATCGCCGGAGATATGGTTGTGTCGCCTTTACAGATTTATCTGGACAGCCGGCAGTTAAAGGGGCGGGGAGAAGAAATGGCGGAAGCTGTCCTGCAAAAGGAGATTGTCCGATGATTAGAGATGAAGATTTGAAAAGCAGCATAGATTATTCGGAAGGACAAAAAGAAGCAGCCCACAGGATATTGGTAGAACTGGTCAATATCTTTAAAGAATACGAGGATGACATTCGTATTGTAGGCGGCTGGGTTCCCGATCTGATGTTTCCGGGAGAAGGGCATATAGGCAGTGTGGATGTTGACATTCTTCTCAACCATTTGGCGCTGCATGACGAGGGCTATCAGAATATGGCAAGGATCCTACAGAGCAGCGGATACAGGGCGCATCCGGATAAATATTTTTCCTTTATTAAAACAGTGGTGGTAGAAAGCGTTCCATACGATGTAGATGTTGACCTCCTTGCAGGAATGTACGGCGGAACCCAGCCAAAGAAAAGAAGCCAGCATGTGCACGGGATTAAGGCCTTAAAGGCTACGGGAGGAAATTTTGCTTTTGATTTCCCTCCGCAGAAAATTCATGTGGAAGCGAAACGCCCGGATGGCGCCTATGATGCGGCAAATGTCAGCGTGGTGGCAGTGGTCCCCTATCTGATCATGAAAACAGCCGCAATGGGCAGGGGAAAAGCCAAAGATGCCTATGATATATATTTTTTGCTGAAACATTACGGCGGTGGCATAAAGGAACTGGCAAAGGAGTTCCTGCCGGCCAAAAACAGAAAACTAGTGCAGGAGATGAAGGAAAAGCTGGCAGGGAAATTCGCATCTGTAAATCATGCAGGCCCGAAAGATGTGGCAGATTTTCTTGGGCCTGAGGATGATGAGGAGATTGCGCTGATAAAAAGAGATGCGTATGAACGGATCCAGGCATTGTTAAAGTTGATTTAGAAGTGGTAAGCCCCGATTGCAGGCAGAATTTAACGCCTGGCGGAAAGACGGCAAAACGAAATTTCTCGACTTCTGTACCGGCGCGCGCGGCGTCAAACTCCTGTACGATTTTTTTCAAGGAGATCATGAACCCCGAGACAACGCCGGAACGCTTAGAGCAGTTTCTGTCCCTTTTGCTGCATACGGAGGTAAAAATCCTGCACAATAGGGGCATCAAGACAAAATTAGAGGCATGGCTTACGCTCTTTTGTACTGACGAACCAAGGGAAATCTTACAGCTGATCCAAACTTATCCGGAATTTAAACTAATATACGAGCAGGTCTATGACCTGTGCAGAAATGTCGAAGGGGTGATGAAAATGTTTTCTAAGGAATTGCAGATCCTGGACCGGAATACGGTGCAGCTTATGATTGACGAAATGCAGCAGACGATTGACAGGCAGAAATTAAAGATACAGGAATACGAACGCAGGCAAACCGAGGAGCGACATCGTTACGAAGAACAACTTACCTCTCTGACACAGCGGCTTGCACAGCTGGAGCAGCGCCAGACATGATGAAAAATTTACACAGATAAAAAACAGAGGGGGCCAAAGGCCCCCTTCCATCTTCTTTCACTCTACCTGCTTTTCCATCCGCCAATTTTCCAACGTCACACCGCCGCGTACCACGCTGTTTTTTACCGCGGCCCCGTACCCCAATCTCTCAAAAAACGGCCGGGCCGTCATCGAAGCATAGACCGAAAACCGGCGGACACCCCTTGAAAGCGCCCTCGTCTCCAGCGCCTGCACGATCTGCGCGCCGATCCCCTGTCCCTGGCGGTCTTTATGGACATACAGCATATCCAGGCAGCCGTCTTGCTGCATATTTCCAAAACCAAGCACAATCCCGCACTCCTGCACGACTACCGTATCCGACTCTTGAAAGCGGCGGTTCCAATCCGCCAAATCGACCCGGCCTGTGGCCCACGCCTTTAGCTGTTCCTTCGTATAATCCTGTGCATTTACCGTGTGTACCGTCTCATAAAACAGTTGTGCCAGGGCGCGGCCATCGCCGGCTTTGTAGTCGCGCAGGAGCCGGCGGCAGACCGCGTACTCTTCCTCGATCCGGTGAAACGGCAATCCGTATTTCTCGCACATGGCCTGATTGTGCCGGTTTTCCAAAAGCAGCGCCTTTTGCGACAGGCCCGAATCGTCCAGCCGCTTCTCGATCCGGTTCGCCCAGGTACGGATTTGCGAAAAATTTTGCCGGATGTATTCCTCGCTCATAATCAGGCACAGGTAGTGAATCTGCCGCAGTTGTCTTTCGTCAAAATCTTTTTTCCAGTCAAAGGGGATGTAACAGCCTTCGACGATCAGGTTCTGCTCGTTTTCCAGAGCCGTCTTTATCATCTCTTTAACAATGTTCCATAGATATGGCGTCAGCTGCGCGTCGTCGCACGGCGTAAGCGCGGTCTGTCCGCTGCGGATCAGGCCCATTTTCAGATGATCGATCGACAGATACGGGTAATGGTAGCGCTCCAGCAGGGTCTGCGCCAAAACGGTTTTTCCCGTGTGAGTCGCTCCGGTAATCAGGATAACCATGCGTTTCCCTCCGTTTCTTTCGTCGTCTCTTCCTTTTAGCCCGGGAAATTCATGCCCGCCACGCTTCTGCTCTGCGGCTGTTTGGGCGCATCGTCAATCCTCCCACTCCTCGCACAGCTTCTCGATCTGTCCCGTCAGCTTCTTCACATCGCGGTTTGAACGTCCCTGGCTGTTCTCGACCAGCCGTTTAAGACGCCGCAGCGCTTCCAAAAGAGCGCCAAAGAGCGCGGCCGCCTTTGTTCCGGTGGGCATAGCGACTTTATGCTCGATGCGCACGCCGGCCGGCTCGTAGACAAAGCATCCCGCCAGCAGATCGTACACCGCCCCGCTGTAGGGCGCGGCCGCCTGATAGCCGTACTCCTTTGTCAAAAGTTCCGTAAAGGCAATACAGGAATCGTCGTCCCCGTGGTTGATAAACACCTGCTTCGGCTTTTGCGTAAAGCCCTGCAGCCATTTTATCAGCCCGTCCCGGTCGGCATGGCCGCTGATGCCGGGCAGCTGGCGGATATCGGCTTCTACGGCAATCTCCTCGTCAAACAGTTTCACCCGCTTTGCGCCCTCGCACAGCGAACGGCCCAGCGTACCGACCGCCTGATAGCCGACGAAGAGGATCGTGCATTCTTTTTTCCACAGATTGTGCTTGAGGTGATGGCGGATTCGGCCGGCTTCGCACATGCCGCTGGCCGAGAGAATGACTTTGGGCGACGAATCCATATTGATGGCCATGGAATCCTGCTGGCTCACGCTGATGCGCAGCCCGTCAAACCAGATCGGGTTTATGCCCCGGTGGATCAAGTCCTTCATCTCCTGGTCGAAATTTTCGGTATCGCACTGCAGGAAAATCCGCGTGGCTTCGTTGGCCAGCGGGCTGTCCACGTAGACCGGGAAATCCTGATGTCCCGGCACCATCCGCTCTTCCTTAATCTGGCGCAGGAAATAGAGCATCTCCTGCGTGCGTCCCACGGCAAACGAAGGGATTACCACATTGCCGCCGCGGTCAAAGGTTTCCTTTAAAATCGCCGCCAGCGCCGGCGCATAGTCCGGTTTCGGGCCGTGGAGCCGGTTTCCGTAGGTTGATTCCATCACAACATAGTCGGCTTCTTCCACCATCTGCGGTACATTGATGATCGGCTGGTTTTCATTGCCTACATCGCCGCTGAATACGATCTTTTTCTCGACGTCTCCTTCTTGCAGCCAGATTTCAATCGACGAAGAGCCAAGCAGATGCCCCATATCTGAAAAACGGATACAGATGTCCTCTTCCACCTGTTTTTTCCGGCCATAATGACAGGGCCTGAAGTGCTTCAAAACCCCTTCGGCGTCGTTCACCGAGTATAGCGGCTCCACCGCCGGGCGGCCGGCACGGATCGCCTTGCGGCTCTTCCATTCCGCGTCCGCCTCCTGAATATGCGCGCTGTCCAAAAGCATAATGCTGCACAGGCTGCAGGTCGCTTCCGTCGCGTAAATCTTGCCGCGGAACCCGTTTTTGTACAAAAGCGGCAAAAGCCCCGAATGGTCGATGTGCGCATGCGTTAAGAACACACAGTCGATCTCTGCCGGGCTCACCGGCAATTCCACGTTCTCAAACACGTTCAATCCCTGCTCCATCCCGTAATCCACCAGCACCTTGCTGTGGCCGCATTCGAGCAGTGTACAGCTCCCCGTTACCTCATGCAGTGCCCCAATAAATGTTACCTTCATCCCATTTCCTCCTTCTTGCCCGTGTCCTCAGGGCATAATGGTACACCCTTGTGGTGTTTCCTCCTTCTTGCCCGTGTCCTCAGGGCATAATGGTACACCCTTGTGGTGTTTCCTCTTTTGATATTACATGCCGGACCCGCTCAAAACGTCCGCCAGCATTGCAAACTGTTTTAGTGTCAGCGCTTCCCCGCGCACCGACGCTTCCCACCCCAGTGTCTCTATGGCCGCGGCAAGCCGCTCTTTTGCAAAACCGCATTCCGGCGAATTGTGCAGGGCATTCTGCAGCGTCTTGCGCCGCTGGCCAAACGCGGCCCTAATCAGCCGGAATAGAAGCTCTGGATCCCTGCAATCCACCGGCGGCATCTGATGGCGTTTCAGCCGGATCACCGCCGAACCAACCGTCGGCCGCGGGATAAAGCAGTTCGGCGGCACATAGGCTGCGATGTACGCCTCGGCATAGTACTGCACTGTCAGCGACAGCGCGCCGTAGTCTTTCGTCCCCGGCACGGCCTGCATCCGCTGCGCCACTTCTTTCTGCACCATCACCGTAATGCTGTCAAGCGGCACCTGCTTTTCAAACAGCCCCATGATGATCGGCGTCGTGATGTAATAAGGCAGGTTTGCCACCACTTTGATCGGGCGGCCGCCGTTTTTCTCCTCTGCCAGCGCGGCGATATCCACCTTCAGGATGTCTTTATTCAAAACCGAAACATTGTCGTACTCTCTCAGCGTATCGGAAAGGATCGGGATCAGGCCGCGGTCAATCTCCACCGCCGTCACCTCCCTGGCCGCTTCTGCCAGATACTGCGTCATTGTGCCGATGCCCGGCCCGATCTCGAGGACAAAATCCTCCTTTGTCACGCCGGCCGCGCGGATAATCTTCTCCAGAACGTGTTCGTCAATCAAAAAATTCTGTCCGAATTTTTTCTGGAAGTGAAACTCATATTTCTGTAATACTTCGATTGTATTCCGGGGATTCCCCAGTGTTGCCATCGCATTCTCCTCTTTATGTGATGCCGGGCAGCCGGCACACCCGTTGTCTCCCGCAGACAAACGGCTTCTGCGCCGTAAGCCGAATGTGGGTTTGATACAATTATACCGGGTTTCTTGCGCCTGGGCAAGATGGTTTTTGTTTTTATGAAAGCTGTTTTGCTTTTAACGGCAATCGTATACCGTTTGCCGCGGTACAGATGAAATCCCGGCCCTGGGAGCGGACCGCGGCCCGTTTTTTCCGCAAAAAAAGCGGAGCTGCTGCAAAACTCAGATAACACACACAATGGGCTTGTTCCGGTTTACGCATGAACGCCATATATTGTGTAGAATCTTTGTTTTGCAGCAGCTCCCCTAAAGTATAACTTCTATTTTACTACGTCCGCCACTGCCGCGCCGGCCAGTTTTCCGCTGGTCACCGCCCACGAAAGCATGCAGGTCGGCATCGACTCATAGCCATGGGCCCCGCCCACGCACTCACCGGCCGCGTACAGCCCGGGAATCGCATTCCCCTCGCCATCAAGCACCTCAAAATCGGTATTGATCGTAACGCCGCCCAGCGTGGTTGCAAAACGCAGCTTTTCTTCAATGATATACCAGGTGCCGCCATCCTCGAGCGCCGTCAGCTCCTCCCGGCCAAAACGGCTGTCCTTGCCGTCCTTTACCATCTGGTTCCACTCCTCTACGGTCGCCTTCAAGGCCTCCCCGTCAATCCCGGCCGCATCGGCCGCTTCCACGATATCCTCCGAACGCGCAAAGATCGGCACGCCGTCCGCCTCAAACCAGGCCTCCTGCTCCTCAAAGGTAAAGCGTCCCGAAGGGCTGGGGCTGTCGTTGGCCGACTGCGACCAGATATCGTATGCATTCTGATCCATTACCAAAAACAGCAGATGATCGGTCTGTTCCTTGGTCGCGTTTTTGATGCTCACAAAATCCAGGTTTTCATTCAGCACACGCTCGCCCTCACGGTTTACCAGGATTGCGCCCGAGGTCTGGGTCGTCAGCGCCGTATGCACGGTCGCCACTCTCGCATAATTTTCCTCCACCTGGATACCGGTAGGATACATTTTTGCATAATCCATAAAGCAAAGCTCGGCTCCCGCCTCCTGCGCCATCAAAATCCCTTCACCTGTCGAAGAAGCTACGCCGTAAAACAGCGCGACCGAAAGGTCCTCCGAGAGCATATCCGTATTGGCGCCGAAACCGCCTGAAGCCAGAATTACCTTTTCCGCATGATATCGAACCGTATTGCCCTGCTCATCCTCGGCCACGACCCCTGTCACGGCGCCGTCGTTTGTCAAAAGCGCCGTCGCCTTTGTCTCCATATCAATCCGGCCGCCGGCCGCCTTCACATCCTCCGCCAGCACCTTGAGCATCTCTTTGCTGCCGCCGGTCACCATAAACGAACGCTGATATGTATGTTCCGGGAAATTTGAAAACTGGGATTCAATCGGCACGTTGTTTTCGATCAGCCAGTCTAACGTCGGGCCCATCTCGCCGGCCCACAGCCGTACCAAATCCTCTTGGTTCGCCTGTCCGCCCTTCATAATATCCGCGAAAATCTGTTCCGGCGTATCCTCGGTAATGCCAAAGGAGCGCTGCAGCTCTGAGCAGCCGCCCGCCAGGCCGCCGGCTACCGAAGAAGCCCCGGCAAACATCGCCTGCTTCTCGATCACCACTACATCCTCTGCGCCGGACTGGATCGCAGAGAGCGCCGCCGTCAGGCCAGCGCCGCCCGCGCCGATCACCAAAATGCCGCAGCTTTCATCGCGTTCCGTGGCCGCCTTTGTTTCCTGTATCTCCTTCATCAGTGTCTGCGGGTCCGCCCCGGCCGCCGTGACGCAGGCGCTTACCGCCTCGACAATCCCCTTGCTGGAGTTCGTCGCTCCCGATACGGCATCCACCGCCAGACTCTGGTTCTCCACAATTGCCTGCGGAATTTTCTCAATCGCCGCATCGCTGATACCGGCCGACTCGCCGTGCTCCACGATCTCCACCTTCTCGATCGCATCCGCCGTAAAAGTCACCGAAACCTTGATCGGGCCGTTGTTGCCTTTGCCTTCTCCCTCATAGGTTCCAGGCGTGAAAAGCCCTTCGCTCCCGGCCGCCGTCGTCTCCGGCGCCGCGCTTGTTTCGGGTGCCGCGCTTGTTTCCACGCTCTCGCCTGCGTTTGTCGCATCGCTTGTCCCTGCCGTCGGCTGTGAGCAGCCCGCAAGGCAGGAGATGCCCAACACTGCTGCCAGCAGCAGCCCTGTCCATCTCTTTTTGAATCCTTTCATTGTCATCCTCCCTTTCACATACTCCGGTATGTTTTTAAGTATGTTATTAGAATAACTCTCTTTTCCCTTTCTGTCAATATGCAAACAATCTTTTTTACCGATTTTCTCTTCTTTACTGTTTTCGCCCTTTTACTTATTCCGCCAATCGTTTATAATATTTTAAGAAGTATTACTAGAAAGCAGGTAGCCCCTATGTCCCTTTCCCCCACCGCAAGAGAACGAAAAGCCGCGCAGACCTGTGCGAATCTCTCGGAAGCCGCCATCACCCTCTTTCGCGAGCACGGTGTAGAACGCGTCACGATCGACGATATCTGTGCGCGCTGCGGCGTCACCAAAGGCGCCTTTTACCATCATTTTCCGTCCAAAGACCACATCATCACCTACGCGGTCAATCACGAAATGGACCGATACATAGAAGAACGGTTTCACCCGCTTACAGACCGATCGGTCTGTAAGCAGCTGCTTACGCTGCAAATGCTGTCCTTCTCCTACTTTCGCCGGCTCGGCAAATCCATGACCCGCTATTCCTACGAGGGCCAGATCCGTTCTCTGATTGAGCTCAAACGGCCGGAGCGCACGTATGTTAGCTGCCTGTCGCAGATCGTACTGCAGGGCGTAGAAAAAAAGCAGTTCCGCACCCGACTGGATTTCGAAAACTGCTATATGATGAATATTATCCTTTACACGGGATTTCTCTTCAAATGGGCTTCGGTCCCGCAGGAGCAGGATTCTCTGTATCAATGGGATCAAATCCTCGAAGAACTGATTACTTCTCTGTTTGTATAAAATAAGCTACCAGACTGCCGCCCGCAATATCCGGCAAAGACTGTCTTTTCTCTGTCAACCAGTGGTACGCCGCTTATTCTTCTTTCAGCCTGTAAAACCGCATCGCGTTTTCATAGGTTTGTTCGACAACGCGTTTTGGTGAAATTCCTTTGATCGCGGCAATTGCCTCCGCCACAAAGGTCAAATACCGCGAATCATTGCGCTGGCCGCGGTGCGGGACCGGCGCCAGGTACGGGCAGTCCGTCTCAAGCAGCAGACGGTCAAGCGGCATATAGGCCACGACTTCCTTCAGTTTTTTCGCGTTTTTAAATGTCACGACGCCGCCGACCCCCAGGTAATGCCCCTGTTCCAGGTATGCGCGCGCCAGCTCCACCCCGTAGGAAAAGCAGTGGATATCGCAGCAAAGGCCCTGTGCCTCGTTTTTGATAATGTCAAGCGTATCCTGCGCCGCCTCGCGGCTGTGCACCACCACCGGCAAATCAAGGGTGCGCGCCAGTTCCAGCTGCCGCACAAACCAGCGCTTCTGCTCCTCATGCCCCTCTTTGTCCCAGTAATAATCCAGGCCGATTTCCCCAATGGCGACGATTTTTGGGCCGCCGGCCGCCCGGGAGAGCCAGGCGAACGTCTCCTCGTTCAGTTCTCCCACTTCGTCGGGATGCACGCCGGCCGTCCCATAGACAAACGGACAGCGCGCCGCCAGCCGCGCCGTCGTCTCCGTCGAGGAAAGGCTCGCGGCCGCGTTTACAATCCGGCTCACCCCCGCGCCGGCCATGCTGTCAAGCAGGGTGTCGCGGTCTTTGTCAAAGGCTACATCGTCATAGTGGGCATGGGTATCAAAAATCCCGGTCATACTGGTTCCTTCCCTTCTTTATTTTCTGCGCCCGGGTTTCCAACCGATTTTTTCAGTTCCCCAAAACGCTTTGTACCCTCCAGCAGATCGCGGATAATAAGCACTTTCCAACGGTCGCTGATCAGCATCAGGGTGGTTTCCACCGGGCACGCCGGTAATGTTTTTTTCATAATAGTTTCCTTTTAGTAACTACGGCACAATAAAGTGCTTACTTTACTTTTTTTCTTTACAGATATATTATAGCCTTGCAGGCGAAAAAAAGCAAGCCGCCGGCAAAATCAAGAATGAGGAGGACGCCATGACACAGGAGGAAAGGCTTCTTTATCTGATAAAATATCTATTAAGCGAATTTGCGCAGCGGACACCTTTCGATATTCCCGCGGAGGTCCCCGAACAAAGGCGGCTGCTGCGCTCTCTGATGAATATCCGCCCGCCAAAGCCTGTTTCAAATGATTTTCTGGCTGTACAGGACGCATACTTACAGGAGGAACGAGCCGGAAAAGGCGTCCTCTCTTTGGCCGGCCTTCCCTCCGTGAAACCTGGCATGTACCTATGGCAGGGCGACATCACCCGCTTGTCTGTAGACGCTGTCGTAAATGCCGCTAACAATGCCTTGTTAGGCTGCTTTGTCCCCTGTCACGGGTGCATTGACAATGCCATTCATTCTGCCGCGGGAGTAGAGCTTCGTCTGGAGTGTTCCCGTATCATGGAAAAGCAAGGCAGGCCGGAGCCTGCGGGAAAAGCCAAAATTACCAAAGCCTACAATCTTCCCTGCCGCTATGTTCTTCATACGGTCGGCCCGATTCTCTATGGAGAAGTTACGCAGAAAGATTGCGCCCTGTTGGCAGACTGTTACCGTTCCTGCCTGGAACTTGCCGCCGCGTATCAATTGAACAGCATTGCTTTTTGCTGTATTTCCACCGGCGAATTTCATTTTCCAAATGAAAAAGCGGCTGAAATAGCCGTCCGGACGGTGCAGGACTACCAAAAGGAGAAACAAAACGGTATGGAGGTGGTTTTTAATGTTTTCAAAGATTACGACTATCAAATCTACGGGCAATTATTGGGATAGTATCGAAAAACTCAAAAAGGAACTCCGCGATGCAGACGCGGTCCTGATCGGCGCCGGCGCCGGGTTGTCCGCATCGGCCGGGTTTACTTATTCCGGGAAGCGCTTTGAGGAAAATTTCGCGGACTTCATCGAAAAATATGGTTTCAGGGATATGTATTCCGCAGGGTTTTATCCTTATAATACACTTGAGGAATACTGGGCTTACTGGAGCCGTTATGTATTTATCAATCGTTATCAGGACGCTCCGAATAGCGTTTACCGGGATTTATACCGTCTGGTGCAAAAAAAGGACTATTTTATTTTGACAACCAATGTGGACCACTGTTTTCAAAAAGCCGGTTTTGATAAGCGCCGACTGTTTTACACGCAGGGCGATTATGGCTTATGGCAGTGCTCAAAGCCCTGTCACGATCAAACCTATGACAACGAAGCCGTTATTAAAAAAATGGTCGCCGTCCAGCAAAGGAGACGCATTCCGTCGGAGTTAATCCCGTACTGCCCGATTTGCGGCGCGCCTATGGCCATGAACCTGCGCGCGGACAATACCTTTGTCGAGGATAACGGCTGGCATGTGGCAGCCGGACGATATCAGGATTTTATACGTGATCATAAGGGGAGGCGCGTTTTATACTGGGAATTGGGCGTTGGCGGTAATACGCCTGGGATTATAAAGTATCCGTTCTGGCAGATGACGGCAGCGAATCCGAAAGCCATTTATGCCTGTGTGAATTTCGGGGAAGCCTATGTACCTGAGAAAATTGCAAAGCGCTCCATCTGTATCCATGCAGACATTGGAGAGATACTGAAACAATTATAAGACGGCAAATTTAATTCCATCACTTGGAAAATAGCACTGCTTTTATGCGGAATACTTTCCCTCATTTGCAGGCATAATGAAAATATCGGGTCAAATCGAGTCAATCGGGTCATATGCATTGACTTGATTGACTCGATTTGATATGATATGCCCAAAGAGCGGGTAAAGGAGATGGCGTCATGATTTTTCAGGAAAGTGAAACCGTAGAGTTTAAGGAAGTAGTCGTAGACGATATAAAAAAGGAAATCATTGCTTTTGCTAACTGTGATGGCGGCAAACTGTACATTGGCATCCGGGATGACGGTACCGTGGCCGGACTTGATCATCCTGACAGCGTTTCTTTGCGGATCAGCAATATGGTAAGGGATGCAATTAAGCCCGATGTGACGATGTTCCTGCATTATAAAACAATAAAGGAAGATGGAAAAGAAATTGTTGAGGTGGATATTCAGCGCGGAACGGATCGCCCTTATTATCTAGCTAAAAAAGGGATGCGTCCAGAGGGTGTATATGTCAGACAGGGATATTCTTCTGTCCCCGCCACAGACGCGGCAATCCGCCGTATGATCAAGGAAACGGATGGAGACCGCTTTGAGTCTATGCGCTGCTTAAATCAAGAACTTACATTTGAAGCCGCAAAAAAAGAATTTGCGCTTCGGAAAGTGGAGTTTGGGTCACGGCAAAAGC
>JAAWCS010000057.1 GCA_022793375.1 Lachnospiraceae bacterium
ACTAAGCTCGAGGCTTCGCCTGCGGCTCGCTCTCGCTAAGGGCTCGGGTAACTTCTCTCACCCTGGCTTCGCCTGGGTTCGACAAGTAAGTTCGCACTAAGCTCGAGGCTTCGCCTGCGGCTCGCTCTCGCTAAGGGCTCACTTATCGTTGGCGGCTGCGACGCCGGGGAGGTCTTTTCCTTCGAGGAATTCTAAGGATGCGCCGCCGCCGGTGGAGATATGGGTCATCTTGTCGCCGAAGCCTAACTGGTTGACGGCTGCTGCCGAATCGCCGCCGCCGATGATCGTCGTCGCGTCGGTCTCGGCAAGCGCCTTGGCTACGGCAATCGTGCCGGCTGCCAGCACAGGGTTCTCAAATACGCCCATCGGGCCGTTCCAGACCACGGTCTTGGCGCTCTTTACGGCCTCGGCGTAGAGCTTCGCGGTCTCGGTACCGATGTCCATGCCCATCTTATCTGCCGGGATCTGATCGGCCGGTACGACCTCGATCTCGATCTGCGCGTCGATCGGATTCGGGAACTCGCTGGTGATCGTGGTATCGATCGGCAGAAGTAGCTTCTTGCCAAGCTTCTCGGCCTTCTCCATCATTTCACGGCAGTAATCCACTTTTTCCATATCCACTAAGGAAGTACCGATCTCGTAGCCCTTGGCCTTTAAGAAGGTGTAGGCCATGCCGCCGCCGATAATCAGCGTGTCGCACTTCTCCAGCAGGTTGGAGATTACGTTCAGCTTATCCGCCACCTTGGCGCCGCCGAGGATCGCCACGAAGGGACGTACCGGGTTATTGACGGCATTGCCTAAGAAGTCGATCTCTTTCTGCATCAGGTAGCCGACCACCGAGGTTTCTACAAACTGGGTCACGCCTACGTTCGAGCAGTGCGCACGATGCGCGGTGCCGAACGCGTCGTTTACAAACACATCGCAGAGGGAAGCTAAATCTTTGCTGAACGCTTCGCCGTTCTTGGTCTCTTCCTTGCGGTAACGGGTGTTCTCAAGCAGGACAACCTCGCCGTCCTTCATCGCTTCGACCGCCGCCTTAGCATTGGGGCCAACCACCTCGGGATCGGCCGCAAACTTTACCTCCTGGCCTAAAAGCTCCGTCAGACGGGCCGCCACGGGGGCTAAAGACATCGAGGGCACCGGCTCGCCCTTGGGCTTTCCTAAATGGGAGCAGAGAATGATCCGGCCGCCGTCGGCAATCAGCTTCTTGATCGTGGGCAGGGCCGCTACCAGACGGTTTTCATCGGTGATCTTTCCTTCTTTAAGCGGTACGTTGAAATCACAGCGGACCAGGACTTTCTGGCCTTTTACGTTGATATCGTCTACAGATTTTTTGTTCAGCATAATACTCTCCTAGGTTTTCTGTGATAAAACGGGCCCGGCCCTAAAGACCGGACCCGTTTAGGTCTTAATACATATGAAAGGGAAAATATTTCCCGTCATGCGCTCAGGCCGCACTTGGCGCCCTGAATACGGCGCGTTCACAGCGCCCGTTTTTCGCAGGGCTCAGCGCCATTAGGCAAGCTCAGCGAAATACTTGATCGTGCGAACCATCTGGCTCACATAGGAATTCTCATTGTCGTACCAGGAAACAACCTGTACCTGCGTGGTGCCGTTGTCCAGAGGCAGAACCATGGTCTGGGTCGCATCGAACAGGGAACCGAAACGCATGCCAACGATATCGCTGGAAACGATCTCATCGGTGTTGTAGCCGAAGGACTCGGTAGCGGCCGCCTTCATCGCGTCGTTGATCTGCTCCTTGGTCACATTGCCCTCAACCACAGCGGTCAGGATCGTGGTGGAGCCGGTCGGGGTAGGTACGCGCTGGGCAGCGCCGATCAGCTTGCCGTTTAACTCGGGGATAACCAGGCCGATCGCCTTGGCAGCGCCGGTGGAGTTGGGAACGATGTTCACAGCGCCGGCACGGGATCTTCTCAGATCACCCTTTCTCTGAGGGCCGTCCAGGATCATCTGGTCGCCGGTGTAAGCGTGGATCGTGCACATGATACCGGTCTTGATCGGAGCCAGATCGTTCAGAGCCTTCGCCATCGGAGCCAGGCAGTTGGTCGTGCAGCTGGCGGCGGAAATAACGGTATCCTCAGCCTTCAGCACGTTGTGGTTTACATTGTATACGATCGTAGGAAGGTCATTGCCGGCAGGAGCGGAAATAACAACCTTCTTGGCGCCAGCCTGGATATGAGCGGAAGCCTTCTCTTTGGAGGTGTAGAAACCGGTGCACTCCAGAACTACATCTACGCCCAGCTCGCCCCAAGGCAGATCGGCCGCGTTCTTCTCCGCATAAATCGTGATCTCCTTGCCGTCTACGGTAATGGAATTGTCCGAATAGGAAACCTTGTCAGCCAAAGCGTACTTGCCCTGAGAAGAATCATACTTCAACAGGTGAGCCAGCATCTTGGGGCTGGTCAGATCGTTGATCGCCACGACCTCGTACCCTTCTGCGCCGAACATCTGACGGAATGCCAGGCGGCCAATACGTCCAAAACCATTGATTGCTACTTTTACTGCCATAATAATTCCTCCTAAAAGTGTTAATTTGATAGATTGTTCACATCTACTAAATCCATACCTATTCTACCCACTTTGGACAAAAATAGCAAGTGTTATTTTTAACTTTTTCCCTGTTTTTTATATTTTTGGCAGGATGCCGGAAAAAACGGTCCTGCTTGTGCTCCCGACCGCCATTTTGGCTTTCCCTGCGGGCCTTTTTTCCGTAAAACGCCTTACTCGGCGATCGATACCTCGGCGATATTGATCGAGTGGCCGCCCACGCGGTCCAGGCTGTTCAATGCCTCCACAAATACCAGGCCCGGATCGGTCGAGCAGTCGCCCTGCCGCATTCTCCCCATATGGTTGACCTGGGACTGGCTCGTCAAACGGGAAATCATCTTCTGCAGCACCGCCAGCTCGGCCAGTTCTTCCGGCCGCGTATTCTGATGCAGGAAATCCTGCACCGAAGCGTCATAGAGCTCCATATCGTCTTTGTAGATTTCCAGCAGTTCCGTGCGGGCCTGGTCCGAGTACACCAAACTCTGATCGACGCACTTTTCCGTCAGGCCGACCATGATGACCGCGTAATCGCCGATCCGCTCCAGGTCATTTAACGTCTGATAGACGCGGGTGATGTACTTTGACTCCTGCTCCGTCAGTTCCAACAGATTGATATTCACCAAGTATTCGCCGATCGCCCCTGCCAGATAGTCGATCAGCTGCTCGTTTTCCTGCACCTTTTTACTCTGCGAAAGGTCGTTTTTCAGCATTCCTTCGATTGCCATCACCAGATTGTTGCGCACCAGGCCGGCCATACGTTCGACCTCGCTGCGGATCTGCAGCATCGTCGCGCTGCTGGAGCTCAGCAGATGGGCGTCGATGTATTCCAGGCGCAGGGCATCCTCGTGCTTCTGCTTGGGTATCACCTTGTATGTAAACTTTACAACCTGGCCCGTCAGCGGCAGAAGCACTGCCGCCGCCACAATCTTAAACAGGATGTGGCAGACCGAAACCTGAAACACCGGTTCGGGAATCGCCGCCTCCAGCCACTGCGTATATGGAAGCAGGAGCGTCACCGGCACCATGATGAGCGCGCCGACTATATTGTAAATCAGATATACGCAGGCCGCCCGTTTGGCATTGTTGCGGGCATTGATCGAAGAAAGGATCGTCGGCACCGAGGAACCGATATTGATGCCGCAGACCAAAAACGAGGCGAAGTACAGCGGCATCATGCCCTGCATGGCCAACGCCTGCAGCACGCCGACCGCCGCCGAAGAACTCTGAATCACCGCACACATCAGCGTGCCGACCAGAAGGCCGACGACCGGGCTCTTGGCATTCATAATAAAGTTTTGGAACCACGGCACATCCTTTAACGGCGACATGGCGCCGCTCATCGTATGCAGCCCCTGGAACAAAAGGCCAAAGCCTAAAATGACCTGCCCTATGTGGCGCGACCGTTTCTTTTTGCTGTACATCATCAGAAACGCGCCAATGAAAATACAGAACGGGGCAATACCCGAGGCGTCCAGCGCAATCAGCACACTGGTGATCGTCGTACCGATATTGGCGCCGAAAATAACGCCGGTGGCCTGCGCCAAATCCATAATCCCGGCATTGATAAAGCCCATGACCATTACCGTGGTCGCCGACGAGGATTGTATCACAACCGTCACCAGCATGCCAAGCAGGAAGCCGAACACAGGATTGCGCGTCAGCTTTTCTAACAGGTCCTTCATCCGCGAACCGGCCGCCAACTCCAGCCCCTCTCCCATGTACTTCATCCCGAACAAAAACGCTCCCAGCCCCCCCAAAAGGACAATGATATTGGATATTGTCATTTGTACCTCCCTTTTCTCAGCCTGTATGTAAAAAGCCGAAACACTTTCAGTATATCAGGTAGCCGGATGGTTTTCAATTACTTTTTGCCTGAAATCGCCAATTGTATAAGCCGTTTATGATAATGTCCCAGTGTGACAACACATTTACTTTCAGACAAATGACGTAGAATGAATTTTCAGTCTGCAAGGCGGAAGAAGGAGGCGATGCTGTAGCATCGGTGACGGATGACAACGCGGCAGATGGAAATTCAGGCAAGTCATTTGGCGTAATGTAAATGTGTTGCCACACTAATATACCATGTGCTTCGCACATGCTCCCTCCGGGGGATGCACACGATTCGCCAAGGAATGTCCTCGTTTTGCTCGGACGCGAATCGGCGCCGGTATAATGTCTGGCGACATTATACCACAAATCAAAAAAACACGGCACGTTTTCTAAAACAATTGACAATGCAGGGTTCTTTTATGGTATGATAAATCTGAAAAAGCGACAATGAGCGCAAAGGAGGAAGCTCTTTATGTATTACCCTGATCATCATGTCCATACCAACTTTTCTCCGGACAGCAATACGCCGCCTGTCCGGCAGGTTAGGAAAGCGATTCGCCTGGGTATGCCGGCGATCTGTTTTACGGATCACATGGATTTTGACTATCCGTCCCGGTATGGTGTTGATTTCCATTTGCAGCCTGATACGTATCTGCGTGCCATGGCCGATTTAAAAGAACGATTCGAGGGCCGGATCGACATCCGCGCCGGCGTGGAGATTGGGCTGGAAAGTGCAATAAAAGACAAGATTACGGACTATATCGTTTCCCATGACTGGGATTTTGTGATCGGCTCCATCCATATGGCCGAGCGAAAGGATCCTTATTTCGACGACTTTTTTGACGGGCGCAGCGAACGTGATGCCTATCGGTCGTATTTTGAAGCGACCCTTGACTGTCTGGAGCATTTTGAGCCGTTTTTTGATGTGCTGGGGCATCTGGATTATGTGTTCCGCTGCGGCGAGCGTTCTGTCACCAATGCCTGGACGGAGTGGCCGGAGCTGATGGACGCGATCCTTCGCCAGGTTGTCGACAAGGGGCTGGGGCTGGATATCAATACCGGCGGCTTTAAAGGAGGCCTGCTGTTCCAGCACCCGCATGACGACCTGCTGCGCCGCTATCGTGAGCTGGGCGGCGAGCTGATTACATTTGGCTCAGATGCACATAAGCCGGAAAACCTGGGAGAACGCTTTCCGGAAACCGGGGAGAAATTAAAATCCCTGGGATTTCGCTATTACGCTTCCTATAAAAAAAGGCGGCCGGAATTCCAGCCGCTGTAAAGCTTTTGCCGTATATTATAACCGGTCATCGAGACCGCTCTTTAAAGGCGGCCAAAAACCGAGGCCGCCGAGCGGGGTTATGGACGCTTCAGGCGGATTTACGAACACTTCAAGCGTTTTTGCCGCCTTTTGTTCTTGTTATAGTTCCGGCCTTTTTGGTATAGCCCTTTTGGCTCTTAGCGGCAGCTCCCCCTGTCTGGCCGTTTTGCCCGACCGGCGATACCTCTTTTCCGTCTGTTCGATCCGATTGTTTTCCCTCTGTCCTGGGAGCGGCTTTCGTCGCTGTCAGCTTCTTTTCCTCCAGCCGCCGGTTTGTCCACTGGCGCAGCAGGTTATAGAAAACGGAAAACAGCGGAATAAACAGGATCATGCCGACGATCCCCATCGCGCTGCCGCCGATCGTCACCGCCACCAGCACCCAAATGGAGGGCAGGCCCACCGAACCGCCTACCACTTTGGGATAAATCAGATTGCCCTCAATCTGCTGCAGCAGCACAAACACCACGACAAACCACATCGCCTGCAGCGGATTGAGCACCAGAATCAAAAATGTCCCGATCAAAGCGCCGCAAAAAGCGCCGAAGATAGGAATCAGCGCCAGGACGGCGATCAGCACGCTGATTACCAGCGCATAGGGGAACCGGCAAATCGTCATCGTCACAAAAAACATGCTTCCCAAAATAACCGCTTCCGTGATCTGGCCGGTAAAAAAATTGGAAAAGGTATCTCCTGCCATACGGGTAATCTCCAGCAGCCGGGCCGCGATCTCCTTTGGCAGAATGGCGTACAGAAGTTTCGTGCACTGACGCCCCAAGTTTTCTTTCTGGGCAAGCAGATAAATACAGAATACGACCGACATAAAGCCGTTGACAACTCCGCTCACCACCGCGCTCACCGCGCCGACCGTGCTGCCGAGGATCGTCCCCGCGCCGTTGATGACCCAATCCTTTAAGTCATTGCTCATCTTGGCCCAGTCGATTTCCAATCCGCCAATCCAGTCGATCGCCTCCTGGGAAAGGAACTCCCACTCTCCGCTCTCATTTTGCAGCGTCCGCACAAACTGTTCGATGCTGCTGGCCAGAATGCCCAGGGCATGGATAAACTCCGGGATTACCAAAAACATCACCAGCACGACCGCGGCGATAAACAGAAGGAAGGTGCAGAGGATGCCGAGCATCCGGCTGGTCTTTTTAAAAAAGCCCAGCCCTTTATGCGAACCCAGCCAGACAAACAGCGCTTCGATCCGTGCCAGGGGGCGGCGCAGGATAAAAGCGATGGCCGCACCGACGATGAAGGGGGCGATGATCCCCAGGAAATAGCCGATCCCGCTGCCGATCGTGTGCAGATGTTCTAACCCCCAGTATAGTAAAATGCCGCAAGCGGCTACCGCCGCCCACTGACGAATTTGTTTCCAGTCCAATCCCATGGATGCTTCCTGCCTTTCTGTCTCAAAATATCCGTATCTTTGCATCCTATCATAGACGAAAGCATGGGAAAAGTCAACCAAACGAAAGGTGAGAGCCACAGAGCGCCGCAGAGGGATTGAATGCGAGAGCTACAGAGGGACACCAACCCGAATAAAGAGGTGAATGAGTAGCTTTGCTACAGCGGATACTCCAGAAGCAGCCCGGGATACAGACGGTCGGGGTCCCGGATCGCGTTAATGCCGGCCAGCACCGATGCTTTAATTCCAAGATGGTCCGCAATCGAGCGCAGCGTATCGCCGCGTTTTACTACATAGCACCCCATCGTCCGTTCCCCCAGAGGTATCCACAGCCGTTCTCCGACCCGGATACGGTTAGGGTCGGAAATCCCGTTGCGGTCTGCTAACGTCTCCACGGTCGTTCCGAAGCGGCGGGCAATCGAGCCCAGTGTATCGCCCGATTCCACGGTATATTCGGTTTCCCGCGGCGCGTTGGGCAGCGGTGACGTTGTATCTTCTAAAAGCATGGTTTCCCGAAATATATCGCGGTCTACATAAGTGTCTATCCCTCTCACCCGGCCCTGCTGCGTATACTGGAAGCCGGCCCAATCCGGCCACACGCCGCTTCCTGAGGGTTCCTGTACGCCGTACTGCGCGACCCACAGCGGCCGGCCCTCGGCCACCTGCGGATCAAACAGCCGTTTGGCCCGTGATAAATCTGTGTAGACGGCGGTTTCTTTGCCGGAACGCTGTTCGGTCTCCTGCAAAAAGGCCAGCGCTACCTGGTTAAAACGCTCGCGGCTCATGTCCGCCGGCGTCCCCAAATCCATGGCCAGCCGTCCGTCCGGGCGCTGGCCGGATACGATCGAGACGAAGAAGCGCGCCTGCTGTCTGGCTTCTTCTTCTGTTTCCGCCGTTACGAAATGGTAAAAGCCAATCCGCAGGCCGTTTTGCTTTGCGCCCAGGGTATTGGCGCGAAAGCGCGGGTCCGCGTAGTCGGCTCCTGCGCCGGCGCGGATGTATACCATCTCGATTCCGTCGGCGGCTACACGGGCAAAGTCAATGTCGCCCTGCCATTTGCTTACGTCGATTCCCTGCATGTTTTTGTTTTCCTTTCCTGAGCCGCAGAGTTGTGTGTGTTGGCGGCTTCTGGTATTAGGGTATGCGGGGAGCTGGGGAGGGGGAAGCGGGTTGGGTGTTAAAATGTCTACTGTCTAAAGTACGATTTTTTGCCAGAACCGCTATGCCTGTGTGGCGCCAAACTCCAAAATATCCGCAATCCTGACGCTGGCCTGGCCATCTCCATACGGGTTTGATGCACAGGCCATGGATTTGTATACGGCTGGATTGCTCGAAACATATTGTGCATGGGCTTGTCCAGATTCTCGCGTCGGTGTGTCGTAATAAACAAGAGAGGCTGTAACTATTTTAAATCTTGCTCTTACACAATTTCATAATATGTATCTGGTCTATCCGGATTAAATATCTCATTACAGGTCATAACAGTAACCAAATTCTCTGTATCCGAAAGATTGATAATGTTATGCGTCCATCCTGGTATCATATGCACTGCTTCAATCTTTTCCCCGGAAACCTCAAATTCAACCTTCTCGCCGGTATTGATATTCCTTTCCTGAATAAGACCATGGCCGGCAACAACAATAAAGATTTCCCATTTGGAGTTGTGCCAGTGCTGCCCTTTTGTAATACCCGGCTTACTGATATTGATCGACACCTGGCCGCAATCTTTTGTATGAACAAGTTCTGTAAATGATCCGCGATCATCCACCTTCATTTTCAATTCATACTTAAATTTATCTATTGGGAGATATGTCAGATACAGGCTATACAACTTTTTAACGAAAGATCCTTCTGGCATTTTAGGTATCATCAAGGTCTTTGGCTGTGCCTTGAACTCTTCTAGAAGATCAACAATTTCACCCAGAGTCACCTTATGCGTTACAGGCACGCAGCAGTATTTTCCGCCCGTTTTCAGCACCGTCTCAACACCATTAAATTCACAGTGCTGCTCTTTCCCCTCCAAAAGATCATACATTCCCTCCAGAAGATCATCAATATACAGAAACTCCAACTCTGTACTTCGGTTATTTACCGTAAAAGGCTCATCATTTGCTATCGCCCAGCAGAATGTAGAAACCGCCGAATTATACTTCGGTCTTGAGTGTCCCATTAGATTTGGGAAGCGATAAACAGCAACCTTCGCTCCGGTTTCTTTCCCATAATCAAAAAACACTTCCTCTCCAGCCTTCTTGCTCCTACCATATTCGGAATCTCCAAACCTTCCGGCAAGCGTAGCCTGAATAGAGGAACTCAGCATAATTGTCGCCTTGTTATTCTTTTCTTTCAGGGTATTCAACAACATACTTGCAAAACCGAAATTCCCTTTCATGAAATCTTCCGGATTCTCGGGTCTATTCACACCTGCAAGGTTAAATACAAAATCTGCCTTTGCACAATACTCTTCCAGTTCTTCCTTCGTGGAATCCTTATCATACTCATAAATTTCATGGATCGTTATCGCAGGCCTCGTACAATTCTTATTATCTCTTATATTCTTCAGATTATTTACAAGGGCAATGCCTACCATTCCCTTAGCTCCCGTTACAAGTATATTCATGTCTCGCCATCCTCACACTTTCTCCACACCATCTTGTTGACAACGCCAACATAAGACTGAATGATCTTTACCACCTTATCCGATACGTTGATATCCGTATAATCCGGAACCGGAATCGCCCCGCTGTTTTCTTCTTTAACCATCGCTATAGCGATGTCGACAGCCTGAAGCAATCCCTTGGTATCAATACCAGACAGGATAAAGCAGGCCTTATCCAGCGCCTCCGGTCTCTCTGTAGATGTTCTGATGCACACCGCCGGAATCGGATGGCCGATAGAGGTAAAGAAGCTACTTTCTTCCGGAAGCGTTCCGGAATCAGAAACAACTACAAATGCGTTCATCTGTAAACAATTATAATCATGAAATCCTAACGGCTCATGCCGGATCACGCGTGGATCCAATTTAAACCTGGACGTCTCCAGTCTCTTCTTTGACCTTGGATGGCATGAATATAATATTGGCATATCATATTTTTCTGCCATCTTATTGATCGCTGTAAACAGGCTAATGAAGTTCTTTTCTGTATCAATATTCTCTTCCCTATGAGCAGAAAGAAGAATATACTTTCCCCTCTCCAAACCCAGTTTCTTATGTACATCCGAAGCCCTTATCGCATCTAAGTTTTCCGTTAGCACCTCAGCCATCGGCGATCCTGTGACATAGGTCCGTTCTTTAGGCAGACCGCAATCTGCAAGATAACGTCGTGCATGCTCAGAATATGCCAAATTAACATCTGATATAATATCCACAATCTTCCTGTTTGTCTCTTCCGGCAGGCATTCATCCTTACATCTGTTTCCGGCTTCCATATGAAAGACAGGAATATGAAGTCTTTTTGCACCGATCACGGACAAACAGCTATTCGTATCTCCTAATACCAATACCGCATCCGGCCTCAGCTGAACCATCGCCTTATAACTCGTTGCAATGATGTTGCCCATCGTCTCTCCCAGGTCAACGCCCACGGCATCCAGATACAGTTCAGGATTCGCAAGTCCAAGATCCTTAAAAAACACTCCATTTAGATTATAATCATAATTCTGGCCGGTATGAACCAAGATCGCATCAAAATACTTCCGGCATTTCTTTATTACAGCAGCAAGCCTAATAATTTCCGGACGCGTGCCCACAATGATCATTAGTTTGATTGCGCCATTTTCTTTCCACTGTACCTTATTTTCATCCATAGCGGACTGTCTCCTGTCTTTATTTATGGGATATTACCACACCAGAACTTCGTCTACATATAACACAATTTTTCTTCTCTAAATTTTTCCAACTGCTCTCTCACATAATCCGTCTTCAAGATCTTTTTCACAACGCCATCCACATCCAGCAATTTCGCAGTATGGCTTGTATAACTCTCTTCCGACTCTGTCACAACCTGGCCCTTGACGAAATACTTATCATAGTTCAAATCACGATTATCTGCAGCCACACGAAAATACTGTCCCATATCTTCGCAGCGCAACCGTTCTTCCCTTGTCATTAAAGTCTCATATAACTTTTCGCCATGACGAGTACCTATAACATTCGTACCAGTGTCTCCGAACAATTTCTGTATGCCTTTTGCCAGATCACCGATCGTAGATGCATCAGCCTTCTGGACAAAAAGATCACCAGGCTTAGCATGTTGGAAGGCAAAATTCACAAGCTCTACTGCCTCATCCAGATTCATGAGAAAACGGGTCATTGCAGGATTTGTAATAGTAATAGGATTACCATTTTTTATCTGATCAATAAAGAGCGGAATAACTGAACCACGAGAACACATAACATTTCCGTAGCGAGTACAGCAAATCACAGTACCTCCACGCTCTGCAGCAACTCTTGCATTGGCATAAATTACATGCTCCATCATGGCTTTGGAAATCCCCATCGCATTAATCGGATATGCAGCCTTATCAGTACTGAGACACACTACTTTCTTAACCCCTGCATCAATGGCGGCATGAAGTACATTGTCAGTTCCTTCTACATTCGTCTTGACAGCCTGCATCGGAAAAAATTCACAAGAGGGAACCTGTTTGAGAGCCGCTGCATGAAAGATATAGTCTACCCCAGGCATAGCATCCGCAACAGAGCGCAGATCACGCACATCACCGATATAAAATTTAACCTTGTCAGCATGCTTCGGGTGTCTGGCCTGCAGTTTATGCCGCATATCATCCTGCTTCTTTTCATCACGAGAAAAGATGCGGATTTGAGCGATATCCGTCTCCAGAAAGTGTTTCAGTACTGTAGCACCGAAAGAGCCTGTTCCTCCCGTAATCAGTAGCGTTGCTCCGCTGTATTCTAACATACTTTTTCTCCTCGACCTAAGCCTATGCTATTTTCATCTAAACCTGCTTTATTTTATTTTCGTCTACAAGGGATTTGAAAGACTCAAAAATACGTTTATATCCTGAGTTTTCTATAGAAGTTCTATATTTTTCTTCCGCATAATTTATTGCATGCATTTTATACTCCACGAATTCTCTTTTCGAGCATTTTAAGTATATTCGAATTGCTTCTCTGAAGCCATCTATATCTTCCAATTCGATCACACTACCACATCTCTTCTCCGTAAAATCCTTCCAGGGCGTTGTGTTTGATATGAGAGGAACACAACCAGAAGCCAGCGCTTCATATATCACATGGCCAAAATTTTCTCCTCTTGTCGGAAACAGGAACACATCATGCTGAGAGAGAGCTTCAATGCTTTCATCCGGTTTTACACTACCACAATACTTACACGAAACATTAGCGGGGAGTCTCATAATAGCCTCTTCACACTTTCTCCAATACGATTTATCCTCTATTACGCCATAAATATCAAATTGAATGTTTTTTTCAAAATTACAATCTAAAATTTTAAGTGCGTATAAAAGATTCTTCTTTGGAACAATTCGTGACAAAAAAATAATCCTAAGTGGATCAGCTTTGTCCTGGATTTTCTTTCTATATAATTCAAAATCTAAGGAACGCGGTAAATCTTCTGCAATTATATAGGTACTTATATTCTTCCTTCCAATCGCTTCGGTCGCTTCTCTCCGTTCCTCTTCTGATGTAAAAGACCAAATTATATTTTGAAATGCGCCTATGAAAGAAAATGCCCACAGAAAAATTTTTTTCTTGCCGCTTCGAATGGCAAGTGCATTCTTACTGAAAACGCCCATAGGAGCTACATATAACTGATTCTTATTTATTATCCTATGTATTTCCATTAGCTGAATGGTACTGGAGCAAAAAAGCCCACACGCAAGAATCGTATCAAACTGAATGTAGAACTTCCATAATCGCCTGAAATTATATTCTTTTGGAGATACATACATGATATGAATTCCATAAAGCTTTAACCATCGATTTGTCTCCAAATCATATGGCACATTCTCTCCAAAATCCTGGTTCTGCGTTAGAAGAAATATCTCATTGCTTTTTCCAAAGACGTCACATATATTCTGCACAGTCTGTTGTGGTCCACCAGATTTATATCCTGGAAGATAATGTGGTACAACGATCAAAACCTTTTTCATCCGCAACACCTCAAATCAATGACTTACCAATTATCTTCTCATCAGCGTATCAAATCTTTTATATACTTTCTCAGGGAATGTATAATGTACAATTTTGACAGGAAGACTATGAACAATATCAAGAATTTCCTTCGTGTTGATATTCGGATTAGCAAGTTCCTTTACAACATAAGCACATCGATCCAACGCCTCATCATTCCAGTCATAGCGCGCAATTTCCTGTGTGCCAAGTCGAATTCCGTAGCCAAGAAAAAGAGCTTTGTGTTTTTTATTCAGTGTTACTTCACACTTATAGGCATTATCATAGATGGTATCCATCTCTTCCTTGCTGCAGCGAATGAATATTTGATGTGTTGATGAAATCTGTCCATGCCAATTCGCTATATCAAATCCATAATCGCATAGCTTCTTTCCAAGATAATTTGCACAATGAACCATATGGCTCATATACTTATCTCCAAATTCCTCAAATTCAAGTAATGAGAATAAAAGGCAAATTTTCTGATGCATCTGAGAATTACGCAGGTACTTCGGATTAATCGATTTCTCCATCATATCATGTAAATATTTTTCATTTGTCATAATTAAACCCGATGCCGGACCTGGGAATGTCTTGTGAGTACCGCCAAACATGATGATATTCTTCATGGTTCTCAGTGGGTTAGGCACAAGTCCTGCCGCAATAAGTCCAAGGACTTGGCTGGCGTCCCAAAGCAACACACAGTTTGTTGTATCAAGCTTCTCCACATCAAGAACTCTAATGAGATCAGACGGTGCAAGGAGAACATACCCAATACCTTTATCCCGGATCATCTTATTCGCCAAGTCATAATCCAAATCAAATTCGTCCAGATTATAAGGAGCTGAAAAAACCTCTACACCCAATCTCTCGACAACCGGTTTTACCGAGGCATGTCCTCCATGCTCCTTATCCAAAATCATCATCCTATCTCCCGGCTTACAAATTGTCTTGGTAATCATGTCCAGAGTCTGCATACCTGTAAAAGGACGTGGGTCTGTATACTTTGCACCGAAAATTCTTTCACAGGAATCGGAAATCATCTGGTAATACGGAAACAGCTTTTCACACCCAATAAAATTATCATCCATATTAAATGAATATGTATTATTCATAATGTATCGTTCCTGAAATCCAAAAGCTAACGGAAGGTTTGCAAAAGGAGAAATAATATTTTCAGCTGCGCAGAGAGGCAATGTTCTCGCATGATACTCTTTAAAATCCTTACTTAATTCATATGCTTTCTCCAGTTCTGCACAAATGTCCATCTTATTGTCTCCTCTCAGCACAATATTCTTTTCCATTTTGTAAAGGCGAATACCATCCATAGCATTGTTACACATATAGAAGGCACGACCATGGTAATAAATCTTCTCATCCTCTCCAGGAGCAACATCACAAATGTATGTATCACCCTTGCAGCGAAATTTAAACAGCGAAGGCTTAATTTTTCGCAAAGACTCAATTCCAATTATCCCGTTCTCATGCACAGCAAGAAGTTTACAGAGCTTATTCATAATCTCAGAGCCTGAATCATAAAGATACTTGGTATCAAACTCACGAAGTTCTTCCAATGAATCAAACTCATAAATAATGTTTGAGTCTACACGTTTTGCATACATATAAAGTTCTTCAAGGTGTTCATCCTGTATATCTGCCCAAAACTTATTCGCTGTTTCGGGCAGAACAAATTCATCCTCCATTATCTTTAAGTAGGTATTCGAGAAGTGTTCTGAGAAAAAAGCATATCCCAACGTTACCCAAATGTCATAGCACTTGTCGCCATACATCGTTTTCCATATACGGTCATCCGCATCTGTCTCAATTCCTCTTTCAGCTGTTTTACCTGGAACAAAGATTGTGCAATAATATGCATCATAAGCATAAGTGTGAATCCATAACCTGAATTTTGGGCGCACTCCCCCCTTGGTGAAAAAAGTCCTTTTTAAAAACTTATCCGGCTTGTTCAGTACATTGCTGCTGTATGAGTTTTAAGGTTTCCGGGTCAGCTCCCTGCTCTCTCAGG
>JAAWCS010000058.1 GCA_022793375.1 Lachnospiraceae bacterium
CTTCATTGCTGCTGCTGGCTACGGAAACCGTATAGCCGTGATCCTGCAAATGGGTGGAAAGCAGCTCGGTCAGGATTAGTTCATCATCCACGATCAAAATTCTGTATGCCATGGGAACACCTCCAATCTTTTTCATCATATAGGGAGAAAATCAAAATTTGGTCAAGGTCATATACCGATCTTCGAGAATTAGTAGGTTTCTATTATAGTCCGTCCCCTCAGATTGCACAAGGATAGCATCGGCATATTTTATAGCTTCGGTAGATGCCCCTTTGGAATAGGGGACGGGAACGAGGGAAACGGGGGACCGAAGAAACGGGCAAGCAGGGCATCCAGGTCGGCGAGTTTCTGCGCGAGGGCCGTGTCAATCGCCATGCGGAGCCGGTCCCGGTGACAGGGCTGCTTACTGCCAGCCACTTGTTGTAGCTCTTGCCCCGGCGCTTGGGATTTTCCACGATGGAGTAGCCATTCTGGACGCAGATGGTGTCATTCAGCCGACGCACCGCCCGCCCGGAACCGAGGAAGTCCCGGAATTTCCGGTCATGGTCCAGGGTGGTGGAGTTCCAGATGATGTGATTATGGATGTGGGCTTTGTCTACATGGGTGCAGACGATAAAGGCGTGGGCCGCCTTTCTCAATGCGCAAATCCGTAACGGTTCCCCCATCCCCCTGAACCAGGTCTGACGCTATACTCTGACGTACCGAAAGCCTGAACGCAAGTCCTTGCCATGGTTACAGTATAGCAAAAAGCCCTTCTCTTTTCGATCCTAATAAGAACATTTTATAAATTCATATTCACAAATATTTCTTTTAGATTTTGCTTTCTTCCAGACTGACTTTCCTTTTGCCAAACAAAAAATACTCTCTAACAGGCACACTGTCCCTATATCCTTGTAGGACAGACCGATTTCAACCGATAAAGCGTGTCCTTTCAGGCGCCCGCAGTTCAGCGCCCCTGCTGGATAGGCAGATTCCGTTCAGCAAGGGCGGCAACCCGACTGGGCGCCGCCTGAATCCCATTCGCAAGGACGGATACATCCGCTGTCGCCGGTATTGCCTCCGTCCTCGCCAGGCCTGTCCTCCTGAGGATGATTCGGCTGGTTCGGCTGTTCCGGATGATTCGGCTGGCTGGGCTGCTCCGGAACCACCGGTGAACGGTCGTCTTTCATAGTGAACACACCATCAATCAAATATACCTCCGGGGCTTTTATTTCTATTTCTTAATAGAAATTGCCCTGATTAAAGACAAGAAAAAGCGGCAAAATGAAGGTCAACATCTGTGACGCTTTATGGATTGGCTTTCAAACGCAGATCAACATCCTCTTTATATGCCTTCAAAGAACCGCCGGCGGCGGCACACCCACAGCCAATAGATCGCCAGCACACGTCTCAGGCCAACCAGCTTTTCAATCACCGCCCGCTCCTGCCGAATAGCCAGAAGATCCTCCATATGACAGCCAAATAAGCGGCTCAGGCTGTAGAGATGGCCTACCGACGGCAGGATCGCCCCCCGCATCCACCGGTAAATCGGCTGCGGGCAGGACAGGTACAAATATTCCTGAATCTGTCTTACCGAATAGCCGCCGTTGCGAATATAAATCCGCAGCAGCAGGCCCGATAATTCTTTATCAATATCAAAACATATCCTTTTTGCTTCAGCCATCACATCTCCTCATTTATGCCTGGCGGCACGCCGCCCGCGCGGCGCACGTTTGTTTGGTTTCCAGGCTAATTGTAACACATCCGGCTGATTTTTTCCATGCCTGCCGGCAAAAAATATTATTCTTTGTAAAACTCCTCGAGCGCCCGGCCAATATAGGCGCATACGCCGTCGCCGTACTGTGCGTCCATCGTCTTTGCGACCACCGGATCGGTCCGGTATCGTTTCGCCATATTTGTGTTTTCTTTCCGGTCCAAATCCGTTATAATGATTCCAGCTGCCTGTCGACCTTCTCTGCCAGAAAGGATTCTCCTATGAAACAAAAAACCGCTGTCGTAACCGGGGCTTCCAAGGGAATCGGCCTTGCAATCGCCCATATGCTGCTGGCCGAGGGCTATCGTGTCTTTGGCCTTTCCCGGCATCCCGGCCCTTGTGTTTGTCCCGTGCCTTCCTCTGCCGCCCGCGGCGCCGTTGTCTGGATTGCCTGCGACATCGCCGATCCTGCCAGCGTCCGGGCCGCCTTTCATTCCATCCGCCATCAAAGCCCGCGGATCGATCTCTTAGTCAACAACGCCGGCATCGGCATTTCCGGCGCAGCCGAATTTGCCCGTGAAGAGGATATCGACCGCCAGATACAAGTAAACCTGTCCGGCGTGATCCGCTGCACCCGACAGGTTCTTCCTGCCATGCGCCGTCAGGGCCATGGCAATATTATTTTCATTTCTTCTCTGGGCGCCGTATTTCCGCTGCCGTTTCAAAGTATCTATTCGGTCAGCAAAGCCGGTCTCAATGCCTTTTGCGACGCGCTGGGATTGGAGGTAAAGCCCTTTGGTATTGAAACCTGCACCCTTTTACTGAACGATGTAAAGACGGAGTTTACCGCCAGCCGCCTTAAAAATACGCAGGGCGATGAGCTCTACCAGGGCCGCATCCGCGCGTCCGTCTCCAAAATGGAGCGCTCCGAACAAAATGGCATGTCCCCGGAGCAGATCGCCGGTGCGCTAAGACGGCTCCTGCGCCGCCGCCACCTGCCGCCCCACTATATCGTCGGTTTTTCCAATCAGCTTTTGGGGCTTGCAAACCGCCTGCTGCCCACCCGCGTAATGCTGTCGATCCTCGGCCGCATTTATGGTTAAAAAGCACCTGCTTCATGGCTTTTTAAGGCACAGCCAGGCTTTCAGGCCCCGCCCGCGGCCGCCGCGCAGATGTCTTTTAAGCAGCAGCGTTCGCAGTGCGGCTTTGTACGGGCCGTACAGACTTCTCTCCCATGATACACCAGACGATGGCAAAAATCGCTGCCCTCCTCGGGCGGAATGATTTTCCATAAAGCCATCTCCACTTTCTTAGGTTCCGTAAATCCATCCACCAGGCCGATGCGGTTTACCAGCCGGATGCAGTGCGTATCGGTCACAATCGCCGGTTTACCGAACACATCGCCCATAATCAGGTTGGCGCTCTTGCGGCCCACACCCGGCAGTGTCAAAAGCGCGTCAAAGTCCTCCGGCACCCGGCTGTGATAGGTATCGCGCAGCATCCGCATGCAAGCGCTGATATCCCGGGCTTTGCTGTGGCCCAGGCCGCAGGGTTTTACGATCGCCTCGATTTCTTCCGGTTTTGCCTCGGCCAGCGCATCGATTTCCGGATATTTTTCATACAATTTTTCCACCACTACATTCACGCGGGCATCCGTGCACTGGGCCGCCAGGCGCACCGATACCAAAAGCTTCCAGGCCTGGTTGTAATCGAGGGTACAGCCGGCATCCGGGTATTCTTTTTTCAGGCGTTCGATTACCTGCAGGGCCAGTTCTTTTTTGGCCCGCAAAGCTGTCTCGTCCGGCGTATTCTTTTCTCCGCTCTTTGCCGGCCGCTTTTCCGCCGGCCGTTTCTCTTTTGCCATGATCGCTTCTCTCCTTATCTGTTTGCAACGGCGCACATGCCCCTCCGGGGGGGATGCACACGATTCGCCATGGAATGTCCGTGCTTTGCCCGGACGCGAATCGGCGCCGATATAATGTCTTACGACATTATATCATGTGCTGCGCCGAAAATACAAGTCAAACGGCGCACACCTTGAAAAGGTCCGTAAAATATTGTATGCTAAATGAAAAACCCGCAACCGATCCCATCCGATTAGGAGGTCCTGTCATGCCCCGCATTCTTATTATAGAGGACGATACCGATATCAACAACTCCACCGCCACGTATCTGGAAAGGCACGGCTGCATATGCCTTCAGGCTTTTTCCGGCACCGAGGGCCGGCGGCTTTTTCGCGAAGGCGGTGTCGATCTTCTCTTGATCGACCGCATGCTGCCGGGGCTCTCCGGCGACGAATTGATGACCGAGGTCCGCGCGGCCAGTCAGGTCCCGGTTATTGTACTGTCCGCCAGGGACGGGCTGTCCGACAAGGTTGATCTGTTTGGCTTAGGCGCCGACGATTACTTAACCAAGCCCTTTGAGCTGGAAGAACTGTGGGCCCGGGTTCAGGTACAGCTGCGCCATGCCAACGCGGCGCCGGCCGGGGAACGTCTGCGTTTCAGGGACTGGGAATTGGATATCGATGAAATGACCCTCAGAGCAGCCGGCCGGCCGGTCGCGCTGACCGCGCATGAATTTAAAATTGTCGAACTGCTGGTCCGCCGTCCCAAACGGGTCTTTACCAAGCAGCAGATCTATGAAGCGGTCTGGCAGGAGGCCTATGCCGTCGAGGATAAAACGATCACGGTCCATATCAGCAACATCCGTTCCAAACTGCGCGCAAGCGCTACGGACAGCTACATACAGACCGTGTGGGGAATTGGGTTCAAATTAAGCGAGGGCTGAACTTTATACTTTCTTTACCTTTGCTTTGCGAAGTTTGGGCAGTTGCCTGTTAAACTAGGCCTGTAAACGAGACAAAGGAGGCTTTTTTATGGCAGTCATACAAGCAAAGGGCCTGTCCAAACGGTACAAGGATACATGGGCGGTAGACCATCTTAACTTGCAGGTGGAGCAGGGGGATATCTACGGCTTTATCGGCCAGAACGGCGCAGGCAAATCTACGACATTGAAACTTTTGTGCGGCCTGGCCCGCCCCACAGAAGGCGACGCTCTGATTTTCGGCCGTCCCCTTCGCGATCCGGTGGCCCGCCGCCGGATGGGCGCCCTGATTGAACAGCCGGGGCTTTACCCCGATTTAAGCGGCCGCGAGAATCTGCGTCTCTACGCAGCTCTCCTGGGACTTGACAGCCCCGAAAAACAGGTCGATGAAATCCTCGAAACCATTGGCCTGTCCGCCGGAAAGAAAAAGACCGTTAAGCACTATTCCATGGGCATGAAACAGCGGCTGGGCGTGGGACTGGCTCTGCTTGGCGGGCCGGACCTGCTTTTGCTGGACGAACCGATCAACGGCCTTGACCCGGAAGGAATCCGCCAGATGCGCGAACTTCTGCTGCGGCTGAACCGCGAACGCGGTCTGACGATTCTTATCAGTTCCCATATTCTGGGAGAACTCAGTAAGATCGCGTCCTGCTACGGTATTATCCGGCAGGGCAAAATGATCGAGCAGCTTACCGCCGGGGAATTAGAGCAAAAGTGCACCGATTATCTTCACCTGCGGACCGACCAGCCGCAGAAAGCCGCCGCGCTGCTTGAACAAAAATGCGGCCTGCGCCGCTGGGAGATGCGCCCGGAGGGAGAAATTCGCATTTACGAAACCGTGGAGCCAAAGACCGTGGGGCAAATCCTTGTACAGGCCGGTATTTCGGTAGAAGAATTGGGCCTGCACCGGCAGGATCTGGAGGGCTATTTTCTGGAACGGACGGGAGGTAAGAAAGATGTTTAATCTATTGCGAATGGACTGCCGGCGGCTCTTTAAAAGCCGGAATTTTTATATCACACTTGCAATCACCACCATACTGCTTTTGCTGGTAGTTCTGCTGGCCTCCGTCGTCTCCGATCCGAATACCCTGGATGCGATGCAGTCAAACGGCGCAGAGGTCGACGACATTGACCGCCAGATGAGCGAATGGATCCATACTATGTCCCAGCTGGAATTTGCCGAGGAGTGTATAAACAGCGGCCTTCTGCTGATGATGATCGGTGTCGGCATGACGCTTTTTGTGAACAGCGATTTTACCAGCGGCTATATCAAAAATATCTGCTTTACCAGGCCGCGCTATGCCTACGTCCTTTCCAAAGCGCTGCTGGCGGCAGTTTACAGCGGCCTTCTTACCGCAGCCGGCGTTCTGCTCTCGCTGGCGTTCCCCCTGCTGTTCGGGCTGCGCCCGACGGCGGATTCCATCGGTCACATTCTCCAATATACGTTCTGGCTGTGGCTTGTACACTGGGCTTTCGGCCTGATGGCGCTGGCATTGGCCCTTTTGACGCGCAGTTCCACCCTGGGAATTATCTTCTCCGTCCTCTCCGGCGGCGGCGTCATCGCCACGCTGGTGCAGATGGTGTGTCAGCAGCTGCACTGGCCGGCCTTGGAAAACTATCTGCTCTGCGTCGTTGTCAGCAGACAGTGCGTACCGTTTCTTGGGATGCCGCAGATCCGCACAATCCTGCTCTGCACGGCCGGTTGGAGCCTTGTTTATCTGACCATAAGCCTGCTGACAATGAAAAAGCAGGATATATAAGGAGGAATTTTATGCTGCTGATCGTGGCTCTTATGCTTCTTGCCATCGCTGTACTGCGCCTGTTTTCCTACCGTCGTCAAATAATCGAAATGGCCCGTATCCTCGAGGAAACTCCCGCGGAAAGCAATTTGCCTTTGACGGTTCAAATACCTGGTACTCCGGCCAGACGCCTGTGCCGGGCAATCAACGCCCGTTTGGAGGCGGGCCGGCGGCTGCGGCTGGAGATGCTGCGGGGAGAACGCGAACTGAAATACACGATGGCCTGCATTTCCCACGACATCCGCACCCCTCTGGCCGGCGCAATGGGATATCTGCAGCTGTTAGACAAGGAGCCGCGGCGGCAGCCGGAGTATTTACCTATTATAAAGAAACGCCTGCAGGAACTGGACGAACTGCTGACCGAATTGTTTCTCTATACCCGCCTGCTCAACAACGCCTTTTCGCCGGAATGTGAAAACACGGCGGCGCTTCCGCCCCTGTGGGAGGCGCTGGCGGAATTCTACCCGCAGTTGGAGGACGCAGGGATTCAGCCGCACCTTTGCTTTGATAAAGAGGAACAAAGGGTCTGGGCCAACCCCGAAGCATTGGGCCGGGTGTATCGAAATCTGATCGCGAACGCCCTCCGCCACGGCGGCGGCGGACTTACCATCTCTGCCGCGGACAATGAAGTCTGCTTTTCCAATCCGCTGGGCGCCGGCCCCAGGCCCGATCCGGACCACTTGTTTGACCGCTTTTACCAGAGCAGCCCCGCCCGTGAAAAGGGCGGGGCCGGACTGGGTTTGTCGATTGTCCGAAAGTTGATGGAGCAGATGGAGGGGCGGGTCTTTGCCCAGATTACGGAAAACGAGCTGCAAATCCATCTGCTTTTTCTTTCACAAGCACACGTCAGCCCTCCGAATCCCTGAATGCCTGCCGGCATCCGCGGCGATTCAGTTTTTGTGGTGAATGAGCCCCGCCGCCTTGGAAAGCTCCATCACGACAAGCGGCGCCAGCGAAAGGCCGAATCCGGCCAGATACAGGCCCGGGGTCAGCGTCGTCAGTTCAAAAACCGCGGACAGCGGCGTAAACAGCACCAGGCACATGAGGGCCGCGGACAGCGCCGCCGCGCCGTTTAGCTTTCGGTTCGTAAAGAAGCCGGTCCGAAACAGCGACCGGTGCGAACGCATGTTAAACGCCTGCACCACCTGGGACAGCGCCAGCACCATAAAGGCCAATGTCTGCCCTCCCTCCACGGCGCCGGTCTGCCGCCATCCGAGCCAAAACGCCGCCAGAGACAGCAGGCCAAACATACAGCCCTGCAGTACGATGCGTACTCCCATCCCATGCGCAAAAATCCCTTCGTTTTTCGGTTTCGGCGCACGCTCCATGATATCCGGTTCCACGGCTTCCATTCCCAGCGCAATCGCCGGCAGGCTGTCGGTCACCAGGTTGATCCATAGAAGCTGCATGGATTTAAGCGGTGTCAGACGCCACAAAATCATCGCGCAGAATACGGTCAGCACCTCGCCGATGTTCGTTCCCAGCAGAAAGCCCACCACTTTTTTGATATTATCGTAGATGCCCCGGCCCTCGCGCACCGCATCGACGATCGTTGCAAAATTATCGTCGGTCAGCGTCATATCGGCCGCCCCCTTGGCTACGTCCGTGCCGGTAATACCCATCGCACAGCCGATATCGGCCGCTTTCAGCGCCGGCGCATCGTTGACGCCGTCGCCGGTCATGGAAACCGTCTCTCCCTGGCGCTGCCAGGCCTTGACGATACGAATCTTATCCTCCGGCGATACCCGCGCATAGACCGAAATTTCACGTACCTGCTCCTCCAGTTCCGTCTCGCTCATCGCAGAAAGCTGCTGCCCGGTGACCGCCCGGCCGTCTGCTTTGAGGATGCCCAGATCGCGCGCAATCGCCGAAGCCGTCACCACATGGTCGCCGGTAATCATTACCGGCCGGATCCCGGCCTGCCGGCAGACGGCCACCGCCGCCCTCGCCTCCGGGCGCGGCGGATCGATCATCCCCACCAACCCCACAAAAGCCAGTTCCCGCTCGATCGCCTCCACAGAAATCTCCTCCGGACGCGCAGGCAGTTTCCGCACCGCAATCGCCAGGACTCGCAGGGCATTGCCGCTCATGGCGTCGTTGATCTGCGATGCCTTTTCCAAATCGCCGGATACGCAGAGCGGACGAAGGCTGTCAAACGCGCCCTTTACAACAGCGACCCAGGCGCCGTCAATCTCGTGAATCGTTGTCATGCGCTTGCGGTCGGAGTCAAACGGCAGGTCAGCCCGGCGGGGGTACGATGCGTTCAGCTCTTCCTTCGGCATCCCCAGCCGGTGCGCCGCCAGCACGATCGCCGTCTCCGTCGGATCGCCTACGTGCTGCTCTTTTTTGTCCTCTCCAAAGACGACCGTGCCGTCACAGCACAGAGCGCCGTATTGTAAGAGCTGCCGCACCTTTGTCTCTGTGCTTTGGCCGTCCGTTTGGCAGGCGTCGGTCTTTTCCCGGCCGGCGGGCTGTCTTTGGCGCTCTGTTTTATCGGATGCGGAGGCATACAGCGTTTCCATGTCTGCTTCCCCGCCGCCGTCCGCATATGCTTTGACCAGCGTCATGCGGTTCTGCGTCAGCGTCCCTGTCTTATCCGAGCAGATGACCGACGCGCTGCCCAATGTCTCCACGGCCGGCAGCCGACGGATGATCGCGTTCTTTTTGACCATGCGCTGTACGCCGATGGAGAGTACGATCGTCACGATCGCCGGCAGACCCTCAGGGATTGCCGACACGGCCAGCGATACCGAGGTCATAAACATCTCCATCACTGGCAGACGGTCTAACAGTCCCACCGCAAAAATCACGGCGCAGGCCAGCAGCGCTACGAATCCCAGGTATTTGCCCAGATCCGCCAGCTTCTTTTGCAGCGGCGTCTGTCCTTCTTCCTCGCCCTCCAAAAGCCCGGCGATCTTGCCCATCTCCGTAGCCATACCGGTGGCCGTCACCACCGCCCGGCCGCGCCCATACGTCACGCTGCAGCCTGAGTAAACCATATTCACACGGTCGCCGAGCGCGGCTTCCTCAGCCACCTGCGCCCCGGCTTCCTTCTCGGCCGGCACCGACTCGCCGGTCAAGGCCGACTCTTCTACTTTCAGGGCCGATGTCTCCAAAAGCCGTCCGTCAGCCGGCACAAAATCCCCGGCTTCCAGAAGGATTACATCGCCCGGCGTCAGCGCCGCCGCCTCGATCATCTGCTCTTTGCCGTCCCGGATCACGCGCGCATGCGGCGCCGACAGGCCCTTCAGCGCGTCCAGCGCTTTCTCGGCCCGGCTCTCCTGCATTACGCCCATCACCGCGTTCAGCACTACGATCAGCACGATTAAAAACGGCTCAAAAAACTCGGCCGCCTCGCCGCTGAGCGCTGCCAGCACAAACGACACCCCGGCGGCCGCCAGCAGGATCAGAATCATCACATCCTTGAACTGGTCAAGGAAACGCTGCCCATTGGTCTTTTTTTTCTTCTCCCTGAGCCGGTTTTCTCCGTACTGCGCCAAACGCTTTTGGGCCTCCGCCTGCGTTAAGCCGGCTTCGGCGCTGCTTCCCAGTTCCTTTAAAAGTTCTTCCTGCGAATTGCTGTACACATTCATTCCATGACCTCCTCATTCCTGAAATAGTATCGACTGAAATTCCCGGCCGCATGTAAAAAAGCAAGACTTTTATTGCAGATACGGCCTTCTACAATAAAAGTCTTGCTTCTTAGTATATGATACGGACAGCCCGCGGGCCGTCGTATTGACGATATCATATAGCGCTGTCAAAGCGCAAGCTACTCCCCTTTATGTACTTATAAGAATAACGCGGTTTGCAGCTGCTGTCAAGGGGGAAGCAGAACGCAAAACAAAAAATCGGCACAGCGTTGTCGCCCGGTTTTACAGAATATGTGGAATCCTTGTCCTGCGGCAGCCTGTTTTGCACACCCGGCAGGCGGCCGGGTTATTGTGCCTGCCGGCTTTTGAGGGTAGAGCGGGAGAGCAGCTCAGCCAGTTCTTCGTCGCTTAATTCATAGCGATAGAACAGGCGGAAGCATTCCCGTACCTCCTCCTCGATATCATAGTCAAAGATTTCCGGGTAGAGCAGCTGGCCCAGCCAGCGGATGCCGACCATGCGGTTCGGTCCCGGCGGCCGTCCCAGCCAGTTGTATGGCTCGGTGGGAATCTCATAGAAGGTTCCGTTCTGCACGGCGCTCAGCGCGCCCCAGGTCTCATCCCCGGCGACCTGATCGTAAATACTGTCCTGGGCGAACATGATGACGTCGGGATCCCAGACCAACAACTGTTCCATTGAAACGGAACCGCCGCCTTTTTGTACCTGCACGTTTTCGGCGTCTGCCACCAGCCTGGCGCCTACCAGTTCATAAATCTGTGCGTGAATGGTGCCGCTGAGCATTGTGTCAAGCCCGGCGTCACCGGAAGCGTAAAAGACGGTCGTTCGTGCGTCGTCGGGAATGGCGGCGGCTTTTTCTTTGGCGTCGGCCAGGAGTTCTTCGCAGTAGGCGGCCAGCTCTTCGCCGCGTTCGGGTACGCCTAACAGTTCTCCCATGGTACGGTAGGCGGCCGGGGTCTGCTCCAGCTCGGCCTCAATGAGGACGACCGGGATACCGATCTGTTCCTGCAAAGCGTCCAGTTCGGCTTTGTATTCTTCGTCCCACTGACCGACGTCGATGATGACCTCCGGGGCGTCCAACATCAAGGCTTCACGGTTGAAGCCGCCGTCGTCGTGGAAATTGCCGTATTCCGAAAGCCCCCAATAGGTTTCGTCAATGTACTTTTTTTCGGTTTCGGAGGGCGCTTCCGACCAGCCGACGATCACATCGGGCCGAACGGCGTAAATCATAATATTAGCCAGAGAACCGCCGCTGGCGACCTTTGTAATGACCCGCGGCAGCTCGACTTCCCGCCCGGTGGAATCGGTGAAGAAAAAGGTCCCGCCGTCGGCCGGCCCGGATGCGTCTGCTTCCGGCGTGGTGCTGTCGGCCGCTGCTTTGGCCGGGGCCGTCGTCTCTATCTCTGCCGGGCCGGTTTCGGACGCCGCCGGACGGCAGGCAGAGACTGCCGCGAACACAAGCAGCACCGGCGTCAGGCAGAGCACCTTTTTGAAGATACTTTTTTGTTTCAATAAATAACTCCCCTTTCTTTGAGTAGATTTATGCCGGCAGGACATTTTGCCGGCGGCGGTATTTCGTTGTTTTCTCTCCATGCCCTATGATATCGCCGCCGGCACGCAGGTTTTTACGCGCCGGCCGCTTCCTTTGAGGACCACCTCGGCCAGCTGGATCTCCACGCCGTAGATGTTTTTCAGATTGTCCTCTGTCATCACCTCGTCGGGAGAACCGCAGGCGAAGAAGCCCCCGCGGCCGACGGCCACGACCCGGTCGGCGCAGAGGAAGGCGTGTCCGGGAGTATGGGTAATTATAATAATGGTATAGCCGAGACGGGAAAGCCGCGTGATCTGGGCAAGCATGCGCATCTCGTTGCCGTAGTCCAGATGGGAGGTCGGCTCATCCATCACCAGCAGGCGGGTTTCCTGGGCCAGGGCGCGGGCAATGAGGGCCAGCTGCTGTTCGCCGCCGCTGATCTCGGTGTACTCGCGATCCGCCAGTTCGCCGATACCCATCAGGGCCAGCATTTCGTCGGCCTTGTCAAAATCGGCTTTTTGGGGGGAAGAAAATTCGGTCATGTTCGGATTACGCCCCATGACCACGATATCGCGCACCGTGTAGGGAAAAGGGGGTATGTGGCTCTGCGGCACATAGGCGACGGCGCGGGCAAATTCCCTGACCGAGAAATCGCGGCTGCTTTGCCCGCAGATTGAGATCGAGCCGGACAGGGGCGCCAAAAGCCCGAGCACGGTTTTAAAAAGCGTCGTCTTGCCGATGCCGTTCGGCCCCAGCAGGCAGACGACCTCCCCCTCGCTTACCGCAAAGGACAGAGGGCCGATGACCGGTTTTTTCGGCCGATATCCGCAGACCAGATCGTGAAGTTCAAGAATCATAGAAACCCCTTTTTCGTGCGCACTAACAACAGGAAGAAAAACGGCGCGCCGATGACGGCGGTTAAGATACTCAAAGGTATCTCGACGGTCATAAGCATACGGGCTGCCGTGTCGACCAGGAGCATAAAGGCGCTGCCGATCAGCAGCGAAGCAGGCAGCAGGCGGTTATAATTGGAGCCGACAAACATCCGTGCCAGATGAGGGACGACCAGGCCGACCCAGCCGATGTTGCCGGAAATGCTCACGGAGAGGGAGGTAAGCGCCGTTGCGCAGGCGATGATGAGCCATCGGTATCCCTTTACGTTGACGCCGAGCATCCGCGCCTCCTCATCGCCCATCGAGAGGATATTGACCTTCCAGCGCACTAAAAGCAGCAGGAGGGCCGCAGGCAAAAACAGCCAGAATACCTGCAAATCCTTCAGTGTGACCGAGGACAGGCTGCCCATCAGCCAGAAGGTAATCGAGGGCAGTTTTGTCTCCGTATCGGCTACAAACTTTATAAAGGAAAGAAAAGCATTAAACAAGCTTGATACCAGCATCCCGCAGAGCACCAGGTTGACGACCGAACGGCTGCGGCGGGAGACAACCCGGTTCATAAGCGCGACGAAAGCGACGGCAGTCACACCGCCGAAAAAGGCGAACATCTGAATCCGGCCGCTGGCAGAACCGAGGAGGATTGCCAGCGCGGCGCCGAAAGAAGCGCCGTTGGAGGCGCCTAGCAGGTCGGGCGAGACGACCGGGTTTTTGAAAATACCCTGATAGACGACACCCGAGAGTGAGAGCGAGGCTCCGACGATCATCGCCAGGAGGGTGCGCGGCAGGCGCACCCGGATCAGGGCCAGCTGGGCCGTATCCATTTCGCCGCCGCTTATCTGTGCCCGGAGTGCGCCGGCCAGCGAGTCGATGCTCACCGGATAGCGTCCGACCGAGATTGAAAACAGAAAAACCAAAAAGGGAAGCGCCAGAAGGAAAAGCATCTTCCAACGGCCTTTTTTATCCTGGGTCATGTCGCCTCCTGAAAATTTTTTAGGCCGTAAAGGACAAAAAAAGAGCAGAAAGACCCAAAGTCCTCCTACTGTTTCCACAAAAAAAGCAGGAAAACCCAAAGTCCTCCTACTGTCTGTACACAATACGACCACCTTGCGTTCTTTTTTTCAAACACGGAAGGCTTGGGCGTTTCCCCCCAAACCCTTAGATAAAAGAGAACTTTTATCAATGGCTCAGCACCGTATCCTGCGACGTAGGCGCATCCGCTCAAAGAACTGTTATTTTGTTGTACTTGCTCTTACCTGTTTTATTTATACACCCAATCGTCCTATTTGTCAAGAAAAGATCACACTTGCTTTTCGCTTTGCTTTCTGCTTCTTAACCCTCTTTTTGCAAAATCTCCCTCTTGACAGATTCTTCCAGGAATGTTAGAATCATTCTATAAATTTTAGATTCATTCTAACAAAGAGTTTTCCTACCTTATTCGGAGCCGCCATGACACAATACGAACAAGAAATCCATGAAATCATCCGGTGCTCCGCCGAACATCTTACCGTGGAACAGATTTTCCACCGGATGAAAGAAAAACACCCGGGCATTGTCCTCGCCACCATCTACAACAACGTCAACCGTCTGTGGGAAGCCGGCCTGATCCGCCGGGTATCGATCGAGGGACAGCCGGACCGATACGACCGGCCCCATCGCCACGACCACCTGGTCTGCCGGCGCTGCGGCCGGCTTACCGACATTTCTTTTGACGATTTGACCGCCCCCCTGCGTGAGCGCATCGGAGAAAACTTTTTTTACTACGACTTAAACATTTTTTATCTGTGCCCGGCCTGCCTTCAAAATGAGTTTCCAGACAAGGAGGATTCCCATGAATAAAAAAACCATGTACAACTTAACCTACGGCCTGTTTGTCCTCACTTCTGCCTGCGACGGCAGAGACAGCGGCTGTATCATCAACACGGCCGGCCAGGTCACGTCGGAGCCGAACCGCATCAGCATCGCCGTCAACAAGGCCAATTTTACGCAGGAACTGATACAAAAAAGCGGCAGATTTAATGTCTCTATTCTAAGCGAAGCCGCGGATTTCAGTCTGTTCCAGCGCTTCGGCTTTCAGTCCGGACGCACGGCAGACAAATTTGCCGGTTTTGCGGACTGTAAGCGCAGCGAAAACGGTCTCTACTACATCACGGCCGGCACCAACGGTTATATCAGCGCTACGGTATGGCAGAGTGTCGATCTGGGAAGCCATACTCTTTTCATCGCTGCTGTCGATGACATGGAGGTTTTGTCCGACACCGCTTCCGCGACCTACGCCTACTACCAGTCCTCCATCAAGCCTAAGCCCGCCCGGCAGCCGGCCGGCAAGACGGTCTGGCGGTGCACGGTCTGCGGCTATACCTACGAAGGCGACGAGCTCCCGGCCGATTTCACCTGCCCGCTTTGCAAGCACCCGGCGTCCGATTTCGAGAAAGTAACCCTGTAAAATGCCGCCGCGCCGCGCAGTCGTCTGCCCGGTCATTTTCAGGGACAGCCGGCGCGGCGCCGGCAGATTATAAAATCAAAAAAGAGGAGGAATCACCCATGAGCACCAAATATGCAGGAACCCAAACCGAAAAGAACCTGGCCGCCGCGTTCGCCGGCGAATCCCAGGCCCGCAACAAGTACACCTACTTTGCCTCCGCGGCTAAAAAAGAAGGCTTTGAACAGATCGCGGCTCTCTTTTTGAAAACCGCAGAGAACGAAAAAGAACATGCCAAGATGTGGTTTAAAGAATTAAACGGCATCGGCAGTACGGCCGCCAATCTTGAAGCCGCCGCCGAAGGCGAGAACTACGAGTGGACCGATATGTACGAAGGCTTTGCCAAGACCGCCGAGGAGGAGGGCTTCCCCGAACTGGCCGCCAAATTCCGCCTGGTAGCCGCCATCGAAAAGCATCACGAGGAGCGCTATCGCGCGCTGCTCAAAAATGTAGAGACGGCCGAGGTCTTTGCCAAGAGCGAAGTCAAAGTCTGGGAATGCCGCAACTGCGGCCACATCGTTGTCGGCGCCGAGGCGCCCCAGGTCTGCCCGACCTGTGCCCATCCTCAGGCCTATTTTGAGGTAAGCGCCGACAATTATTAAGATGCTTAGCCAAATATTTGCCTATATCTGAAACGGGCAACTCCGGCTATTTATCAAGATGCTTAGCCAAACATTTTCCGATATCCGAAATAGGCAAATGCGGCTATCTGTCAGGAAATAAGGCTGCTGCAAAACTCAGATCCGGCACACGACATGCTTGTGTCAGTTCTTTGTTTTGCAGCAGCCATTTTTCTTTGCTTGAATTTTCTCTCACTCAATCGACATTGCTTTTACCAGACCGGCGTCTTTGGTATGGAATCCGGTATGTTTCTTTTGCAAGTACCGGTTTAGCGCCCGGCCGCCGCGTTCTGTCCGGCGATCCGGCCGAATACAACCGTATCGTCCACCGCGTTGCCGCCCACACGGTTGCCGCCATGGATGCCGCCGCAGACTTCGCCGGCCGCATAAAGGCCGGGGATCGCCGAGCCGTCCGGATACAGTACCTGGGCTTCGGTATTGATCTGCACTCCGCCCATGGTGTGGTGGGCCGACGCCACCCGTTTTACGGCAAACCAGGGCCCGTTCTCCAGGCGCAGGGTAAACAGCGTGCGGCCCAGATGTTCGTCGACGCCGCTGTCAAAAGCCGCGTTATATTCATCCACGGCCGCCACCAGGTTTTCCGCCGGTACGCCGATCTGCCCGGCCAGTTCTTCCAGCGTTTCCGCCCGGTACATATAGCCGCCTTTTAAATACTCTTCCGCCTGTTCGCTGTAGGGATCGATGTCAGCCGAATCATGAATCAGCCAATAAAACGCGCCCTCCTGCGCAATAATCGCATTGCACATTACGTCCCGTCTCCCGTCCTCTGCCACAAACCGGTCGCCGTTGGCATTCACAAAAATGACGTCGTTTGAATTGCGGCCTTTGTAGGGGATCACGCCCTTGGTCGAGCCGGTGAAGGGATTTCCCAGATGCAGCAGCTGAATCTGATCCATATCCACAAAAGCCGCGCCGATTGCTTCTGCCATCACGATACCGTCGCCGGTCACCGACTTCAAATTGGTGGTCGAAACGCCTTCTCCCAGGTCCTCCCACTTCTCGCCTTCACAATATCTCTGACGCAGTTCCACATTGCCTGCAAACCCTCCGGTCGCCAGTACCACGCCGTTTTTTGCATAGACACTGTAGGTATTGCCGTCCGCATCCGTCGCCCGCACGCCAATCACCGCGTTGTCTTTCATGATAAACTCCGTTGCCTGCGTTTCTGTCAAAATCTCGCAGGAATCCGGCGTTTTTTCCAGCGTTGCCACATAGGCTTCTATAAACCCGGAACCATTGGGCTTTACGGCGCCATGCGTCCTCTGGTACAGCGAGCCGGCCCCCTGTGTTACGCTGTCCTCAAATTCCACGCCGATGCTTTCCAGCCATTCGTATCCCTCAAACGCATTGTTGCACATCAAATCGACTAATTCCTTATTCGCCACTTTATCGCCGGAATTCCAGGTCTGGAGCGAAAACCATGCCGCGGAATCAAACAGCCCTTCGGCTCCCTCCGCCTGCCACTTCTCATAGTCGGCACGGACGTTTTCCATGGCTTTCTTGTGTTCCTCATTGACTGGCTCGGCGCTGATGGCGGCCTCCAGGGAAGCCCGCACCGCGTCGCTCATCTCCACCTGTGATTGCAGCTGCGGATCCGGCGTATTATAAATACCGCCAAATACCGTCAGGTTGCCGCCCAAAAACGGCGCCTTTTCCAGCACAATTACGCTGGCGCCCTGTTCCACCGCCGAAATAGCGGCTACAAGGCCGGCCCCGCCGCCGCCTACCACTACGACGTCAGCTGTTTTTTCGTATTCGGCCGGCGTTATCGCTTCCTTCTCGATCGGGGTCTTTAACAGCGCTGTGTCCACGCCCGACTTTGTCAGCGCCTCCTCCACGGCCGCTACGATGGCGCGGCTGCTGACGCTGGCACCCGAAACCATATCTACGGCCAGAGACTGGTATTCGAGGATATCGGCCCGCACGCTGTCCCAGGCCGCGTCAAAAAGAACCGGCGTCTCTCCCTGCTTTGTCAGGGTAATTTCCGTAATCGCCTCTGCCGATACGCTTACTTCTACCCCGATTGTGCTGACATTGCCGTAGGCTTCGCCGCTGTAAGTACCGGCCGTAAAGGACAAGCTGCTGTCGGCGGTAACGCCGTTTGCCGCATCCAGAGCTGCCTGTACGGCCTCCCTCGCTCCCTGGCTGGTATAGCTGGCTCCGCTGACACCTTCGATCTCGGCGGTTCCGGCCTTCACAACCTGCTCCTCCAGTTCGGGCAATGCCGCTGCCCCGATATTTTCGGTTTCCCCCGGCCCCTCCAGCCGGCAGGCCGTCACTTTTCCGTCCGTAACGGTGATGGTTGCCGTAACCGGCCCGTTGTAGCCCTGCGAAGAACCGGTGTAGGTTGCTCCTTCTGCTTCCGTTGTCCCGACGCTTTCGGCAATCTCCGTAACCGCCGCCGTTGTCCCGACCGGCGTCGTCTCGGCCGCCGTCGTCTCTCCGGCTGCCGGCGCCTGGCAGGCTGCCGTTCCCAGAAGCATCATCGCCGCCAGCAGACAGGCACTGATTCGTTTTTTCATAACGCACTCTCCTTCCTTTGTCTGTATTATGACAAAGGTTATTATAGCAGAAGAAAACCCATGCCAGAAATGCCAATACGGCATTCCGGTATGGGTATCTATAAAAAAAAGTTATGTTTCCGTCAAAAGACGCTTCAACGCCTCCAGCTGGGGGGAGCGTTTTCCTTTTTTCCATATGCACACCAGGCCAAAGCCCTGCGGGCTGTCCGTAATCGGAATGCAGTGAAACTCCTCCGAGTGAATAAAAGAAGAGGCCTTCGCCGCAAACCCCACCCCGTTATGCAGGGCAACAAGCGTTGTAACATCTCCCATCCGCTCTCCCTGTCCGACCACCCGCGGGTGAAAGCCGGCTTCCCGGAACATACTCATATGAGCCGTGCACAGAAGCGGCTGATCCCGGTAACTCCACATAACCAACGGCTCCGTCGATAGTTCCGCAAGCGTCACGCTCTCCCGGTCAAAAAAACGGTGCTTCTTGTAAAGAATCGCATAGGCATGGCTTTTTACCACATACACGGATTCAATATCCGTCAAATCCGCCATACTGGTCTCCGGCAGCAACAGCGCGTCCAGCTCTCCGGCGATAAAACGTTTCTTGGCAACGGGCGAGCTGTTGTATTCGGTTTCCAGCACAAAGGGCAGGCCGTCCGGCAGCTGGCTTGTCAGATGCTGGATAAACATATTCAGATGCCCGTAAATCAGATAGCCGATCCGCAGAGGTTCTCTTTTTCGCTGTCCGGCCTCCCGCACTCTCTCGGCCAGCTGGTCGCACTGGCGCAGTACCCTTCTGGCTTCCTCCAGACAGACTTCCCCCTCCGGCGTCAGCATCACCGAACGGCTGGTGCGCACCAGAAGCTGGCAGCAAAGCTCCTCCTCCAGCTCCTGGATCGCCCGGCTCAGGGCCGGCTGTGTCACAAAGCAGGACTGCGCCGCCCTGGTAAAATTCTGATATTGGGCCACCGCAATAAAATACTGGAGCATCTGTAAGGTCATACTTCTTTTGCGTTCCTTATATGTTCCTTTTCGAGTTCCTGAATCCGATCCACCTTAGGCGCCGAGCCGCCGCCGGCAAACTCGCACTGCAGCCAGATATCCACCAGATATTTAGCCAGTTCCACCCCGATCACACGCTCGCCCATGCACATAATCTGCGCATTGTTGCTCTTGCGCGAGCGCTCGGTCGAAAACGGATCGTGGCAGACCGCCGCCCGGATTCCCGGCACTTTGTTTGCGCAGATCGCCATGCCGATGCCGGTGCCGCAGACCAGTATTCCCCGCTCAAATTCGCCGGCCGCCACCGCGTCGGCCACCGTATACGCCACATCCGGATACAGCACAACCTCTCCCTGCGCCGCGCCAAAATCCTTGTAGGCAATCCCTTTAGTCTCCAGATGCTTCATAATCTCTACCTTCAAAGCGTATGCCGCTTCGTCACAGCCGATTGCAATCCTCATTTTTTATTTCCCCTTTCCTATTTTTGTCCGTATGCCAGGGACATACTGGAACACCCCGGCGGTATTTTCTTATTATAAATACCGCGAAATATCAAACAACGAATCGTAGATGCAGGTCGGCTGCACCTCTCCTGTCTCCACGTCCGCAAGCGTGGCCTCCCCGGTCAGCACCAGAAAGCCCTTGGCCCCGTTCTTTACGCCGGTCGCCACGTCCGTGTACAGCCGATCGCCCACAAACGCGATCTCCTCCCGCCGGCTCCCGGTCAGTTCCAGCACCATCTCCACCGTCTCCGCAAACGGCTTGCCCAGATAACGCGGCTCCACGCCCGTCGATTTGGTAATCAACGCGCACATCGCGCCGCAGTCCGGGATAAAACCGTCCTCCGTCGGACAGTTAATATCCAAATGTGTCGCCAGAAACACGGCCCCGTTGCGGATAAAGGTACAGGCCCGCTCCAGCTTTTCATATGTCAGCGTCATATCAAAGCCGACCACCACCAGATCCGGCGCCTCCTCCACCAGGCAGATTCCCGCTTCCCGGAAGCTCTCGGTCAAAAGCGGCGTCCCCACCAAATAAACCCGCTTTCCCGGGTAATGCGTCCGCAGGTAAGCAATCGTCACCTCCCCCGACGTAATGACCTCCCGCTGTTCTACATTGCATCCCATACGTGCCAGTTTCTGCTGATAAACCGACGGAATCCGGGAGGAATTATTCGTAAAAAATACAAACCGCCGTCCCGTCTCTTTGACCCGCTGCAAAAATTCCAGCGAACCCTCAATCAGCCGGTCGCCCAGATAAAACGTCCCGTCCATATCCAGCACAAACAATTTTACGTCCTTTACGGCTTTTGCTTTGTCCTCGGCACACAGCGCCGGACGGCCCGGCATCTTCTCTGCGGTCTGCCTGCTTGCTGTTTCTTTTCCGTTCATGCCCCGTAAATCCTTTCCGTAATCTCCTTCGTGCACGCCTCCAAGCGTCCCGTATCCAGCGCCAGCTGTAAAATACTGTAACGCTTGCGCACCTTATACGCCCCCAGCATGCTTTCACAAAACAGCTCGCGCTCAATGCCGATATCCGTCGGCAGTACCGGCGCGCCGGCCGCCCGCAGCAGTTTTTCCACCTCTTCCCGCGAAGGGCAGGCCTCCATCGCCTCCGCCGGCACCTGATCGCGCATCTTTTCAAATACTTCCGCGATAATCGGTGTCGCCAGTCCGACTTTGATCCCGTGCAATTCCGGGAAACGGTTGTGGGCGATATAATACATTTCCCAGTAATGCGACAGCATGTGCTCCGCTCCCGAAGCCGGCCGCGAAACGCCGATCAGGCCCATCGCGACCCCGGTCAAGGTCAGCGCTTCGATCAGATAACGAATGCCCTCTTCATCCCGCTGCCCGATTGCCGCCGCATTGTCCGTTACCTTTTTCAGCGCCTTCTCCACGAGTTCGACACATGTTTCACAATAATACTCCCCGACCTTTTCCCGTGCCAGCTTCCAGTCGGCCAGCGCTGTCAGCTTGCCCAGCACATCGCCAAAACCTGCATGGATCAGATGCATCGGCGCTTCCTTCATAATGTCCGTATCGCCCACGATCCCGTAGGCCAGCGTGCCGATAAAGGAAATCTTGACGCCGTCGCAGATCATCGGCGCGCCGTCCGAGGCGTATCCGTCCATCGAGGGCGCCGTGCAGACAATGATATAGGGAATCCCCGTGCGGGCCGACATATATTTGCCCAGGTCATTGAGCGTTCCCGAGCCCACCGAGACAATCAGCCCCGTATCCGGCAAAAGCTCCATGAACAGGCGTCCCAGCGCCCGCTCGTCGGGAATCAGGATATCCTTTCCTGTGTGGAACACAAAACTCTTCACATCGTGGCCCGCCTCCTGCAAAAGCGCCAGCGTCCGCTCGCCGGCCGCCGCAAACGTGTTGTCGTCGGAAAGCATGAATATCCGTTTTCCCTTAAAAGGCTCCGCCATTGACACAACCGACGGCAGTGCCCCGCTGCCAATCGAGATGTGTTTGATCGACAGTGTGTGATGTCTGCCGCACGCGCAGTCAAACGAAATCCCTGCCATCTCATTGATCGACATGTCCAAAATGTTTTTCATATCCTTTATCCTCCTGCTTTATTAAATTCTTTTTTCCGGCGCCAAAAAGGGTTCCAGACGCCTGGTTTTTGAATCCTGTTTTCCTCCGGCCGCCTATCCTTTCCCCTGCTGCGCACCGGCCCCTTCCCGGTAAACCACCATCTCATAGCTGGTCTTGTAGGCCGGGGATTTGACCACCGCGTACTCAATCAACTGCTCTTTGGCCGTATACATCCGCGACGCCAGCACACTGAGCGGCTCCCCGGCTTTCATCTCCAAATGCATCGCTTCATAGGCACTGGCCGGACGAAACGTTACCTGCTGCCGCCCCTCATACGGTATTACCCCCTGCGCCGAAAGCGTATCGTACAACGAGCACGAGGTGAAATCCTCGCGGATCAGCAGCGGCAGATAGACAAGCGGCAGGTATGAATTGGCCAGCGAGTATACTTCCCCGTCCAGATAGCGAAGGCGTTCCAGACGAAAAACCTGTTCCCCCTCCTCGATTCCCAGCATCTTTGCCGTCTCCGCCCCGGCCTGCTCCACGTTCTGGAACAGCACCTTGCTCGTCGTCGTGCGCCCCTGCAATCGCACATCGTTGTAAAACCCGGCCGCCGAAGCCAGCTGGTGATCTACATGCGGCCGGTTGCCAAGGAAAAACGCCCCCTTGCGCGGCAGACGCTTCAGCCACCCTTCCGCTTCCAGCAGCGAAAGCGCCGTGCGCACCGTCGGCCGGCTCACCTCATATCGTTCGCAGATTTCCCGCTCGCTGGGGAAAGGGGTATAGTAGGAAAGCGAGCCGTAGTCCGCCAGCAGGCGCTGTTTGACTGTTTCATACAGCGGAATGGTGGGAAACGTGTCTTTTTGCTTTTCCATGGGTGGAAATCCTTTCGTTATTATTGCCTATGTTCTCGGGCATGGTGGGATACCCTGGCGGTATTTTCTTTTCTGATTTTCAGTATAACTTCTATATTACCAATTGTCAATGTTTTTTCGTTCTTTTTATTACCACTGGTTATATCCTTGTTCCCGTTATACTTTTGTTCCGTTATACTCGTGTTCCGTTATATTCTCATTTCCGTTCTTTTCTACTCGAAGAAGGATTCCTCTTTCCGGTCTCTGCCCTCTCTTTTTTCGGAGGTTCCCTCTCTCCGGTCTCTGCCTTCTCCTTTTTTGGAGATTCCCTCTCTCCGTTATGAGCCTGCCCTTATAATTGTTTTGGACGATATTTATTTTGGACTATACTTATTTTAGAGGATACATCTTCTTGAAAATGCCGTCTCTTTGTTTTACAATACTTACATACAGGTCAAAAGATATTTTGATCCCAAGGTCATGCATCGATATGCAGGCATGGCAGATATGTGTTTTTGACCCTGGTATCGGATAAATACAGGATATATGAACAACATTTATATTAACGCGGGAGGGACGGTATGGTACAGCAAGGATTTACAAAGAACGACTGGACGCTTTTCAGGAGCAAACTTCCCGGCTGGCAGGAAGCATTTATGGACAAGCTTAACAAGGAATACATTGCGTTGTTGAGCAAAGACGCAAATCCGTCGGATCGATTTTGGGAACTTGATCGGCGAATCCGCAACGACAGGCAAAAAGCAGGTGTACAATTGCGGATGAGCCGTTCCAATTTTATCCCCAATATACTTTCACTGCTTCACGAAGGTGCGATTGGCTTGGAAGATCTTGATGAGTTCAGCGAGGAATTGCGGGATACGATACGTATTTTTACCCGGCAATCGTTGGAAGAAGCGGACTATTAAATGGCAGACTATATTTGCAGATTTCTGTGGATCGTTTTAATCCTGCTGCCTTTTTATGTGGTAATCCGCCGTCCTTTCCGCCGCCGTGATAAAAGAGAGGGCGCTTTGGCCGCTTTTATCCTTTTTACCGCCGCTCTGCTCACGCTGGCCTTTGAGGGAACATACCAGGCGCCTGCAGCCATGGCTGAAAGTATGCAACAGAGGCTTTCCTCCGGGGAAAAAATCAATTTGATCCCGTTTCATACGATCCGCGGTTTCTTTTGTCCCTTTGAAGCGGATGCCTTTATGGTCAATATTGTCGGAAACATTGTTATGTTTATGCCATGGGGTTTTGGACTGGTCTTTCTGTGGCAGAAAAATCAGTCGCCCGGACGGGCGCTGCTTCTTTGCTTTGTTTTGACAGCGTTGATCGAGACCGGGCAGCTGTTTATTGACAGGAGTGTGGACGTGGACGACTTGATCTTGAATTTTGCGGGCGGAGGCGCGGGGGCGGCGCTGTGGGCCGGGCTTGCGAAGCGGTTTCCAATGCTCCGAGAATTTGCGCTGCCGCGCTTGTCATAGCCGCAGACCGCCACGGCGCGAGCCGCGCTTGTCTTTTTTGTAGGGCGGCTCTCCATTTACCCTCTAACTTTTGGGGAGCGTCTTTGTGAGAATTACGTTGTAGGCAACCGTTATGAATATCATAACCAAAATATGAATTATCTGCTTTTCTGTTGTAAACCCTGCTTTATTTGCAAAAGTACTGAGCGTGTTGATCGCAGCATGGGTAATCACGCAGGGGAGCAGACTTCGGCCACGGTAAAATATCGTTACAAACAAGAATCCGATTGCCATCGCAAGGCAGATTTGACACAAATTGCTTACCAGGTCCATGCCGCTGCCATTGAATAAATTTATCAAATGCCCTATGCCAAAGGTTAGGCTGGAGATAATAACTGCAGACTTTATATCCTCTTTCGCTATCGCTTTAAACAGGAAACCTCTGAAAATCAATTCCTCAACAAATCCAACGCAAAGCATACAGGCAATATGGCACAGCGTATCCGGCAACGACGGATTGACAGCAAGGCCGTTCCAAAGATTTCCTGTGGCTATGATTATCAGCGGCACATAGTATAAGAATCTGCGGGCCGGTACGGAGGGTTTACAAAGTCCGTAGCATTCCAGTAAATTATTTTTCCGAACAAAGGCAAACAGGAGGATTGTCTGCAGGATACAGAAAACAGCGCTTGCAGAGTATTTAATTCCGATTTTATCATTCAACGGATTTGCCACGGACTGCAGGACGCAATAAATCACAATCCATACAATCGCAAAAGTCAGCTCGTTTTTCTCATATAACTTCTTCACTTCATTTCCTCCTGCATGGCTAATATTGCGCCTGTGTATACCTGCTTTAAATGTGCTGTTATCTGTTTTTCATCATACGCTAATGAATTATTGGCAAGGATACTGGCATATCCATGAACAAACATCGCAAGTATTACAAAAGCTTCTTTGGTCTGCTCTGTATTCATATGTATTTGTTCCTGCATTGCGGAAATCACAGGTGTAAGTTCTTCGGAATTTATCATTTCAAGCAGACTGTTTTCAGCAACAAACCCCGATTGAAACAGAAAGCAGAACAAATGGGGCTCTTTAACTGCAAACCGGATGTAATTCAGCCCAATTCCAAGCATGCTGTTTTCCTGTGCCTCCGAAATATTCATCAGATATTGCGTATGATATTTATCTGTTTTTTCGTAAGCAGCTTTTTTTAATTCTTCAATCGTTGCAAAATGGTACATGACGGGTTGTGTGGAACAATTCAGCTTTTTTGATACGGTCCTTGCATTGATATTTTCCGCGCCTGTTTTACGAGCAACCTCAAATGCGGCGTCAATAACCATTTCTTTTGTGATTTTAGCTTTGGGCGGCATGGATTTTTCCTTTCATTATATTATTTTTGTTATATAATAATAATTATATTATAGGGTAAAATATTCCTTTTGTCAAGCTGTCCCTGCACCAGACCAAGAACAATTTTGCATCCCGCAGATATGCCGTCGCTGTATTTTCCGATTTCCCCAGGTCCAATAAATACTCTTTGAACCCATTCAACATAAGCATCTCCTCCTGCTTACATTACACGGATGAGAATCCTATATTACAACCCGATTTGATTGTGTTGAACCTAATTTTCACAGCCCCGGCACCGATTGTGTTGAACTCAGAACCGGTTTTTGGCCAACCACAAACGCTCAGTTAAACATAATTGGCATTATGTTTAAGCAGCTCCAGACTAAATTTCATAAGTATATGCACCTGTGCCCTTGGAATTTTTTGCAATCTCCTTGATATTATTCATCTGAATGAATATAATAAAACCGGAAACACCTGGCTGATTCCGGAAAATGCCAGGAAGCCCTCAGATGCCAGAATCAAAAGCGGAAAATATGTAAAACCGGAACCGGCAGCAAATGCAGACGCCTGACGGCATGGAGGTTCTTTATGAAATATTCGGTTGAAGAATTAACAGCAAAAAAGAAGACCAGACTTATGACAGGAAAAGCGCTCGCAAGGAGCCAAAAGGACTGTCCAACCATATCGTTGCTTTTGCCAATGCTGACGGCGGCACGTTAGTAATCGGAATCGAAGACAATGGAGAAATTACCGGAATTGACGGCTATGCCGACAATGTCAATGAAATCCTGCGTGTTTCTTTTGATTTCTGCAGGCCTTCTGTCCTGGTAGAGACAAAAACTCTGGAATGCACCGACAAAAACGGGAAGCCCAACCATCTTCTGGTCATCAAAATCCCACAGAGCCCTGAGCTCCATGCGAACCAGCAGGATGACGTGTATTACCGTATGGGCGATAAATCCCAGAAACTCAGCTTCGACGACCGGCTGCGGTTGATGTATTCCAAAGGATCGCGCTATTATGAAGACGAGCCGGTGGCAGACTCTTCCATTGAGGATATTGATATGGACTTCGTGGCATCCTACTGCAGAAAAATCGGGTATGCCAAATCACCGGAAGAATATATCCGGCAGAACAAATCCTATATTGTGACCAAAAGCGGCCGTCTGGAGATGAGCGGCGCCGCCATCCTCCTGTTCGGGAAAGACCCGCAGCAATACTTCCAGCGTGCCAGAATCCGTTTCATCCGCTATGACGGCACAGAGGCAAAGGTCGGGGCTGAAATGAACGTGATAAAGGATAAGGTGTTTACCGGGCGCATTCTCGACATGGTTGAAAAAACGTTGGCATTTGTCCGGGACCAGATTAAGGAGCATACTTACCTCGGGACAGAAGGGAAATTCGTGACGACACCCGAATTCCCAGAATTCGTCTGGAAGGAAATTATCATAAATGCAGCCACGCATCGTGACTACAGCATCAAAGGCACGGATATCCAGGTCAAAATGTTTGACGATCGGATTGTTGTCGAAAGCCCCGGAAACCTGCCCGGCATTGTCCGCCTGAACAACATGCGCCAGGTCCACTTTTCACGAAATCCAAAAATTGCGGCATTCCTGCATGAGTATGATTATGTACAGGAATTTGGAGAAGGCGTTGACCGGATGTATAAGGAGATGGAGAAAGCAGGGCTGCCGGCGCCTGAATATAAGGATGTCGCTTTTATGCTGCACGCGACAATCAGGAACGGTATCAATGTCGTAGATAATGTCGCAGATAACCATGCAGCCGTAATAAAGCTTTCCGCTACTGAACAGGAGATTCTTGAGCATTTGCAGAATTCGCCGACACTTTCTGCTGGGCCGTACCGACTCCACGGCAACAGATACCAAACAGCCGATTTCCCAGCAGGCATTGCCCGCTTTCCATGGCAGGCCGGTATGGTCTGCCTCTTACGGTTGGCTGCTGGTAAACGCTGCAGACAGGCAGCTGACATTTCCGGACGGGCATGCCCTGCCGTTTGGAGATGCCGGGGAGCTGTTTATCACGCCGCCTCCGTTTTCTGAAGCAGAACCTCCCAGAGAGCCTCCTCTATCGCGGTCTGATGTCAGGAACCTGAAAGAAATATGGCTGGAACCCATTTCCCCAGACTCGGATTTGCGGAAAGAACTGCAGGGGTGGTACCATGTCAAAGGCCGGTTTGTCGAAAATGAGTATGGGAATCGGTTTTATCTGGATACTTATGGTTCTAAATTGTTACTCTTGAAGAACTGCAGAACCCGGAGGTCACCGCCCACGCTCGCATCTATGACCGCCTTACGGAAATGTGCTGCCCCGTCTGCATTACCGGGGAGAATTTCAGAAAAACAAAAGCGAGGGAGAAAATGGAGAGGTTGAGATTACTTATGAATGGAGCAAAAAATGAGGACTATTTTTCTGTTTTTACTCATAGTTATGGACAAGGGGTTAGGGTAGCAAGATGAAATGGAGGTGGTTTCACTCTATCGCTAATAAGGTTAAATTAAATTTCCGCTTTCACAATCCTAATACAGCGGAAGAAAC
>JAAWCS010000059.1 GCA_022793375.1 Lachnospiraceae bacterium
ACAGTGCCGCGTATCTGCAGATGTACAGGGAAATCCCTGAAAATGTCCGCAGAGCTAACGCTATTGAGTGGTCAAAGCTTCGAGAGCAAAATTCACCCCTGCGTGCTGTTGTCAATGGCCGTTTGCAAAGTGTAGGGGAGGATTTCTACGATCCATTCATTCGTGCCCAAATCCATGATGGAATTTTCCGGGTGGCTCATCTCATCGGTAATTTATTGGTGCGGTATCAATTGGTTATCGGCGACTGGTGGATTGACAAGCTAATTAAAGCTATGGAAATCCAAGGAGAACTGATTACCGTGTTAAAGGGTGACAGCTTCTATCGGAACGGAATGCGTCGAGCGCAATAAAAGAGAACTTCCGATATAACAGGGTGTTTTCTATTGCTGAATACCCTGGGAAACGGTGTAAAAGGTAGTTGTATTCTCCTGCTTTTTGTGATGCTATTTTGATACTAAGAAAAATAGCGGCCAAAAATAATAGGCATAATATTAACAAATTTGCGAATGTTATACCTGTGAAAGCACAGGAAATACAGCCCCATATAGTAGGATTTGTCGAGTTCGAATAGTACAAAAGTATATTATTTACTTTATATGGCAGGTAGTCTATGAGATTACCTGCTATATTTGCAATCTATAATTTTAGAAAAATCGAGGCAGTAAATTGTTGCCAATAGAAATGGGTATTTATTATAGCAAAATGCTTTACAAATGCTATAATATGGAATATACTAGTATCACTATTAAGAAAGAGGTGATGTAATGGCTATAATTAGTTTGCGTATAGAGGATGATGTAAAAAAAATGGCAGAGCAGGCATGTGCCGATATTGGCATGTCTTTGTCTACGGCAATTAATATATATCTCAAAAAACTTGGGCGTGAAAAGCGAATACCTTTTGAGGTGGGTGTAGATCCTTTTTATTCGCAGGAAAATATGACCAGGCTAAAAGAGTCGGTAGCACAGATGGAAGCTACAGGCGGCACAGTACATGAGATAGATTTTGATGATTAAGTCATGGTCAGATGCGGCATGGTAAGATTTTGAATACTGGATGAAGCAAGATAAGAAAACGTTAAGGCGTATTCTTCAGTTATTAAAGGATATTGATCGGAACGGATATGAAGGAATAGGTAAGCCGGAAAGGTTAAGTGGTGATTTAGCAGCTTATTGGAGCAGAAGGATGATACGTCGGCTTGCATGACTGTGGAAAATCCATATTAGAAACGCCCTCAGCTGTGGGTAACGATACATGGCTGAGGGCGTTTTTGTGTTTTGCGTCAATCTTTGGACAGGGAACGGAAGGAATTTCTGGGAGAACCATGCGGACAAGCGGCTGATTATCATTGACACGCTCCAGAAAGTGCGGGAGACTGGCGGGGGGACAACAGCTATTCCGGCGATTATGAGACTGTGACGAGGTTAAAAATATTCAGCGATCCGTATGGAATCTGTTTGCTAGTACTTCATCATACGCGCTAAATGGAAGCCTGGGACAGCTTTGAGCGGATTTCCGGTACAAATGGGCTGCTCGGTGCGGCGGATGGTGCGTTTTTTATGTGTGCATTTTGTCAATGAGGGAAAAAATAATTTCTTGCTGATCTTCGTTCAGCCTTGCAAAACGTTCCAGGAGCTTTCGCTGTGGTTCGGTTAAGGAAACCGGCGCGTCCCCTTTGGCCAGCAGTTGGGAAAGAGTGATTCCAAACGCAGCACAGATTTTCTTTAAGGAAGGGATCGTCGGCACCATATTTTTTCTATACCAGGAGGATATGGTGGACTGAGGAAGGCCGGAACGCTCTGCGAGCTGGTATTCTGTCCAGCCTCTGTCTTGCCGGTATGCGGTTATGGTTTCGAGAATTGATTTCATTGCATCCACCCCCTTGCTTGTGTTCTTCGTAAAGTTTATTTTGATAAAACATTGTGTTTTAATAGTTAGTGTCGTATAACGGCCTGTTTTTTAGGGCAGGCAAAAGCGATTCGGCAGTCGAGACAGCATGAGAAGCGATTCCAAAGGGATCAAGAGGAAAGGTGAGGTTAGAATAGTAGAGAAGCATATTACAGATGAAAAAGCGGATATCGGTTCTGCTTTGTAAAGCGGTTATTGCCCTGCTGATTTTGCTATTACCTTCCGTAGAAAAAGAGCAGGCAGGTGTTAGTTTGGTGTTTTTCGGCTGGCTAAACAGCGTGTTGACAGGCGGAGAGTATTTTAGTCCGAATCATCTGAAAATATAGCTTTAAAAAATTCATTATATTCTACACCAAAAATCTCTTTAAGGGCAGTAAGCTCACGGACTTTAACATTACAACGGTTTTGTTCCACTTTTCTATAGATGCCGTAGGAAAAATCTATGCCTAAGAGTTGGAACCTAATGACTAAATCGGAACAGTTATATCCGGCCTGCAACCGCAACCGTTTAAGGTTTTGACCGATGTCTGATGAATCTTGCTTTAGTTTCAAGTATGCGTCTCCTAACTAGGGATAAATAAATCCCTCTCTTCTGTTGATTATACAGGACGGATATTGTACAATTGGGGATAGATAAATCTCTAAAAGGAGAAATATATGAATTACAGAGACATAGACGAACTTTTCAAAGAAGATAGAGTAGGCAAAGTGGCCAGAGGCCTAATCCAAATTTATGAAGCAAGAAGGCCAGAGAATCTTTTAAAATGGATTAAAGAATATCCTAAATACTGGGCAGACATCTGTAATATGAATAATGAAGAAATAACACCGGACTATGCAGAAAAAGTTATGAAAACACTGATAGACAGCAACATTGTTGAGCTGCAAATGATATGGTTTTTAAAATGTGGCGATAAGGTGGATATTTTTGGAAACAAGATCACAGAGGAAAAGAATATGAGAGTTTCCAGTTAGTATTATGTGTCTATATCATCAAGTGCCAGCCCAACAAAAAATTCATCATAGTCCACATTGAGAATCTGTTTCATAGCAATAAGCTCGTATATACGGATATTGTAGCGGTTCTGTTCCATTTTCTTGTAAATATCATAAGAGATAGAAATGCCTAATAATTGAAGTTCACGAGTAAACTGTGACTGGCTAAGACCTAATCGTTTGCGCAGACGTTTTAAATTCTGGCCAATACCAATGGTATCTTGTTTAAGCTTCATTAAAAAGGCTCCTTTATTTATGCAAGAGATAAATTTGTCCCTAATTATAAGTGGAAATAGTAATCGGATTGGGGATAAATACGTCTCCTATCAGCAAAAAAATTTGTGTGTTATTTGAATGAAAGCTAGAAGTTGAAAATTGTAAAAACTTGCTTTTATATCAAACCTGGTATCTATCGTAGCCTGGGAATATTATGTCTAAACTTTGGAATGCCATACGCGAGTGAAGGAATGTATGAGATGTTCGGATGAAGAAATCATTGGATGGACGAATTGAATCTTTTTATAGCAAATAGGGAACAGAAGTGGTATACTCATACCAACAATCCAATTTGAGCGTATCCCCAGGATTACCTAGGATTCCTTTGACTAAATTAAAAAACAAGATACCTATCATTGCATAGGCTGTTGACGCAATATATAAGAGTACGGATATTGATTTGCTTCGCAAGATAGTTGATAAACACGCATAATAAACGAAAATACTTTTCAAATGGATCATTTAGAACATTTTAAGGGTGATAACATTCTCACATTGCTTTACGAAAAGGATAAAGATAGACATATATTTCACATAAAAACGTTTTCTTCTACTGCCAGTAAGTTAGTGAAAATTGCCGAGGAAGTATTAGGGAGGATTATGAGATTAGATAAAAAAACCGGCATATTTCGATTAGAACACGAAGTGGTAACGCAATGCGGCATATCGAAAGATCGCTTTCATAAAGTGAATGGGAATCAGTGGGAAAATATATATCAGAAGATTGTAGATCAATATGCGGATAAAACAAAAACATGGAAAAATGGTTTGCATTGGGCCAATACGAATGGATATAGTCCTAAAAGCATGAAAAAACTTCAGGGATGCTATGCGGTTGATGATTCAACCTGGTTTTATTTTTTGCCTCAAATGATAAAAGAGGAAAACAAAATGGTTTATTTTCTAATCGACAAGGGGAGAACATGGCATGAAGGAGAAGAGTTTTGGATATTTGAAAGTTACATACCTGAATTAGTAAAAGCCCTTGATTTGCTAAGCCATACCGCTTTTTTAGACAATGGCTGGCTGGATTATTATATTGTTTCAAAAAAATATCAATGGATTATTGGATTTAATCACCACAATATAATTTCATGCATTGGAGAGGGATTAAACCTTGACTGCTTCAAAAACCATTAAGACTAGGATGACTTGCGGCCGGCAAGGTGCAAAATGCAGCTTCAGCATTCGGTAAGTTTAGGGAGAGCCATTAAGCATGAAGCAATATATAGTACGAATTACTCACAAGGCGTAGGAGGACGCAGAAGAAATCCATAATCATACTGCAATACAACTTCGATCACCGGAAAAAAATGGGACAAAACAATCAGATTGCAGAAGCGTTACGAGAGTTCTGCATAGCGCCATGGATGAATAAAGGCCGCAAAGCGAAACGCTGCATTGCAAACAGTAAGTAAATGTTTTATAATCAACTATACAAACCAGAACAGTTAAAGCGATATGGAACAGTTAAAACGCTATTGTACAAAGATCAAGTCAATAAACGGAAAAATGACGTACATTGTCGATCCCATGCTGTTAGAGGACATTTTGGCGGATGCAGAGTTGTTTGTCTTACTCGGTATCCCTTCGGATTTTGTTCGGCATAAAATAAAGGAAGCGAAAGCGGAACCGCAAAAAATATTTCTCGCTTTTGTACAACACAGCCATGTAAAAATGGAAAAATACAGATGGGAACCCGTCCATTGCTATAAAGACGGAGAGGACTACTATCATGTATACATTCGAGATTCATGGCTGTGCAGAGAATGTCAGCAAATGAACTATGGAAAATTCCTCCAGCCGGCCGGCGAGCACGATCCCCTGTTTTACAGCGGCGCGGAAAACCAATACCCCATAGCGTCTGTTTTTAAAAAAAGAAGATGCAGGCATTGCGGAAAAAACCTGCAAAATCACTTTATTGAACCCGGAAAAGAAAGCATGCCGTGACAGAGCATGCCGGGATAAAATCCAGGGAGGAAAGGACAATGAAATTAAGGAATGTCTTGATCGTTGTAGAGGATATTGAAAAATCAAAACAGTTTTACCAGGATTTGTTTGGCCTTACTATGGTGCTCGACAACGACGGCAATATGATTTTAACGGAAGGCCTTGTGCTCCAGGACAAGAAAATCTGGCAAAAGTTTCTGGGCAGGGAAATCCTCCCGGAAAGCAACTCCTGCGAACTGTATTTTGAAGAAGCTGATCTCGAAGCGTTTGTGGAAAAGCTGGAACGTCTGTATCCGGAGGTCCGGTATGTCAACCGGCTTATGACGCATAGCTGGGGGCAGAAAGTCGTTCGCTTTTATGATTTGGACGGCAACCTGATTGAGGTAGGGACGCTAGTGTAGGGCGAAGCTGCCGGCAAGATGGCGGAGCTTTCACAAACCGAAGTCCCGAATCCATAAACCGGCGCGGGAATAGAAAGAGGGAAAAATGGAGTATATAAGGGCAGAATCCAACATGGCAGACGTGATATATACGATTTTGCACACCACCATTCGATCGGTATATCCGAAGTATTATCCGCAGGAAGTGGCGGACTTCTTTTGCCGGCTGCACAGCAAGGAACATATTTTAGAAGGAATCGCGTCCGGAAATATGGGCGTATTGATAGACGGCGGCGCGGCGGTCGGGACGGGATGCTTTGACGGCAATCATATTACGGGGGTATATGTGCTGCCCTTCCATCAAAAAAAGGGCTGCGGGTCGCATATCATGGATTGCCTGGAAACCGAGATCGCGAAGGAATATGATACGGCTGTTTTGGAGGCCTCCCTGCCGGGCGTTTGCATGTATGAGCGCCGCGGCTACAAAACAGTGGGACACGGGGTGTGTATGCTGGAACAGGATGTGAAGCTGGTGTACGAGAAGATGGAAAAGAAGTTGGTGTGACCGGCGGGAGTTTGGGGAGAAGAATACAGGAATCTGCAGAACCCAAGCCCCGGCTGCTGCGCGCTGCACTGCGCCAAATGGCAGCTGCCCCCCAAATACAAGACAGGGGCAGCCTGCCTTTTTTATATGTAATGATATGTCTCCCTGTTTTGGTAAAGGAAAACCAGCGCCACGATCATGGTAAGCAGTTCGGCAATCGGTACGGCGAGCCATACGCCGGTTACGCCCCATAGCTTTGGCAGGGTGAGCAGCAGCACGGTAATTCCTCCGAATGTCCGCAGGAAGGACAAGACGGCCGACAGCGTTCCGTTCGACAGTGCCGTAAACGCGGCGGAGGTGAAAATATTTACTCCGCAGAACAGAAAGCCGAAGGGAAAAATCAAAAAGCCGCTGCGGGCGATTTCATAAACGGGCGTCCCTTTTTCGGAGAAAACGCCAACCAGCGGCGAAGCGAATAAAAAAGCGGCTGCGAAAATAAGGACCGAAACAACCACAAGGAACCGCATACAAATGGAGAACACGTTTTTCAGTTCTTTTTCGTCCTGCCGGCCGTAGTTATAGCTGATGACAGGGGCCACGCCCATAGAAAATCCGATGATAAGAGCGCTCAGCAAAAACTGCGTGTAGATCAGGATGGTGATGGCCGCAACGCCGTTTTCCCCGAGCAGTTCCATCATGATCCGGTTGAATAAAAAGGTGGTGACCGCGGCCGCCGCCTGGCTTACCATTTCCGAAAAGCCATTCGCACAGCTTTCGGCCAGTACGGAAACGTCTATGACGGGCTTTCTGAAATGCAGACTGCCTTTCTTTGCGAAAAAGAACCACACGCCGATCGCCGCCGGAATCGTATAGCCGATGCCGGTACCGAGCGCAGCCCCTTTTACACCCATTTGCAGCGGCCCCATCAAAAGCCAGTCCAGCAAAATATTTGCGATTCCCGCGCTTATGCCGAGCAGCATGCCGATTCCGGGGCGCCCGGCCGTTACAATCAGATTTTGGAAAAGCACTTGCAGGAGGCTTGCCGGCGTGAACAGCAGCAGGAGGGAAAGGTATTCGCGGCAGTAGGGAAACAGAACGCGGCTCGCTCCAAGCCCCCGGACAATCGCGGGAGCAAAAATCGTTCCCAGAGCAGCGATCAGTATGCCGAGGAACATGCCCGCGCCGACGATCAGCGTAAAATCCTGCGATGCCCTCAGAGGTTCTCCGGCGCCCATTTTGCGGGCGATGATCGCGCTTCCTCCCGTTGCGAGCATGGTTCCCAGACCGACGATCAGATTGACGACCGGGCAGACGATATTCAATGCCGAAAGCGCGTTTGTATCGACAAAGCGTGCCACAAAGATCGTGTCAACCACGGTGTATAAGCCCATGAACAGCATCGTTAAAATCGTTGGGAGAGCAAATTGCAGCAGCGATTTTATTGAGAAGTGCCGGGATAAAGGATTTTCGATTGGCCGCAGGTCATTCATGTCCGCTGCCCCCGGCTTATTTGTCTGGCCGCATCGGCCGGCAGCGTTTAGGCTGCGGCTTTTGCGGTACCGGTTGGCCAGGCCTGGGCCGCGCATCCTGCCAAATAAACCGCTGCGTCGGATACCCAAACTCGACCAGCAGTTCCGCCTCCGTAAAACCAAGGCTTTGCCAGAACGCCCGATGGCCGGTATCCGCCCTGTCGCCTGCCCGAAAAGTGGTGACGCTGATCTGCGCAGAAGGCGCAAGTTCCTGCCGGGCTTTTTCGCAAAAGGCTTTCGCAATCCCGCTCCTTCGATACTGCGGGTGTATGCCCAGGAAATCGATACTTCCTGTCGCGCGCCGGAAAACCATAATTCCGATTGTCGTATCCGCGTCTTTCAAAATCAGCGCCTGTCCGCGGCGGATCGCTTCCCGCAGCTGTTTCAGATATTGTTCCTCCTGAAGGTGCGGAAAACCGTCGATAACAAGGCGGACTAATTCCATCCATCCGGGGATATCCTCTTTGACTGCAGGGACGATTTGCTCCCGCCAGTCGTTTACACGTAAAGCGGCCGGGTGCTCGTTCAAAATATATCTCAGCTGCAGGGGATAAAACTTCTCCTCTTCGCGGTATCGGCGCGGCGATTTTTTGTACATGGCCGTAAAAATATCCGTAAAAGACTGCTGGCTCTCATATCCGGCCGCGAGAGCAATCTCAAGGATCGGCCTGTCAGAAAAAACAAGCCGCTTGGCGGCTTCGGTTAATTGACGGCGCTGTACATAATCGTGGATTGTCAAACCGACCGTATCGGTAAACATCCGGTGGAAATGATATTTTGAATAATGTACCGCCGCCGCGACGGTTTCTAAGTCCGGTTTTTCGTGCAGACGGCTTTCAATGCAGTCGATTGCCGCCATTACCGTTTGAATCGTTTTCGGCATAACAGGACCTCCCTTCTTCGGATAAATAATAGCAGATTTTTTTACTGCTTGTTTCATTTATCTTGCGGAAAATATTTTTGAAGGGGACGCCCCGTTATTTTTTTCGCTTTGGAGCAGGCTTTTTTTGCAGATCACATAGCAAGCCCGCACTCAAAGGCCTGCATCGAAGCGCATTCCATTTCCACCGTAAGGCAGCCCTCGCTCCCATGGCGACGACCTCCTCAAAACACGCGGCGCAGGCCGCCCGTGCTTTTACCGGCAGTCGTTTGCCGGATCGGCCCACTCGATGGCGACGCCGGTCGTATTGGGACCGACATGGGAGGAGACAATGAGATTCAGGGCAGCCTCGCAGTCGCCGTGAATCAGGTTTTTGCATTTGTCAAACAGCGCGGTGTTGCCGACGTAGATTGCGCCCAGGCGCACGGTCTTACGGCCTTCGGCAATGCGTTTGATATTTTGCAGGGCAACGCCCAGACCGCGCGTTTTTTTATAAGGTTCAATCTTTCCCTCCCGCATGGTGAGAATCGGCTTGATATCCAGAAAATCTCCGATCTTGCCGACAGCCGGCGAAACGCGCCCTCCCTGTACCAGATATTTAAAATCATCGACCACAAAAAAGACGTCGATCAATCCGACCCGGCGGCGGATCTCTTCGGCGGTTTCGGCAAGCGTCTTTCCCTGCCGTTTCATTTCGATTGCATCGATGCAGAGAAATCCGCTGGCCAGGGAAGCGCTCAGGGAGTCGATTATTTCGATGGCAGCTTCCGGATACTGCTCTCTCAGGGCGGCGGCCACCATGCAGATCGTGTTATGGGAACCGCTTAAACCGGAGGAAACGGTGATGCAGAGGATATCCTTCCCGGCCTTAAGCGTCTCTTCAAACCGCTGCTCTACGAGGCCGGGATTGACGCCGGCCGTATAGGCCCGCTGCCGGCTGAGCTGGTCAAAAAATTCGTCCCGCGTCAGTTTTTTCTCATCTCCGTAAATGATGCTTTCATCAAAATAGTAGTATTGGGGCAAATAAGATATGTCCGCTAAATAAGCGTCCGGCAAGTCCACATCGCCATCGGTAAAAATGACAAAATCTTTCATAGGTGCATCCTTTCTCAATTGTGTCGATTGTATTGGCAATCCGGTCAGACAGGGTTGTTTTTCTATAGGAAACAATCCGAGTATAGCACAATTTCCCATGGGAAGTCAATCGCAAAGAGGGACCCCTTTTACGCCTGGATCGGGAAGAAAAAGAGTTGATAATATCTGGAAAAAGCAGTTGACAATTTCGCGTCAGGAACGTAAACTGAAAGCAGGAACTACCAAAGCCCGCGCGCTTTGGGAAGCCCGAAATACAGAAGGTATTTTTTATGGAAAGGGGTGCGGGAAGCATGAAAGAAATCCAGATTAAATTCTCAACCAGGGAAAGAGTCCTGGAATTTAACCGGCTGATGCAGACGCTGCCGGGCGAGTATGATTTGTCCGTAGGGCGGGTGGAGATTGACGCCAAATCGGCGCTGGGGGTTTTGTCGCTGGATTTTTCAAGGGTTCTGACATTGACGATCTATGAGGAAGAGGAGTATCCCTGGGTGCTGGATAAACTGAAAGTATTTGAGTATTCGGCGTAAAAAGGCTTTCGTCGGACGCAGAAAAACGTTTCAGGGGCATACCGGGATCATCCGCAAACACAGCCATTTCGATGGAGAAAGAATACGAGGGATACGAAATGAGAAAAAGCAACTATGGATTTAACCTGTGGTTTTACCCGGCAATCGCCTTTGTACTGGCAATTTTTGGGCAGACTCTGCTGTGTGGCTTGATTACGATCTTTGCCATTGCGGCGGAGAGGGACGAGTGGACGTCCCGCCAAACGATGGAAGCGTTTTTCCTGGGCCTGGTAAACGCCCTGGTGTCCGTAATCGTCGGCCTGTTCGGCATTGTGACCTGGATTCCCTTTTTGGGGACAGGGATCAGCGCAATCCTGGGCTTCTGCTCGGCGGCCGTGTCCCTGATCGTGCTGCTGTTATCCGTTATGGGAGTTTTACGGGTCAGCCGCGGGGAGGAGGCAAGGATCCCGGGAATCCACGGAGTGGTCAATAAAATATTCTCCTGACAGGAAATAAAAATATACGGGGCGCCTTATAACGGGGCGCCCTGTATGCATTTGCCAAAAAAGTGCTTGCTTTTAGGCCTGAAACCCGTTATACTTGACAATAAAGACGGAATTGGTTGCGATGGGGTAGCTGCTTATTTTGCATGCTGCTTTTTTTATAGGCAATTTCTATCATGGATAAGTTCTATCATAGAAAAGTTCTTGGAAAACCACTTCCCAGGGGGAGTTACAATCACATGAAAAACGAAATCCTGTCCAGGCTTTCTGCCCTTCCCGGTAGAATCGCGTTTTATTACCAAAATTTAGCTACGGGCGAGCGCATCGCTTTTCACGAGGAGGAGCCGATGATGGCGGCCAGCGTGATTAAGCTGTTTATTCTGGCGGAAGCCTATCGGCAGATGGCCTCCGGCCGTCTGGATAAAGACCGCCCGGTGACAATCCGCAGAGATAAGTGCGTCCCCTCCTGCGGGGCGCTGACCTACATGCACGACGGTGTGCAGGTGACGGTAGAAGATCTCTATACGCTGATGATTATTTTAAGCGATAACAGCGCGACCAACTATCTGATCGAAATCCTCGGGGAGGAAAATATCAACGAGGGCATCCGCGCGCTGGGTTTTACGAAAACGGCGTTAAACCGCCGGATGTACGATACAAAGAAAGCGGCGCAGGGGATTCAGAACTATATCACCGCGGCCGAGGTCGGCGAGCTGCTTGCGCGCATGGCTAAGGGGACGCTGATCAGCCCGGACGCTTCGGCGGATATGCTGCGGATCTTAAAGGACCAGCGGTTGAACGGCAAGATCCCTTTTTATATCCATACGATTCCCGGTCACGCGGCGATTGCCCACAAGACGGGGGAGGATACGGGGATTACCCACGACGCGGGCGTGATCCTGACGGCAAAGCCGTTCGTGCTGGTATTCTGCGGCAATGAAACGGACGTGGCCGCCTATGAGCGGGAGATGGCAGAGATTTCGCTGACGCTTTACAAGGCGAATGCCTAAGACCCCGCAGACAAAAGAACAGGAGCCGGTATGAAGATATCGCGAATCGAGGTAGGAGAAGTAAATATCCCGTTGGTAACGCCGTTTAAGACGGCCCTGCGCACCGTGGACTCGGTAAACGACCTGGTGGTGCGCATCACGGCCGACGACGGACGCTTAGGGTTCGGGGAAGCGCCGCCGACCGCCGTGATTACGGGCGAGACAAAGGGTTCGATTTGCTGCGCGATTGAACAGTTTATCGCCCCGTCGATTGTGGGCATGGAGATAGAAAACCTGGACGGCATCATGGAGCGTCTGCAGGGCTGTATGCTGAAAAATACGTCGGCGAAAGCCGCGGTGGACATGGCTGTGTATGACCTGTATGCCCAAAGCTGCCAAAAGCCGCTGTATCAGGTATTGGGCGGCCGGCGCGCCGAGATCGAGACGGATTTGACAATCAGCGTCAATTCGGTGGAAGAGATGGTCGCCGACAGTCAAAAAGCGGTAAACGAGGGCTTTCGCATCCTGAAAATCAAGGTCGGCAAGGAGGGCCTGGCCGACGTGGCCCGGATCGAAGCCATCCGCCGTGCGGTGGGGCCGGCGGTCCGTCTGCGTGTGGACGCCAACCAGGGCTGGGGGGCCAAGGAGGCGGTACGCATCATCCGCGCCATGGAGGACCGGGCGCTGGACATCGAACTGGTCGAACAGCCGGTAAAAGCCGATGATTTTGCGGGAATGCAGTATGTGACGGCCCATACAGCCACGCCGATTTTGGCCGACGAGAGCGTTTTTTCCGCCCGGGACGCGATCCGTCTGATGGAGGGGCGGGCGGCCGATCTCATCAATATTAAGCTGATGAAGGCCGGCGGCATCTACCCGGCGCTGAAAATCTGTGCGGCGGCGGAGAGTTTTGGCGTAGAATGTATGATAGGCTGTATGCTGGAGAGCAAGATCGCGGTCAGTGCGGCGGCGCATCTGGCGGCGGCAAAAGGGATTATCACCCGCGCGGATTTAGACGGCCCTTCGCTATGCCGCCTGGACCCGTATGAGGGAGGCCCGGCCTATGACGGCCCGTGGATTCGTATGAACCGGACGCCGGGGCTGGGAATCGTAAGTGCGCCCTGCTTCACCTCTTGAAGCAGGATTCACATAGAAGGCGGCCGCGCAAAGTCGTGTGCGCCTGGCAGTAAGAGGAATGAGGAAACGCCCCGCGGATGCGAAAAGGCCCGCAGAAAAAAGGGCAGGAAGAGGAGGAAACAGCTATGAAAAAAAGATGGATTGCCATGCTTTTGTGTATGGCGATGGGATTGTCGGCGCTGACGGGATGTTCGGGCGGGACGGATACGACGCAGGCGGAGACGGCCGGCGAGGCCGGGACGCAGGGCGCCTCCGGCAGCGGGGACGCTGCGTCGGCCGGTACCGCGTACCGCGTTCTGTATTCGAGCGAGGTCGAAACATTAAACTATTTGACGTCGTCCTCTTCGGTGGAGCAGACCGTAGGCGCGAATGTAATCGACACCCTGATCGAGTATGACAACAGCGGCGATATGGTCCCGCAGCCGGGAATGGCGACGGAGTGGAGCTACGATGAAGCGAGCATGACCTGGACGTTTAAACTGCGCGAGGGCATGAAGTGGGTGGATCATACCGGCACGGCGGTGGCGGACGTGACGGCCCAGGACTTTGTAGACGCGCTGAAATACGTTTTGACGCCCTCCTACGACAGCGGGACGGCCTACATCGTGTTTGATACGATCCTCAACGCCTCCGAGTACTACGACGGGCAGGCCGGCGACGCCGATGCGATCGATTTCTCGGAAGTGGGCGTAAAGGCAGTCGATGAACTGACGCTCCAGTATACGCTGAAAAAAGGCGCGCCGTACTTCTTATCACTGCTGACATATGTATGTTTTATGCCGGCCTATGGCCCGCAGCTTGAGGAGCAGGGCGCCGGCTTTGCCACCTCGGCGGATACCATGTATTACTGCGGCGCGTACTACATCGAGACATATGAGCCGCAGGTACAGATGGTGTACAAGAAAAACACAAGCAACTGGGACGCGGAGCATGTCTACATTGAGACAATCCAGCGCACCTACAATGCGGAAGCCGATACCATCGGCGCGGAGATGGCCAAGAGAGGGGAAATCGACTACACCACCCTGGGATCGGATGTGGTGGATTCCTGGATGCAGGATCCGGCGACCAGCAATATGGTCAGCATGGAGCGTCCTTCCCTGGATTACTCCTATTTCTATTGTTTTAACTTTAACGTAAAGAAGCTCAACGAGGACTGCTACCGCGACGGCATGGAAGGCTACAGCATGAGCGACGAGTACGAACCCTGGAATTGGGAACTGGCCGTCAACAATGAAAACTTCCGCCAGTCCCTGCGCCATGCCATCAACCGTATTTCGACGATCTATGTAAATACCGGCGACAATATCGATCCGCAGAATTTCATGGAGAATACGATTACGCCGGCCGGCTTTGCAATCAATACGCAAAACGGTCAGGATTATACCGAGCAGCCGGCCTTTGCCGATATCATGGCCAATGATTCCTACAATGAAGAACTGGCAAAGCAGTACAAAGAGACCGCGATGACCGAACTGGCGGCCGAGGGCGTGACATTCCCGGTCAAGGTACTGGTGCGTTACAATCCTTCGACAACCAACTGGGAGGAGGAGTGCATAGTCCTTGAACAGCAGCTGGAATCGGTGCTGGGCAGCGATTACATCGACGTGGTGGTGGAAGCCGGCCCCTCGACGGGATTTTTGGGCGCGGTGCGGCGTGCAAGCGACTATATGCTGATGCTGTGCAACTGGGGCGCGGACTACGCCGACCCCGAGACCTGGACCGATCCTTTTTATCAGGCGGCCAACGGCGACGGGACCTATAACCGCGGCAGCCGCTACGCCTACCTGGCATATGCGATTGAGGACAACACGGCGTCCGCTGAGACCGTAAAAGAATACTTTGCGCTCGTGGAAGCGGCAAAGGCGATTACCGACGACCTGGAGGCCCGTTTTGCCGCGTTTGCCGAAGCGGAAGCGTATCTGATCGACCATGCGCTGGCGGTTCCTTACGGCGTAAGCGTCAGCAACTTCGTGGTATCAAAGCTGAACGTATGGGAGGGCCAGAGCGCCTCCTGCGGCGTATCCAATCTGCGCTACAAGGGACAGAAGGTATACGAGAACCCCATTTCCATGGAGGAATACGAGGCGGGGCTGGCCGCGCACTAAGACAGGGCCGCCTCCGCCGGACGGACAAAGAGAGAAAAGACAACGCCTGCAAGTTCATTGTTTAGAAAGGGCACAAACGGCAGGTACGGGATCTCCTGTACCTGCCGTTCTATACGCTGCCAAACGAACCCTTTGCCCACGCGGGACCTTGAATTGCGGGGCGGATATATGAGGAAGGGTACGGACTGTTTCCTTGTCTTTGATAAGCGCAGAGGTACGCTCTGCTTTTATCAGAGGAAAGGATTTAGGAGGAGAAGGATATGGTGAAATATCTGACAAAGCGGATTTCCCGCTCTCTGATTACACTGTTTATTATCATCTGCGTGGTATTTGTCCTGATGCGGCTGATGCCGATCGAGGGCTATTTCAAAAATTTTGACAAAATGACGGATTCGCAGATTCAGGCCGGGCTGAAGGAGCAGGGGCTGCTGGACCCGATGCCGGTACAGCTGGTCCGCTTTTTCCAGGGACTGTTTCGGGGCGATCTCGGCGTGTCTCATTCCTACCGGGAAAATGTGCCCGTGACCGAGGTTTTGCGGGATAAACTGCCGGTTTCCATCAAGCTGGGCAGCTTTTCGATCCTGGTATCGCTGTTTTTGGGGATTCCGCTGGGGACGATGATGGCCCGTTTCAAGGGAAAGTTTTTTGACAAGGCGGGGACTTTGTTTATCGTGTTTATCCAGGCGGTGCCGGCGGCCGTGTACTACCTTTTTATCCAGATGTACGGAACCACGCTTCTGGGAATCCCTCTTCTGTTTGAAGCCGGCACTGCCAAAAGCTGGATTTTGCCGGTGCTGTCCATGTCGTTAGGAAATATCGCCTACTACGGCATGTGGCTGCGCCGCTATATGGTGGATGAACTGAACAAGGATTACGTCCGCCTGGCAAGGGCCAAGGGAGCGTCCGGCAATACGATCATGTTCCGCCACGTATTCCGCAACGCCTTTGTGCCGCTGGTGCAGTATCTGCCTTCTTCGTTCCTCAATACGGTCATTGGGTCGATTTATGTCGAATCGTTATATAGTATTCCCGGTATGGGCGGCCTTTTGGTGACGGTAATTAAAAACAGCGACAATAACATGGTGCAGGCAATCGTCCTGCTGTATGCGACGGTGGGGGTAATCGGCCTTTTGCTGGGAGATATTATGATGACGATCCTCGATCCGCGGATCAGTCTGGGAGCAAAGGAGGGCGGACGCTGATGGCATCGATCAAGGATAAATTGTCGAGAAATCTGGAAGAGAGCATGACGGCGCAGGTAGAAAAAGAGGCGCGGGATCTGGAACTGAGCGACCAGGAGCTGTTTTCCTTTGCAGAATACGATGAAAAAGAGGGCGAAAAAACCGGTTACAGCAACTATTCGTACTGGGGCAGCACGATGCGGATGTTTTTGAAAAACAAAGGCGCGGTGCTGATGCTGGTACTGATGATGGCAATCCTTATTTTTACCGTTATCCAGCCTTACCTGCCGGGCCAGATGGATCCGAATCTGGTAAATACGGACGCGCAGCGCTTTATCCCGCTTCGCAATGTGCCGCCGGGCGCGGACTTCTGGTTCGGCACCAACAGCATCGGGCAGGATTTGTGGGCCAGGATCTGGACCGGGACGCGGACGTCTTTGTTCATCGGCTTTTCGGTAGCCCTCGTGGAAGCGGTGATCGGCATTACGGTAGGCGTGCTGTGGGGCTATCTGCGGCATCTGGATTTTCTGTTTACCGAGATTTATAATGTGCTGGACAACATTCCGCACACGATCATTCTGATCCTGATCGCCTATATTATGACGCCCAGCGTCAAAACGCTGATATTTGCCATGAGCTTGACCGGCTGGATCGGCATGGCGCGTTTTATCCGCAATCAGATTTTGATTATCCGTGACCGCGACTACAATCTGGCCAGCCGCTGCCTGGGGACGCCGACGTACCGCCTGGTGGTGAAAAATCTGCTGCCGTATTTGGTATCGGTCATTATGCTGCGCATGGCGCTCTCGATCCCGGCCGCCATCGGCAGCGAGGTATTCATCACCTATATCGGTCTGGGACTGCCGGCGACGACGCCGGGTCTCGGCCGTCTGATTGAGGAAGGCCGCGTGGTGATGATGAACGCGTCTCAGCGCTATCAGCTGATCTATCCGACCTTGATTTTGTCGATCGTGACGATTTCGTTTTATATTATCGGCAACGCTTTTTCGGATGCGGCAGATCCGAAGAATCACAGGTAGGAGGTGGCGGCATGGCGCAGGAGATTATTGTATCGGTCAAAGATTTAAACGTAAAATTCCGTCTGCAAAACCAGGAACTGCACGCGATCCGCAATGTGTCGCTGGACGTTTACAAGGGCGAGAGCCTGGCGATCGTCGGCGAGTCCGGTTCCGGCAAATCGGTATTCACCAAGACTTTTATGGGCCTATTGGATGCCAACGGTTTTATATCTTCGGGCCAGCTTCTCTATAAAGGACAGGATCTGGCGCAGCTGAAGAAGGAAAAGGACTGGCAGAAGATCCGCGGCGGCGAGATCGCGATGATTATGCAGGACCCGATGACCAGTTTAAATCCGCTCAAATCGATCGGCGCGCAGATCGCGGAAGCGATTCGCCTGCACCAGGATATCCGCAGCGCGAAAGAGGTGCAGGAGCGGGTCGTCGGATATCTGCGGGATGTGGGAATCCCGGAACCAGAGCGGCGCAGCCGCCAGTTTGCCCATGAGTTTTCCGGCGGTATGCGCCAGCGAGTGGTGATTGCCATTGCCCTGGCCTGCAATCCTAAGATTCTGATCTGCGACGAACCGACGACGGCGCTGGACGTGACGATCCAGGCGCAGATTATTGATTTGCTAAAGGAACTCAAGGAAAAATACCATTTGACGATTGTCTTTATCACCCACGACCTGGGGGTGGTAGCCAACATCGCGGACCGGGTAGCGGTAATGTATGCCGGCGATTTTGTGGAAATCGGCATGGCGGAGGAGGTTTTCTACGACCCCAGGCATCCCTATACGTGGGCGCTTTTATCCTCCCTGCCGCAGCTGGGGCAGCGGGGCGAGGAGTTGTTTACGATCAAGGGCACGCCGCCCAGCCTGTTTAAGAAGATTACGGGCGATGCCTTTGCGCCGCGCAATCCGCGGGCCCTGAAAATCGATTACTTGCAGGAACCGCCTTATTTTGAAGTCAGCCCCACGCACAAGGCCAAAACCTGGCTGTTAGACCCCAGGGCGCCGAAGGTGGAGCCGCCGGAGGCCATCCGCAATCTAAAGAATTTGGAGGAGGTATACCGATGAGTCCGGATACGAAAAACGGGGCGGGCGGACCGGCCGGGACAAAGACGAAGGAACAGCCGCGGGAGGTTTTGCTGGAGGTGCAGGATCTTCATGTGACCTTTGGCAAGGGAAAAAAAGCGTTTGAAGCCGTGCGGGGCGTCAGCTTCCAGGTCTACCGGGGGGAGACGTTCGGCATTGTCGGCGAGTCCGGTTCCGGCAAGACGACGATCGGCCGGGCGATTATGCGGATTCACCCAACGTCGGGCGGCAGCATATACTATAAAGGGGAAAAGATCAACGGAAAAATCGGCCGGGAGTTGGACCGGCGGATCCTAAAGGAAATTCAGATGATTTTTCAAGATCCGATGGCTTCTTTAAATGAGCGGGCCAAGGTGGATTATATCGTGAGCGAAGGCCTGATGAACCAGCAGAAGTTAAGCGAAGAAGAACGCTTGCGGCGGGTACGGCAGGCGCTTTCGGATGTGGGCCTTCTGCCGGAATTTGCCAGCCGCTTTCCTCATGAGTTTTCCGGCGGCCAGCGCCAGCGGATCGGGATTGCCCGGGCGTTGATTATGGAACCGGAATGTATCATTGCCGACGAGCCGATTTCGGCGCTTGACGTATCGATCCGCGCGCAGGTGCTGAACCTTTTGGCGAATCTGCAGAACACAAAGAATATCACTTACATTTTTATAGCCCACGATCTGTCGGTGATGCGGTATTTTACGGACCGGATCGCGGTGGTGCACAAAGGCCGGATTGTCGAACTGGGGGAGACGGAAGAGTTGATTGCCCATGCGGTCCATCCGTATACAAGGGCGCTTCAGTCGGCGATTCCGATGCCGGATCCGGCGCATGAGCGCACGAAAAAGCTGACCGTCTATGACCCGTCGATCCATGACTACGACGTAAATCCGCCGACATGGCAGGAGATTCGCCCGGGACATTTTGTGCTGGCAAATGACCGGGAAGTACGGGAGGGGTTCGGCCGGATGTGACAGCCTCCAGAGAAAGCGCCTGTGATTTGGGCGGCGTTTGATGCCAGGACCGGGCAAGCGGCTTTTTCAAGAGACAGGGAGTTTGTGGGAGAAAGGAACGAGACAGCAAAATGAGATTTGCGGTATTTCGCAAACCGGTGTCGGTAATCTATGAAAAACCGGCCTTTACAAAGCAGTCAAAAAAGGGCACGGTATCGGCGATCGCGGACGAGGGCTTATACGGGATGACCTGCCAGGTACTGGGACGTGAGGACGGCTGGGCGCATATTTTGATGTTTTACGGATATGCCGGATATGTGCGCGAGGAAAACTTGTTTTTTATGACCGAGACGGGGCTTAGGGACTATCTGAGCCGTGAGCTGGCGGTCGTGGAGGCAGGATGCGCGGATGTGCTGAGCCTGCCGGCGGTGCAGGGCGTGTGCCAGATGATTCTGCCGGGCGGCGCCCTGGTGGAAATGGTACCCGGACAGCCGGAGGTGGACGGCTATACAAAGGTCAGGCTTTTGACGGATCGCTGGCAGAGCTATCCGCCGCATACGGGCCAGGAGCAGAGCGGCCGGTCCTATGCGGCCGGCCGGCAAAGCGGCGCGGCGGCAGGCGAAAGCCGGTTCGACCTTGTCGGTTATGTGCGGACGCAGCATCTGGGGAAAAAGCGCTTTGGCGAGGATTTCCTCTGGCGGGAGGCGGAACCGGTTGCGGCCGCGCAGGAGACGATTTCGGTCCGTTCGCGGGAAGCGCAGGGCGGCGCGGCCGGTTTTTCGCTGGCCGCGGTGCTGGAGCGCTTCTACAACGGCAGCGAAGGGCGATTCCGGGAACAGCTGGAGGCGGAAGCGCGGCGCTATATGGGCGTTCAATACCGCTGGGGCGGCAAGTCGCCGCAGGGAATCGATTGCTCGGGGCTGGTATGCACGGCTTACATGAAGAGCGGGGTGCTGATCTACCGGGACGCGTCGATCGCCGACGGTTTTCCGATCCGGCGGATTTCGCGGGAGGATGCATTGGCGGAGCGGCTGAAAAAAGGCGATCTTTTGTATTTTCCGGGACATATTGCCATGTACATCGGGGAAGGAAGATACATCCATTCCACGGCCCATATCGGCAGCGGCGGCGTGGTGATTAACAGTTTGCGCGAAGGCGAAGCGGATGACCGGGCCGACCTGCGGGAGTGTTTGTACGCGGCGGGCGGTGTGCGGTAGAGTGGTCCCATTATGCCCTGAGAATACGGGCAGGAAAGAGGAAACACCGCAAGGGTGTCCCATTATGCCTTGAGAACATAGGCAAGAAAGAGGAAACACCACAAGGGTGTCCCATTATGCCCTGAGAACACGGGCAGGAAAGAGGAAACACCGCAAGGGTGTCCCATTATGCCCTGAGAACACGGGCAAGAAAGAGGAAATCATGCAGGTAGTGGATTTTCATTGTGATACGTTGAGTGAGCTGCGTCATGCGGTAAAGAGGGGGACGCCGAAGGCGTTTCTGGAGAATGATCTGCATATCGATCTGAACAAGCTGAAAAAGGGCGGATATATGCTTCAGTGCTTTGCCGCCTTTATTAACCTGGGGGAACCGGAATGCGGCCCGCTGGTATCGGCGCTGGAGCAGATCGACATTTTTTATCAGCTGATGGCGGAATATCCGCAGGAGATCGGACAGGTGAAATGCTGGGACGACCTGGAGAAAAACCGGGCGGCCGGCCGCATCAGCGCCATGCTGACGATCGAGGACGGCGGCTGCTGCCTGGGGAATCTGTCGGTGCTGCGGATGCTTTATGAGCTGGGCGTGCGGATTATGACGCTGACCTGGAATTATGAAAACGAATTGGCGTGGCCAAACGTGACGCCGGGCGACAGTTCGGTGGTGTATCCCTGCGGCGTCAATGACACGCACGGTCTCAAGGAAACCGGCTTCGCCTTCTTAAAGGAGATGGAGAAGCTGGGGATCATCGTCGATGTCTCGCATTTGTCGGACGCCGGCTTTTGGGATGTAGCGCGCCACACAACCCGTCCGTTCATCGCCAGCCATTCCAATGCCCGGGCCAAGTGCGGCCATGTGCGAAACTTAACAGATGCCATGCTGCGCACGATCTCGGAGCGGGGCGGCTTGACCGGCATCAATTACTGCGCCGCGTTTCTGGATGAAAAAGAACGTCCGGAGCTGTGCCGCAGTACGGTGGCGCTGATGGCCGACCACATCGAATACATCCGCCAGGTGGGCGGCTTGGAGATGATTGCCCTTGGTTCGGATTTTGACGGGATTGAAAACAATCTGGAGATGAAGGACTGTTCGTATCTGCCGATGCTGGAAGCGGAGCTGCACCGCAGGCATTACAGCGACGACGCGATCGAGAAGATTTTCTGCGGCAATGCCCTGCGGCTTTTGCGGGAATTCCTGTAATCTGCACGCGCCGCTGGCATGAAACTATCTTGTATAATCGGCTTTTAGCGGCGGCATGACTTCCGGATGCTCCTCCACCCAGACCTGCGCGCAGTAGCATAAGTGAAAAATCATTCCGTCCCGGACGTCTCCGTCTTTAAGAGCCTCGATCATTTTTTCGGTATATTCATCCGGTTCATCCGAATCGTCACCCAGGCGGAGATAGTCGCGGAATGTATAGAGCATTTTTCGATAATCCTCATCCCAATTCATGCCGCCGTTTCGCAAAAGCTCGTCTCTGATTCTGCCCGCGATGCGAATTACTTCTCCCTGAGCGGTCTGCGCCCGTCCGCTGGGCGGGACGAGAAAATCCCAGAGTTCTGCAAAATTGTTTTTATATCCGCCGACGGTTGTTAAGAGGACGGGGGATGCCCCGTCGTGGAACGAAGATGCCGGAAGCATTTCGGCATCGAACAGCCGGCAGAGTTTTGCCAAAGCCTCTTCCTGGTTCTGCAGGAATTTAGAGGCTTTTTTTGCGGAAATGTGCCGGTGAAAGGCTTCGGAAAAAGCGGACACGAACTGACGGCTGCGGTCGGTTCGCCGGGCTCCCTGGTCTAAGAGAAACTTGCAGATTTCCCATTTTTTTGTACAGCTTAGACTGGATTCATAAAGGGCTTTCTCCAGGGGCGTAAAATGGCCATAGTCCTGGAAACCATTCGTCTGCGCATCGATTTGTGCGCCGGGCCTGTTTTAGACCTGGTATACACGCTGACCATGGGCAGCCTGTCCTTTTATGTTGCAATCGGCATTGCATTTTTTCTGTCGAAGCATTATAAGCAGAATGCGCTGCTGCCGATTATTGCCACAATTATGTCTTTCTTTATGATAAACAGCGTCTTGATCGAAGGGGGATTTTCCAACCAGTTTTTTGGCGGAACAGGGCTTTTTGCAAGTATTTTTGTATCGATTTTATCTACGGAAGTGTAGCGGCTATTGATCGTGCATAAAATCGGGGCGGTCAAAATGCCGGACAGTGTACCGAAGACATTGACTGAAACCTTCAATTCCCTGTTTCCGATTACCGTTATGGCGGTCGGTGTGGCGTTGATCAGCACATTCATTACACATTTCACGGGCGTGACGTTCCCGGAGATGGTATTGAATGCGCTGGCACCGGTGATCAGCGCCTTTGATAATCTGTTTTCGACAACGCTGCTGATTGTGCTGCAGCAGGTGCTATGGTGGTTTGGCATCCATGACCTGGCGCTGGGGGCTGTTTTGGACCCGATCCGCTTGGGGAATGAGATGGTAAACGCGGCCGCCTATGCACAGGGGACGCCGCTGACTGAGCTGCCGCATATTTTGACCGACTCCTACTGGTTTGTCTTTTTAAACATCGGGGGTACGGCCAGCACCTTTGGTTTGTGTCTTCTGCTGCTGCGGTCAAAGGCAAAGCGCTTTCGGACCATCGGCAAGCTGGGGATTGTTCCTGCGTTTTTCAATATCAATGAGCCGGTTATGTTTGGGATCCCGATGATCTTAAATCCTTTCTGGCTGTTGCCGTATGTTGGAGTTGCGACCTTAAACGGTATTGTGGCATATGTATGCATGATGATCGGATTGGTCAACCGTCCGGCCATTATCGTTGGCTGGAACCTGTTTTTTCCGCTGGGAGCCTATCTGTCTACATTGGATTTCAGGGCTGTGATTTTGATTATTGTCCTGGCCGTGGTGGATACCCTGATCTACTACCCGTTCTTCAAAAGGAGAACAGAAGAAAACGGAGAATGGCATAAAAATCAACGGGTTATCGAGTATTTTGAATCAAACAATACTCAAAATTGATACAAGGTGTAGAGAAACAGATAAAAGCGGATACAAATAGACGAAAGATCAAAAATACAGAATATTTCAACAGGCATTGGATTATCTGTCCAATGACAGAATAGAAAAAATAGAGTATTCTCTTATTGTAGAATACAATAGGAGGATATTTTTATGGGCATTTTTATTCACCTGAACGTATCAAAGAGTGTGCGCCGGGCAGAGTGGCGCCGGGTGTACGAGGAATCGCTGGAGCTGGTAGCGGCTTTTCCGCTGTATGAGAAGCAGAAACGGATGTTTCTCGGCGAAGGGATGTACTGTGCCGTACCGACCAAGGAACGGGAGTGGTTCGGGCGTATCGGCTGGCATACGATCGGCGATTCGGAGACGTTTCAGAGCGCCGAGGATTATTTCCTGCCCAAAGATTTGTTTGAGGAAAAAGAAGGCGGGACGACAAAGCAGGGGAGCCGGGAAGATGCGGATCAAAGCCGGCTGGCAGGGAATGCGGACATTTTGATGAGCCTGGCGCCCATGTATACCAATATGAGCTGGGAGGATGAGCGTTGTACGGGCTGTTTTGAGCTTTGGGGCAATAAGACCCAGGGGGAGAATTACCACATTTATCTGCTGGCGATCGCCTGTATGATTGAGGATCGGTTGGACGGGAAAGCCGTCGTATTCGGCGATATCACAAGGGGGCAGTGCGTCCGCGCCGTGGAACTGGCGAACCGCTGTCTGTCAAAGCCGATCCGTGTGCCCTGCAGCTGTGATGCGAAACGATTGTATGAACGCGTGCGCCGTCTGCCGCTTCGCAGAGAAGAGATACTGCCGTTTTATTTCGGCGTGTATCAAGGGAAGAAAGACGCAGCGTTCGGCGCGTTTGTGCGGGAACATTTTTCGGCGGAAGAGACACAAGTCTACTGGCAGGAGCGTTTTGCAGGGGAATATCCGGACACCATGCGCTATGAGCGGGTGCTGCATGAGTACCTGACGCTGGGATTTGAACTGGACAAACTTTGTCGCTATGTCCGTCTGACAGATGACGCGGGGCGGGAGTACGATCGGGAGTTTGTAGAAGGGCTTATGCGAACCGAGATGTTTGTTGAGGAGAAGGACTGCGAGGACTGGCTGGAGATCGACACGGAGGAGGAGCGGCCTTATGGGATCTATACGCTGCTGGCACAGTTTGCCTTTGCCGGCGCACGCAATCGGCGGGTAGAACGTTTTATTCCCCTGAACGAGATTCAAAAGACGCTGCAGGAGCAGCTGGGCAGCCGCTGCGATGTGAATGCGCTGATTGCGGACTGGCTCCGCAAGGAGGAGCAGCGCAAAAAGGCGGTTGCGCAGGGAGATATGTCGAAGCGGGCGGCATCCGACCGTTTTAAGGAAAAGATGCAGGCGGGAAAACAGCGATTGCAGGCGGAGCAGGCATATGATATTACCACCTATCGGGAACTGATGCGCTACAAGACGGGCGACTGGGTGCGGCCGGAGCTGAAAGAAGAGCTCTTTGCCTATTATCGATTTTACCAGGGACTGACAGAAGAGAGCCGTTTTGGGGAACTGATGGAAAAAGACGATAAGGAGAGGGGGCTTTTTATCATCCGCCATAATGAGAGCGTCCTTTTGATGGAGGAGGAGTGGCGGGGGATTTTTGCGCGCATCCGGGAGGACAAAGGATCGTTTGAACGATATTATCCGATGGTGCGGGTGCGGATTCCCTCCCAGGAGGTTGCGATGGTTGTACGGGCCCTGGTGCTGAACGATGAATTGTTTGACTGCTGTCGGCAAAGTGTGCAAAAGCCGGGCAAAGAATCCGAAACATAGAAAAGTCCGCCTGCGGGGGAACGAAAGCGTATCCCCTGCGGGGGAATCCTGTCAGTATGGTGCAGACGAATCCGGCAAGGAGATGCCCTTTGCGCCGCAATCGGTTTTCCTGCCTTGGCGGCGCGCCGCGTAAGCGGCGCCGGCAGGGTTAGGGAGAGTATCGAAACGCTTTGATAACGGCCTTTGCATGCTGTAGTTTCTGCTCGCTGAGAGTGCTCAGATCCTCGAGGATTTCTTTGTATTCCTGCGGATAGCGGCTGTCGGCATCAAAGAATTCGGCCGGCGTGATATCGAGATATTCACAAATATAGAAAAAAGCCTGCATTGAAGGAAAGCAGGTTTCGTTTTCGATGGCATTGATATAGCCGGGACTTTGGCCGATGGATAAACTCATTTCCCGCGCTGAGACTCCCTTGGACTGGCGGAGCTGTACCAACCGCTGATAAAAGAATTCTTCAAACATAGGCAAACCTTTTTTATTTTATTGTACCTGTTAGAACAAAGAAAAATGTATAGAGAAAATGGATAAATATATTGAAGTATCTGGAATAAAAAGATATAATAAGAAAAATAGCGAAGTAGACACGATAAAAACCAGGAGATAAGAATGAAGAGAGAATGGAAAGGGATCCTAGGAATAATGGTGCTCGCATTGTTTTTGAATGCCTGTCTGGCGGCAAAGCGCGAACAGGGGGGGAACGGCGGTCCGGAAAAGCCGGAGGGACTGGCCGAACATGCGGGGGCGGATGGAAACAATTCATCCGGCGTGCGCCCGGAAGAGTGCTTTTGGTGCGGGGAAACGGGCGCGGAAGCGGCGCCCTATTGGGGACAGGAAAACGTAGGGTTTATTAGTCTGAACAGTTTTGAGATCGCCTATGTAGGCATCAACCGTTACGACGATTTCGGCGGGAGGGTCAATGAGCACGCGGGCGGGACAATGGTTCGCCTGGAACACGCAGGGGAGGACGGCTTTTCGGCCTTTATCTTTGAAAATACGGACCGGGGCTTTGCGGACGGTACAATCACACTCAATGAGGATGCGTCCCTGCATGCGGCGCAGGCCGCCCAGCATGTGTGCAAAGACTGCATGGAACGCCTGTATGAGATGGGAGCGGACGAAGAGGCCTGCGGAGTCGGCATCGTGAATTTTGCGACAGGTGAATATCGGCTTTTGCGGCCGGATGGCGGGGGATTTGACTTTGGGGATTTTTATGTGTTTTGTGATTTCAGGGACGGGAAAAAAGACGGGGAGATGGGGTTTTTGATTATGCATTGCCCGGTACGGGGCGGATGACGGCCCGGTTTTAGGCGCGGCGGCCGCTTGCCTGTGCGAAATGCCATAGCATCCGCTTTCCTGCCGTGGGATTTTTGGCACATTTACTGCTTGCAGATTTTATTAAAAAAGGATAAGATAGCTTCTCAAGCCGGCAGGAAAAGGCAGCGCCGGCCGGGAGGAGTGGACTATGACAAAGGACTTGACACAGGGAAGGCCCCTGGGACTGATATTGGGTTTTGCGATCCCCGTGCTTCTGGGGATGCTGTTCCAGCAATTTTATAATCTGGTCGATACGATGATCGTGGGCAAAATCCTCGGGCCGGACGCGCTGGCGGCCGTGGGTTCCACCGGTTCGCTGAATTTTATGATCCTCGGTTTCTGCAACGGGGTATGCACCGGCTTTGCGATTCCGATGTCCCAGGCTTTCGGAGCCAGGGATGAAAACGCGTTGAAAAAACATATCGGCAACTGCCTGTGGCTGTGCCTTGTTTTTGCGGCAGTGATGGCAGTGGCCACCGGGCTGTTGTGCAAACCGATTCTGCGGCTGATGAAAACGCCGGCGGATATCCTTGAGGATGCGTATCGATATATCGTGATTATTTTTTGGGGAATTCCGGTAACATATCTGTACAACATGCTCTCCGGCATGATTCGCGCGGTCGGGGACAGCAAAACGCCGGTGCTGTTTTTGGCGCTGGCATCGATCCTCAATATTTTCCTGGATGTAGTATTGATTACAATAATTCCGATGGGAGTGGCCGGGGCGGCCACGGCAACGGTGATTGCGCAGGCGGTTTCGGGAATCGGCTGTCTCTTCTATATAAAAAAGAAATTCCCGATTTTAAAACCGGCGGGTCCGCAGTGGCGTCCGGACAAAAGATATGCGCTGAAACTCTGTGCGATGGGGATTCCGATGGGCTTGCAGTATTCGGTGACGGCGATCGGCAGTGTCATTTTGCAGTCGGCTGTCAATTCACTGGGAACGCTGTACGTGGCATCGGTGACGACCGGCTCCAAGCTGTGCCTGATTTTCTGCTGTCCCTTTGACGCGCTGGGCGCGACGGTTGCGACTTACGGCGGGCAGAATATCGGCGCGGGAAAGGTCAACCGCATCCGCGAGGGCGTGAAGGTTTGTATGACGCTGGGAAGCGTCTATTCGCTGTTGGCATTTGGACTGTTTTTCTTCGCGGGGGACCGGCTGGCGCTGTTGTTTGTAGATGTGGAAAATGCGCAGATAATTGCGAACGCGCGCCTGTTTCTGGTCTGCAACAGCCTGTTCTATATTCCGTTAGCGGCGGTAAACGTATATCGTTTTGTGATCCAGGGGATCGGCTACAGCCAGGTGGCGATCCTGGCCGGCGTCTTTGAAATGGCGGCGCGGGCGGCCGTGGGGCTGATATTCGTTCCGCGGATCGGTTTTCAGGCGGCCTGTATAGCCAGCCCGGCCGCCTGGATCGCCGCCGATCTGTTCCTGATCCCTACGTATCTGTACTGCATGAAAAAACTGAGCTTGAAAATGGCGGCGTATGCGGACCAGGAGGAGTGCCGGACGGCCAAAGTCCTGCCGGCAGAGGGACGTCTGCGTCCTCGGCGTCCGTGAACTCGTTAAACCTGCAGGGAGGACATTGAACGGCGAGGAGGAAGGGCCATGTCGCAGATCAGGAGTATGACGGAGGATAAGCCGGCCGTCCTGATTGTTTCGTTTGCTCTGCCTTTGATGGTGGGCAATATATTTCAGCAGCTGTACACGGTCGTGGATACGATGGTCGTAGGCAAGGCGCTGGGAGTCAACGCGCTGGCGGCTTTGGGGGCCTGCGACTGGCTGAACTGGATGATGCTGGGAATCATCCAGGGGCTGACCCAGGGGTTTGCCATTCGGATGGCGCAGAATTTTGGCGCCGGCCGGCTGGAGCAGCTCCGCAGGGCGGTCGGCGGTGCGGCCGTGCTTTCCGTGGCCGGCGCCGTGGTTTTGACCGTGGCAGGGCAGGCGGCGGCCCGGCCGGTGATGATGCTGCTGCAGACGCCGCCGGAGATCTTAGGCGATGCGCTTTTGTACCTGCGGATCATGTTTTTCGGCGTGCCGATTGTCATGGCCTACAATTTGCTGGCATCGATTCTGCGCTCGCTGGGGGATGGCAAGACACCGCTGCGGGCCATGATAGTGGCGGCTGTTGTCAATATCGGCCTCGATCTTTTGTTTGTACTGGAGTTTCAATGGGGGATTGCCGGCGCGGCGGCGGCGACCTTGATTGCACAGCTGATCTCAAGCCTGTTCTGCCTGTGGCATATCGGGAGGATTGAGTTTCTGCGCCTGCGGCGGGAACATCTGCGCCTGTCGCCCGCACTGGCCGGAGCGCTTTTGCTTTTGGGCTCTCCGATGGCGTTCCAAAATGGCATCATTGCTGTGGGCGGAATGATCGTACAGTCGGTCGTCAACGGCTTTGGCGTCACCTTCATCGCCGGCTTTACGGCGACCAATAAGCTGTATGGAGTACTGGAGATCGCGGCCACCTCCTACGGCTATTCGATGATTACATATACAGGCCAGAACCTGGGAGCCGGCAAACTGGAGCGAATCCGCGGCGGAGTGCGCCAGGCGGCAGGGCTTGCCGTGGTGACCTCGCTGGTGATTACGGCGGCAATGTTTTTGTTCGGCCGGACAATCCTTGGCGGGTTTATTTCCGGTACGCCGCAGGAGGTGGCAAAAACCATGGAGGTGGCCTGGTTTTACCTGGCGGTTATGAGCGTCTGTCTGCCGGTGCTCTATCTGCTGCATGTGGTGCGCTCGGCGATCCAGGGTATGGGAAATACGGTGTTGCCGATGGTCTCCGGGATAGCGGAATTTGTGATGCGTACAGGAGCGGCGGTTTTTTTGCCGCGGATAGTGGGAGAGTCGGGGATCTTTTATGCGGAGATCCTGGCTTGGCTTGGCGCGGATGTGATTTTAATCAGCAGTTATTTTGTGACAATGCGGCGGGTAGAGCGGGAGTGGGCCGCTGGTAAAGGAGATTTAGATGGAAAAAGCAGTGCAGAAAGAAGCGATTCGGGAGTTGTATGAAAAATTTGAGTTTCGTAATATTCGGCCGGAGGAGGGCGAAGAGGCAGCGGAAATCGAGCGCCTTTGTTTTCCGCCCCACGAAGCGTGTTCAAAGGAGCATATGTTGGAACGGGCGGCAAAGGCGCCGGCCTTGTTTTTGGTGGCAGTGGATAAGGGGACAGGCAAAATCGCCGGTTTTTTAAACGGGATCGCCACAGAGGAAACGACGTTTCAGGATGCCTTTTTTACGGACATCGCCCTGCATAACCCCGACGGCCGGACTGTCATGCTCCTGGGACTGGATGTGCGGCCGGAATACCGCGGACAGGGACTGGCGCGGGAGTTGATGGCGCTGTATCTTCGCAGGGAGTGGGAAAACGGAAGGCACACGGTGGTGCTGACCTGCCTGGAGTCGAAAGTGAAGATGTATCAAAAAATGGGATTTTGCGATGCGGGGATTGCGGATTCTTCGTGGGGCGGCGAACAGTGGCATGAAATGCGCTGTATGGCAGAGCCTTGCTGAAAGCCGGGGTACATTCGTCCATGGCTTCCGGCTCTCCGCTGGTCGCCCGGACAATCGTTTCATAGGGCAAAAGGCTCGGAATCCTCATGTGAAAACACCTCCTCTTTTTGCCGTCGTCTGCTCTTGTCATGCCATGCGGTGATAGCCGCAAAGCATATGACAGTTTTGCAATAGCCGCTGAAAGTATATATGATATGTTCTTTGTATGCTTCTGTGCAAGGCATAGATGATTCCCTCTTTCTCCCACATAGAGCGTTGCATGGTTTATGGTTGCATTTATTATTCAAGGAGCGACAAAACATTTTGATATTATTATTTGAATGCCGGACTATGACCCAAATTTACTTTAGTGATTCCGACAACCAATATTCCAATAAGCGCAACGGTATCTACGCCCCGTAAACAGGGCGTGGAAAAGACCACGAACGAGGAGGATATCACGTTCATCGCTCTTTTGCGCTTAAGGTCTTTTTTCAGTATTCGTAAAAACATTTCTATTGCTCCTTTTGTTTTGTGATCCTAATTGTAGCATAGAAGTTATTAAATAATCCTTAAATCGGTTTGCGGCAATCAAATTTATAGCGTGATGACGAAAATCATTTGTGTACTTTTATGAAACCGAGAATCAGAGGTGTGACATGCGAAAAGCAAAGTTTTACGGCATTACAGCAAGCGAATCCGAATCGCCGCCATTGAAAACGGGCATATAGACAGGGATACCGAGGACAGCATAAAACAGCGGCTTGTCACTGCCCTGTTTAAGTTCCGCTTTGAT
>JAAWCS010000060.1 GCA_022793375.1 Lachnospiraceae bacterium
GCGATTCCATAGGATTTTTCAAGGCATAGTACCCGCTATGTCCAATGTTTATGTCCATTTTTCTCAAATTTCTTTTCCTGCACGATATTCAGTTGTCAATCTTCGGCTGGAATCTCATTCATTGAGATTCCGAGAAGTTATGTTACATCGGATAACAGATATCCAGAAGTCCGAGTTCTTTTGGCGGTATTTCGTCTGCCTGTGGCCGTATGCAGAACGCACGGCAGGCGGCCGGCAGGAAAGTTGCCTCCGCATAGTGGATGACAAACGGGTCGAAGGAGCCCTCCGGGCTTTCGATGACCGCGCTCTCGCCCTCCACCAGCACCACGATGTGGATTACGCCGTCTGTAGACAGGTGAAGCGGACGCGAAAACCAGTAGCGGAGTACCTTCATGGGTTCGTAAGGCATTGTGGAGGAGTCCTCCAGGGTCCAGCCCTCGCCCTGCGCGATCACCGGCTGTTTGCCGACCAGATTTTCCTGTACCCAGCGTCCCCGGAAGTTTTCCTGGAGACAGTGCCGGCCATGATGAATATGAATCGGGCGGGGGCGGCCGTCTAAGTCAACGCGCCCCCAATCCCAGAGCTTGAGCGTGGCGAACCAGAATTCGTCGATCTCCAATACGACGTTGCCCTCGCCGGAGCAGTGCAGTGTGCCGCCCGGAATCGAGAGATGATCGTGTTTTTTGACAGGAACCTGGTTGACATAGCGCGTCTCGTCGAACTGTCCGCTTATCTGGGCTTCTTCTAAAGCCTTTACAAACTCCTCCTTGTGCGCTCCCTCCTTTAGTCCCAGGTAAACCGATTTGTTTCCTTTGGTATCCAGAATGTAGTAGCTTTCGTGATGGCCGCGGGCCGCGTTGAACGCTTCCATGGCATAGGCCGTGGTCGGATGTACCTGCAGGCTCAGGTTGCCGCCCTCCCAGGTGTCGAGGATATTGGTATGGATGGGACATTTATAGCCCCAGAAATAAAAGATTTTCTCTCCGAGGATCTCCCGGGGTGCTAATTGTATGAGGTCATTGCCCGGAAATTCAAAGACTGCGTTTCGACACTCTATTTTGACCGACTGCGCGTCCAGGTAACCGTTGATGGCCCAGCCCACATTTGGCTGTTCTTTCCCGGCGCCGGTGATTTTCTGGAGCCACTTACCGCCCCATACGGCCGGCATAAAGAGCGGAACCAGCTGAAACGGACGGCGGCTCAGCCCCAGGATTGCCTGACGAAAATCGGCGCCTGCCAGCATGACCGGGGCATCGGCGCGGCTGCAGTCCATGACAAAATCGGCCCGGCCCAGCACGTCTCGCTTGTGCGGGTCTAGGGCGCGCCAGTCTAAAAAGACGCCTCGTTTTTCTTTTTCCGAGAAAGCCTGCCCGTGGTTGCCGGCGCCCCAGTTGTCGAGTCCCTTTGCAAGACGGTTCTCCAGTTCCATGCGGCTGATATTACCATACACCAAAAGGTCGCCTTTGACAAGGCGGCCGGCGGCAACGCCGCAGACAATGCTCAGTCCTTTTTGCGCCGCCAGCCGTTTTTGCAAAAGCCGCACCTTTTCCGGATCAAAATATTCGTCGATCTGAACGGTGCCAAACACGCCGTAAGTGGAATCGGCAGGATTGATATAGCGTGCAAATGTTTCGGAAAGATAAGCTTCCGGATACCGGCAGGACAGAGACGATACCCAATAATCGGGAGACAGATTTTGAATCAGGGATTCGTATAAATCGGTCTCGGAAACGCCATCATAACAATCAATCACTAAAATGACCTGCTCTTTTGCCAAACGCAGCGGCCGGAGCGCCTGTTCCAAAGCCTGACAAATCTGCGGATAACCGCAGAAGGCTTGCGGGAGAAAGCCGGCATTTAGAACCGGGTTGCACCGATAATTGGGCGTGCGTTCCTGGTAGAAAGCGGAGGTCCTGGGATTTTGGTAGTTTTCTTTTTTCATGCTCCTCCTTTCATGTTATAATGTCACGACATAGCTATATAATACCAAAAAAACAAATTTTGTCAATACCCAAAAATGTGCTTGACAAAATGATGATGTACGGTATACTTGATTTGTAAATGTTTTAATGTTACGACATACCTACTTAGAGGAAACCAAGCAAAGAGTGGATATTCATTGGCTTTTGCAAAGGAGAAGCAGATGGACAAGGAAAAAGAGATTTTGTTTTTAAGTAAGCTGGCAGGGCCGGCGATCTGGGGAGACGGTTCTATATTGAAGCGTTATCCGACAGAACTGCCAAAGACAGAGGCGCGGGAGCGGATTGCCCTGCTGGGAACGTTTTCCGGCGATGAAACGTATCCGAGCATCGTGTTAAACGGCCGCTATCAGGGACTTTCTCTGGCAGACCTGTATAAAAAAGAGCCGGAGCTTTTCGGCCGGGAAGAGGAACGAAAGTGGGGAGCAATTCCAATCTCCGTTGGCGTCGGCTATGCGGCGGAGGATCTGAGCATTCAGGTACACCCGACCGAAAGCTACGCGCAGGCGCACGAGGGCTGTCACGGAAAATCGGAATGCTGGTATATCGTCGATGTGGACGAGTCCCCGGGCGACGTGGTCTTGGGCCATACGGCAAAGACGCTTGCCGAATTCAGGGAACGGGTTGAAAAAGAAGAGTTCGACAAGCTTTTACTGCAGGAGCCGGTTCATAAAGGAGACTTTTTCAACCTGCAGGCAGGAACGCTTCATGCACTGCAAAAAGGTACGACGTTTATTGAAGTATGTACGGCCTGCAATTTGACCTACCGGCTCTACGACTATCACCGCAAAGACCACGACGGGCAGGAGCGCCGTCTCGATTTGCCAAAGGTATACGAAAATGTGCTGATTCCCTACGAGAAGATGCGGTACCGGTTTGAATATGACACGTATGGCGCGGTAAAGGAGACGCAATTGACCGACAATGAAAACTTTTCCGTGCGCTTGCTGGAGACAAACGGCCGGGGGACGGTCTTAAAGAAAAAGCCCTATTACGCCTGCTTTGTGATAAAAGGAGAGGGAAGCATAGAGGGGCAGGCGCTGAAGGCCGGCGACAATTTCCTGCTGACCAGCGGCTGGGACCAATTTTCCCTGGATGGCAATCTGGAAATTTTGGCGGCGCACGGCTGAGAAAGGGGACAAGATGCAGTTTGACGAGAGGCTTTGCTTTTTAAAGGGCGAGGTAAAAACAGACAATCGGGAGGCGCTGCTGCGGCAGATGGCCGGCCGGATGGCCCGGTACGGATATGTAAAGGAAGGATTTTTAGAGAGCATCCTCAGACGGGAGGAGGAATACCCCACCGGCCTGTGCGTGCATTCGGCACAGTTTCATATGGCGATTCCGCATGCGGATCCGGAATTTGTAAATACGGATGCCGTGGCGGCGGCGGTTTTGGAAAAGCCGGTGGCTTTTCGGCGCATGGACGAGCGCGGGCAGGAGGTGGCGGTATCGCTGGTGATCCTGCTGGCGATCCGGGAGCCAGGCGAGCATATGCAGATGCTTGCCGGCGCCGTGCGGATGCTCCAGGATGCCGACCGGGCAGAGCGGCTTATGAACGCTGCTTCGGGGCGGGAATTGATGCGATATTTACAGACATTGAGGGAGGAGAGATAAATGTATCAGGGAAAATACTTTGTTTTTGTATGCTGCGGGGCGGGGAAACTGACTTCTTTTATGGCGGCCGAGGGCCTGAAAAAGGGTTTGAAGGCGATCGGAGTGGACCTCAAAAAAGTGAAAATCATGCATGGGATGATGCACGACATCGGACGGCATGAGAAGAACATTGACATTCTGGTCAGCTCCACGAATTATAAAGGAATCCACCCATTCCCGGTGCACAACGGGATTTCCTTTGTGACCGGCGATGAAAAAGGACAGCAGGAGCTGATCGCCAGCGTGGCAGGACAGCTGAGGGAGAAGATGGAGAAGGGGGAGTAGTATGGAACTTATAACAAAGATTGTAACAGCGGTTCTTACGTTAAATTCAACCGTGTTCGTCGCCCTGATGATGATCGTGCTGTGTTTGGTATTCCGGGGCGGCTTTCAGACAGCCCTTCGAAGCGGCTTGTGCTTTGCGGCGGGCATCACGGGGATCAATACGTTAATGACGATGGCGATTGGCAGCCTGGAGCCGATTGCGCAGGGAATCTCCGCCAATTTAGGCATCTCGGCTTCGCAGATCGATTTAGGCTATGCGGCCGGAAATATGACGGTGTGGCCGGGCATGATCTTTGTCATCCTGGGGATTTTGCTGATCGATATCATTCTGGTTTCCCTGAAACTTAGCAACACGCTGTGGACCGATATTCATAATATGTGGCATGGACAGTATGTCGGAGCCATTGCCTGGGCCTGCACGGGCAATGTCGCAATCGGTGTGGCGGCGGCCTTGGCGGCAATGGTAATCAGCCTGAAGCTGGCGGATTATCATGCCAGGCGCTTCCAGGAATTCAACGAAATCGGCAATGTCACCCTGATTGCCACGGCGGCGACGCTTCCGGCTACCTTTTCCATGCTGTGTATGAAGGTGATCGACAAAATTCCCGGCCTGAACACAGTGAATGTGGACGGCGATGAGCTGAAGGATACGTTCGGAGTATTTGGTGAGAATTTAACGATCGGCGCGGCGCTGGGGATCGTTTTGTCTCTGCTGGCCGGCATCGATCTGTCGACGGCTCTGTACAACGGCATTGTGCTGGGAACGACGCTGGGACTGTTTCCGCGGATTGCCGGACTGCTGGTAGAGGGGATCGTACCGCTGTCCTCTTCGATTTCGGCCTTTATGAAGGCGCGTTTTCCGGGGCGGGAACTGAATATCGCGGTCGACGGCGCGGTGCTGTTGGGGAATCCGGAGGTTATGTCTACCTTTGTGCTGATGGTGCCGATTTCGGTGGTTCTGTGCATGGTGGTGCCGGGGATTCACTTTATTCCGATTGCCAGCTTAACGGCCCTGCCGTATTGGATCGGGGCCATTGTACCGTATACGAAGGGCAATTATATACATACGATCCTCGTGACGTCTCTGTGGATTATCGTATCCTCGCTGATCGCCAGCGCGATGGCCGGTACGATTACGGCGACCTTGGGCATGGTCGGATTCTATACGGAAGAAATTGCCGCCGGTTCGGTATTTACCTGCTGGGATGAGGGCGGTAATATCTTTGCCTGGCTGATTAAGCTGGTGACAGGGTTTACGGGATAGGGGATTTTCACCTTGCCGCCTGAAAGAACCCGGCCGCATCTATTGAATCCCAACCCGCTTTATGGTAAGATAAAACCGGCGGCCAAGGCCGGCAAAACCAACCAACAGGAGGGTCTGAGATGATTAAGAAATGCAGAGAAGTCTTTGAAGAGAAATTTGGCGGCGACGGAGAGATTCGCCAATATTTTGCGCCGGGGCGCGTCAACCTGATCGGCGAACACACCGACTATAATGGCGGCCATGTATTTCCCTGCGCGCTGACGATCGGTACATACGGCATTGCCAGAAAGCGCACCGACCGCAAGCTGCGGTTCTATTCGATGAATTTTGAGACGACCGGTATTGTGGAGAGCTCGCTTGACGAGGTGAAGCCGGGAGCGGACTCTCTGTGGACGCGCTACGTAAAAGGCGTGATCTGGGCCTTTGCCGAGAAAGGGCACGTAATCGAGACCGGCTTTGACTTCCTGTGCCTGGGTACGATCCCCAATGGTTCCGGCCTTTCCTCGTCGGCTTCGATTGAGGTGCTGACCGGCACGATCTTAAAAGACTTGTACGGCTTTGACGTAAATATGGTAGACGTATCCCTCTATTCCCAGCTGGCGGAGAACCGGTACGTGGGAGTCAACTGCGGCATCATGGATCAGTTTGCGATCGCCATGGGCAAGAAAAACCACGCCATCTTCCTCGACACGGCGACGCTCGATTACCAGTACGCGCCGGTACAGTTAGAGGGCGCGAAGATCGTCATCGGCAATACCAACAAAAAACGCGGTCTTGGCGATTCCAAATACAACGAACGCCGCGCAGAGTGTGAAAAAGCCCTGGAGGAGATCCAGGCCGTAAAGAAAATCCCGTCCTTAGGCGCGCTGTCCGAAGAAGAGTTTGAAGAAGTAAAATCGGCGATTGCCGATCCGGTGCGTGTAAAACGGGCCCGCCATGCCGTATACGAAAACCAGCGCACAATCCGCGCCGTGGAAGCGCTGAAAAACAACGATGTGGCGCAGTTCGGTCAGCTGATGAACGCCTCCCACGTATCGCTGCGTGACGACTATGAAGTGACCGGGATTGAGCTGGATACGCTGGTGGAAGCTGCCTGGAAGCAGCCCGGCGTCATCGGTGCGCGCATGACCGGCGCCGGCTTCGGAGGCTGCACGGTAAGCCTGGTGAAGGATGAGCACGTCGACGCCTTCATCGCCGGCGTAGGCGCCGCATACCGCGGGAAAATCGGCTACGATGCCGATTTCTATGTAGTGGAAATCGGCGACGGCCCTCAGGTATTGGCTTAACGGCAGTCGGATATCCGGCCGGGCGGCAGGGCCTATCCGATCCTGCGGCATAACGGCATTTTTACAACCGGCAAAAATAAAAATCGCAAAAAGGGAGCTGGTTTTGTATAATCTTCAAAAATAAGGCCATACTATGACCATACCTCAAAGAGAAGAATACTTATCCTCCCCTTTTTTAAAAGACGGGCCCGCGGCGTTAAAGCTGCGGGCCCGTTATACATGCGCCCGGGCGGCGCCCGTTTGCGGGAAGCAATACCATAAATAAAATCGGCACACTTGCTTTTTGGCTCAATCGGTTCTATGCGATGGGAGTTCCTATTTGAACGGAAGCGTAAGAAAAAAAGCAGCCCCGCCGCCCTGCGTATCTTCTACCCCGATATCCGCGGGCAAAAATCCTGCCAATTCTTTGGCTATGCTGAGTCCAAGGCCAAAATGTGACTTATCCGTATGCGACGGATCGCCGCAGTAGAAGCGGTCAAAAATGTAAGGCTTGTTCTCGGCGGAAATTCCCTGTCCGTGATCTATAATAAAAATAGTTACGGCCTTGCGTGACAGAGCAGCCTTTATTTGGATGGGCGCTTTCGTTTTAGAATGCGAAATGGCATTATCCATAAAAATGCTTAAAATCTGAAAAAGGCATTCCCAGTCTGTGTATAGAAGGGGAAAGCGGACCTCCATAAAGTCGGCCTCCAAAGGGATTCCTTTTTGACTGCAGACCGGTTCATACGCTTCATAAAGGGCGATCAGCAGCGTATCCATATTTACCGTCGTTTTATGGATATGGCGCGTTCCGGAATCCGAGGAAGCTAACAAAAGCATATCTTTAATCAATTTTGACATTCGCATCGTTTCGGCATCTATAACCTTCGCGGCCTTTTGAATATCCGGCAGGCCGTCGCTTAAGCGGTTTATTTTGTCATTGTTGGCAAGGATGACTGCAAGCGGCGCTTTCAGCTCGTGGGAGGCGGCGGCGATAAAACCTTTCTGGCTTTTTAATACTTTTTCGGTTGGTTCTATGGCGTGCTTCAGCAGAAAACGGCTTACAATTACGATACAGAAAAGGGAGATAACCCATAGCAGTATATAAAAAGGCAGCTGTTCCCCGATCCGTTCAAGCGTTGACTTTTGCCGGTACAGCAGGCTCAGATAAAACGGGGTTCCGTTTTTGTCAACGACAACGGCCGGTATTCCCCAATAGGTATCCTGTGAGCGACCAGAAAAAGATAAAATCCCGCCTTGTGTCGTAGCCATTGTCCGGTCTAATGCCTCGACCGATTCGACGTTTGCTTTTTCTGTAAATTGCTTTACTAAAAAGGGTATGTCGGTGGGAAATGAGAGGGGGCTTTGATACACTACCTTTCCCTGCGCGTCCTTTAGCAGGGCAAAAATGGAATAGTGATCTTCGTAGGGCTTGATAACCGTCTGAGGGCTTGTCTGCGGATTTTCCAGTTCATAAATCATCAACGTACAAAGCCGCCCGAAAAAAATACGGTCGTTTTGCTGTTTATGATCGATGAAATCGCTGCATAAAATCCCAATAATGACGGTTATGATGGACATAATGGAACCAATAAAAATAAGATGCAGTTTTTTATACAGATGATGGAGCATTTTTGCCCTCCAATTTATAACCAGCTCCGTAAACCGTTCTTATTTCACAGCCGCTTCCTATCTCCCGTAATCGTTTTCGGAGAAACGAAATATAATTATCCACATTGCCCGGTACGATATCTGTATCGGTTCCCCAGATTTTGTATATCAGCTGTTCCCTGGAGACAAGGGACTGGGGGCGGTTGATAAAAACGGATAATACTTCCGATTCTCTGGCAGTTAAAAGCAGGGAATTTGTCCCGCATGACAGAATATGTTCCGTTTGGTTGAAAGACAGATCGGAAAAACGGGTACACGTTTCCTGCCTGATTTCTGCCGGACGCCGAATCAATGCCCGGATGCGCGCAAGCAGTTCCGGGATATGAAAAGGCTTTACCAGATAGTCGTCGGCGCCGTTATCCAGCCCCTCGATCCGGTCGTTTAGCTCCGCCATCCCCGTAATAATAATGACAGGGATGGCAATTTCCTTTTGGCGCATGGCCTTAATAATGGTCATGCCGTCAATAATGGGGAGCATGCGGTCAACGACGGCCAGGTCGTAGCCGTATTCTGTATGCAGTGCATGGATCATGGCGGTTTCCCCGTCATAACAGCAGTCCACTACATATCCGGCCTTTTGCAGTTCCTCCTGTATGGAACTGCAAAGTTCCATATCATCCTCCAGCAATAGTATTTTCATGATCTTTAATCCTCTTTCCACGGCGTCGCTTTGCATATGGACGGAAAGACGTTTTTCCATTGGCGGGTACTTTTTTCCTATATAGTATAGCAGATAATTCTATAAAAATCCTATAAAAAGCGACGTTTTAACCGCTTGCGGTTACAAGACTTTTTTAGGAGTTTGTAGTTAAAATGAAAAAAAACAGAAAGGAAGTTTTCATTATGAAAAATCAGAAAATGTGGAGAGGTTTTGTAGTTGGATTGTGCCTATCGGTTCTTGCAGGATGCGGCGCCGGAGCAAATGAAAAGACAGGAGATGAGGATATGCATGCGGCGGAGTACCAAAGCGGCATTTGGGATGACGAGGGTACGCATGCAGATGAAAATTCCCTGCCGGACGGGAACAAAACAGACAAAGCGGACGCTTCGCAGGAGACTCAGGATCCTACCGCAGCGGATGGAGAAGTAGACGCGGGCAGCCTGTATGCATCGGCGGCTATGAAAGGGAGCGTTGTCGATTTTTCGGACAATAGCTGTACGGTAAGCGCCGCCGTATCGGAGGACGACGGAAAAACGGGCGTCATTGCCGCACCGGGGTGTGAAAGTGAGGAGACAAACGTAGTGATAACCTATCAGGAGGACTGCGTGGTCCAGATTGCAACCATCGATACTTCAACCGGGATGGCAGAATTGGAGCAGGCGTCCGTATCCGACATCAAGAAACAGGCAAGCGTTCTTATATATGGAAGCTTTGAGGATGCGCATCATGTATCGGCAGCCAAAATTATTATTTACCATTTCACAGCCTGAACAGGAGGGATCTTTTTTGAAATTTCATCAGCTTGCCTTCCGGTATTTATACCGGAAGAAGTCTAAGACATGTATTTTGCTTTTGGTATTGCTGTTCATAAACAGCATGATTTTGGGTTCTTACATGATTTTGCGTGCCACGGAAGATTCCCGGATGACGATGCAGGAAAAGATGGGAAGCAAGGCAGTACTGGAAGTGAAGGAGAGCAATCCGATTCTTACGGAAAATGAGATTAACACCCTTCGGGAGCTGGAGGGAGTGATCTACGTCAACCGTCTGACCAGCAGTGCCGTTTATCCTGCCAATTTTAATCCGGTTACCAGCAGTGACTCCGAGGAAGAAAACAACTGCAAAGTAACATTGCTGTCCTACGATGATCTGGAGCGTGACAGTGCCTTTGGCGACATAAGATATCGCTTGCTGAAGGGAAATATGATTACCGATGGCTCTGAAAAAGGGGCTGTAATCAATTATGTGCTGGCGGAGGCAAATGGCCTAGAAATAGGCGATGAGATAAAAGTCGGGTCAGAGACCGGGAGTGTGATCGGCGTAAAGATTATAGGCATTTTTACTGCGGGAAGCGAGAGAAACCAGATGGATACCCTGCCGGCCGTCAACCGGATTGAAAACCAGATTTTCATTGACAATGAATCCTTAGAGGGGCTGTTTGATAATGTAGGTTACCGTAAGGTCGCCGTATATACCAAAAATCCGGATCGGATCGATGTTCTGGTACAGGAATTAGAAGATTTTTTAGGTGACAGAGTACAAATCACGACGGCTGACATGTTATATCGCCGGTTGGAGGCGCCGCTGAATCGAATTGTCCGTGTGATGAAACTTATGCGGATATTCACGCTGGCGGCAGGGGTAACCATTACTTCTCTGTTACTCTGTATGTGGATGCGGTCGAGAAAAAGAGAAGTGGCTGTTTTTATCAGTATGGGAAAAAGAAAAACGGATCTTTTGGGGCAGGTTTTTATGGAAACGGCCGTCATCTTTTGTTTGTCCGTATTTGGCGCCTGTGTAACCGGCAGCAAAGTGGCGGGAATGCTGAAAAAACTGCTCATGGAAGAAAATACGGCCGTCCTGTTGTCCGTTTCCCTGCAAGCAAGGGATATTGCGGCCATGTTCTTTGCAGGGGGCTGTATAGCAGTTATGGCAGTCTGTATTTCATTGCTGCCGATTTTAAGAACAAATCCAAAAGACATTTTATCAAAAATGGAGGGATAGCAGATGAATGGTTTTAGTTTGGCATGGCGTTCCGTTATCAGAAAGCCTGTAAAAAGCGTTCTCTTGTTTGTAACGGTATTTATCATCAGCTTGCTATTGTTGTCTGCAATGAGCAGCGGGAAAGCGACGATCCAAATGCAGGATAACACAAGGCAGGCAATCGGGGCAGGGCTTTTGCTGGAGGAAAACGAAGCAGACCGGCACCGAAGAATTGATGAGTTAGCAAGGCAGCTTGCCCATGAGGAAGGAAGCTTAGGCGGATACCATCAGGAAAAAATCACAATAAACGGAGCAGAAAGCTGGAGAACATGGACGGATCATTCTTTTGAAACGCTGTTACTTTACGATATTGAAAGAATAGCCGATACGGAAGGGATTGCCGGTTACAATATTACAACCGTTACAACCGCTGTCAGGCCGGTTGATTTTATCCGCATTGAGGATGTGGATGTGGACCAGTACAGCGATCTTGGAGGTGTGTCGCTGATTGGAAACAAAGACATGTCTATGGACTCTAATTTTCTTTCGGGCAATGCCTATATCACGGAGGGCCGAATGATAAAAGAAGGGGAAAAGGATGTCTGCGTCATATCAGCCGAGCTGGCTATTAAAAATCAATTGGAAATTGGGTGCAAAATAAGCTTTGGCAATTGTCGTGATAAAGAGGATTCGATGACTTATGAAGCGGAGGTGGTCGGCATCTATCAGGTGAACCAGCCAATCGTCCCTTATATGTTTGGAGATACGTACCGATCTGAAAATATTATTTTTACGGATTTGGATTTCCCTGAAAAGGCGGAGGGAAAAGCAGGCGATCCGTTATATGAGAAGGCATATTTTAAGATCGCAAATGTGAATGATTATGAAACGGTAAAGAGAAGCGTAATGGAGGCGGATATAGCATGGGAACGGTATGACCTGATTGACAATAACGGAAATATGGATACCCTGTCCGCAAATTTCAATGAAATGGAGAAGTACGCAAGAGTGTTAGTCTGGGCAATTTCTGGGGCCGGCCTGGTGATCTTGTTTCTTATTTTTCAGTTTTGGATGAAGAGCCGGAATCGGGAGATGGGAATTATGCTGTCAATGGGAACTTCAAAAATGCAGATGTTAGCGCAGATTATGACAGAAGCACTTATGATTGCGGCAGCGGCGGTGCTGATTTCCTTTTTGGCGGCGCCGGGCGTGTCGGGCCTGACCGCGGATTATCTGGTAGAGCAGCAGATACAAAGCGCGGAAGAACAGGATTTACTGGAGGAGGGAAAAGTGGCGTTTTCTTATGAAAAATCAGAGCAGAACGTGGTGGGCGTGCGGGCAGAAATTACTCCCGGGATGTTCCTGCAGGATGCCGCGGGAATCGTCCTGCTGATTACAATATCCGTATGCGGATCAGGCATTGCCGTATTGAAAAGGAATCCCAGGGATATTTTACAGGATCTATAAAACCGTTTATGCCTTGATGGTGCGCCGCGCCAGCGGCGCATGTAGATTTAGAACTAAGAAGGAGGAACGTTGAAATGATATTAGAAGCAAAGAATGTGGAGTATGCATACAAATGCCAAAAGCAAAGGAATATTTTGAACAATATTTCTGTTCGTTTTGAAGAAAAAAAGTTTTATACCATCGTTGGCGCCAGCGGAGCCGGAAAGACAACTCTTTTGTCTTTGCTGGCCGGGCTTGACCGTCCGACAGCAGGGGCTGTTCTATATGAAGGGGAGGATATCCTTACAAAGGGTCTGGGTTATCACAGAAAGAATCATGTATCCTTGGTTTTTCAGGAATATAATCTGATTGATTATCTTACTGCGGAGGAAAATGTAAGATTGGGAGGAACCGATCAGCCGCAGGAACTGCTTGCAAAAGTGAATATTCCGAAAGAGGCGTGGAAAAGAAATGTAATGAAGCTGTCTGGCGGGCAGCAGCAGCGGATCGCGATTGCAAGGGCGCTGGCAAGCAAGGCAAAGGTTTTATTGGCCGATGAGCCTACCGGGAATCTGGATGAACCGACCGCAGTGGATATCACCACGTTATTAAAGCGGATGGCGCATGAAGCGGGAAAATGCGTAATTGTGGTTACGCATAGTAAATATTTAGCCAATGAAGCAGATGAGGTTGTGCAGATTACGAACGGAACGATTTAATCGCTCTCTCCTGGGCGAGTATTCCGCCGCACACATCCGTATGCCCTGAGAACACGGGCAATAATTTGGAAAAAATCGGTTGTGGGAAAGGGAAGAATCCTTTATAATAGAATGCATAGCTACACATTAAGGATGAAACGCGTTTGAAACAGGAATTTGTATCCGGTTGGCAGCAGCGGTGGAATGCTTGGAGAGGAGAAAAATATGGAGCGGATTCGCGTATGTTCTGCAAAGGAGCAGGGAATGTTTCCCTGTCAGTTGGGAGCGACAGCCTGGGGGGACAAGACTTATTTTACGACAATGGCGGCTGGGGAGCCGACCGCCTTGCTTCTATATAAAAAGGGGGCCGGAAAGCTGCTGGCCCGCCTGGATTTTCCGGCCGAAGGCTGGGGAAATCTGCGGCAGCTGTGCGTGGAAGGCATTGACCGGGAAGAGACACAATACTGTCTGGAAATCGGCGGCGAAGAGATGGCCGATCCCTACAGCCGCATCCTGCATGGACGGGCAGAATTTGGCAAGGGGCATCCGCGGCCCGAAAAGGGGCTGTACCGCGGCCGGCATCTGTCAGAGAAAGAGCAGTCCTTTCCGGCTTTACGCAGTGGTTTTCTGGCGGATAACTACGACTGGGAAGGGGATCGGCCGCTCAGGCGTCCCTGGAATGAGACAATATTGTACCAGCTGCATGTAAGGGGGTTTACGATGGAGGATTCCGCGGGGGTGAACGCGCCGGGGACCTTCGGCGGGCTGGTGGAGAAAATCCCGTATCTGAAAGAGCTGGGGATTACGGCGGTCGAGCTTCTGCCGATCTGCGATTTTGATGAGAACGGTATCGCCGGCCCGGTCAATTATTGGGGCTATACGGGCGGTTATCTGTTTGCGCCCAAGAGCGCGTACTGCGATCCGCACAGTAAAAAGCCGGCCGACATCCAGTGCAAGGACATGGTAAAGGCCCTCCATCGGGCGGGAATCGAGGTGCTTTTGCAGGTGTTTTTCCCGCAGGAGACATGCCCGGAGCTGGTGAGCCAGGTGCTTCGTTTCTGGACGTTTGAATACCATGTGGACGGTTTTCGCGTAATGGGGCGCTTCCTGGGGGAGATGATTCAGCAGGATCCGGCGCTTTGCGGACAGAAGCTTTTGCACTACGGCTGGGAGAAAGAGGACTGCTTTACCTCGCCGGCACAGGTAGACACGAACTTTACGGAATCGATGCGCCGCCTGCTGCGGGGCGACGAGGAACAGGTAGCCGCCCTGGCTCATCACATTCGATACAATCCGGCCAAGTGGCCGCCGGTGCATTATATAGCGGAGACGAACGGTTTTACGCTCAAGGATCTGGTTTCCTATGAGACAAAACACAACGAGCCAAACGGCGAGAACAACCGGGACGGCAGCTGGTATAATTTCAGCGATAACTGCGGGCAGGAGGGGCCGGTCGGCGACGAAAAAATCAACGCCCTGCGGCTGAAACAGCGGATGAACGCCCTGCTGCTGGTATTTCTGAGCCAGGGCGTGCCGCTATTGCAGGCCGGGGACGAAAGAGGGCACTCCAAGGGCGGGAATAACAATTCCTGGTGCCAGGACAACCGGATTTCCTGGCTTTCATGGGAGACGGCCGAAAAAGAGGACCAGGCCTTGTGGGCGTTTACAAAGGAGCTGATCGCGTTTCGCCGGGCGCATCCGGTATTTTGGCAGCCGCGCGAACCGCAGTGCTGCGATTATCTGGCGACGGGGATGCCGGATCTGTCGATCCACGGCGTCCATCCGTGGTTGCCGCAGTATGAGAATTTCCGCCGCCAGCTGGGCGTTTTGTACAACGGGGCCTACGGGGTACGGGAAAACGGGGAGAAGGACGCCAGTTTTTATGTGATGTTTAATTTCCACAATGCCGCCCATACCTTTGACCTGCCGAAAGCGCCGGGGGGCGGCCGGTGGCATGTGCGGCTGGATACGGCCCGCCTGGCGTTCTGGCCGGAGGGGGCGGAAAGGGCTGTCGAGGGCAAGGCCCTGGAGCTGGCGCCGCGATCGATCGTGATTTTGACCGAAAAGGACAGAGAAAAGCCGGATGGAAAGAAACGGAAAAAGAAGCGGGCTTAACGGAGCACAGCTGAAGGGAATTGCCTTTGGCACGATGGTGGTGGACCATGCGGCGGTGATGCTCCTGCAAGAAACGGGAACGCTGTACTGGAGCATGCGCCTGATTGGGCGGTTGGCGTTCCCGCTGTATTGCTTTCTGCTGGCAGAGGGATTTTGCCATACCCGCAGCGCAGGGCGGTATCTGGGCCGGCTGGCCGCCCTGGCCGTGGTCTCGGAGATTCCCTTTAATCTGTTAAACAGGGGCGCGGCGGCCGATCCGATGCACCAGAACGTCATGTTTACCCTGTTTCTGGGCCTGCTGGCGCTCTGGGGAAACATGACCCTGCAAAACCGTGGTAAGGCGTTTGCAGGGCTGTTGTGGTGTGCCTGTATGGCGGCGCTGGCAGAGGTGTTTCGCACCGATTATGGCTGGGCAGGCGTGGCGCTGGTTGTATGCCTGCATCGGTTTCGGGCCGCCGAAGTGCCGCGCACCGTCACCGGCTTTGCAACGCTGATGCTGGGGGTGAGCCCGGTGGAGATTACGGCCCTGTTCAGCTTTGCGCTTATGAACCTCTACAATGGAGAGCGGGGCGGCGGCCGGGGGCAGCGGCTGTTTTACCTGTCGTATCCGCTTCACCTCCTCGTATTGTGGGGCGTGGCGCAGTTTTTATAAATCTGTTCCAGATATTCCATGCGGCTGCTCAGGTTCTGCAGCAGCAGATCGGCCAGGGTAAGGGCGGTCATCGCTTCCACGACGACGACGGCCCGGGGGACGATCAGCGGGTCGTGGCGGCCCTGAATGGAGAGGGAGACGGGCTGCCCGTCCCGGTTTACGGTTTCCTGCGGGGCGGCAATCGAGGGCGTAGGCTTGACGGCAGCGCGCACAATCAGGCGCGAGCCGTCGCTGATACCGCCGAGGACGCCGCCGGCATGGTTGGTTTTTTTGGCGAGCACAGGAGGGTCGCCGGCCGGGCCGGCGTTCTGGGCGGGCGCCGGATGGCCGCCGGCCTGTTTGGTGCTTTGGGCGGCTGCCGGGTGGCTGCCGGTGAAGGAGTCGTTATTGGTAAGGCCGGTCGCCCGGGCGGCGGCAAAGCCGTCGCCGATCTCGACTCCTTTTACGGCGCCGATGGAAAAAAGCGCTTTGCCAAGGCAGGCGTCCAGCTTGTCAAAAACCGGTTCGCCCAGCCCGGCCGGCAGGCCGTCGGCGATGCATTCGATGACGCCGCCGGCCGAATTGTGATCCCGCATGCACTCCTGCACGTATGCTTCGGCGCGCACGGCGGCCTGAGCGTCGGGCAGGGCAAAGGGGTTGCGGCGGATTTCATTAGCGTCAAAGGCGGCCGGATCGGCCGTGACCGGCCCGATGGCAGCGGCATAGGCCCGGACGGAAATGCCCAGGCGCGCCAGGAGCTTTTGGGCGATCGCGCCGGCAGCGACGCGGCCGATGGTTTCGCGGCCGGAGGAGCGGCCGCCGCCGCGGTAGTCGCGGAAACCGTATTTCTGGTCAAAGGTGTAGTCCGCGTGCCCCGGCCGGTAGGTATCCTGCAGCCGGGAATAATCGGCGGAGCGCTGGTCCTCGTTGTAGACGATCAGGGAGACGGGCGTTCCGGTGGTGCGCCCCTCAAAGACGCCGGAGAGGATCGTCACCAGGTCGCGTTCTTTGCGCGGGGTCGTGTACGCGCTGCTTCCGGGCCGGCGAAGCGCAAGATAGTCCTGGATTTCTTTTTCACATATGTTAAGCCCGGCCGGGCATCCGTCTACGACAACGCCGATTCCTTTTCCGTGCGATTCCCCCCAGGTACTTATAGTAAACAGTTTTCCGTAAATCGAGCCTGCCATGAAAATCTCCTTCCTTATCTATAGGCTTTGCAATCGAGAGTCACACAAATCATAGCACAGGAAAGAGAAAGCCGCAAGGTTTTCCCCAACCCCTGTGCAAAAAGATGCGGCCGTGCCGGCCTCTGTTTTGCGCCGTAAACGGCTGAATTGTTATTGTGAAATTCGTCAAAAACTATTGAGCTTTGCCTGAGACTGGAGTATACTGTAAATGGATACAAGCTTACATAAGACGAGATCATATTCGATACGGTTTGGCGCGCAGATGGCAAAAAGATACTCATAAAACGACAGGAAAGCGGCGGGAAACGATGGAAAAAACGAAGTGGAAGAAGAGGGATCTGGCAGCGCCGGTTTTATTCTTGGCAGCGCTGCTGCTGCAATTTTTGGCGCGGCGTTCGGCAGCGTTTGCGCAGGGCTACCGGACAACGATCTATCGCTTTTTGGTGGAAACGCTGGGCCGTCTTACCTCCTGTCTGCCGTTTTCGCTCGTGGAAATCGGTCTTTATCTGTTTTTATCAGCAACGGTCTGCGGCCTGGTATGGCTGGTATGGCGTCTGATCCGCCATAAAGAGAAGTGGCGGCAGACGCTTATGCAGGCGGTTCGGATCGTATTATTTACCGTGGCGGCCCTGTTTTTTGCATATACGGTGGGCTGCGGCATAAACTATCACAGCCGGGCTTTTTCGGCGGAGGCCGGGTTTGTGACAAACCCCTCCTCCCGCGAAGAGCTGGCCGGGCTGTGCCGTGCTTTGACGGAAGAAATCAACGCGGCGGCATTGCAGGTCCAAACGGATGCGGAGGGCTGCCTGCTTTTGCAAAACGATTATAAGGAGACGGCCCGCCAGGCGATGGACGCTTTGGGCGAGATATACCCGTGCCTGGCCGGTTTTTATCCGCAGCCCAAGGGGCTTTTAGTCTCGCGGATTTTGTCGGTGCAGAAAATCGAAGGGATTTACTCGCCCTTTACGCTGGAGGCCAATTATAACCAGGAGATGCCGGACGTCAATATTCCGGTGACGATGTGCCATGAGTTGTCGCACCTGCGCGGGTTTATGCGGGAGGACGAGGCGAATTTTATCGCCTATCTGGCCTGCCGGGAGTCGAAAGATCCGCAGTTTGTCTACAGCGGGGCGATCCTGGCGTTTATTCACAGCGGCAACGCGCTGTACGCGGACGGGGGACAGGAGGAGTATTGGGAGATTTATGACAGCCTGTGCGATACGGCCAAGCGGGATCTCAGCCGGGACAGCGCTTTTTGGCGGCAGTTTGACGGCAAAGTGGCCGAGGTGTCCAGCCAGGTAAACGACGCGTATCTCAAGGCGAACCGCCAGGAGGACGGCGTAAAAAGCTATGGCCGGATGGTAGATCTGCTCTTGGCGATGTACAGGCAGGAAGGACAATGGGAATGACCAGGAAAATGCTGTTTATTTTCAATCCGCACGCAGGAAAATCACAGATTAAAAATAAACTGATGGATATCATCAATCTTTTTATCCAGGCTGGTTTTAAGATTCAGATCTATGCGACACAGGGAAACGGGGACGCGGTGCGGGCCGCGGCGGCCTACGGGCGGTACGTGGACTATGTGGTCTGCAGCGGCGGCGACGGCACGCTCAACGAGACGGTGTGCGGTCTGATGCGGCTCAAAAAACGGCCGGTGGTCGGCTATATTCCGACCGGCACCACCAACGATTTCGCCTATACGCATAAATTATCGAAAAATATGCTGACAGCGGCCAAAACCGTGGTCGAGGGGGAAGCGGAGGCAGTGGACATCGGGCGCTTTAACGAGCGCTACTTTACCTATGTGGCCGGCTTCGGAGCCTTTACCGACGTTCCTTACAAGACTTCGCAGGAGATGAAGGCCGTGCTGGGGCATCCGGCCTATCTGCTGGAGGGCGTCAAGCGCCTAACCGACCTGTCGCCGTATCGGATGCGGGTCGAGACGGAAACAGAAACGCTGGAGGATGAATTCCTCGTCGGACTGGTCAGCAACTCGGTGCGGGTAGCCGGCTTTAAGGGCCTGCAGGGGAAAGAGGTAAAGACCGACGACGGCTTCCACGAGGTGCTGCTGGTGCGCAATCCGCGCAACCCCCTGGATTTGCAGGAAACCCTGCTGGGGCTTTTACAGCCGGAGACTTCCTCGCCGCGTCTTATTCGTGCCCGTGTAAAGAGCATCCGCTTTGTAAGCGAAGAGCCGGTGGATTGGGTGCTGGACGGGGAATACGGGGGAGCGCAGACCGAGGTGGAGATCGAGAATATACAGAAAGCGGTGCAGATTATTAAGAAAAAGTCATAATTTCGGACGAAAATAAATTTTTTACAAAAAGACTCTTTACAGAAGTGCCAAGTATGAGTATAATGTAAATTTGACGGAATGTGTCTCTTGAGAAGTCCATAGCATTTGGTCCAAAGAAAGGGAGTCTTACTAGTGGAGAAAGAAAAATTTTTAGAGAATTTACAAAAGCTGGTCGCCTTAGGCAAAAGCAAAAAATCGACACTGGACAGCAATGACATAAATGAAGTATTTACCGGCGTGACCCTGTCCGTAGAGGATCTTGAAAATATTTATCAATATTTGGAAGCGCAGGGGATCGATGTGCTTCGGGTCATGGACGATGATCTTTCGCTGGAAGAGGCGTTGGTACTGGATGCGGAGCCGGAGGATTTCCTGGGGGAAATAGAGGAGGAGGAAGAGATTGACCTAGATGCCATCGGGCTTTTGGAGGGCATCGGCACGGAGGACCCGGTGCGGATGTATCTGAAAGAGATCGGCACGGTCCCGCTTTTGACGGCGGACGAAGAGCTGGATCTGGCAAAGCGGAAAGCGGCCGGAGAGCAGGACGCGAAGGAGCGGCTGATCGAAGCCAATCTGCGCCTGGTTGTCAGCATTGCCAAGCGCTATACGGGCCGGGGAATGAGTTTTCTCGATTTGGTGCAGGAGGGCAACCTGGGTCTGATCAAGGGAGTCGAAAAATTTGATTATACAAAGGGCTATAAGCTGAGTACCTACGCCACCTGGTGGATCCGCCAGTCGGTGACGCGGGCGCTGGCCGATCAGGCGCGCACGATTCGCGTGCCGGTACATATGGTTGAGACGATCAACAAAATGTCCAAAATGCAGCGCAAGCTGACGCTGGAGTTAGGATATGAGCCTTCGGTGACCGAGCTTTCTCTGGCCTTGGAGATGCCGGAAGAGAAAGTCATGGAGATTATGCAGATTGCCAGGGAGCCGGCGTCTTTGGAGACGCCGATCGGCGAGGAGGACGACTCCAACCTGGGGGATTTTGTGGCCGATAATAATGCCGTAACCCCGGAGGGAAATGTGGAATCGGTGATGCTGCGGGAGCATATCGATGCGCTGCTAGAGGATTTAAAGGAGAGAGAACGCCAGGTGATCGTACTGCGTTTTGGCCTGGAGGACGGCCACCCGCGCACTTTAGAGGAGGTCGGCAAGGAATTTAACGTAACGCGCGAGCGCATCCGCCAGATCGAGGCCAAGGCATTGCGCAAGCTGCGTAATCCGGTGCGCAGCAAACGGATTCGGGATTTTTTGCAGTAAGCGGTTTTATCCTGCAAAAAGACTGGGGAAGCGAATTACAGCCCTGCGGCTGATTCGAAAAAAATAAAATTTTGGAGGGACAAATGGTAGAAACACTGAGGAAAAAAACGAGAAAATCATCTATGATTCAGGGGATTATCGCACTGATCCTGATGATCGTGCTGTTAGTCTTTACAAAGTTTGCCATCGTTGACGTTTTGACCGGGGCAAAGGAGCTTGACATCACAGCGGACCCGGCAAGCTTTGAGGGAAAGTATGTAAAGCTGGATGTGGACTACTTTTTAACGGACTTCGTGGAGCATACCACGACTACGACGCGCCGCTATGGCGGAAGCACCACGACCGTGAACGGCAACAGTTACATAGCCTATAAAGTAGGACAAGGGGCGGACGGAGAGACGCCTGCGCTTTACTTTTTCAGCGTATATATGAGCCAGGGCGATGAAAGGCTCATGGAACAGAAGATGAAAGCGGCCTGGGAGCAGATTGGCAGCGGAGCGGCCAGAAGCGCTTCGTCGGATCCGATGGAAGTGACCGGTACCTGGATGAAGATGGATGCGCAGATCGAGCGCTATTTCCGGGAAACGATGGGAGATATGGGAATCTCGGAGTCGAGCCTTGATCAGTTTTATTTCTATACGCTGGATACCGGGCGCATCGGCGGACAGAGAACATTTGTATTTTGGGCAATGATGGTGGTGGCGCTGATTTGTCTGATCGTTTTGATTATGAGTATTATCGGCATAACCGGCAACGGATATCTGGGGAACATCAACAAGTACCTGCAGCGGAATACGATGGTGTCGATGTCGAACATTGAAGCGGATTTCGCGTCGGCCCATCTGATCGGCAAGGATACCTGGGTGGGGAAGGACTGGACGATTTACCGCCGCGGGACCAAGGCTTATATCCTGCAGAACTCGGATTTGATCTGGGGCTACTATTTCCGCCGGACGGGCCGCAACAGCGTAAGCGAGATGCGGCTGTATACGATCGATAAGAAGATCGAGCGCGTAAGCCTGTCGGAGAACGAGACCAAAGAGGCCCTGAAGTTCTATGCGGTGGAGCAGCCGCAGATGATGATCGGCTACAGCGCGGACCTGGAGAAGGCCTGGCAGAAAGATTTCCAGGGATTTTTGGAAATGCGCTATAACCCGGCAAAGAGGAACTCTTCGGGCGGCGGCCGTACAATGTAAGAATAACAGCAGCGCACAATATACGGTGCGCTGCTTTCTTTCTTGCGCCCTAATGGCACAGGCGGGAGCATGTTTTTGTGTCTGCCTTATGTCAGCAGAGGACAAAGATTTTCCTGGGCGTAGTCTGCGGAGGCAGGCTGCGGGTCGTGGCAGTGTAGCAGACAAGGAGAACATGATTGGCCGGAGTGCAGTCAAAGCCTTGCCCATTGCTGGTAAGAATCGTCGTCGAACGGGCAATATTCAAGCTCAGGTCCTGGTTCATAGAGGTCAAATCGCTGTTGAAATAACCGATATAGGCCTGCTCGTCAGGACGGAGAGCGGCAATCAGCTGTGCCTGATACTGCGGCGGGAAAATCAAAGGGACCGGCAGCGAGGCGTCGTAGCAGGCGGCGATGCGCATGCCGGGACGGATGCGGACGCTTCCCAGCACCAGGGTTTGAGAGGATAAGAAGAAGTTTACCGGTCCGTTTTCGGTGCGCAGGGCGATTAGCTGGCTGCAGCAGTCGCTTGACTGGCGGCGGATGCTCAGAACCGTGCCAACGACGGGAATCAGGGATTGATAGTCCATGAAAAAATCCTTTTTTCTTTAAATTATGTTTGAAAATGCCGAAAGGTGAGCGGGAGGAAGTATGAACCGGATCAATTATCAGAAGGAACTGGAACAGGTGATTAAAGGGCTGCAGGAGGGAGGGCGGCGCCCGTCCTTATTGCTGCACAGCTGTTGTGCGCCCTGCAGCAGCTATTGCCTAGAATATCTGTCGCCGCATTTTGCGGTCACGGTTTTTTATTATAATCCGAATATTACCGATCGGGAGGAGTATCGGCGGCGGGCGGACGAGCAGAAACGACTGACGGATATGTTCCCTTCGGTTTCCTTCCGGGAGGGACCCTATGACCCGGAGCGGTTTCTAAGGATGGCAGAGGGGCTTGAGGAGGCGCCGGAAGGCGGAGAGCGCTGCTTTCGCTGCTATGAGCTGCGTCTGCGGGAAGCCGTGCGGGAGGCGGTGCGCGGAGGATTTGACTATGTTACGACGACCTTGAGCATCAGTCCGCTGAAAAATGCGCAGAAGCTGAACGAAATCGGCCGCGCGGCGGCCAAAGAGCAAGGGGTATGCTGGCTGCCGGGCGATTTTAAAAAACGGGACGGTTACAAACGGTCGATTGAACTGTCAGAGGTTTATCAACTGTACCGGCAGGATTACTGCGGCTGTCTGTACTCAAAAAAAGAAGCAAAGGAGCGGCGCGCCGCCAGGACCCCTAAAGTCGAATAAAATATCCTTTACAGCCGGACAAATTGGCGGTAGAATAAAAACAGTATCGCGTGCGCAAGCACGTAAATAGTAGGAGGATGAAGATGAAAGTTTTAGTCATGAACTGCGGAAGCTCTTCGCTGAAGTATCAGCTGATCGATTCCGAGAGCGAGGCCGTGCTGGCCAAGGGATTGTGCGAACGGATCGGCATCGATGGCCGCCTGACCCATAAGCCGGCCGGCAAGGAAACGGTTGCCATTGAGGTGGACATGCCCAACCACAAGGAGGCGGTCAGCTCGGTGCTGTCTCATTTGACCGACCCGGTATGCGGCGTGATCGGCGCTCTGTCGGAGATCGAGGCAGTTGGCCACCGCGTTGTACATGGCGGAGAGAAATTTGCCCGTTCGGTGGTATTGACGGAGGAGGTAACAACGGAGATTGAGAAATGCAACGAACTGGCGCCCCTGCATAACCCGGCGAACCTGATCGGCATCAATGCCTGCGCGGAGCTGATGCCCGGCGTGCCGATGGTGGCGGTATTTGATACGGCGTTCCATCAGACGATGCCCAAGAAAGCATACTTGTACGGGCTTCCCTACGAGTATTACGAGAATTATAAGGTGCGCCGCTATGGCTTCCATGGTACAAGCCACAGCTACGTTTCCAAGAGGGCGGCGCAGATCCTTGGCAAGGACGCTGCGTCCTTAAAGACGATCGTCTGCCATCTGGGCAACGGTTCCAGCATCTGTGCCGTGGACGGCGGCGAGTCCGTGGATACCAGCATGGGCTTTACCCCTCTGGAGGGCCTGGTGATGGGAACCCGCAGCGGCGATGTGGATCCGGCTGTGCTGGAGTACATTGCCGGCAAGGAAAACCTGGATGTAAGCGGTGTGCTGAACGTACTGAACAAGAAATCCGGCGTGCAGGGCATCTCCGGGGTGTCCAGCGATTTCCGCGACCTGGATGCAGCCAGCAAGGACGGCAACGAGCGGGCGGCGGCCGCTCTCGATATCTTTGCCTATCGGGTAGCCAAGTACGTGGGATCGTATGCGGCGGCGATGAACGGTGTGGATGTAATCGCGTTTACGGCCGGTATCGGCGAAAACGACGCCAATATGCGTGAAAAGATCTGCGGTTACCTGGGGTATCTGGGCATCACGGTAGATAGTGAGGCGAACGCGGTGCGCGGCCAGGAAAAGGTCATCAGCACGGCGGATTCCAAGGTGACGGTGATGGTTGTGCCGACGAACGAAGAACTGGCGATTGCCAGAGAGACGGTTGCGCTGGTGAAGTAGTAAACAGGGAGCCCGCAAGGGCTCCCTTTAAAATTCGATATGGCGCTTGAGCGCTTCAAAACTCTCGCGGCTGATCACATGCTCGATGCGGCAGGCGTCTGCGGTCGCCGTCTTTTCATCGACGCCCAGATGCATAAGCCAGCGGGAGAGGAACTTGTGCCGCTCATAAATCATATCGGCGATTTCCTGTCCGGATTCGGTCAAAGTGATGTAACCGTCCTTGTCCATCCGAATATAGCCGTTCTCACGTAAATTTTTCATGGCGATGCTGACGCTGGGCTTGGTAAAGGCCAGTTCATTGACAATGTCGATCGAACGTACATTACCAAGGCGCTCGGAAAGAACCAAGATGGTTTCCAGATAGTTTTCTGCGGATTCCTGTATTTTCAAGATGCAACACCTCCCAACCCCAACAAAGATAAAACTATCTTATCATACAAAAAAGAAAATTTCAAGTTTCCCGGTGGAATATCCGGGATAAATTTTTGCGGTTTTCAGGGAGGGGAAAGGGGCGTTTTGCTTGGCGGCAGCGTTTCGTTATCTTGCCGGCATCTCAAAGCCCGCAAGCGCTTTGTTCAGATAGTCGTTAAACGGTTTCATGATGCGAAAAAGGCCGGCGGCCTTTGCAAGAAACGCGTCCGCATCTTTTATTTCCTCGTCTTTAAGCGGATATTCCAGATACCAGCTCTTATATTTCAGATATTCCGCCTGCGGATGTTCTTTATCATACCCGGCGGGAACATTCTTTAACGCGTTTCCCTGTACGGTGAAATAGGTTTCAAACTCCGGATCATGGATCACTTTTTCCCATTCATCGCCGTGTTCTGCCAGGTAATTGCGCATCATGGCGGTTGCATCCTTGAACATATCTGCAAACAAGCCGCCGCCTAAAAAGGACCGATCGCCGGGTTTTATCATAATATAATATCCGACCGGCACCGGCAGCTTGCCTTTTGAGGAAATATGGGCGCGAAACGCCGGATTATAAGGCGATTTATCGTGGCTGAAACGGGTATCTCTTACGAGTTTAAACGTAAGGTCCTTGGGATTGTTGTGTAAAATCTCGCTGTCAAATTTGCCGATTTCCAGCATCAATGACTGCAAAAGCATTTCAAATTCGGCGTTTGCTTTCTTGTAGCTGTCTTTGTTGGCATGATACCATTCGCGGTCGTTATGGCTGCTTAATTCCGATAAATAATCCATAATGGACTGTGTATTCATAGTCTGTCGTCTCCTTTTATGATTTCTGAATCAGGGAAAGCTGTGTGGAATCTAAAAATTCCTCGATCATATGTTTGGTGCGTTCGGGAGATTGATAGGGCTTACAGAACGAAAAGTCCTGTGATAAATCGTCAATCTCCTCCATCGCGTTTTTTACATCGATCAGAGTCTTTAGCGGGATTTCGCGGGCGGTCATATAATCCGTCTGCAGCGGGTTGATTCGATGGCATTGGATGGCATAATTCACGCGGTCTTTACATTTGCATCGGCCGCAGCCGTATTCCCCGCAGTACTGTTTAAGAAAATCGGCCATTTTTTTGCGTGTTCGACAAAGCCGCTGCCGATAGGCCTGCGGGCTCATTTGCAAAATGTCTCCCGCAATGCGGCTGTCAATCTGAAACATCGTCCCCAATATAAAAATGCATCTGCTTTCCGCATCCAGGCATTGCAGCATCACATTGGTACAAGACATTTTCAGCTCCTCCGCCAGCAGATCCTTGTCCACATTCTGCGTCAAATCCGGCACATCCTCCAGTTTTCCGTTTTCGATGTCATCTCCGTAATACTCAA
>JAAWCS010000086.1 GCA_022793375.1 Lachnospiraceae bacterium
TGGCTTCTCGTATATGAAATTGATAATGGCGAGCTGATATTATATTTAACAAGGACAGGAACGAACGCATAGCGATTTATTTTGAAACAGAACTTCCTGCAATCAATCACATAACGTACAAGCGTTTTTGCATAGGCTGTTTCTGCTCCATAAAATGGCCTCGCTTCAAATTGCACTTTGTCGAATTGACATGAGCAAAGTATACCACCATCGCAAGTGATTTTCAACCCTCGTTAGTAGCATGCAGGGCAGACGTGGCCACACAGCTGATATTTTTGACGTTCCGGCCTCCGGCCAGAACACAAAAACCTGCTTGTTGGGTAGCCTCCCCCAACCCGGCGCTTCGGGCCAAGTTGGCCCGAAGTAGTAGCGTCGCTTCGCTCCTTATTCGTCACAGTCCCTAACGCTCCTGTTTCTTCTTCCTGCTCGGCTCCGTGTAGCCCAGCAGATAATCAATGTTTGCCTTCGCCGTTGCGACCGCCTGCATTTCCTCTTTCGCCTTTCGGTACGTGGCGTAGAGCTTTTTTTCCGCAAGCTCCCGGCCTTCCTCTTTGGGTGCATCTATTTTAGGGAACTTCGCCCCCGTCCAGAATCCGCTTGAAGTCAGCACAGGCAGCCCGAAGCTGGATAGAAAATGGCGGGAGAAGCGTACTCCCGCCGTTTGAAAAAATATTCAGTTTTCCGTATCCGGCATTTCCACTTCCGCAAGCAGCACCGAACTGTCTATTTCTATATCCTCCGTTGGCTTTAGAAGCTCCGTCAAATCATGCTGACGCCCGATATTGGTAACGTCGATTTTATTGACACAGGCTCCAATCCAAGAGAGCTTCTGGACTAATTCATCCATCAAATCATAAATATCCGCTGAACCGAGCTTTGTATCTGATATGTACCCGGAGCCCTGGCGGTGGGAAAACTGATGTCGTTTGAAAAATCTCCGCAGATCGTCATAAGCCTGCCGGTAATTTGCTCCCGGGTAATGCGCCTTTAGCTGGTGCGTATCCAGATCAAAATTCAGCGCCTTAAAGTATTTTCTCTCCAAGCACTAAGCCCCCATAGCCTGTTTTTGTCTGTAATGGTTCAGCAAATCTTCCTCGTTAAAATCGTCCGGGCTGTCGGAATCGTCACTGTCGCATAAAAGCCAGACCGCCACATTGTCCATAAACCACGCCTGCTTTTTCAGGGTATTGACAATCTTCCCAAACCGTCCGTAA
>JAAWCS010000061.1 GCA_022793375.1 Lachnospiraceae bacterium
CATTGGGAAATACACTTTTCGTCTTCGTGACTTTCCGGTACTGGCGGTTCAGACCCTCAATTATATTTGTAGTACTATGACGATTTCGTGATAGTACCACCAATGCCATTGAGAGCCTGAATGCCACTTACCGGAAGCTGAACCGTCAGAGAAGCGTATTTCCAAGCGAGACTGCGTTGCTCAAAGCCCTGTATCTATCCACCTTTGAGGCCACAAAAAAGTGGACGCTGCCTATCTGTAACTGGGGACAGGTTTATGGGGAACTGAGCATCATGTACGAGGGACGGCTGCCGGAATAATCCATAAAAATCCAGCAAGACAGGGGGAAAATATCGCCTGCTCTTGACATGCTCTGACAGTGCTGTTATATATAAAGCGAGGGCTGGAAGCTCCAAGATAAGCCTTCAGCCTCGATCATTATCATAGAAGATCTGGATTTACAGACTTTTCTTCACACACTCACAAAAACCGCACCAGCCCATACCAGCCCACACCAACCCAACCCACAGGAGGCCCCACCCCCATGAAAACCCCCATCTCCCTCTATCCCGAATTCCAACACACGATCCAAACCTGCGAACTCGTCTATCTGTTTGGCACCGGCATCTCCGCTGCCCTAACCGGCCGGCCCTACTCCTGGTGGCAATGGATCATGGGCGGGATCGCCCAAATGAAAGATACCGTTCTTGCCTCCGCCTGCCAAACCTCTCTTACAAACGACAGCACGACCGAAAACATGATTGAAATCGCCGGCCAAGTCCTTTCCGCCACCAAAGCAGACGGCACCTACGCCGATTGGATGAATACATCCTTTGAAACCAACCCGTTAACTAATACTGCACTGGCCGCTACCCTCAAAAAGCTCCTGCTCACCCAGGACGTATTCGCGACGACGAATTACGATCTGCTGTTAGAGCAAGCGACCGGTCTGCCCACACTCTCTTACGAGGAGCCGGACCAGGCCTTCCGGATGCTGGATCAAAAGAAGAGCACCCATGTGCTGCACATCCACGGCGTCTATGATTCCGCCCGCGGCGTTGATAACATCGTGGCCGATCGCCTTCAGTACGCAGCTGTCTTAAACGACAAAGGCGCACAGTTCATCCAGCATATTTTAGGCACACGGACCCTGATTTTCATTGGCTGCGGCCAGACAACCGAGGACGCCAATATCGCGCAGTTTATTCAATTTGCCAGGACCTGCCTGCATATGGATCAGGATTACTATTTCCTGTACAAGAAAGGCCAGGAGCCCATGGACATGCCGGACAATATCCGCCTGATCCCATACGGCGACGAGTACCAGGACCTTCCGGAATTTCTGGAAGAGATGGCCCGGGAACGATTGAACGCCAAGATCGAAAGCCACCCGCTGATTCTGCGGACCATACATAGTGAAAATCCTATGGATGCCTACGGCCTGTCCGAATTTCACTACGCCAGAGAGTACCTCAAATTCTGTGGCCGGAAAACAGAGCTGGCAAGGCTGTCAAACTTTACCGCGACCGACAAACCGTTTCAGTGGTGGGCGTTGACCGGGCAGGGCGGCGCGGGCAAGAGCCGGCTGGCCTATGAGTTTTTGCACCGGGTACAGAAACATTATTTTGGATTTTTCCTAAACGTCCATGTGAGCGACGAGATCGTAGATTCCTTTGCCCCTTTTAACGACACGCTGGCGGTAGTCGATTATATAAAGGGAAACGAAAGGCAGACGGCCGGAGTCCTGTCCCGCTTGTATGATACCTTTTCCCGGCAGCCTTATAAACTGCGCGTGCTCCTTCTGGAGAGAGACAACTTTTTGCTGACCGGCTCCTGGTACAGTGAGCTTATGTCCGCCCTGGACCCGTTCCATCGGGGCGTATACAACAACAGCGAATACAATGTAGATTTGGCGACAGGAAACCATCGTTTCCTGTATCTGGACGATCTGGAAGAACCGGCGGTCGTAGAGCTGATCGGCGATGTCTGTGCCAAGAGCGGTTTGCCGGCCGATCCGTCCCGAGACAGGAGACTAAAGGCGGACTACGCCCAAAAATTTGAACAGCTGAAATTCAGGCCGTTGTTTTTGCAGATGTATGTGCAGGCGTGGATTGCGAACGGTTGTACGGCGGTGGATTATGTCAACTATAAAAGCCTGCTGGAGATCATACTAAAGCGTGAGCAGGAGCGTATTTTGCAGATGTTTCAGGGAAACATTCCGGTACTGAATGAGCTGATGAAGCTGGTTGTCAGGGCCGGCGTGTCGGGCGGCGCCCGTTTGGCGGATTTGGAAAGCTTGTATCCTGCTTCCTGGAACGCGGTAAAAAGCTTCGTGAAAACCCATTCCATTGCCGGAGCGCAGCGGGCTGAATACCAGCAGAGCATCCTGAAAGACATTTCCCAGGATATCGTCGATGAGCAAGCCGTGTTAAACCCGCTTTATCCGGATATTATCAAGGAGTATATGCTCCTGTATTACCTGGACGAAGAGGATTTGCAGGCCGTCTCCACAGAACTGTGGCATACCTGTCCGGCGGAAACCAATGTTTTTCTAAGCCGTTGTCTCATGGATTTCCAGGGGGATAAACGGCTGACCGCCTTTGTCCGCGGCGCGTCGGCGGATTACACCAACCGAAACGCGATGGAGGTGCGTCTGGCCTTGCTGGCCTATAAAATTGTCCATACGATTGAGGACGGGGTCGTTTTTATGCGGCTGGCGAAGGAAGAATACGCGTATTGGCAGGGCGTTCCCCGCGCTTCGGAAAATCTGCCGCTCATCCTGCGGGGGCTTTGTGCCGGCGTGTGGCAGTTTTTTGGCTGGAGCATGGAAAGCGAATGCTTTGCGGCCATCGACGAGATAGCGTCTTTGGAGGTGCCGAAAGAGCTGCAGGCCGCGAAAGCGCGCGCCTTGCTGGAGTTTGTGCACTATTTGACGGAGAAGAATTGCGTTCCGGCCGCGAAACATATCTTTGCCAAAGCGCAGGCCGCGGTGGATGCGGTTTCGGATTCATTCGAAAAAACGGAGCTTTGGCTGAGCCTGCAGAGGGAGTTCCTCGTCCTTCAAATATACAGGCAGGAGTGGAATGCGGTTTCGTCGCTCCATGAGACCTTGCACAAAACGATCAACTGGAAAGACGAAACGCAAACCGAACTGTATGCCTATTTCTGCTTTACCGGCGCCCGGCAATGCTTTCGCAGGATGAAATGGGAGAAGCTGCTTTATTTTGCCGATTTGCTGCAGGAGCTGGCCGTGGAATATGCGGACGGAGAGAGGGACATTGCCTTCCATGATAAGGTACATTATTACTATCTGCATACGAAACTGATGCAAATCGAAGCCGGGTCGATTACGTCGCATCTGGCGGGCTTGGGCGCTATGGGCTTGCGGATGACGGATGCGCTGATCGAGGAAATCGAGCACAATGAGATGATTGCGGATTTTGCGGGCCTTTTGGTAGGAGCAAAGGCGCTGAAGGTCGGGACGGACGACGCTATGACAGACGAAGAAGCCAGGCGGTATCTGGCGGAGGCCGACCGGCTTTTGGAGCAGTATCCCGACAATGCGGTTCTGGCGGAAAAAGTAATGGATCTGTGGGAAACCGTATATGAAGTGCAGTTCAAACGCACGGTAAGCCGGGAGATTGTGGAGCGGGCCTATGCCCTGGCTCTGCGCTTTTCCAAAGACGCGGAGGTGCTGGATCAGTTTTTCCGCCTGCTGGATGCGTCAGAAGAGCGAAAGAATTGGCTGACCTACACAAAGAACAAGGCTATTGTGACAGGACTCATGGAAAATGAGCTGGGCGAATATCTGCTGCCGCCGATGCCCGGAAAAACAACCGGTTTGGCGTATGCCATGAGGCAACCCGTTGCGCGGCGTCATCCCAAAATCGGACGCAACGATCCCTGCCCCTGCGGAAGCGGTAAAAAATTCAAACGCTGCTGTATCGGGACCGGGAAGTACGATTGATTTTAAAAAGCCAAATGTTAGCTTATGTAAGCAGAAAGCAGGACCGAAGCCGAAGAAAAGAGATTCTTCGGCTGCAGTCCTGCTTTTTCTGTTTTCTTTATCAGCCCTCATCTCCAACCCGAAAAGCGTAATCGAGAGGCAGAACAGTTGATATTCTAAAAAATTTCCGAAAATTCATAAGGACTTTTCCGTATGTCATTGCGTTCAATTACCCCTATGCCGCAAAAGATTATGATATGCGGGCGGAAGCCCTCCACATCCTCATCACCCTCCGTCCTGCTCGCACTGCTTGCGGTATTCCATCGGGCTTATGCCCTGGATCCGGCGAAAACTCTGCGAGAAGTAGCTGGGAGACGAAAACCCCAGCATGTCGGCAATCTGCGACAGGGAGGTGCGGGTCTCGGACAGCAGGTGCAGGCTTTCCCGGATGCGGCAGGAGAGAAGGTAATTGATGGGGGACGTGCCGTATTCCCGGCTGAAGGCGTGGGCCAGGTAATATTTGCTGACATGGGCCACCGCAGCCAGATCGTCAAGGGACAGGCTTTCCTTAAAATGATTTTCAATGTAGCGGCGGACGACGGCGCATTCTTTGCTGGATTTGCGGGCAGCCGGCACAAAGGTGACGGTGAACTGGCTGTGACGCATCAAAAGAAGCAGGACGACCTCCAAAAGGTCCTGGCAGACCGTATTGTAACCGGGCAGTTTTGTCTCGATCTCTTTGAGGAGATAGCGCAGATAAAAAAGGATCGGTTCCCCGCCGTTTTGAAAATGGATAATCGAGTAGCCGTCGCCGCCGTTGTCGCCGGAGATAGATTCCAGGCCGTCCACTCCCATCACGATGTACTCCAGCGGATGGCTCTCGGAACTGATCTCGGTGTGCTCGATGCTGGAGTTGACGATAATCACGTCGTTGGTGCCGATCGGCACCGCTTTGCCGGCTGTCTGCAGATGGCCGGAGCCGCCGGTGACAAAAAACACCTCGGCACAGGGATGCGTGTGCAGCGTCGAGTGCCATTCGGGGCTGTAGCGGGCAATACTCACATAAAGAAGCTTTGTAACGGAACGATCCACGGGGTTGACGGCCAGGGGATCAAGGACATAACGGCTGGTACTCATAGGCGGGGACAGGTCTCCTTTCTGCAAAAAAACAAGGGCTGGAAATACGTAGCGGGAAGTTTTTACCAGTAAAAAAGCAAAAAACCTAAAATCCGGGACAAGATATCAAAAGCAATGCCCGGTTGATTTTTCTTATTATAAATCTTTTTTGCTGTCAAAACAAGCGGTTTCTTTTTTAAAGGAAATCAAAACGCCGTGGGAGAACCAAAAAAGAAGGAAAAGAATTGTTCATCTTGTATAAGGATAAAAGATAAAATGGATAGAATAAGATAAAAATAACCTAATAAAGCAATATATATAAAAAAATAAGCAATATTGAGATTGGAAATCGCGGCGGATACTGATATACTGATGACAGACAGCTGGGAATAGCATAAAACCCATTCTATCACACATTTTATCAGGAGGTAAAACATTATGAAAAAGATACTCAGTATCCTTCTCGTAGCCGCTATGGCTGTGTCCGTGCTGGCTGGCTGCTCCAGCGGCGCTGACGGCACGACGGCTGCTCCGCAGACGGACGCTCCTGCACAGACGCAGGCGGCGGGCGGAAACGAGACGCAGGCGCCGGCCCCGGCGGATGAGACGCAGGCGCCGGCAGCCGATGGCGCGACAATCACCGTGGCGGCGATTGAGACAGCGTATGGCAGCGAGATGTGGCAGGAGGTCTGCGATGCCTTTACGGCGCAGACCGGCATCCAGGTTGAGCTGATCACCGACAAGAACCTGGAGGACGTGATCGGGCCGTCCATGCAGGCCGGCGATTTCCCGGATGTAATCCATCTGGCGACCGGACGTGAGAAGGCTCTGACCGAGACCTTTATCAAGGATCAGAATATTGTGGATATCACCGACGTGCTGTCCATGACCGTACCCGGCGAGAGCGCCGTAGTGGGCGACAAGATTGCCGGCGGTTTCACCGAGACCAGTCTGACGAACCCTTACGGCGACGGCAAGACTTACCTGGCTCCGATGTTCTACTCCCCTTGCGGCCTGTTCTACAATGCCGGCCTGTTTGAGGAGAAGGGCTGGAGCGTACCGACGACCTGGGATGAGATGTGGGCGTTGGGCGAGACGGCGAAGGCCGAGGGAATCTCCCTGTTTACATATCCGACGACCGGTTACTTTGACGCTTTCTTCTATGCCCTGATGTATTCGGTGGGCGGCGCGGAGTTCTTTGATCAGGCGACGAACTATGCGGAAGGCATCTGGGATACCCCGGAAGCGCAGACCTGCTTTGATATCGTAGCCAAGCTGGCGACCTACACCGAGCCCACGACGCCGGCGCAGGCCAATGACCAGGATTTCACGAAGAACCAGCAGCTGGTTCTGGACAACAAGGCTTTGTTCATGCCCAACGGCACCTGGATCGTAGGCGAGATGGCGGAAGCTCCGAGAGCCGACGGCTTTAAGTGGGGCATGACCGCTCTGCCGGCCGTGCAGGCAGGCGGCGACGGCTACAGCTACACCTGGTTTGAGCAGGCCTGGATCCCGGGCGGCTCCGAGCATCAGGACGAAGCGAAGCAGTTCATCGCGTTCCTGTACAGCGATGTGGCTTGCGCAATCTTTGCGAAAGCCGGCGCAATCCAGCCCGTGCTGAATATCGCTCAGACGCTGGAAGGCGACAACCAGATGTTCTACGCGATTTATGACAACGGCGCCAAAGCGGCCATGGGCAACTTTGCGGCGTATGACAGCGGCGTGATCGGCGTAAGCAACCGCGAAGTGTGGTTCGATCCGGTGAACTCCCTGGTATCCGGCAACATGACGCAGCAGGATTGGATCGACGGAATCAAAGAAGTGAACGACCAGATGCGTGCAAACCTGGTTCAGTAACCGAAAAGACCTGACAAGTGAATGAGAAAACGGCGGTGGCATGCTGCTCACCGCCGTTTTTTTAAAAGAAACAAAGGTGTCCCATGATGTCCTGGAAATGCGGACACAAACGAAGAAATGCAAAGGAGGGGTTGGATCTATGAAAAAACGGTCGGGCCGCAATGGGTTTATTTTCCTGTGTGCGGCGCCAGCAGTGATCCTGTTCACTGTTTTTATGATTATTCCTACGATTAACGTATTCAGAATGTCCCTGTTTAAGCGCAGCGCGTATTCCACGACCGAGGACTTTGTCGGCCTGGAGAATTTTACAAGGCTGATGAGCGACGCCAATTTTATCCGCTCGATGCAGAATACGATCCTGCTGATCGTGGTGGTGACGATTGTCACGTTTGCCTTTGCGCTGGTGTTTGCCGCGATCTTAACAAGGGAGAAGATCAAGGGGCAGAATTTCTTCCGCATTATCTTCTATATTCCGAATATCCTGTCGGTGGTCGTCATTTCCGCGATTTTCAGCGCGATCTACGACACGAACAACGGTACGCTGAACAGCCTTCTGTCGCTGTTTTCGGGAGAGACGGTAGCGATCCTCTGGAAGGGGGAGAACATGGTTATGCCCAGCCTGATTATCGCCATGGTGTGGCAGGCGATCGGCTACTATATGGTCATGTACATGGCTTCGATGGCCAGCATCCCGCAGAGTTTGTATGAGAGCGCGGGTTTGGACGGCGCGGGGCGGATCACGCAGTTTTTCCAGATCACCTTGCCGTTAATCTGGACCAATATCCGCACGACGCTGACGTTCTTTATCATCAGTACGATCAATATGGCGTTTTTGTTTGTCAAGGCCATGACCTCCGGCGGCCCCAACGGCGCTTCCGAGGTGGCGCTGTCGTATATGTATAAGCAGGCTTATACCAATTCCTCCTACGGGTATGGTATGGCGATCGGCGCGCTGGTCTTTATCTTCTCCTTCGGCCTGTCGGCGCTGGTCAATGCGGTTACAAAGCGTGAACCGCTGGAATTTTAAGGAGGGATGGCGATGGAACAGACGAAAAAATCTTCGGCCGAAAGGCTGTATAAAGCATTTATCTATGTGGCGCTGATTACGCTGGCCATCACGATCCTGATCCCGGTGGCCTGGGTCTTTATGGCGTCGATCAAGGAGAACAGCGAGTTTTACGGCAATCCGTGGGCCATGCCGGCCGGCTTTTACTTCCAGAATTTCATCGATGCCTGGGGAAAAGCCCGGATGGGCGAGTACATGATGAACTCGGTCATGGTCACGGCGCTGGCGCTCTTAATCCTTCTGGTCGTGGCGCTGCCGGCGGCCTATGTCCTGTCCCGGTTTGAGTTTAAGGGGCGCAAGTTCCTCAACGCGGCTTTTATGGGCGGCCTTTTTATCAATGTAAATTACATTGTAGTGCCGATCTTTCTGATGCTGGTGGACGGCGATAAGTTTTTGAAGGGGATATTTGAAAAGGGCTTTTTGCTGAATAATGTCTTTGTGCTGGCAGTGGTTTACGCCGCTACGGCGCTGCCGTTTACGATCTATCTGCTGTCCGGTTATTTTTCAACGCTGGCGCATGACTATGAAGAGGCGGCTTACATCGACGGGGCCGGTTATGGAACGACGATGGTGAAGATCATCTTCCCGATGGCGCAGCCGTCCATTATCACGGTTATTCTGTTCAATTTCCTGTCGTTCTGGAATGAATATATTATTGCCATGACGTTGTTGTCCGATCCCAAGGGCGGCAAGACGCTGCCGGTAGGCCTGATGCAGCTGACGCAGGCGCAGCAGTCGGCGGCCCAGTACGGCCAGCTCTATGCGGGCCTGGTGCTGGTCATGCTGCCGACATTGATCCTCTACATCTGCGTACAGAAAAAGCTGACTCAGGGCATGACGCTGGGCGGACTGAAAGGGTAAGGTGGTCCTATGAAATTCTGGAAGGAGCATGCAAGTTTACGTATTACGATCATCGCCGTGTTTTTTGTGGTCGGTCTGGCGCTGGTGATTGGCGGCTGGAAAATGACGGGGAAGCTGGCGGGACTGGGGATTATGCTGGCAGGCCTGGTCTTGCTTTTGGCGGCGATCCTGGTGTATAATAAACCGTTCGAGGATCCGAAGCGATAGTTCGGAGGATACAAAGGGGAGGGGCGGCTGCGGCCTGAGACCGATCGGGTCTGCGGCGGCCCCGGACAAAAACAGATTGCCGAGGTACTGTATAATGAAGGAACAGACAGAGAGCAGAGGAAGAGTTACCATCCCTACGGATGTGGATGTGGTACCGGAGACACTGGAGTTGTTAAAACGATGGGGGGCGGACGCGATCCGCGACTGCGACGGCACGGATTATCCCGATGCCCTGAAGGCGGTGGAGGCCAGGGTATATTCAACGTACTATACGACCAGAAAGGACAATGCCTGGGCAAAGGCGAATCCGGACGAGGTGCAGCAGTGCTATATCATGACCGGTTTTTACATGGCAGAGGAGGAGGCGCTGCGCATTCCGTTGATGGCGGGGATCAGCCGGGAACTTTTAAAAGTCAACACCAGGGACGATATAAAGCGCTGGTGGGAGGTCATGGACCGCACGGCCGGCGTGCCGGTGGCGCCGCAGGAATGGGAGTACGAAGAAGAAAGCGGCTGTGTGGTTTTGCGGACGCCGGCGCCCTGGCATGAGTACACGGTGAGTTTCCTGGCGTACCTGATCTGGGATCCGGTACATATGTACAATGCGGTAATCAATGACTGGCAGGGGGTGGAGCACCAGATTACCTTTGACGTGCGCCAACCCAAGACGCATGCCTATACGCTGGAGCGCCTGCGCCGTTTTGCAGAAGAGCATCCGCATGTGGATGTGATCCGTTATACGACGTTTTTCCACCAGTTTACGTTGATTTTTGATGAGCTGAAACGAGAGAAATACGTGGACTGGTATGGGTATTCGGCTTCGGTTTCGCCTTATATCCTGGAGCGGTTTGAAAAAGAGGCGGGCTACCGGTTCCGGCCAGAGTATATCATTGACCAGGGATACTATAACAACCAGTACCGGGAGCCGAGCCGCGAATACAAAGATTTCATGGCGTTTCAGCGCCGCGAGGTGGCGGCGCTGGTGCGGGAATTGGTGGATCTGACCCATGAACTGGGCAAGGAAGCAATGATGTTTCTTGGCGACCACTGGATCGGCACGGAGCCGTTTATGGAGGAATTTTGCACGACCGGCCTGGACGCGGTCGTGGGCTCGGTGGGCAACGGCGCGACCTTGCGTCTGATTGCCGACATCCCGGGAGTGCGCTATACGGAGGGACGTTTCCTGCCGTATTTCTTCCCGGATACCTTCCATGAGGGCGGCGATCCGGTGAAGGAGGCCAAGGAAAACTGGGTGACGGCCCGGCGGGCGATTTTGCGCAAGCCGATCGACCGCATTGGCTATGGCGGTTATCTGAAGCTGGCCTGCAAGTTCCCCGCGTTTATCGACTATGTGGAGAGCGTATGCCGGGAGTTTCGCGAGTTATACGAAAATATCCGCGGGACGGAAAGCTACTGCCACAAGCGGGTGGCCGTCTTAAACAGCTGGGGGCGCATGCGTTCCTGGGGCTGCCATATGGTGCATCATGCGCTGTACCAGAAGCAGAATTACAGCTACGCCGGCGTGATCGAGGCCTTGTCGGGCGCGCCTTTTGAGGTATCGTTTATTTCCTTTGACGAGGTGCGTGAGAACCCGGCGGTTCTTGACCGGGTGGATGTGCTGATAAACGTCGGGGACGGCGATACGGCGCATACCGGTGCTGCGGCGTGGGAGGATCCGGGGATTTCTTCGGCGATACGGCGTTTTATCCATGAGGGCGGCGGCTTGATCGGCGTCGGCGAGCCTTCGGGCCATCAGTATCAGGGACGTTACCTGCAGCTGGCAGCGGCGCTGGGCGTGGAGAAGGAGACCGGCTTTACGCTGGGCTACGATAAATATAACTGGCAGGAGCACCGGGATCATTTTATCCTGGCGGACTGTGAAGGCGAGGTTGATTTCGGCGAGGGAAAGAAGAATATCTATGCGCTGGAGGGGACCGAGATCCTGGTGCAGCGCGACAAAGAGGTACAGCTGGCCGTACATTCGTATGGGAAGGGACGTACCGTATACATTTCCGGTCTGCCGTACAGCTTTGCAAACAGCCGGCTTTTGTACCGGGCCGTTTTGTGGAGCAGCCACGGCGAGGACGCGCTCTGCCGCTGGTTTTCCAGCAATTATAATGTAGACGTTCATGCTTATGTGAAAAACGGGAAATTCTGTGTGGTCAACAATACCTACGAACCGCAGAGCACCGTGGTGTACAAGGGCGACGGGGAGCATTTCCCGCTTGAGCTTGCGGCGAATGAAATCCGCTGGTATGAAGTGTAGATAAGGGAGAAAGGGCTATAGAAGAACGGGCGCTGCCAAAAAAGCAAAGATGCTTTTGCGCGGCGTCCGTTTTTGTACTTTTTGTCGAACAAACAGGGAAAACCCTGAAAAAATGTGTTATATTTAAAACGAAACTTGTTTTTTCCGCCATAACAAGTATACTTTATCTTAGGACATTCTGCGGCTTGTTTACAGGGGACGGTAGCCAGCCTTCAGCGGCCGCCCGGGAGGGCCTGAGGAATGAATCTGGAAGAAAGAGGTGCGAAAAGTGAGTGATTCATTGAGTGTGAAAGCATCACCCCGTATCAAGACAGGCGCCCAGTGGGGGACGCTGATGTTTGATATGGAAATTGCGCTGCTGCCGGTGGTACTGTTTGCCGCATACCGCTTCGGTTTTGGCGCGATCAAAGTAATCATGGCATCCGTGTTGGCCTGTGTGCTGACCGAATGGATCTATGATGTTTGTCTGAAGAGGAAAACCGGCATTGCGGACGGTACGGCGGTCGTCACCGGGCTTTTGCTGGGGCTGACGCTGCCCTCGGATATCAATCTATATGTGCCGGTGATCGGCGGCATCTTTGCCACGCTGGTCGTGGTGCTTCTGTACGGCGGCTACGGACAGCATTTTATGCTGCCGGCGCTGGCGTCCCGCTGTTTCCTGCTGATCAGCTTTGCGGATGAGATGACTACATATACGATTGACGGTATTTCCTCCGCGACCCCGCTGACCGTTTTGCAGCAAGGCGGCGCTCCCAGCCTGATGGATATGTTTATGGGCAATATTAACGGCTCGATCGTAGAAGTGTCGACGATCGCCGTTCTGATCGGCTTTGCCTATCTGATTGTCCGCCGGGCGGTCAAGCTGATCCCGCCGCTGGCGTATGTCGTATCCTTTGTTTTGTATATGGGACTCTTCGGCGGCTCCGGCTTTGACATGAGCTTTATCGGCGCGCAGATTCTGGGCGGCGGCTTTATTTTCAGCGTAGCTTTTTTTGCCAGCGATATTGTGATCAATCCGCGCACGGCGGCCGGACAGGTGATCTACGGTGTGCTTTTAGGCATTTTAACCGGCGTGTACCGCACGATGGGATTTGCCCCCGAGAGCGTTTCCTATGCCATCATCTGCTGCAATCTGCTGATCCCGCTGATTGACAAGTTCCTTCCCGGCAAAGTAAAGGAGGCGGCTTGATTATGGATATGAAGAAAATATTAAAAGATACGGCAGTCCTTCTGGTGATTACGCTGGTTTCGGGTTTGCTTTTGGGGTTGGCTTATGAGGTAACCAACCCGATTATAACCGCCCGCAAGGAGGAAGAGAAGGCGGCGTCCTACCGCGGCGTGTTTGCCGAGGCGGCGAGCTTTGAAAGCTGCGAGGACCTTTTGGAACAGGCGGCCTCCGTTTTGGAGGGCAGCGGCTACAACGCACAGATTACCGACGTGATGGCGGCTCTGGACGGCTCCGGCGCGGTCATCGGTTATGCGATGAGTATTTCCACAAGCGGCAGCCAGGGCGAGATCGTGGTTGCCTACGGCTACGGCGTTGACGGGACTTCGATGGGCATCGATATCCTGACCAGCAGCGAGACTTCGGGCCTTGGCTCCAAGGCCAGCGAGCCGGAATTCAAGGATCAGTACGCCGGCAAAGCGGTGGAGAGTTTCACCGTGGTAAAGAGCGGCGCGGCGGGTGACTCTGAGATCAATGCCATCAGCGGCGCAACGATCACCAGCAACGCCGTGACGACGGCCGTCAATGCCGGCATCGTCTTTGGCGGCTACTGCGCAGAGAACCATTGAGGGGAGGAGAGAGAAGATGAATAACAAACATCTGGATGCAATTTATAATGGCATTATCCGTGAAAACCCCATCTTTGTGCTGATGCTGGGGATGTGCCCCACACTGGCGGTTACGACGAGCGCCATCAACGGCGCCGGCATGGGCGTTTCCACGACCGTAGTGCTGATTTTATCGAATATGCTGATTGCGGCCCTGAGGAAGATTATTCCCGACGGCGTGCGTATGCCGGCCTATATCGTGGTTGTGGCGACCTTTGTAACGCTGGTAGACTTTATTATGGAAGCGTTTACCGCGGATCTGTACGGCGCCCTGGGCCTGTACATTCCGTTAATCGTAGTAAACTGCATTATCCTGGGCCGCGCGGAAGCCTATGCTTCCAAGAATACCGTAACCATGTCGGCCTGCGACGGCATCGGCATGGGCATCGGCTTTACGATCGCCCTGATCGTCATCGGCCTGGTGCGTGAATTTTTGGGCGCCGGCACGGCGTTTGGCATCACAATCTACGAGGCCAGCAGCATATTTGAGCCGATCGCCATCATTACCAAGGCGCCGGGCGCGTTTTTGGTGCTGGCGATGCTGGCAGCTCTGCAGAACAAGTTCAAGATGAAATCCGCCACCAACGGCGTAAACGGCGGCGAGGAAAAAGGCTGTGCCAGCGACTGCGAGTCCTGCGGCGGCCAGTGCCAGTGAGAGGGGAGAGTAGATTATGCAGGAATTGATTATCATTGCGATTACGGCGGCGCTCCTTAGCAACGTAGTATTGAGCCAGTTCTTGGGCATCTGTTCCTTCCTGGGCGTTTCCACCAAGACGGACGTGGCCGTGGGAATGGGCGGTGCGGTCGTATTCGTTATTACCGTAGCTTCGGCCGTAGCTTTCGGCCTGTATCAGATTCTCGACATGCTGGGGCTGCAGTACCTGGATACGATCGTTTTTATCCTGGTCATTGCCTGCCTGGTGCAGATCGTGGAATCCTTCTTTAAAAAATTCGTCCCGTCCCTTTACAAGGCCCTGGGCGTGTACCTGCCGCTGATTACAACCAACTGCGCCGTGCTGGGCGTGGCTCTGACAAACGTGCAGAACAAATACGATTTCTGGCAGAGCGTGATCTGCGGTTTTGGTACGGCGGTCGGCTATCTGATTGCGATCGTGATCCTGGCCGGTATCCGTGAAAAGACGGCAAACAACGACGTGCCGGCTCCCTTTAAGGGGTCCCCCATCGTTATGATTACAGCCTGCCTGATGGCAATCGCCTTCTATGGCTTTGCCAACCTGGCAATTTAGAGAAGGAGGGGACATGAACGTGACGGGAATTGTTATGGCTATCAATTTTATGAACGTTGTCACGGCCACGGTGATGGTCGGCGGCGTCGGCCTGGTGATCGGCTTGCTTTTAGGTGTCACCGGCCATATCTTCCGCGTGGAGATCGATCCCAAGCAAGCGGCGATCCGCTCCTGCCTGCCCGGCAACAACTGCGGCGGCTGCGGCTATCCGGGCTGCGACGGCCTGGCGGCAGCGATCTTTAACGGGGAAGCCCCGGTCAATGCCTGCCCGGTCGGCGGCGCGGCCTGCGCGGCCAAGATCGCCGAGGTGATGGGCGTGGAGGCCGGCGATGTGCCGGCGGCCGAAGGAAAGAAAGCCTTTGTCATGTGCAAGGGCGACAACGATACGGCGGTTCTGAATGAAAAGGGCCGCAAAGTCTGCAAATATGGCTGTATCGCCTGTGGTCTCTGTGCCAGGGCCTGTGCCTTTGACGCCATCCATGTGGTGAACGGCGTGGCGGTCGTGGATCGTGAGAAATGCGTCGGCTGCGGCGCCTGCGCGGCGAAGTGCCCGAAGAAGATCATCGAGCTGGCGCCGGAGAGCAAGGAGCATATGGTGGCCTGCAGCAACCATGATCCCGGCAAGGAAGTGCGCGCGGTCTGCAAGGCCGGCTGCATCGCCTGCGGCATGTGCGCAAAGAACTGCCCGGAGGGAGCCATCGCGGTGGAAGAGAACCTGGCTCAGATTGACTATGAGAAATGTACCAACTGCGGCGCCTGCAAGGGGAAATGCCCGGTGAAGGTCATTTCCTAAGATAGGAGAGTGTGACATGGAAGAAAAGAAACAGGGTTTTCTTGGCGAATATAAATGCCTGGCGCTCTTTGCGGCCATGATGGTGGTGGCGGCTGTCCTTGTGCTGGTAAAGCCGATGGTTACCGGCGAAACGAAATATGTGGGCACAGGCGCCGGGATCGGCGGCGAGGTCAAAGTCGAGGTGAGGATTGCCAAAGGCGTGATTACCGCCGTAAACGTGCTGGAGCACAATGAGACGGAAGGCATCGGCACGCTGGCGATCGAACGGCTGCCGGAAGCGATTATCGACCAGCAGAATATCGATGTGGACGTAGTGGCGACGGCGACCATAACGAGCCAGGCGATCTGCACGGCCGTGGCCGATGCCATGACCCAGGCCGGCATGACGCCGGCGGAGGTCCCGCAGCCGGAGACGCAGCCGGCTGTTGAGGAATCGGAGCCGAGCGTAGCGGCAGGACCGCTGGCGGCCGGTACATATACGGCGACGGCCAAGGGCATGGGAGATGTGACGGTGACCGTTACTGTAGATGAAGCCGGCACGATCACGGACGTATCCGCAGAGGGAGCGGATGAGACGCCGGGCATTGGCACAAACGCCATCGACCAGCTGCCGGCGGCGATTCTGGAGGCACAGTCGGCGGATGTGGAGGCGGTCAGTGGTGCGACGATCACCAGCAACGCCATTCTCTCGGCGCTGAAGGACTGCCTGGCTCAGGCAGCCGGCGGTGCGCCGGCGGGAGGAGAGCCGCAGCAGAGCGCGTCGGCGGGACCGCTGGCGGCCGGTACATATACGGCGACGGCCAAGGGCATGGGAGATGTGACGGTGACCGTTACCGTAGATGAAGCCGGCACGATCACGGACGTATCCGTAGAGGGGGCGGGCGAGACGCCGGGCATTGGCACAAACGCCATCGACCAGCTGCCGGCGGCAATCCTGGAGGCACAGTCGGCGGATGTGGAGGCGGTCAGCGGTGCGACGATCACCAGCGACGCCATTCTCTCGGCGCTGAAGGACTGCCTGACCCAGGCAGGAAAGTAAAGGAAAAGGCAGCAACGGCCGGTCGAAAAGACCGGCCCAGCCGCCTTTTGCGGGGAAAAATTCCTTTACAAATCCGAAAACCAATGCTACTATAAATTTGGTTGTATGTCTAAATTCTAAATGAAAGGACTATGTGAGATGAAAGATCAAGATTTTACCGTTTTTCATGGCGGTGTTCATCCTACAGATGGTTCCGACAAAGCCTTGAGCAATGCCAAGCCCATCGTGGAGTACACTCCTAAAGTGGTAGAGATTTCCATGGCCCAGACCGGACCCAGCATTTGTGAACTGCTGGTCAAGGAGGGCGATCATGTGGATCGCGGACAGCTGATCGGCTCACCGGCGAATTTCTTTGCCGTCAAGCTCCATGCCAGTGTCAGCGGTACCGTGAAGGAAATCAAGAAAGTACAAAACGGCCCTCGCGAGGTGCCGATCTGCGTGATTGAGGCGGATGAAACGCAGCCGCCGGTAGAGGATTTGCCGTACCGCCATCAGCTGGCGGATCTTTCCTCCTATACGAAGGAACAGCTGATCTCCCTGATGGAGGAGGGCGGCATTACCGGTATGGGCGGCGCTGGTTTCCCCTCGCATGTAAAATATAAACCCAACAAACCGATTGAATATGTGCTGATTAACGCGGCCGAGTGCGAGCCGTTTCTAACCTGTGACCATCGGATGCTTCTGGAGCACAGCTGGGAAATTTTAAACGGCGCCAATGCGATGGTCAAGGCCGGCGGGGCTAAAAAGGGCTACATATGTATGGAGGATAATAAGCAGGATGTAGCCGATCATCTGAACAAGCTTTTGCAGGGGACGAACGCTCCTTTAGAGGTCAAGGTACTGCCGACCAAGTATCCGCAGGGCGGCGAGCGCCAGCTGATTCTGGCCGTGACCGGCAATGAGATCCCGGCCGGCGGCCTGCCGGCGGACGCGGCCTGTATTGTTTCCAATACGCAGAGTGCCAAGGCGATGGGCGATATCGTGTTTGCCGGTATTCCCTCCATCACCCGCTGCATCACGATCACCGGCAAGGTGAACGATCCTAAGAACTTCCTCGTTCCCCTGGGTACGCCGATCCGCGAGCTGGTGGCGCTGGCCGGCGGCATCCGCGAAAAGAGCAATAAAGTGATCCTGGGCGGCCCGATGACCGGCCCCTGCATCGGCACGGATATGACCGGCGACGAGATCACTCAGTGCGTGACCAAGGTAAACGGCGGCCTTCTGGTGCTGGAGAACGACCATATCGTCGAGAGCGCCTGCATCCGCTGCGGCGGCTGTGCGCTGGCCTGCCCGGCCGGGCTTTCGCCCTTTAAGATTGACCACGCCTACCGCGCCGGCAATCTGGAACTGTGCGAAAAGCTGCATGCGACCGAGTGTATTGCCTGCGGCTGCTGCTCCTATACCTGCCCGGCCAAGCGCGAGCTGACCTTCTACAATACCAAGGCCCGCGATGCCGTCAAGGCGATGATTCGTGAAAGGGGGAAGAAATAATGGCGGAGCATATTAACCCGAATTTAAGAAGCCCCAAAACCACGCAGAAAATCATGCTGGACGTATGCATCGCGCTGATGCCGGCCCTGATTTATTCGGTTGTGATTTTTGGGATCAATTCCCTGATTTTAACGGCGGTTTCGGTGATTACCTGTATGGCGGCCGAAGGGATCTGGCAGACGATCCGCAAGGAGCCGCTGACGGTTACCGATTTGAGCGCGGCCGTGACCGGTATCCTGATTGCCTTTAATATGTCCTCCACGACGCCGGTCTGGGTCGTAATGATTGCCGACGTATTTGCGATCATTGTGGTCAAGCAGGTGTTCGGCGGCATCGGCAGCAACGTGGTAAACCCGGCGCTGATGGGCCGGCTGTTTACGATGATGGTCTATCCTGTGCAGATGATGCGCTACGCAGTCCCGGGAGCGGTGGATGCCGCATCTTCGCCGACGGTCCTGTCCGCCATCAAGGCCGGCCAGGAGGTATCCTACAGCGTGGGAGACATGATCCTCGGCAATATTCCCGGCGCGCTTGGCGAAACCAGCGCCCTGTTTTTGCTGGTCGGCTTTTTATATCTGGCCTATAAAAAAGAAGTCAATGTCCTGGCAGCGGTCGTATATATCGCTGTGACAGGCCTGGTCAGCGGCCTGATGATGGGCAATGTGGCGGCCGGCTTCTTCGGCGGCGGCCTGTTCCTGGGCGGTCTCTTCATGCTGACCGACTATGTGTTTGTGAGTAAGAAGGGAAAGCTTTTGTATGCGCTGGCGGCAGCGGTGATTACGATCCTGGTGCGTCAGTTCAGTATGTATCCCGAGGGCGTATGCTTCGGCATCCTGATTGCCAACTGCACGGTGGCCCTCATTGACCGGATTGACAAGCAGCCGCATGTATACGGTGTGAAGTAGGAGGGGAGTAAGGATGAACGAGAAAAAATCAAACAGCTTTGCGGCCCTGCTTATCACGATCGTAGTGGCGGCAGCGGTTGTGTTTGGCGTAAAATTCGCGGGCGGTTCGGCGGCTCCTGCCGAGACGGCGCCGGAGGGGAGCGCTCCCACCCAGGAGGACGGCGCCGGCGCAGCCGGCGGCGCATATAAGCCCGGAACCTATACGGCCAGCGGCCAGGGGTTCCATGGCGAGGTGACGGTGACCGTGACCGTCGGTGACGACGGAGCAATCGCGGATATCCAGGTAGATGCCTCCGGCGAGACAGCCGCTTATGCGGACGACGCGATCGGGGTACTGATTCCGGCCATGCTGGAAGCGCAGTCTGCCGATGTGGATGTGGTGAGCAGTTCCACGAACACCAAGAATGCGATCATAGAAGCGGTCCGCTCCTGCTTAGGCGAGGCAGATAACGGCGCGGCCGGCGGCTCTTCGCAGGACGGCGCCGGGGAAGCGGCCGGTGCGTATAAGGCCGGGACCTATACGGCTTCTGCCAAGGGATTTGCCGGAGATTTGTCGGTAACGGTGACAGTGGGCGACGACGGCACGATTGCGGCGATCGACGTGGATGCGGCTGGAGAGACGCCGGCCTACGCGGACGATGCGATTGGCGTGCTGGTGCCGGCCATGCTGGAAGCCCAGTCCGCTGAGGTGGATGTGGTGAGCAGTTCCACATTTACCAAGGATGCGATTATTGAGGCGGTCCAGTCCTGTCTGGGCCAGGCGGCCAACTAAAGGAGGGTGGATGCGATGAAAGTACGTTATTCTTTAGAGGCCTTTGCTTTTGCATTTGTGATGTATACGGCCGGGCTTGAGACAGCCCTGATCGCGGGCGCGGTGATTGTCGCCGGCACGCTTTTAGGCGATACGCTGGCCGGCATGGCCGGAAAAGCGGCGGGAGCCGTGATCGGCGGCGCGGCGACAGCGGCGGCCCTGGTTTTCGGGCTGGGCTTTGCCGGTCTGGAAAACGGATATGTACCTGCCGTCTGGGCGGGAATTCTGGTGGCAAAACACGTCTACGACGGCGTGGAAGAAGCTTCCACCGGCGAGATCTTAAAGCAGAACTATGTGGCGCTTGTGATGCTGGCCGCAGCGGCGGTTGTACGGGAGTTTTTGGGAAGCGGCGAGGTCTTTGGTTATGAGGCCGGCAGCTTTGCCGTATCCAGCAGCGCGTACCTGAGCAATTCCTTTGGCCTGATCTTCGGCGGCCTGGGGATCGCGGCAGCCAATACGATCCTCAAAAAAGAAGGAGCCGTCGATTCGCTGTGGGTTGCGATCCCGGTGGTCGCGGTGGCGGCGTCCGCTTCGGTGAGCGGCAATACGATCCAGATGGCGGCGGTGACAAAGTCGGTCTGCTCGGCCCTGATCGCGGTGGTGCTGCTTGTGAGCGTGCGCAGCAAGATGATCTTTTCGACGCCGGGCAAGCATTTTGCCGGACTGCCGGTGGATATGATCTCCCTGGGCTTTTTGACGATGATGCTGTCAGTCATTGCATAAAAAGGTGCTTTATGGTATAATGTCGGGCAGACCTGTAAAAGGGTCTGCCCTTGTTATAATCTGTTGCGGGCCCTGTGCCGGGCGGATAAAGGCGGCAGGCTGGAGGACAATAAAAAGCAGCAGGTAAAAAAGTAGTATAGAGAGAAGAAGAATGAGTGAGAACAGAAAAAGCAGCAGTCAGTCGGTCAAGCGTCTGAGTGTGTATGGCTTGTTAATCGCGTTGGCTTTTGTGTTGAGTTATGTGGAGACTTTGATCCCGATGGCGGCCCTGGGAATCGTAATCCCGGGGATTAAGATCGGCCTGGCAAACGTCGTGGTGATGGTGGCCCTCTATACCATGGGGGCACGGGATGCGCTTGTTTTGTCCCTGATCCGGATTTTGCTGGTGGGCTTTACCTTTGGAAATACGGTTTCCATGATCTACAGTCTGGGCGGGGGACTCCTGAGTTATCTCGTAATGGTGCTGTTAAAAAAGGCCAAAGTTTTCCAGATGATAACGGTCAGTATAGCCGGAGGAATTTTTCACAATGTCGGGCAGATTCTGATGGCCATGCTGGTACTGGAAAATGCCGGTGTGGCGGCCTATTTACCGGTGCTGTTTTTGTCCGGTACGGTGACCGGCCTGCTGATCGGTTTGCTGGGCGGCGAGGTGGCGAAGCGGATTCGCCGTGCGATTGCCGGAGCGTGAGAAGAAGCGCGGATATTTTGTCAAGGAGAGGAGAGCCACTATGGGAGTAAACAAAGAAAAGTTACGCCGCCACATCTGCTTTTACGGACGGGTCCAGGGGGTAGGGTTTCGCTATACGGCCATGCAGCTGGCGCAGAGCCTGGGATTAACCGGCTGGGTCCGCAATGTGGAGGATTTTGTGGAAATGGAAGTGCAGGGGGATGCGGCTTCCATTGGGCGCTTATTGGAAGGGCTGGAGAAAAACCGCTGGATTTACATCGAGCGGATGGAAGCGGCGGAGCTGTCGTTGAAAGAAGAGCGGCAGTTTTCCCTGGAGTGGTGAGAGGGGCCGTAAATATGTAATAAAGACCGGGCCTGGGGCAAAACTTCAGGCTTACGTCAGCTGCGCTGTCCGGTAAACATCGTAGCCCTCATAATGGTAGCTGGCGTCGATGCCTTTCATATAAACATCGCGGTCGTTGATCTTGTCGGTCAAAGCCGATTTCAGAAGCATTTTAATTTCTAAGTCCCTGACAGGACTGCGTTCCATTGCCGGCAGATAATCCTCTTTGTCTACCTGACTCCAGTCGATGACCTGCCCAAGTTCTTTTTTTAAAATGGCGTCCAGCCAGAGCCGGGTACTTCTACCATTGCCTTCTCGAAACGGATGCGCTACATTCATTTCTACATATTTTTCAAGGATTTCGTCAAACGTCGACTGCGGCATTTGCCCGCCTTGCTGATGCGCTCCTCGACCCTGGCAAGCTCTGCCGAATCGGTGATGCCGAATTTATTCTCCAAAACCATGCGGCGATTCCTCCTGAAGAGTACTCAGTCTATGAATATCGTTAAAAAAAGCTGCTGCACCTTCGATATCAAATCGTTTGTGCAGCAGCTTCTTTTAAAAGCAGCTCGTACGGGAATCGAACCCATGTTTCCGCCGTGAGAGGGCGGCGTCTTAACCCCTTGACCAACGAGCCAGATAGCATATCTTCGATTGTAGAAATCGAGTCGAGGCGACAAGATTCGAACTTGCGGCCTCCGCGTC
>JAAWCS010000062.1 GCA_022793375.1 Lachnospiraceae bacterium
TATATCGGAATGACATGGGATGGTCAAGAGGAAAACGTGCCGCCTCCTGCAGCACACTTTTATAGACAGTGTTTAAAAACTGAGATTATAATTTGACGTTTTTGTGCGGGAGATAGGAACTTTAGTTTGCTGGGCTACACCAGGACTACTGCTGGGATACGTATTTTGGGAATACCGCAACGGGAATAATCAGTGTTGTTTCTTTGATTATTTGCACCTGTCATGTGGCTTGCGTGTTTCTTTCCGGCCTGCTGTTTCTAATACAGTTATTTGCCAAAAGGGGGAAAACATGGGAGCAATACCTGTTGTCGCTGCTGCCGTTCGGATTTCCGATCTTCATTTTGTTTGCTCTTTGCAGCGGACAGCCGGATCGGATGGCGGAGTTTTTTCTGACACCCGTAAGTATGGTCGCAGGGTGGCTGCAGGAGCTGCAAATTTATTTCTAAAGCAGGATACCGCATTTCTGCCGGAAAATACGCTCACCGGAGCAGAAGATATTGAAGCAGATATTGAAGCAGCCAAAAAGAATATGTGACTTTTTCCCCGGTTCATGTTATAATGCTTCTGGATGCCCGGCCGGATATAGCCGGCCGGGCTTGACGGTTATCAGACGGGAGGAATAGTCAGTGGCTGGAACAAGTCAGAAGCAGACGTCAAGAAGAACCACTGCGGGAACAGGGCAGAGGAGTACCACACAAAAGAAAACGTCATCGAAAAGGTCATCATCGGGAAGTAAAACAAAGCAGGCTGCCGGCAGGAGCCGCTCCGGCAGCGGGCGCAAGAGCACCTCGGCCAGGCAGCCGTCCTATACGGAAAGTTTTGTGAGCAAGGAGATTGGGATCCTGGCTCTTTTTGCCGTATGTGTGCTGATGTTTTTAAGCAATATAGGTTTGTGCGGGGCGCTGGGGGCAGCGCTGCATAGCTTTTTGCATGGGATGTTTGGCTTTTTCGGCTATATTTTTCCGGTGTATTTGTTTGCAGCGGTGCTGCTTTATGTATCAAATCAGGAAAACGGCAGGATGGTAGCCAAAGTAGCGGTGTCGGCCTGTCTTTTTTTGGTGCTGTGCGGCATTGCGGCTCTTTTGACAACAAAGGACTTTGATAAGACGATTACGATTGCCCAGTATTACGGCCAGTCGACGGCGCAGGCCGGCGGCGGCGTTGTGGGCGGGCTGATCCTAATGGTTTTGTGCCCGGCGATCGGGACCTTGGGAGCCTATATCGTATCCATTCTTTTGTTGGTGGCTGGTATCGTATTTATTACGGAACGCTCTGTTTTACAGCCGATTCAGCGGGGAAGCCGTAAAGTGTATGATACGGCGAGAGAGGACATGGCCCGCCGCCGGGAAATCCACGCGGAGAAGGCAGAAGAACGCCGCCTGTATCGGCTGGAACAGAAGGTAAGCGGCGTAGCGCTGGAACCGCTGGCAAGCGAGATTCCGACCGGCGTATCTGTCTCAGCGGATGAGCCGGCAGACGAATGGGAGCCGGCTGTGGAGGCGGAAATAGTGGCCGAAGAGCCGGCTCAGAGTCAGAGAGAGAAGCCGGTCGAAAAGCCGTCTGTGACAGGCAGAGAGAAAAAACAGGAAGAAGTGCGCAGCACCGATACGGGACACAGGCAGTCCCCGGCCAGAGAGAGCATGCCAGCCAAAGAGGAAGGTGCATCTGGAGAGAAAACCGCGGCAAAAAGCGAGGTCGTCAGCCCGTTCAAAGCAGAACGCCGGCCGATCCGGATTACGGGGATTGGCTTTGAAAAAGAAGAGCCTGTCGGGCCGGAGGAACCGGTACGGCAGGAACGAGTGGATTCCCCGATGATCCCTTCCTCCGAGGATATATTGATTGTGCCCAAGGATACGCGGACATTGGCAGAGCTGGAAGCGTTGGATTCTTTACATAGCAACATTTTCTCGGCAGTGAGAAATCAGGCGGTCTGGCGGGAACCAGATGAAGATACGTCGCGTTTCGGCGCCGATACGGAAGAGATGCTTCGGCGGGATCTGAAAAAAGAAGAGGCGATGCCGTATGTAGAGAGCCGGCAGATAGAAGAGCAGTCGATTGAGAAGTCGTCCTTGTATGAGGACTTCCAACCAGCCGAAGAGCCGCTGCTGTATACGGACATCCAGCAGCCGGCAAAACCGTCCGGCCAAGACTGCTCGCAGACAGGTCAAGCTTCGCCCGCGGCGGATACCAAGCTGGTAGTGACGGCAAATGGCAAAATCATGGAGGTAGACGTGGATCCGGACGACGACCCGCTGACGCGGAAACTGCTTGCAAAACGGATTTCCGAACAGGAAGCAGCCGGAACAAAGGACGATTATGCCGAAGGGCAGAAGAAGCCGCAGGCAGAGGAAACAGCAGGCGGATGGCTGGAAACGGCACGCATGAAGGAAGCGGGCGGAGGGCTGCAAGCGGATAAAGCGAGGGAAACGAACGGCCGACGGCCGGATATGCGGGGGATGGAGCCGCAAAAAGGCGGGATCCAGCCGCCGGAGGATTTGCAGGAATGGGTTGAGATGACGACACAGAATCCGATGTTTGCGGGAACGTCCGCTTCCAGGACAGCGCCGGGTATGTCCGCGCCGGGGGCAGCATCAGGAGCGATTGCGGCCGGCCGGGCTTCTTCCCAGACAGCGCCAGGCTCGTCGGTATCCGGCGCATCCTCAGGTATCCCGGCCCAAGTACAGAAAAAACCGCCGAAGCCATATGTGCGGCCGCCGTACAATCTGATGAAGTCCGGCGGCAAGGAGCGCAAAAACTCGGACCGGGAGCTGCGGGAGACGGCCCGCAAGCTGGAGACGACCCTGCAGAATTTCGGCGTAGGCGTCACGGTCACAAACATCAGCTGTGGGCCCTCGGTGACGCGTTATGAGATACAACCGGAACAGGGCGTGCGTGTCAGTAAGATTGTCGGGCTGTCCGACGATATCAAGCTGAACCTGGCGGCCGCCGATATCCGCATCGAAGCGCCGATTCCCGGCAAGGCGTCCGTGGGCATTGAGGTGCCGAACAAAGAAAACACGACGGTCTTTCTGCGGGATGTGCTGGAGTCCAAAGAGTTTGACGGCCATGGTTCCAAGCTGGCGTTTGCCGTGGGGCGCGATATCTCCGGCGATGTGGTGGTGACCGATCTGGCTAAAATGCCGCATCTGCTGATTGCCGGCGCGACCGGCTCCGGTAAATCCGTTTGTATCAACACCTTGATTATGAGCGTATTATATAAGGCAAAGCCGGAAGAAGTGCGTCTGATTATGGTAGACCCCAAGGTCGTGGAACTGAGTATTTACAACGGGATTCCGCACCTGATGATCCCGGTGGTCACAGACCCGAAGAAAGCGGCAGGCGCGCTGAACTGGGCGGTCGCCGAGATGACGGACCGCTACCGCAAATTTGCCGACTGGAATGTGCGTGACTTGAAGGGCTACAACGAAAAAATCCGCGCGGAGGCCGAGAAAAACGGCGAAAAGGCCGAGGTGCTGCCGCAGATTGTAATTATCATCGACGAGCTGGCCGATCTGATGATGGTATGCCCGGGCGATGTGGAGGACGCGATCTGCCGCCTGGCACAGATGGCCCGTGCGGCCGGCCTGCATCTGGTCATTGCCACGCAGCGGCCGTCCGTAAATGTCATCACCGGCCTGATTAAGGCCAATGTGCCTTCGCGGATCGCATTTTCGGTCTCCTCCGGCGTGGATTCCCGCACAATCATTGACATGAACGGGGCGGAGAAGCTCTTAGGAAAAGGCGACATGCTGTTCTACCCTTCCGGCTATCAAAAGCCGGTGCGCGTGCAGGGCGCGTTTGTGTCCGATTCGGAGGTCAGCGCGGTCGTGGACTTCCTGAAGGAAAACAATGAGGGGCAGACCTTTGACAGCGCGGTGGAGGCGCGCCTGGCTTCCATGAACAGCGAGGATACAAAAGGCGCCGGCGGCGGCCAGGGACCGGAACGGGACGAATATTTTACGGAAGCCGGCCGGTTTATTATCGAGAAGCAGAAGGCTTCGATCGGCATGCTGCAGCGCGTTTTCAAGGTCGGGTTTAACCGGGCGGCCCGCATCATGGATCAGTTGGCGGAAGCCGGCGTGGTCAGCGAGGAAGCCGGGACCAAGGCGAGAGAAATTCTGATGGATGCAAAGCAGTACGAAGAGCTGCTTTCGGAAATGGGGCTTTTGTAAGCCGAGAAATAGGCGGGGCGGCCTGGCATAGGTGATTGGCCGGGCTACCCGCTTTTTATGAAGGAGGAAAACGATGGTTTTAAAGGAGTTGTTGCAAAAAATCCCCCATACCTTGACGCAGGGAGACGAAGAGCGAGAGATTACGGCAGTGGTGTGCGACTCTCGTAAGGTAGTCCCGGGATGCTTGTTTGTAGCGATTAGCGGAAGCCGGGCGGACGGCTGCGAGTATGTCCCGCAGGCGATTGAAGCGGGAGCGGCGGCGATTGTGGCCGAGCAGACGGCGGCGGTTCCGCAGACAGTGGCTTTTGTGCAGGTAAAGGACAGCCGGGCCGCTCTGTCCGGCCTGGCGGCCGCCTGGTACAAAGAGCCGGCCAAACAGATGACGATGATCGGCATCACGGGCACCAAGGGAAAGACGACGACGGCCGCCATGGTCCGGCGGATTCTGGAAGAGTCGGGGCGAAAGACCGGACTGATCGGTACGAACGGCGCCTGGATCGGAAACGAGCATGTGCCGACGGTGAATACAACGCCGGAATCCTTGGAGATTCATGGATTTTTGCGGCGGATGGCCGACAACGGCTGTGAAGCGGTGGTGATGGAGGTTTCTTCCCAAGGGCTGATGATGCACCGGGTCGATGACATTTTCTTTGATTACGGCTTATTTACGAATATTTCCCCGGATCATATCGGGCCGAATGAACATAAGGATTTTGCGGATTATCTGGAACATAAGTCCCGGCTTCTGCGCCGCTGCCGGGTGGGGATTGTAAACCGGGACGATGCGCATTTTGCCGAGGTGGTGGAGAAGGCCAGCTGCCAAATCGTGACCTTTGGCATGGAAACGCAAGCCGACTGGAGGGCCGGGCAGATCGACTACCGGACCGGGCATGGCTTTATGGGGGTAGCTTTTGAGGCGTCCGGGGCAGAGCGCTTTCCTGTGGAGGTAAGCGTTCCTGGTTTATTTAACGTCTACAATGCGCTTGCGGCGCTGGCTCTCGGGGAGACAATGGGGCTTAAGCGGGAAGCCGTTGTGCGGGCGCTGAAAACGACGGCCGTGGACGGGCGCATGGAAATCGTCTGTGCTACTCCGAAGCTGGTGGCACTGGTCGATTACGCGCATAACGCGGTGAGTCTGGAAAGCTTGCTGGATACGCTGCGCGCCTATCGGCCGAAGCGCCTGGTATGCGTATTTGGCTGCGGCGGCAATCGCTCCAAACTGCGGCGCTATGAGATGGGAGAGATCAGCGGGCGCAAAGCCGATCTGTCAATCATCACGGCGGACAATTCGCGCTGGGAGAAGGTAGAGGATATTATGGCGGACATCCGCGTGGGGATCGGTAAGACGGACGGGAAGTTCGTGGCGATTGCCGATCGGCGGGAAGCAATCCGTTACAGCGTGGAAAAAGCGGAGGAGGGGGACATGATCGCGGTCGTCGGCAAAGGCCATGAGGACTATCAGGAGATCTGCGGCGTGCGGAGCCATTTTCTCGATCGGGAGGAACTGCAGAAGGTGTTAAAGGAGTTTGGATATATAGAATAAGGGCTTTGGCGGCGTATTTTTAAATGTGTAAAAAAGAGAAGGAGGGAGCGAAGCAATGGAACAGAAAACAGCGGCCTGGATTGCCCAGGCAGTGGGGGGAGAGATTCTCTGCGGCAACGGCAGCGTACTGGTAACGGATATCTGTACCGATTCCCGAAAGGCGTCGGCCGGGGATCTGTATGTGCCGATCCTGGGGGCGCAGGTGGACGGTCATGCGTTTATCGGCTCCGCCCTGGCAGCGGGAGCAGCCGCATCCTTTACAAGTGAACATGATTCGGCAGAAGCGGCCCTGGAAACGGCCGGCGAAACGGGCGGAGTGCTGATCCGTGTGGCGGATACCAGAGCCGCCCTGCAGCGGCTGGGGGGGGAATGCCGCCGCCTGCTTACGATCCCTTTTGCAGGAGTAACCGGCAGCGTGGGCAAGACGAGTACCCGCTCGATGATCGCCACAGCGCTTTCGGCGGGCCTGCGCGTCTTTCAGACAGAAGGAAACGCCAACAGCCAGGTGGGCGTGCCGATCACGCTTTCCAGGGCCGGGCGGGAAGCAGAGGCCGCGGTGATCGAACTGGGGGTCAGCGACCCGGGCGAGATGACGCGGATCGCTTCGATTGCCGGCCTGCAGATCGCGGTGATTACCAATATCGGAATTTCTCATATCGAACAGCTGGGCTCCCGGGAGGGGATTCTGCGGGAAAAACTGCATATTACGGACGGCCTTTCGCAGGACGGCGTGCTGCTGTTAAACGGGGACGACGATCTTTTGCATCCGGACAATTTACCCGAAGTCTCCGAATTAACCGCCTGTAAGAAGAAATTTAAGACGCTGTATTATGGAATGGGCAAACATAATGATTACCGGGCGGATCATGTGCGGATAGAGGACGGGCGGACCGTTTTTACATTGCTTTATGAAGGAGGACGGGCGGAAGCGGCGCTGCCGGTCGTGGGCCTGCACCATGTAAAAAATGCGCTGGCAGCGCTGGCGTGCGCCGATTTGCTGGGGGTGCCGATGGAAAAAGCGGTCGAAGCCCTGTCACACTTTGCCGGAGTGGCGCATCGCCAGGAGCGGATATTTTTGCCTTCGCAGGAGATTTCAGTGATTGACGATTCCTACAACGCAAGCCCGGATTCCATGCGTGCCGCGTTTACGACGCTTGCAATGACCGAAAATGCCGGGCGCAAGCTGGCCGTGCTGGCCGATATGTGGGAGCTGGGGCCGCAGACCGAGCAGTATCATTACGAGGTCGGGCAGGCGCTGGGAGCGACGGACGTAAGCGTCCTCATAACGGTGGGAACGCTGGCAAGGAAAATTGCGCAGGGGGCGAAGGCGGTAAAGCCGGATCTTTTGGTATACTCGTTTGACGATCGCTTCGAGGCGGAACGTTTTCTTACAAAGAACCGGCAGCCGGGGGACTTGCTGCTCTTGAAAGGGTCGAACGGGATGAAGCTGTTTGAGATTGTAGAGGAGTGGAAGCGGCGGGAAAACAGATAAAAGATAGATAAGACAGCGAGGGGACAGATTAGATGTACGGAGACGAGAAAACAAGCGACGCGGAAAGGCAATACGATGACATGCCGCTGCAGGATGACGAGCTGTGGAACGATACTGCGCAGGGCAATGAGGAACGGCAGACGTATGGAGAAGGGCAGGAAGCATTTGGCGTTTATTTATCGGGGAGAAGGAACGAATGGGGATATACGCTGAAGCAGCTGGCAGAAGGCTTGTGCTCCGCCAGTGAATTGTCTCGGATTGAGAACGGGGAGCGCACACCGGATAAGGTATTCCGGGATCGCCTGCTGGCGAGAATGGGAATTTCACCGGATCTGCATGAGTATTTTCTGTTTTATGATGAATATGATCCATGGAAGCTGCGGCAGCAGGTGCTGAACGCGATGATTGAACGGGATTTGGTACAGGCGGAAGCATTGCTGTCCGCGTACCGTGAGAAGTACGGCAGGGAGGGAACAACAGGGGTGTACTCCCGTCTGGAGCAGCAGTTTTGCCTGAACATGGAAGTGCAGCTGGCACGTCTGAACGGCGCGGCGGAGGAAAAACTGGCTGAGTTGTTTCAAAAAGCCTTGCAACTGACAGCGCCTCAGATCGATCAGGGCATCCGGGGGCAGGCGTTGTCGGTACACGAGATGGATTTGCTGTTGGAAACACTGCGATATGAGAAGCCGGCCGGGGCAAAGGAACATTACAGGGAGCTTTTGATTTATATTGAAAAGTCTCGTTTGGACCCCTTGAGCCGGGCCAGGATTTATCCAAAAGCGATTTACTATTTCCTTCAATATGGCGGGAGTTCTGCCTGCGATGAAGAACAGGACTGCGAAAAAGAGCAAGAGGAAGCGCTTCGATTGTGCGAGGAAGGAATTGAGCTTTTGCGGAATACGGGCCGCGCCTATTATTTGGTGGAATTGTTGGATACGCGGCGGGTGTTGCTTCAGGAGAGTATAGAGGCTTTCTATAATCAGGGCGAGAAGTGGAAGGCAAAGGCCCGAGAGGTGGAACAGGAAAAAAATGAAGAGTGGCTCCGGACACTAGAGCAGACGTATGAGGAATACGGAATTTCGCCAAGGATGGAGAATACCTGTTATTTGTATGTGGAAAAAGGCGTTCACTGTATCGGCGATGTGATCCGCCTGAGGCGGAATATGCTGGGGCTGAGCCGCAGGCAGCTCTGCGAGAATCTCTGTTCTGAAAAGACACTTAGAAGGCTGGAGCGAAATGAGCAGCGGACGCAGAAGGAGATTGTCCGGGAGCTGTTTGGAAGGCTCAACCTGGCGGCGGAGTATTGCCGGATGGAATTGATTACGGATAGTGCTGAGGCGAAGGAATGCATGAGCGAGCTGCGAACCAGTATTCGTAACCGAGACTGTGACAAGGCGGATTTCCTTCTTCAAAAAATCAAAAAGATGGTATCGTTGAAATATCCTTTGAATCGCCAGACAATATTGCGTCATCAGGCATTGAATGAACTCTATAAGGGAAAGACAACGGGGGAAGAGTTTTGCGCCAGAGTGATCGCAGCGCTGGAGTGTACTTTGCCCCTGCAGGCGGCGACATTGCCGGATGAAAAATACATGACAAACGAAGAAGTATTGTGCATACAAAATATTGCTTCTAAACAGAAGGGGATGGAAGAGAAAAGAAAGTATATCGAATTATTATGCGGTGTATATCGCTTTTATGAAGAAAATGGGCTCATATCCTCCTGTCTCAATATGTATGAGGTGGTGATGGATCATGTGACAAATGAGTTGGGGAATATGGGGGAATACGATAGATCGAATGAGATCAGCCGGGTACTTATAACAGAAAGCCTTCGTTTGCGTCGCCTATATGGAGTGCATGATAGTATATACAACATCATGTGGAACAATGAGCAACAGCAGAAAGAAGGCATTCTGTCAACGGGCATAGGCAATCCGGAATTTGATTTACAACGCTGTATTGTATTCAGCGAGCTTTGCAAGGAAACTCATGCCAGAAGCTTCTATGTAAGAAAACTGAAAGCACGAATAAACGACTAGAAAATTATTTTTCTACAGTCCCGTGAGTATCTTTATCGCTTAACGGCGCAATCCCGGGTTTGGTTTCTTCTTCGCTTTCCGTTTCCGGTATTTCTTCTTCCATCTTTACCACGGGCTCTTCCGAATCGGCGCAGTCAGGTAAAGGCCCGGCGGCAATCAGCAGGCAGGCAGAAATAGCAGTGAGGGTTAATAAGATTTTTTTGTACAGTTTTTTCTTCATCATGGGAAAGCTCCTTTCTAATGTCTGCCCGTGTTTTAAGGGCTTGTGGATACCTGGCTAAAAATAGCAGGGTAAAAATATTTGCTGCTAATTTAAAGTATAATCGATATATGGGGCAGTTAGCAAGGGACAGAGTTGTCAAAAACCGGAGGGCTAAATTTGACAACTCTGTCCCTTGTGCTGGAGAAATTTTTGAGTTATGATATTGTCATAACAAGGAAAAAGAGTTGGGGGGGATTCCGTTGGGCCAAGATGCTGGCATAACAGGTTGATTTATTTTTGTCGCAGATTGTTTGGCACAGAAAGGATGTTTATATGAAAACGAAGAAGAGGATTTTTATCTTTATTAACTGCTTTTATGATCGTTTCTGGAAAATCCTATGCATCAGAGGCTGTGTGGGGTAATGATTATATTTCCGAAACCTATATTGTAGGGGAGCAAATAATACGAGTAGAGTTATCTGAATCAACCCGTCATAAAAGATACACATATTTGTCAACCGGAAAAGTAGAAGATATTTTTTTCGACGAGGATTGGCATGGAGCAATTGTGTATGATGAAAACGGAAATAGAAGTTATTATAGTACCGATATAGAAGGCAATGTTTATTGTGATGGCATCATAGTAATAAAAACAGAAATAGTTTATACTGAAGAAAACATTTCTGCCCTAAATGCAAATTCATCAGGTTGGGTACAGGTAGGGACTTATACGAAAACAAGTTCATGGGATTCAGCAGGCGGAAGTATTTCTTTGACAGCACTAGGGTTGATAGGAAACTACATTGGGAAAATGATTGAATGGCATCCTGTGGTAGGAAATATTATAAAAACGTTAGATATAGGAATAGCAATATTGAATACTATTTTATCAATTTCGGATGCTCAAAAAGGTACTTTATATCATGTTGTACAACAATACCAATATAAAATTAGTCCCTATGAGCTGAGATATTATGAACATGTATGTGAATACTTAGATGCAGATCATACGGATTTTGTTGGAAGCTTTGATACAATTCCTACTACGTGGAGAGTTTAATTTATGAAAAAGAAATCCGGGCGAATACGTTTCATTATATGCATTTTACTAATAATCTGCAATATATGTGGATTGCTTTATTTCAAAAGCTCGGAAGCAAAATTGATGTTTTTTTTCAACATCATATATGTATTGTGCTTATTATATATAGACAATAAAAACAAATAAGACAAAGAGGATGCGGCGCGACCATTGTTATGAGGTTAGGATGCTGACTTGATGTGCTTTCTTTAGGCAGGGATATTAAAAATTCTATCTCTGCCTACTTTGTTTACGTGTCATGGGCGTGTTCTAACGAGTATAGGCCCCGAACAACACGTCTAGGCAACAAGGAAGAATATAGCCGAATCTATCATGAGGTGGGCTCTGAAGGGAACTGTAAGCGAACTCTTGGTTTGACGGACAGATATCACATATAAAGTGTGCGATACAAAAAAGCAGCATTTTCAAATATTACGTAAAAAAACCTCCCATTTTATCCGAAAATGCGAGATAATAGAATTAACCACAAAACAATTTTTTCGCACCAGATAGACGAGAGGAGGTTTTACCATGAAGGGAGAATAAAAACCACAAGGAAAGAGGCAAGGGAACATCTGGGGCAGTTGAAACTTGCGTGTGAGTTTGCTAAGCGAATCCGCCATTTTTTCCCGGATCTGCTGCCACTGTTAAAAGGGCTGCCTGACCACAGAAACCAAAGTTATATTACTTACCCGGCGGCGGTACTCCTTATGACTCGTATCCTTTCTTCTATATTTTATATCAGCAGTATGAGAAAAACAAGTGAAGAATTAAATTCGGATGACGAAAATTGACTTTTAAGAGGTTTAAAAAATCATATGTTGAATAGAAAAGATAAGAAAATAATCATTGTAATACTTTGCTTTGCCGTGCTTATCGGTTGTTCTTGTCAAAATTTATTACAAGAAGGAAATACAGAGATAAGGACAGCTGAGACGGAAGTGTTCGGGAAAAAATATGAATGTATTTATGACGTGGAAAGAAATTATTTTCTTTTGCGAGATATAGAATTGGATCAGGTATTGCTGGATTCGGAACTAAATTGGGGGCTGGAGAGCCTGGTAGGGCTGGATGACAACCTTATAGTAGTAGAATCAGGAATAGGATACAGCTTGGATGAAAAGCAGCTGTATAGTTTTGGAGTGAATGAAGAGGGGACTGTTTCCATCGTAAAATCATCGGACCAATTGCCTGATTCGGTATGGGAAATGTTTCAGAATGCATTTAACGAATGCAATGCTCTGGAAACGGAAATTCAGCTTACATATGATGAGGAAACAAGTCAAAAAATGATATCCCTGGTCTTTATGCTGAAGGACCAGCCGCAGAAGATTTTTGAAGCAGCGAGGATTGTTTTTGATGATCCTGTGGTAATCCGAGATGTGTCTCGTTTGTATTTAAAAGTGAATAGCTGCCATGCGCTCGTTATAAATAATTGAAGATGTGTTGAACGTAATCGTATATAACAACCGGAAGGGGATAGCACTTGAGAACTATCTGAAATTGAAAGAAGTAATTGCCAGTCCTGCCGTTGCTGATTTGATCTATTGAAAAAAGAGAACTGGCAAGTAAGGAAAGACAGAACTGCCTAAAAACTACCTAAAAAATACAGGGGCCGATTTTGACAGCTCTGTCACTTGTATAGAAATAAAATAGGCAGTATAATAGTTCTATATAAAATACGTTGACAAATTCACAAAGAAAAGGAGAAAAAAATGCCTGTAGATCGAATCGAAGATATTATGAATTATTATCATTTTGGGATGATCCCGCTGTATTGCCTGGCATTGGTAGCATTGCTTTTGTTTTTAGGCAGCCTAAAGACGAAAGTTCTTTGGAAATACGCCATAGTTGGAAGTATTATTACTATCTTTAGCTGCATTTCGCATATGTTCTTTTTGGGTGTGCTGGCCGATAATCAGGCAGTCACCGAGCCCTGGACCCTGCATACCTACCTTGTGGCGGGGCTTAATATTGTATTGCTGCTGATACTGATCGTAAAACGGTTTAAGAAAAAGTAGGATATCCGTTCCAAAGCGGATGCATCAATCAAAGACAGAACTATCTAAAATTTGCCCTGGAATACCAGGATGGATATGGACGGTTCTGTCTTTAAATACTTTAAAATAAGCAAACTCCCCGGAGGCTGTCATGAAACCACTGTGGAATTCATCACCCCAAAAATATCTTCTTTTTCCGCTCATTTTTTTCATTTTCCTGCTGTCGGTCGGCGGCTGTAAAAATTCTGAGACAAAAGGAAACGGCGCAATCTCTGTGCTTCCGGGCAGCGAGGGCCCTGCGCCTTACCAGGATCAGCCGGAGAGCACACCAGCGGACTCCGAATATGCGGCGTCCTGGTTGTGCGCCGTGGAGTTAGGCAGGCAGGACATCCGCCCCCTGTTTGAAATCACCTCTAACCAAACGATAGCCGGGATAACCGCTGGCCACAACGGCAGTCTTACCATATTGCAGACGGATTTTCAGACGGACCGGGGAAAAATCTGTGAACGATTGTCCGCGGATGCTGACGGCATGATAACAGACCGGCAAGATATTACGGCCGCCCTCTTTGATGGAGAAACAATGCCGGATGAGGTGATTTTAGAAGAAATGTGCGCCACATCCGATGGAAGTATAATAATACAAATCTATGACATAAAAAATGACGCACGAAAATTAGTCGTGGTCGACGCGCAGGGCAGACGGCAATATACGATTGACATCGATGCGGGCGAAGCGCGCCTGCTTGCCGGTCAGAATGACCAGGTATTCTGTCTGACGACGGAATCCCTTTATACCGGCGATGCCTGGTCTTTACAGGAAATGGATCTGGAAAACCATACGCAAAAACCATGTATGGAGAAGCTGTTTAACGGTTCTAATATACATTGGGCAGCAACGGAGGACGGTGCTTTTCTCATCACTTGCGGGAATACGCTTTACCGTGTGGATGCAGAAGCCAGAACTTGCGAAACCATTCTTACCTGGAGCAATCATAATGTAGTCGCCGAAGAGCTGGCCGGCCTCTCCGGACTGGCAGACGGGCGGCTTTTGGCGGTCACTTACACACAGAAAACCCGCCCTGTGTTCAGCTGCAAGGCCGAAGTCGTATATCTACAGCAAAATACGCAGCTTGACAACCGACAGACGCTGACGCTCGGAATCATGAATTTGCGTACACAAGATGCGCAGGGAAATCTGCGTGCTCTTATCGCCGATTTCAATAAGAAAAATTCCTCTTACCAGATTCAAATAAAAGAGTATGCGCCAGATGGGATTATGAAAACGGCCTGGTTCGGATGAATTCCGACTATGCTGCCGGGCAGGGACCGGATATCCTGGAGCTGAGTGCTATTCCGACAGATGCTTATATCGCCAAAGGTATTCTGATCGACTTGTACAGTTTGGCGCGCGAGGAATACGAGGAACAGAGTATTCTTTCCTCCAACGCCCTGTCCTACTACAAACGGAACGAAGCGCTTTACGGTATATTTCCCGGCTTTTTTATCCGAACAACCATCGGCAAGGCCTCTGCGCTGGGAACAGATTTTGCGGGGAGCGTTTCGGACTTGCAGGCATTATTCTGCTCTCTGCCAAAGGAAACGACCTTGTTCCCGTCCTATTATGATCCGGAAATCGTCCTGAATCGGCTGCTTACGCTGGAATTGGATTCTTATATCAATTGGGAGAGCGGCCGCTGTCGTTTTGACAGCCCTGAATTTGCAGAGCTGCTTTCTTTTGCTGCCGCGTATCCGCAGGGAGTGATTGTACCCGGCGAAGATTTGTACGCCGGTTTGGCGGAAAACCGTCATATCCTCCAGCCGTTTGACATAAACAGCACAGGACTTTTTCTGGGACTTCAAGCCTACTTATGCGGCGATATTTCCTATGTGGGATATCCGGCCGGCGCGGGAAGCGCGCCTTTACTGCAGCCGACCGGTCCGCAGCTTGGTATTTCGTCTAAATCCGCTCATCTGCAGGGAGCCTGGGAATTTGTCGTCAGCCTGCTTAGCGAAGAATACCAGGAAAACTGGTCCGTCGGTTTTCCTGCCAGGCAGAGCCAGTTAGAGCAGGTGCTCAAGCGCGCCGCCAAAGACGATCCCACGCGTAGCGAAAGGCTCTATTTTTCGACGTTTGAGTATGTGATACAAGCGGCCGCACAGGAGGAGATTCTTGCCCTCCGGCGACTGATCGAAGAGGCCCGTCCTCCTGTTCGCTGGGAAGCGGAGCTCAAACGGATTATCGGAGAAGAAGCCGGCGCCCTGTTTGCCGGGCAAAAAGCGGCAGAGGAAGTTGCCCGGATAATCCAAAATCGGGTACAGTTGTTTTTAGATGAGCGTTCGTCGTCTTGACCGGATTGCAGGTTTATGAATTAACGAGATTGGTGATTATCAAATCAGAGTGTATGGTATATAATGGAAGCAGCAAGGAGAAAAAAGGAGGTGAATCGTGTGGAAAAGACGGTAGGGCTCGGACATCAGGATTTTAGGGTTATTCGGGAAGAAAATTGCTTCTATATTGATAAATATGGATTTGCCTTCAGAGGGAAAGAGGTACAAATCGGAGAAAAGAAAACGGAGACAGTCCTTTAGCGCGGCCGCGTTTGCATAGAAAGAAAAAAGCCCTGGATCCCACATTTCCAGGACTTTTTCATTTTCACGCCCCCCGCGGCGCTCCCACGCTTTCGCCGGGAATCAGCTGAAAGGGCACAACCCGATGGACGGGGGCGCTGTGCCGTTCCAGACTGCGAAGCAAGAGATCCACGCCCTGCTCGGCCAGCTGTTCGGTGTCCTGGCGGACCGTGGTCAGCCGGGGGACACAGAACTGGGACAGGGAGATTCCGTCATATCCGACGACGGAAAAATCCTCCGGCACCCGCAGGCCCAGGTCATGGATCGAGCGGATCGCACCGATCGCCATTACGTCGCTCAGACAGAAAATCGCCGTAAGATCCGGGCAGCGGCCAAGGAGAAGCTTGGTCGTGTCATAGGCGTCCGCCATCGAGTAGCGGCAGGGCTCGCTGCGCTTCGCGTCAAAGGGCAGGCCCAGCTGCCGAAAGGCCTGTTGGCAGCCCTGGAAACGCCGGTAGCTGATTTGAGTGCAGGACCAGTTGCCGCCCAGCACACCGATGTTTTTGTGTCCTTTGGCAGCCAAAAACTCAATGGTTTGAGCAGCGGCCGCCGTGTCGTCGGTCGTGACAGAGGACAGATTGGCAAAGTCCAGTTCTTTGGCTGAGTTTGTGAGCAGCACGCAGGGGATGGCAATATGGGCAAATTCCGCCTGAAAATATTCCAAATCCCCGCCCAGGAAAAGGATTCCCAGGGGTTTGTGTTCCCGGCACAGCTGGAGGGCGTAAGCCACTTCATTGGCATCCTCATCCAGATAGTAGACGGTTGTGTCACGGCCCGCATCCCGCAGAAGCTGCTGACAGCGTTCCACCAGGTCGGAAAAAAGCATATTCATAATGCCCTTGACAATGATGGCAACCGTAGCGCCCGCCTGCTGCTTGAGATGCTTGGCGTTTGTGTTGGGCTGAAAGCCCTGTTCCTCCACAACTGCCATTACCCGGCGGCGGGTATCCGGGCTTACGTCCGGATGATTGTTTAATACCCGGGATACGGTGGCGACGCCGCAGCCGGACAGCCGGGCAATGTCTCGAATAGTCATGGTGCGTATCTCCTTCTAAGTAAGCTTGCATGCGGCCGGCGGCGCAGCGCCAGGCATCAAAGCCGGTAATTCTGATTAGCCCTTTACCGCACCGGCGGCAACGCCCTTAATAATGTGCTTCTGGCAGGTGAGGTAGAATACGATAACGGGGATGATGCTTAACAGGATCAATGCCATGGTGGCGCCTAAATCCACCGTACCATAGCTTCCCTTTAAATACTGAATGTGGATGGTGATGGTACGATACTCGTTGATATCCAGTACCAGCACGGGAAGCAGGTAGTCGTTCCACACCCACATGATTTCCAGGATGCCTACGGAGACCATCGTCGGTTTCAGCATCGGCATCACAACCCGGAAAAAGGTACGGATCGGTCCGCAGCCGTCGATCGCCGCCGCCTCCTCCATTTCCAGGGGGATGGATTTGACAAATCCCACGAACATGAAAATAGCCAGTCCCGCGCCAAAGCCCAGGTATACGATCGGAATCGTCCAGGGCGTATTAAGTTTCAGCTGGTCGGCTGTTTTGGACAGCGTGTACATGACCATCTGAAACGGCACGACCATGGAAAAGACGCACAAATAATACAGCGCGCGGCAGAACCGTGAGTCCACGCGGGTGATGTACCAGGCCGCCATGGAAGTGCACAGAAGGATCAGTCCGGTGGAAAGTACGGTAATGACAACGCTGTAGGTTACGCTTTTCCAGAACGGATAATTGCCAAACGTCATGCCCTTGATGAAATTCGAGAAGCCGGCCCACATTTCCCCGGTAGGCAGGGCAAAGGTATCCGTTTTGACGAACGTGTTGAGTTTAAACGAATTCAGGAGTACCGTTAAAACAGGGAGCACATAAATGATACATATTACGGCCAGAATCGCCGATAAAATCGCTTTGTTGCGGCGCTGTGCGCTGGAATTGCTCATTACTGCTGCACCTCCTTTTTACGGGTATAGGCAAGCTGGGCCAGGCCAAGTCCGGCTACCAGAAGGAAAAATATGACTGCCTTTGCCTGGGCCACGCCCTGGGAGGCGGAATTGGAGCCGTAGAAGGTATTGTAAATATTGAGAGCCAGCATTTCGGTGGTCTTGATGGAGACGCCGCCGGGCTGGATCAGGAAGGGCTGGCCGGCTGTGAGGGCCAGGTTCTGGTCAAACAGTTTGAAGCCGTTGGTCAGAGAGAGGAACACACAGATCGTGATCGACGGCATGACGTTGGGAATGGTCACGCGCCATAGCGTCTGCCAGCGGTTGGCCCCGTCGATGCAGGCGGCCTCCAGCATATCTTCGGATACGGCCTGCAGCCCGGCGATATAGATAATCATCATGTAACCGATCTGCTGCCAGCAGACGAGGATAATCAGGCCCCAGAAACCGAAGGTCGAGTTTAGGAGAATCGAGGTGCCAAAGTGACTCAAAATGCCGTCAAAGATCATCGACCAGATGTAGCCCAGCACGATGCCGCCGATCAGGTTCGGCATGAAAAATACCGTCCGAAACAGGTTGCTTCCCTTGATTTCCTGCGTCAGGGCATAGGCGACGGCGAAGGCCAGCACGTTGATAATGACCAGCGAAGTCAGCGCAAACAGTGCCGTATACCAGAAGGAGTGCGTGAAGCTGGCATCCTGGAAGGCTTTGACATAGTTGCCGAAGCCGATAAACTCCGCATCCGAGATCAGACGGAATTTGCAGAGCGATAAGTAAATGCCCTGGAGGAAGGGCCAGACGAACCCAATGGCAAAAGCGGCGACCACAGGTCCCAGAAACAAGAGCCCCCAATGGCGGATCGAGGCCTTTAGGGTGTTTCCGCTGGAACCGCGAACCGCGGTTTTTTTGGTGTTTTTTTTCTGCATCAAGGTATCAGCTCCTTTTATTAAAATAGGGCGGCGCGGGATACGCCTGGAAAAGGGCGGGACGGATGAAACCGCCGCCCCGCCCAAAATCAGGTTTCGATCAGAAGTTCAAAATCAGTTTAGTTGTTTGCGTTCTGGTACTGTACGGCCCAGCCGTCCACGAAAGCGGTGCGCACCTGTTCCCAGTTGGCGTCGGACTGATCCGCGTTGTACTGGTTCAGAGCCGCTACCAGGGAAGCGCGGTAGTCGTCTACGTTCGGCTGGAAGTTGGTCGCCCAGTTCATAACATAGCAGCCATTGGCCGTGTATTCATCCGCTGCGGCGAGGAAGCTGTTGGTGGACTCGGCCGCCTGCTTATAAGGCATAACGCCAAAGGAATCCACAAGCAGCCGGGAGGCTTCGGGATCGGTGACACACCAAACCATGAAATCCATGGTAGCCTGCTGATCCTCGGCCGAAGCCTTGGAGTTGATAGCCCAGCAGTTCTCGGTGCCGCAGTTTAAGCCAGCCTTTTCTTCGCCGGCCACGCCGCAGTAGTAAGGGATCATCGTTGCGTTCGGAACTGCCTCGGCCACGGCGGAATACTCCCAGGAGCCGTTGACATAGAAAGCAGCCTTGCCGGTAATGAACTCGTTTTGCGCGTCATGGCCGCCGGTAGCCAGTTCCGTAGGAGCTACGGTGCTGTTGTTGATGCACAGGTCATACAGGTTTTTGAAGTTTTCCATGTAAGCGCCGGTGATCGTAGGCGGGCACTCGGTCCAAACGCTGCCCTCCTGCTCATAGTAGTATTCCAGGTTAGCCATATGACCGGTAAAGCGCCAGGAAGAGCTGGGGTCCATATCGCAGGCACTGAAGGCATCAAAGCCCAGTTCGCCGGCGCGGGCATGAATATCCTCGACAACCGCCTTCAAACCGTCAAAGTTGGTGATTTCGTCCATCTTGTGGCCGGCCTTTTCAACCAGGTCGGGATTGACGATAATGCCGTAGGATTCGTAGCAGTAGCCGATCGATACCAGTTTGCCGCTCTCGTCATACAGGTTATAGGCATCGGTGTTCAGCTCGTTGGCAATCGCGGTGCCGTTTAAATCCAGCGCGTAGTCCTTCCAATCCTTGACGCCGGCCTGGTTGCCGATGACAAACAGGGTGGGCGGATTGCTCTTATCCATCTCGGCGTTGAGCTGCTGGGAATATGTACCGGAAGCAGCGGTAACCACCTTGACCTCCACGCCGGTTTTCTCCGTGTACATCTGAGCGATGTTCTGCAGCACCTCATCCGATTCAGGCTTGAAGTTCAGCCAGTAGACCGAACCGCCGCCCTGGCTGCCGGAGTCGCCGCCCGCCGCCTGGGTGGCATCCGGATCGCCGCCGGCCGCCGCCGTGGTCGCGCTGCTGTCGCCGCCGCAGCCGGCCAGCAGGGAAAGGGCCATCACGCAGGACAGGGCCAGAGCCAAAAACTTTTTACTCATTTTCATTTCCTCCTTATATGGTTTGTTCCTGCGATTGGAAACGTTACTGGTAACGTTTCCAATCGCTACGTATCTATCATAACCGCTTTGGTAAGATTATGCAATAGAAATCGTATGCTTCAGCACAATTTCGTCACAATACCAAAAATACAAGGCTTATTTTTGTGCAAATCTTATAAGAAATCAGCTGTCAGCAGCAGGCAGCCAGACAATAA
>JAAWCS010000063.1 GCA_022793375.1 Lachnospiraceae bacterium
AATGAAACAGCCTCCTTTTTTCGATATTTTTCTCGTCAGATTTCAACTTGGAAAAGGAATTGAATAAATGACGGCAAACGCTCAAACCCCTTGAAAATCAAGGCTTTTTCCGTTTGTCGTTATTATACCGTAACGGCACACCTTTGCTACGAACTGCATCGGAAATGGGGTGGATATCAAGAGCCTCAGCGAAATACTGGGGCATTCCGACGTAAAGACAACCCTGAACCGCTATGTACACCCGACGACCGAGATGAAACGCCGCCATATGAACGCGTTGTCGGCCATTTATGGTCAGATGATGGGTCAGAAGTAAAGAAGATGCGGCAAAACAGCGGTTTTTCCGGGTGATATCACAGATTATGGTAATCTGCGAAATGAAACCGCTGGCTCCGGCGTCAATTATGCATTAAAAAAACTCCTCTTTGGCAAGAAGTCAGATATGACTGTCTTGTCAAACAGGAGTTTTTTACAATATTGGGAGACGATACGTTCACGCCTTTGCTTGTTTTTCTCTTAGAACTTCCACCTGGCATCGGTGCTTTTTTGTTTTCCGGTCATATGCAATCCCTACTGCTAAAATCCGCCCCGTATAGCGCGCACGCTCTCCTGGCCGGCCCTGAAAACGCAGGGCATAGCGGCGTTCTTTTATCTGGCGTATGGCATCTTCCGGCGTATGATCTACCTTTAATTCCAAAATAATGCCGTCCTCTGCCGGATTTTGGTCAGGATAGAATATAAAATCCGTATAGCCGATCCCTGCTCTGTCCTCCCGTTCCATGCGGTAGGAGTCTCTCGCCGACAAATACACCAGATTTACAACCGCCGCCAACTCTGCTTCGTTGTTGTAACTAAGCAACGGCACTTCCGTATCATGCGCATATTCGAGAATTTCCTGCATCGTATCGGTATCTTTATTTTTTGTGGCTTCCAGCATACGTTCGGAGGCCCGGGCCAGCTGATACACATATCCGAGGGATGGCTCTTTTTGAAGCATGTCCGCAAATTTGTCCATCAATTCTTTGTTGGGGATCGAAACCCGGCCGTCCTCATAACTTAAAAACCCGTAGACGACCATTGCCGAAAAAATCTCATCCCGAGTCAGCAGGCGCATCGAGGTCGCCGCGTATTCCTGTACTTTGGCCGAGACCTTATTGCCGGAAATCATCCGTACCAGATCGTCCCTGACATCGGCCACATTATTTTGGATATAATAGAATATTTCATCATAAGGACCGGAACTGGTCCAGTAGTTGCACAGCTGATTATCCTGCAATGCACAGACAACCGAGCGCGGATTATAAATTCTCTGGCCGGTCAATGTCTGATATCCGTCATACCAGAGACGAAGCCCCTCCCGGCTGATGCGCGGTTTTTCTGTACATTTCCGATAGCGCTGATAAAGCTCATCGACCTCCGTCTCCGTAAAGCCAAAGCAATCGCAGAATTTCTCCTTCGTCGCCAGCGTATATTCCGAAAACATATTCCGTTCAGAACCACTGGAGTATTTCGCAATCGGAAGAATGCCCGTCATGTAAGCCAGCCGGACATATGGTTTTCCCTTCAGCAGGTTGTTTAAAAATTCCAGGTATAACTGTTTGTCTTTTTCGGTCACAAAATCCCTGTGAAAAATATAGTCCCATTCATCCAATACAAACAGGAAGCGGGCCGACGAATCGGCCAGCCAGATGTTTTTCAGGATATCCCACACCGCATCCTCGGCATGTATTTCGATCTCCGGGTAAGCTGCCGCCAGATCGTCTGTCAGCTTGTCCTCGATCCTGGCAATGTACTGTTCATAATTTTGGCAGCGCCTGGGCAGCTCATTAAAGGCAATATGAATCACCGGATATTGGTTTTGGTGTCTCCCATAAAGGGGGGAACCGGCAATGGAAAGAGATGCAAATACCGACGAAGCGTCGCAGGCATTAGAAAAAAAAGCAGCAATCATATCTGCCATCACTGTTTTTCCAAACCGGCGGGGTCTGGTAATACAAATATAGCTGCTTCCTTGTTCCATAAACGGGAACAATTCCTCCAGAAGCAGCGTTTTGTCAACAAAATACGGCTTTTTCGTCTCATCCTTGTACAGAGTATAGGCTGTCGCGTTATTCAGAAAAAATCCCATGCCGCCCCATCCTCCTTTCTGTCTAAGGTCCGCGTTTCAGGGCATCGCAGGATACCCCGCGGTATTTTCGATCGCTTTCTTAGAATTATTTTACAGCACCGGGGGGCATTCGTCAATTGCTTTCCGGCCAGGCGCACATCCCTGCCGCGTTTACCGCCTGTCCCTTCTTTCATCCCCTCAAAAACCGCCGATATATATAATATACCTTAAAACCACACTGGTATCCATGAAAAGAAAGGAGGCCCTACTATGAAGATCGGCCAGGCACACCAACAATACTCTGCCCAAATCAACGAATTATGGAATCGGAAGCGGTCGCTCCTTACGCAGGTAAAAGAGGCCGAAGCCCATGGCGGCGCCGGCCAGGCCCTACTCGATGAACTGCAGGCTGTTTCGGCAGAACACGAAAAAATGTCTGCTTTTATGGAAGAATTTATGAATTACAAAACGGCTCTCCAGAATGTCGAGACCGCCAAGCAGCAGGGGGAAGCCGAAGCCAAGAGCATGGAGGATCTTGCCAAATGCATGGAAATCGCCCGACGACTCTCAAACGGCGATCATGTCCCGCCCTCGGACGAGGAAAAACTGATGAACTACAGCATGGAACTCTATATTGCCTCCAAAAATGCCGGCATGCTCAAGGAGGATAAGGACAGCAAGGAATACGACTCCCTGTGGGCGGATGAAGAAGAGGGCGACACACGTTCCGCCGACGAAGTCGTCGACGATATGGAATGTACGATGAGCCGCCCGGAGGAGTTGTCTAATTAAACAAGATCGCGACGCCGCATAACATTTTATACTCCCTTAAAAAAGCGTCCTTCTATATATTATAGAAGAAACGCTTTTTCTCGGTTGATCCGTATAAATCCTTACTGAACCAGCGCCATCGCCTGCTCCAGCTCTTTTGCGTATCCGTTCGTGTCTGCCGTCTCCTTCCAATAGTCCGTATACAAATCAATAATCTCCTGCCGGTCCGCAAACTCCGTGATATTGGCATTGGCCTCGCGCAGCTGCCGCGCATAGGCATCCTCATTTCCGATCACCGTCTCGTTCAATTCTGCCATCACCTCGCCCCAGGCATCTTCCAGAATCGTTTGATCCGCCTCGTCCAGGCTGTCCCACCACTTGGCGTTCGCAATCGGGCCGATCACAGAAATCATATGACGGGAAAGGCAAATATTTTCTCCCAGCGTATAGAACGACTGCGTATAAAAAGCCTCCAGCGTCGATTCCACGCCGTCCACAATCCCCGACTGCATCGCGGAAAACGCTTCGCTCCACGGCAGCGGCGTCGGTTTCATCCCCAGCGCGTTAAACGTGTCCAGATAAATCTGCGCCTCCGGACTGCGCAGTTTCATTCCGCTGCAATCCGCTACCGAAGTAATGGCCGTCGTTGTGCAAAAATTGCGGAATCCGTTCCAGGTCCAGCCTAACGGCACCATTCCCTGCTCCTTTGCCAGATTGTCAATCCCTTCTCCGATGCTGCCGTTGACAATTGCGTCCGCCGACTCATAGCCGTCGATCAAAAACGGCAGAGAAAAAAGCCCGTACTGCGGCACAATGGACGAAAGCAGCGACGTATCGGCAATCGCCAGCTCCAGCGTTCCCAGCTGTACCGCCTCCTGCGTTTCCGCCAGTGTCCCCAACTGAGCCGACGGATATACGTTGATCACAATCCGTCCGCCGCTGGCATCGGAGACCTTCTGTGCCCAGGATTCGCATGCCTCATGAATCGGCTGGTTCGCCGCATTGGAATGCGCCAGACGTATCTCAAGCGTTTCTGCGGCGCCGGACGCTTCTGCCGCCTGCCCCTGCGTTTCTCCAGAAGTCACCCCGGGCGCCGTCTGGCCTGTCCCGTCCTCCTTCGGCTGTCCGCAGGCGCATATCCCCAGCAACAGGCTCCACACTATCCACATAGCTGCCATTGATCTTTTCTTCATTCAGTCCATCCTCCTACATTTTAATATTTAATAAATCGCTCGGATTCATTCCCGGTTCAATAAAACGTCCTCCCGTCGGCCGTCTCGGTCACGCCGTTTGCTATCCGGCCAGGCCCGGCAGCCAGGTTACCAGCGCCGGGAACAAAATCACGGCCAGCACAATCACATAATTTGCGGCTAAAAACGGCCAAATATGGCGAACCACCTTTTCCAGCGGCGTGTTGGTACACGACGCCGTAATATACATTAAAAGCCCTACCGGCGGCGACATCCCGCCCATGACCAGCGTCAAAATGCAGACCATCGCGAAATGAATCGGATGGAATCCAAACAAGGCAATTAACGGTGAGAAGATCGGCACCAGCATCAGAAGCGCCGCGTTGGAATCAATGAACATCCCGGCAATAAATAAAATCACGCTGATTACCAAAAGCGCCACGATTCCGCTCGAGGTAAAGCCGATCATGCAGTCCGCAATAACCTTCGCAAAATTGTAATACGTCACCGCATAGCCGAACAAAGCGGCAAAGGCCATAATCATCATCGGATTCGTTGTCGCCTGTACCGATTCCAGCAAACATTTTTTCAGCTTCTTCCCGTCCAGATTTTTTGAAAGAAAACCATACAGTACGCCATACGCCACCGCCAGCACGCCCGATTCGGTGGCCGTGACCACTCCGCTCAAAATTCCGCCGATAATGATTGCCGGCATAATCAAGGCCCAAATCGCTCCGCCAAGCGAACGGAGGATATTGCGAAATCCCATAAATTTCTGCCGCGGGATATGGTTTTTACGGGCATACAGGAAATTAACCGCCATATAGCCGCCGCCGATTAAAAGTCCGGGAATCACCCCTGCCAGGAACAATGCCGAGATGGAAATCGAGATCACGCCCGAATAAATCACCATCATAATGCTGGGCGGGATCACCGGCCCCAGCGCGCCGCAGCCGGAGATCATCGCGCAGGCATAGCCGTCGTCGTATCCCTCCTCCTTTAGCGCAGGCACCAGCATACTGGCAATCGCCGAGGCATCCGCGTTCGCCGAACCCGAAATTCCGGCCATCAGCACCCCCGTAACAATCGCCGTGTGCCCCAGCCCCCCGGTCAGATGTCCGACAAAGCTCCGGGCAAAATCCACAATCTTCTTTGTAATCCCCGTCTCGTTCATGATCGAGCCGGCCAGCATAAAAAACGGGATTGCCATCAGGGAAAACGAGTCCATCGCCGTAAACATTTTCTGCCCGATCACCAGCGACGGCAGCGACGGGTCGGCAACGATCGCCAGCCCGGCCGCGCAGGCCATCGCGTAAGCCACCGGCATGCCGATAAACAAAAGAACCAAAAATGAAATCAGCAAAAGCGCAATCATACTTCCCCCTCCTTCTGCCTACGCCGGCCAAACCCGGCCAGCCTTTTTACAATTACTTCTGCCGAAAATACCGCCATCACGGCTGCCCCGACCGGCTGTGCCGCGTAAACAGCCGCATACGGCAAATTGATTCCGATCAGCCTGCGTCCGGCAAACTCCTGGCACAGCGCCAGGCTCTGGCGGCACCAGAACAAGGAAAACGCCAGGATCAAGACCTCGCAGAGCAGCGTCGTAAGCTCGATCACCTTTGGCGGCAGCCTTTTCAGCAGCATATCAAAAGCCATGTTGCCGCTGTGACGAATAATGACCGGCGCATACAGCATCAGCATCCAAATGTGCAGATACCTGGATACCTGCTCGGTCCAGGTAAGCGGACTCTCCATTAGGTAGCGCGATATGACCTGCAAAAGCGTCAGGCACACAAACGTACACAGCAAAAGCACCGCCAGCGTCTTGCAGAGCCATTCCAACCCATCCAGTACTTTTTCCAATAATTTCAAAGCCACTCCTCCTCTTTGCCGTCTCCCTGTCCGCACAGCACGGCCGCCCCGTACAAAGGCGCCTCGTCAATCCGCTCTATCGCACGGACTGCAGGCGGCCTTTCCAGCTCCTTTAGCACCCGGCAGAGCTCCGGCAGCAGTAAATCCGCTGATTTGGCGATTGCTCCGCCCAGCAAAAGCACCTCAAAGCCGTTCTCTGCGATCACCTCCTGCAAAATCCGGCCCAAATGGCCGCCCAGCTCGGCAAAAGCCGCCAGCGCCGCCAAATCCCCGGCCCGCGCCAGAAGAGAGATTTCATATACATCCTTCCCCGGATCACCGCCCCGCTCCTCATAGAACCGGATCACCGCCCGCCGCGAAGCATAATGCTCCGCGTTCGCCTCCCGATACGGGTGGTTCCACAGGCTGATCCCCGGACCTCCCTGCGCATTCTGCAAGATCCGGCCGTCGATCCGCGCCGCAAATCTCAGCCCGGTTCCCAGCGTCACCCCGCAGCTGCGCCGGCAGCCCTCCAGCCCGCTTAGCAAAAGGCCGCCCCTAAAAAACGCCGTCGAATCATGTCCAAAGAACACCGGGATATCATAAAGTTCCTCCCGCAGCCACGGCGCGATCGCCTTCCCCTTGATTGCCGCAAACTTATGGTCCATCTGCGAGACGCCGCTCCGGTAATCAAAGGGTCCCGGCATTGCAATCCCTGCCGCCCGCACAGTTCCCCCATGCTCCTTTGCCAGCCGTTTGGCCTCTTTTCCCAGGCTTACAAACGCCTCCTGAATCTGTTCGGCGCGGCCATCGGAACACGCCTTCACCTTAAAAAACGTGTCCTTCTCCATCCGCTGCCCCGAAAACAGCGCCGCCTTTAAAAATGTGCCGCCTCCGTCGACTGCCAGTCCGTATTCCTTCATCGCTCAGCCCTCATTCAAATATTGGAACGAAAATCCCATCAGTTTTGCCAGATCGCGCAGCTCCCGAATCCAGTCGCCTGCCGCCAGGCCATAGTGCTGCGTTACGCCGATTTGCAAAAGCCTTGCAAAGTACTCCTGCATCTTTATCCCTACCGGCCTAAACGATCCGTGGCTGTACGAAGTAATCTGGTGCGTCGCATTAAGGAGAGCAGGTCCTGGTACGCTTCCTGCAGGAGCCCGAACGCTGCTATTATCAGAATTATCTCGACATTGTCATTGTTCCGGCTGATCTTGGCCCTTATGAAGTCGTCAATTGCTACGACGGAACGACCGTTACCCTCCACAAAACGCTGCTGAAAGACGGCTTTGAACAGGAATCAGCCGCCGAGTAAAGGCATTCCAGGTCTATCCATTGCAAAGGAGGCGTCCGACCGCAGACAGCGGCCAGACGCCTCCTTCGCACATAATAGGAACGAATCAATTATAAGCAGTCCAAAAAGGACTTGTAAGCTTAGGAAATTTCCTGCCCGGCAGATGTATCTTATTTCTTCTTCGCCGGCAGATGAATGCAGCGGCCCAGCGCATCGGCGCAGGCCTCGGCAAATGCCTCGGAGTAGCTCGGATGGGCATGGATAATATCCTCTGCCACCTCGTTTACCGTCACCTCCATTGCCATCAGGGCCGTCGGCTCGGCAATCATCTCCGACGCCACGCCGCCCACCATATGGACGCCCAGAATCTGGCCGTACTTGGCATCTGCAATCACCTTGATAAAGCCCTGGCGCTCGCCGGAGGCCACGCTGCGGCCATTGGCCGCCATCTGGAAGAGACCGATACGCACGCCTTCGGGATGCAGCTCCCGCGCCTTTTCCTCGGTAAGGCCCACCGAAGCGGCCTCCGGACTCGTGTAAAGGCAGCTGGGCACATAGCGCAGATCGCATTTGCGGTTTTCCCCGGTCATGCAGTTCTCGGCGGCCACTTCGCCCATTTTAAAGGCCGAATGCGCCAGCATCACGCGGCCGTTGATATCGCCGCAGGCATAGATATTCTCCACCGAGGTTTTCATGGTATCGTCTACCACAACTTTGCCCCGCTCGGTCTTGATCTGATCGGCCAGCGCGCCCAGGCAATCGAGATCCGCCGCACGGCCGATCGACAAAAGCACCTTGTCGCACTCAACGCGGCCCGCATCCGTCACGATCACCGGATGGCCTGCCGCATCGGCGATCTCTTCGACCTTGCGGCCGCACATTACCTTGACGCCGCTCTTTTTCAGGCTCTTGTCAAGTTCTGCCGATACGTCTTTATCAAACATCGAAACAACGCGGTCCATCATTTCCACAATCGTTACTTCACAGCCAAAAGCGCTGAACGCAGACGCCAGTTCACAGCCGATTACGCCGCCGCCGATGATGCCTAAGCGCTTGGGCAGTTCCTTCATGGACAGGATATCGTCGCTGGTCATTACGTCCTTGTGATCTACGCCGGGGATCGGAATGCGGATCGCTTTGGAACCGCCGCAGAGAATTACCTTCTGCGCCGCATACATCTTGCCGCCGCACTCCACGCCGGAGGCGCTCGCCAGCTTCGCCGTGCCCTTTACGACTTCCACGCCGTTGCTCTTTAACAGCGCGGCCACGCCGCCGGTCAGGGTCTTTACTACCTTATCTTTATAGGCCACCACCTTGGGCATGTCGACGCTCGTCTCGGCATTGACGATAATGCCGCGGTCGGCCGCTCCCTTGATGTGGTGGATATACTCGGCCGTCTTTAGATAGGTCTTGGTCGGGATGCATCCGCGGTTTAGGCAGGTGCCGCCCACTACGTCCTTTTCAAAGAGCACGACCTTGCCGCCCAGCTGCGCCGCACGGATCGCCGCCACATAGCCGGCTGGGCCGCCGCCGATTACCGCTACGTTATACTCGCCGGCCTTTAAAGCCGCCGGCGCGGTTTCGTTTGCCGGTGCAGTCGGGCCGGCCGCCGGCGCGGCTGCGCCGGCTGTCTGGGCGGGAGCCGCAGAGGCTGCTGCCTCCGGGACCTTCTCTCCCGCCTCGCCGACATAACCGATCGTTGTTAATACGGGAACCACGGCCCCGTCCTCATACAGTTTTGCCAGCAGAACGCCGGATACAGGGGATTCGGACTCCATGGTGATCTTGTCTGTTTCGATTTCCATTACGGCTTCATCCTTTTCTACCGGATCGCCTACGTTTTTCAGCCAGCGCACAATCGTGCCCTCGGTCATGTCCATGCCGTTTTTCGGCATATATAATTCTGTTGCCATTTTTTCCTCCTGACATCAATACGATACCCTTTGAAGCATCTTTTGACGGCGTGCCGCCGTCCGCAGTTTTACAGCAGGATCTGAACCGGATCCTCCAACAGCTGCTTCAGACGGGATTCAAACTGGCACACCTCGGTACCGTTCAAAATCCGGTGGTCAAAGGTCACGCAAACCATCATCTTCTTGCGCGCTACGACATTTCCGTCCACCAACGCCAGCTCTTCCTCCGTGCCGCAGACGCCGACGATCGCCGCCTCAGGCTGGTTGATGATCGGGGTAAAGCTGTGTGTGCCGAACATGCCGATATTGGAGATCGTGATCCGGCCGCCCCCCATCTCATCCGGCATCAGCTTTCCTTCTCTGGCCTTCTTTGCCAGGCTCTTGGCTTCTTTCGCCACCTGCAGCAGGCCCTTCTGATCTACGTTGTGCACCACCGGCACCAGCAAGCCGTCGTCCAGACCCACGGCAACGCCGATGTTAATCTCGTTATGCAGGACAAACTCGTCGCCCTCCAGCGTCATACGGAAACGTTCCTGTTCCCCGATCACCTTGGCTACTGCCTTGATAATCATATCGTTGACCGATACTTTATCTGCCTTTTCCTTGCCTTTATTGATTTTCTCGCGCAGGGCCAGCAGTTCGGTCACGTCAATCTTGATATTCTGGGTTACGTTCGGGATCTCGTTGTGGCTGGCAAACATACGCTGGGCAATCACCTTGCGCATACCGTTCATCTTGTAACGCGCCAGTACGCCTTCGATCTCCGCGATCGCGGCATCCACGGCCGCAGCTCCCGCCGGGGCGGCCGCCGAGGGCAGGTCGCCGCTCATAATCTTGCCGCGGTAACCGGAACCGGCTACGCCCTTTAAGTCAATGCCGCGATCCGCCGCCATCGCACGGGCCAGCGGCGTCGCCTTCGGCGCTGCCTCCAGAGCCGCTTCCACATCGCGGCCGCGCACTTCTCCGTGACGGCCGCTGGGCACGACCGCATGCAGATCCAAATCATGATCCTTCGCCAGTTTGCGGGCATAGGGCGTCGCCGCCACCACGCCGCCCTCCTCACGGACCGCCGCTTTCACGGCCGGCGCCGCCGGCGTCACAGGAGCGGGCGCCGCGGGTGCGGCCGCAGGGGCCGGGGCCGATGCCGCCGGGGCAGCCGGTGCGTCCGGAACCGCTTCACCGGCTTCGCCGATATAGCCAATGGTCGTCAGCACCGGCACAACCGCGCCGTCCTCATACAGTTTCTTTAACAAGATTCCCGCAGCCGGGGCTTCCGACTCCATGGTAATCTTATCGGTTTCTATCTCCATGATGGGCTCATCTTTTTCAACCGGATCGCCTTCCTTTTTCAGCCAGCGGATGATTGTGCCCTCAGTCATGTCCATACCGTTTTTCGGCATATACACTTCTGTCGCCATTTCTGCTCCTCCTATTTCGTTTTGCAGCTGTATTAAGCTTATAACGTCTCTCTCACCGCGGCTTCAATCCTCTCCGGCGTCGGGAAGGTATTGGCCTCCAGCACCGGGTTAAACGGTACCGGGCAGTACAGGGCGCCTACTCTCTTGATCGGGGCGTCCAGATAATAGAAGGCATCGCTGTCGGCAATCGTGCTCACCACTTCGCCGCCAAAGCCGCCGAACTGTACGGCTTCATGGACCACTACCACGCGGCGGGTTTTCTTCGCCGTGGCAATGATCGCTTCGGTGTCCAGAGGGCTTAAAGTGCGCAGGTCAAGGACCTCCACGCTGATGCCTTCCTTCTCCAGTTTTTCGGCCACTTCCAGGCTCATCGGCACCATGCGGCCATAGGTAATAATCGAAACGTCCTTGCCTTCTCTCTTGATATCGGCTACGCCCAGCGGAATTGTATAATCCTCCTCCGGCACCAGGCCCTTGTTCTTATACAGACGCTTCTGTTCCAGGAACACTACCGTATTATTGTCGCGGATCGACGCCTTTAACAGGCCCTTGGCATCGTAGGCGGTCGACGGCACGACGACCTTTAAGCCGGGCACATGGCAGTACATCTGCTCTAACGACTGGGAGTGCTGCGCCGCCGCGCCGGTGCCGCCGCCGGAGGCCGTGCGGATTACCATCGGTACGCTCACCTTGCCGGCAAACATGAAATGCATTTTTGCCGCCTGGTTGATAATCTGGTCATAGCATACGGCCATAAAATCGGAGAACATCAGCTCTACAATCGGACGCATGCCGGTAATCGCCGAGCCGACGCCCGCACCCATGAAGGCGGTCTCGGAGATCGGCGGCTCAAGAATCCGCTCCGGGCCAAACTCTTCCAGCATACCCTTTGATACGCCGAACGCGCCGCAGTAAGCCCCGATGTCCTCACCCATAAAGTATACGTTTTCGTCCCGGCGCATTTCCTCGCACATTGCTTCTCTGACTGCGTCTTTATAAGTAATCTCTCTCATCTCTCCAAATCCTCCTTCCTTATTTCGCGTATACGTCGGCTTCCAGGTCCGCCACCACCGGCTGAGGCTGAGCCTTTGCATACTCAACGGCATCGTTGACCATCTTGTCCGCGTCCGCCTGCATCGCGTCGATCTCTTCGCCTGTAAAGATACCCTCTTCGGTCAGGAACTCTCTGAACCGCTTGATCGGGTTGTGATCCTTCCAGTACTGAATCTCTTCCTTTGTACGGTACAGGTTGCCGTCGCTCTTGGAATGTCCGGAGGTGCGATAGGTGTGCTCCACAACCAGGACCGGGCCGTTGCCGGCTACCACATGCTCCCTGGCCTCCTTTACGGTCTCATAGACGGCCAGCACGTCGTTGCCGTCGCACTCATAGGCCTTGAAGCCAAACGCGGCCGCTCTCTGCTTTAAGTCTTTATTCTTTACCACATGGTCTAAGGGGGTCGACATGCCGTAGGTATTATTTGTCAGGATAAACATCACCGGCAGGTCCCAGGCCGCCGCCAGGTTCATGGACTCCAGAATCGCGCCCTCGTTGGAAGCGCCGTCGCCGAAGAACGCCGCGCAGACGCGGTTCGGAATCTTTTTCATCTTGATCGTCAGCGCCGCGCCGCAGGCAATCGGACCGTTGGCGCCTACGATGCCGTTGGCGCCCAGAATTCCGTTGTCAAAATCGCAGATATGCATGGAACCGCCCTTGCCATGGTTCGTGCCGGTGCCGCGGGCCAGGATCTCCGCCATCATGTCGTTGATGTTTACGCCTTTGCCCAGTGCCTGCCCGTGTCCGCGGTGCGTTGCCAGCATATAATCGTCCTTGGTCAGCGCCGCCGTCGTACCGATACCCGTCGCCTCTTCACCGATGCTCAAATGCATGGTGCCGTGAACCAGGCCCTGGCCGAACAGCCAGAAAGCAACTTCTTCAAATTTGTTGACGGTCATCATGCGAACCATCAGCTCCCGAAGAAATTCTTTGTTTTCCAATAAGCTCTTATCCTTGATTTCCCCCATGATTTTGACCTCCTTGTATGGGTTAATTTTGTTTGGTGTACATTTGTAAATTAACTTTGTTTTTGAAAACGCTTACGTACTAAGAGTAGCATTTTTTCCTGGCTCTGTCAATGCTTTTCCGTATTTTTTAACGAATAAATCTTGCGAAAATCCGCATTCCATACTATAATAGTTTACAAATGTAAGCATAACTTTTAGGGAAAACTACCCGATAAGGAGGCCGCCATGCCGATTCAGCCCGATCACCGCTATTACATGAAGTTAAAAGCGCTGTATTATCTATATGAAAAGAATTATACGCAGACCGATATTGCCAAACTCTTGCATATTTCCCGCGTTACGCTGGGCAAGCTTTTGGAGGAGGCCCGCAACGAAGGGATGATTAAAATCGAGATTGTCGATGTGCGCGGCTCCATGCAGATCCTCCAGATGGAGGAACAGCTCAAACAGCGGTTTGGGCTGCAGGACATCAAGCTGGCGGACTGCCAGAGCCAGCAGCTTGCGCCGGAGGCCGTTCTGCGCCGGATCGCGTCCGAAGCCGCCACCTACTTTGAACATCAGCTGCAGGACCGCATGAAGCTGGGCTTTACCTGGGGCCGGACGCTCAACGCAATGGTTGACCAGCTGCCGGACAACCACTCGATCCACGATCTGACCGTGTATACCCTGGTGGGCGGTTCCTCCAGCAGCGCCGATTTCCAGCCCAATATCCTGGTACAAAAAATGATCCAGAAATACGGCGGTTCCAGCCATATTATTACCGCGCCCTTCATGTGCCAGAGCGCCGCTTTGTGTCATGCGCTCAAACAGGAACCGCAAATCGCCAGCATCCTGGAGGCTTCCCTGTCGCTTGATCTGACCATGGTCGGCATCGGCGAGGCCCCGCTTCGGGGCGCCGGTCATTTGAGCGATTATCCGTTTGACGCCGCCATGATTAACGAGCTGGTGGAGGCCGGAGCCGTCGGCGATATCTGCGGCAACTTCTTTGACATCCGCGGACGATTATGCGATACGTCCCTGCGCGACCGCATCGTATCCATCGATCTGCGCGAGCTGCACCGCCACCGCAAGGTCATCGGCGTCGGCGGCGGCCCTGCCAAGGTCAAGTCCGTATTGGGCGCTTTAAACGGGCATTACCTGGATGTCTTAATCACGGACGTACAAACGGCTGCTCAGGTATTGGAATTAGCAGATTCCTTTTCCTGAACAGCCGCCGGCTGTTTTTTATTAAATTTTTGCTGCCATTTCCGCCGGCAGATACCCGGCGACCGCAATGCCCTCCTCCCGGTACTCTTCGTTCAGTACCTGCCCGTACCGGTGAAATTGTTCCATTTTACCGGCGTCTCTATATAGGTAGAAACGCTCCACATACACCCGCCTGGCCCGCAGGATGGCGGTCAGCATCTCTTTCAGGCGGTCCAGGCCCTGGCCCGAAGCCGCCGAAATTTGCAGGCTGTAATCGGCCCGCAGATCTCTGAGCGTCAAATCGCCTGCCAGACGATCGCTCTTATTAAAGGCCGTGACAATGGTTTTATCTTTGACCCCCAGGCTTTCGAGCGTCTCATACACGACGTGCATCTGCACGTCGGCCTGCGGGTTTACGCTGTCTACCACATGAAGAATCACATCGGCGTATCGCGCCTCCTCCAGCGTACTTTTAAAAGCTTCGATCAGGTGATGGGGCAGTTTGCGGATAAAACCGACCGTATCCGTCAAAAGCACGGTGTCCCCGCCCGGCAGCACCAGGGTCCGTGTCGTCGGATCGAGGGTCGCAAACAGCTGATCCTCCGCCAGAATATCCGCCCCGGTCAGGCGATTTAAAAGCGTTGATTTTCCGGCATTGGTATAGCCGACGATCGCCGTCACCGGAATCCGGTTGTCCATTCTCTTTTGACGCGTCACCTCCCGGTGGCGCTCCACGTCCCGCAGCTGTGCCTTTAGCCAGGAAATCCGTTCATGGATCCGGCGCCGGTCCACCTCCAGTTTGGATTCGCCGGGACCTCTGGTGCCGATCCCGCCGCCCAAACGTGACAGCGAATCCCGCAGGCCCACCAGGCGGGCCGCACGATATTTCAGCTGCGCCAGCTCTACCTGGATTTTTCCCTCGCGTGTCCTTGCGCGGGCCGCAAAAATATCCAGGATCAGCAGCGTGCGGTCCATAATCTTTACATCCAGAATCTTTTCCAGGCCGGATAATTGCGCCGGCGACAGTTCATCGTCGCAGACAATTCCCGTGGCCTCTGTCTCCCAAAGAAGCTCTTTTACCTCCTCCAGCTTTCCTTTTCCCAAATAGGTGGCCGGGTGCGGCTGTTCGCGGTTTTGAACCACCCGTCCCACGGCTTTTGCGCCGGCTGTCTCAGCCAGCTGCTCCAGCTCGTCCAGGGATGCCTGCATATCCTCCCCCTGCGCCAGCTGAATCCCGACCAGAACGACTCTCTCCCGGGCTTGTTTTGTTTCAATCATTCTTTTGCGCTCCTTAACGCGTCCGTAAAAATGCCATTTCCTTATCTAGTTCCGCGTTCGATCCGTACAGCGCCGCATAGGCCTCAAACGCTTTCAAAGCCTCCGAAAACTGTAAAAGCCGCTCATGGCACAGAGCCTGCGTATACATCATCTCCGATTTATGCGCGTCGTTTCCCTGTCCCGTCAGCTCCAGCCCTTTTGCCAAATATTCCAGCGCTTTCGCATAATCCCCTGTGCTGAACATGCACATCCCCATCTGATAATAGACTTCCAGATTTTCGCCGCCCAGCTCCAGGGCACGGGAAAACGCTTCGTAGGAACTCGTATAATCTCCCAGCGACTGGTGGCACAAGCCAATGTAGATCAACGTCTCCACGTCCGCCGTTTCCTGCTCATAGCCAAACTCCGACAGCGCCGCGTTGTAGTCGCCCAGCAGGAAATGCACGGCCCCTCTCGATTTATGGGACGCGGTTGTGCTCTCGCCGATTGTCAGCGCGTTTTTCAGATAGTTGATCCCCTGCTCCGCCTGTCCGGCATCCGCCAGGCAATAATAGCAATTCAAATATAAATTGTAATCCGTCGGGTTCAGGGAAATCGCTTTGTCCATATCGGCGATCCCCTCCTCCACGGCCCCGCTTTTTACATAGGCTACGCCGCGCAGATAATAAAAATCCGCCTGCTCGCCCTTTGCCTTCAGTAAGACCGTATACGTATTTATCGCTCCCTCGTAATTGCCCATACGGGTTTCCGTCTCGCCGCGGTAGAGCAAAATATCATACTCCGCCTCGCTGGCCCGCCCCGATTCGCAGGCCAATGCCGTATTAAAAGAATTCATGGCCTCGTCATAGCTGCCGGCCTCCATATAGGCAATCCCATTACCCCGATAAGCTGCCTGATATTTGCCGTTCAGGCGCAGCGCAAGGTCAAAACAGCTGTGGGCATTCTCATAATCCCCCATTTCCAGACAGGCCATCCCCTTGTTTACATGGTATTCGGGATTCTGGTTGTCCGTCCGGATTGCCTGGTCAAAGGAGTTTACCGCCTCCGCATAGGAGCCCTGGCGATAGAGGGCAAGTCCCTGCTCGTTGAATACATCCGCATCGGAGGTACACCCGGCCAGCAGGAATATTCCCCACAGTGCTGCAGCCAGACAAAGGCCTTTTCGTATTCCCATCGCTTTCTGCTCCTTTCTGCAGCTTGTCCGTCTTGCCGGTGCGCTGCCTGAATCGAATCCGGACAGCATGCCGGGCCGCTTAGTTACGCCCGGTGCTGCCAAAACCGCCCCGGTCCTCTCCGTCCAAATGCGCTACCTCTTCAAATAAAATCGGCGGTTGATTCTCTACAATGCGAAACTGGCAGATACGGTCCCCCACATGGATCTCGGTATCCCGCACTGCCAGCGCCGGAAAACGCCAGATATCGTTGTCTCCGCAATAACTGCCGTCAATCACACCCATATGGTTGGCCTGAATCAGCCCGAAATTTTTGTAGGTGCTGCTGCGGGGAACCACATGCGCTTCATAGCCCTTTGGCAGCTTCATGGCCACTCCCAGACTAATCAAACGAAATTCCCCCTGCTTCATCGATACCTCCTCGGCGGCCCGCAGGTCGATCCAGTCGGATTTATTTTCAATATAGGTTAATTTTTCAATGGTATCATTTACATAACGAATCTGTATGGTTTCCAACGTCTGCACTCCTCTCCGGGCTTTCCATAGTAAACGTACATGCGCTTAACGGCGCGCCGCCAAGGCATAAAAGAACAACGAGCCGAACGATAAGCCGGGTTCTGTCGTGAATGATCATCTATCTAGGCCTGACGTTACCGCCAGGCTCCAGCGACCTACCCGAAAGCAGACGGGCCGCCTTATGCTTTCTGTTTGGTCTTGCTTCGGATGGGGCTTGCATGTGCCCG
>JAAWCS010000064.1 GCA_022793375.1 Lachnospiraceae bacterium
ACTCGTCAAATGCCGGTTCGTGCAAGCACGACCGTCACTTTCCTCGTTATTGTATCATCTCGACTATCGTCTCGATGGCGGCACTCGTCAAATGCCGGTTCGTGCAAGCACGACCGTCACTTTCCTCGTTATTGTATCATATTTCCCAAAAATTGTATAGTGTTTGTTTCGTATCATTCTCGTATCATTGAAACATCGTATCGTTAAAGCAATGGCAACTTCACAATCTCTTTTTCCGTCAGCTTCTGCAGCGACATCAAAATACCCAGCTTGGCGTGCTGCCAGGTAAGGCCGCCCTGGAAAAAGGCCGTATAGGGAGGCCGCAGCGGCCCGTCGGCGGAAAGCTCGATCGAGGAGCCCTGCACAAAGGCGCCGGCCGCCATGATAACCTGCGAGTCATAGCCCGGCATATCCCAGGGAACCGGGGTCACATAGCTGTCCACCGGCGCGGCCGCCTGGATACCTTCGCAAAACGCGCACAGTGCCTGCGGACTCTTTAGCTCGACCGCCTGGATAATATCGTGCCGGCTCTCAGAACCGTTCGGAATGACCCGGTATCCCAGGCGTTCATACAGGTTAGCCGCAAAGATCGCGCCCTTTAGAGCGCCGGCCGTCACCGTCGGCGCCAGGAAAAAGCCCTGGTACAGGTCACGATTGACTCCCAGGCTGGCCCCCACCTCTTTGCCAAGCCCCGGGGAGCTGAGACGGCGGGCACAGCGCTCGACCAGGTGCTCCCGGCCGGCAATGTAACCTCCGCAGGGCGCGAGGCCGCCGCCCGGGTTTTTAATCAGCGAACCGACAATCAGGTCCGCCCCGACCTCGGTCGGCTCCTTTTCCTCGACAAATTCCCCGTAGCAGTTGTCCACCATGCAGATAAGGTCCGGCTTGCACTGTTTCAAAAAGGCGATCAGTTCGCCGATGCGGGCCACCGAGAGCGTCGGCCGGGACGCATAGCCTTTCGAGCGCTGGATCGTCGCCATCTTGGTGCGCGGCCCGATCGCCGCCCGGATCGCTTCGTAGTCAAACCCGCCGTCCGGCAGCAGCTCCGCCTGGGCATAGGTAACGCCGTACTCGGCCAGGCTGCCCGTCGACGGCCGGATGCCGATCACCTCCTCCAGCGTGTCATACGGCTTTCCGACCGGCGAAAACAGCTCGTCCCCCGGCAGAAGGTTTGCCGAGAGCGCCAGATACAATGCCTGCGTGCCGCAGATGATCTGCGGACGCACCAAAGCCGCCTCGGCGTCAAAGGCGTCGGCATAGACCGCTTCCAGCGTATCGCGCCCGTCGTCGTTATACCCGTAACCGCTTGACGCGGCAAAATGCTCTGCGCAGACCCGGTTTTTCTGCATGGCCCGCAGCACTTTCAGCTGATTGTACTCGGCCGTGCGGTCAATCTGTGAAAACCGCTCAGCCAGTTTTGTTTCCACCTGCCGGCCGTAGTCGATCACCGGGCCGCTCAGCCCCAGCTCCCGATACATTGTCTCTAGCAGCGATCCTTGTTCCTTATCGTCCCTCATTCTTATCCGTAATCCTTTCTGTTTTCAGCCGCGCAAGCAGCTCGGCCAGCACCTGTGTTTCTTCTTTTGCATCCATTGAAAAAAAGACGGCCTCCGGCTCTCTGCGAAACCACGTCAGCTGCCGCTTGGCAAAATGACGCGTATCCCGCTTGATCGTATAGACGGCTTCTTCCCACGAAAGCCGGCCCTCAAGGTAATCGAGCATTTCTTTATAGCCCAGTCCCTGCATGGCCGTCATCTGCCTGGTGCATCCCATTTCTTTTAGCGTCTCTACTTCTTTTAAAAGCCCCTTTTGAAGCATCTGCTCCACGCGGCGGTCGATCCGTTCATAAAGCTCCACCCTCTCCCGGGTCAGCACCGCATAGAGAAAGCAATAGGGGCTTTTCCTGCGCCGCTGCTCTTCATTGTGGGCGGAAATCGGCGTGCCGGTCTGCTCATAAAATTCAAGCGCCCGGATCATGCGCTTGGTATTGTTTTTGTGAATGGCCGCCGCCGAGGCCGGATCGATTTGCAAAAGCCGTTCGTAGAGGACTTGTCCCCCCTGCTCTTTCGCCAGTTTTTCCCATTTTTCCCGCACGCTCGTATCCGCGTCGTTTTCCGTAAAATCGATATCATACAAGAGCGCCTGTATGTAAAAACCGGTGCCGCCGGCAACGATTGGGATATGCCCCCGCTCCCAGATTCCCGCGCAGGCCTGCTTAGCCAGCTGCTGAAAACGGACCACGTTAAATTCCTCCCAGGGCATCAGTACGTCGATCAGATGATGCGCGATTCCCTGCATCTCCTCGGGCCGTATTTTGGCCGAGCCGATATCCATATGGCGATAGACCTGCATCGAATCGGCGCTGACAATCTCCCCGCCAATCGCCCTGGCAAGCTTCAAAGACAGCGCCGTCTTTCCCGCGGCCGTAGGCCCTGTCAGAATCACAAGCGGTTTTTTTTCCATCCTCCCCGTCCCCCATGTGTTTTATTGGAAAGGAAGGAGCTGCTGCAAGCCTTCTGCAGCGGCTCCTCCTCTTTTGTCGTCTTTACATCTCTAATCCGTACAGCTTTGTGAATTTCCCGATCAGGTAATCGATATAGTACTGCGGGTTAAAGTCCTCTCCGGTCACCTCCTGCAGCAGCTGCCGGGTTTTCTTCACCTGGCCGAACCGATGGATCTTTTCCTTAAGCCAATCCCGGATCGGGGCCAGGTCGCCGCTTCGCAGGCACTCCTCCACCGCCAGTTCCTGCTTCATCGCGTGATAAATCTGCGCGGCGAAGGCATTGCCAAGGGCATACGAAGGAAAGTAACCGAAGCTGCCCTGTGACCAGTGAATATCCTGCAGCACTCCTTCGCGGTCGTTTTGCGGCCGCACACCCAGATACGCTTCGTAGCGGTCGTTCCAGGCCCCGGGAAGCTCCTCTACCGAGAGATGGCCGTCGATCAGCTCTTTCTCCAGCTCATAGCGGATCATCACGTGCAGGCAGTAGGTCAGCTCGTCCGCTTCCGTGCGGATCAGGCTCGGCTGCGCTTTGTTAATCCAGCGGACGAAATCCTCCACTCCCACATCCTTTAGCTGCTGCGGGAAATATTCCTTCAGCTTAGGGTACACCGGTTCCCAGAAAGCCAGGCTGCGCCCCAGCATATTTTCCATAAAACGGGACTGGGACTCATGCATGCCGCAGGAGGCGCCGCCGCCGGCCGGCGTCTGTGTCAATTCATCGGCCACATTCATCTCATAAATCGCGTGGCCACCCTCGTGGATCGTCGAAAAGATCGCGTTCTCCACCGCCTGCTCATGATAATGATTCGTGATGCGCACGTCGTGATTGTGAAGCTCGGTCGTAAACGGATGCTCGCTCTCGGCCATCACGCCCCTGTTAAAGTCAAAACCGATGTATGCTGCCAGCCAGCGGTTGAATTCTTTCTGCTTGGCCAAATCAAAGCGCTGCCTGAGAGGACTCGTATCAAAGGAATCGTTTTTGGCCGCCGCCTTCTTTAAAAGCGGCACAATCTTTTCCTTCAGCAGGGCAAAAAACGGATCCAGCACCTCTTTTGTAAAACCTTCTTCGTATTCGTCCAGCTGGGCGTCGTAAAGGCTCTGTCCCTCTTTGCGGCGGTATGCGGCAAATTTTTTCACATAGCTAAGCATGTCCGAAAGGATCGGCGCAAAGGCGTCAAAGTCGTTCTCTTGCTTGGCCCGCGCCCACACCGTCGTTGCCTGGGCCTGTAATTCGCGAAAAGCGCGGTATTCCTCGGGCGGGATTTTTTCCAGATCCGAAAGGGTCTTGGAAAGCTCCCGCACGACGGCGGCCTGGGCCTGCGTTAAGTCGTCGGCTTTGGCCAGCGTTTGCAGCAGCCCTTTTACTTCTTCATTTACCAGGGCTTCAAAATACAGGGACGACAACTGCCCCACCATGCGGGCAGTCATCTCCAGCGAATCCCGCGGCGCAATCGTTTCTGCGTCCCAGTCAAAAAGGGTGAGCGCGGTCTGCAGGGCGGTCATCTTCTCGATATGGCCCGCTAATTTCTCATAATCCTGATTCATCCTTCATTCTCCATTCCACTGATTGCGTTTCTTCAGCTCCTGATACTCGTTGTACGCTTTCTCCAAAATCTGCTTCTCATTCGCAAATTTCAGAAGATGATAAGCCTCATGGAACTTATAATATCCGGAATCCGTAAAAAATTCCTCTCTCTGCGGTTTGCTGTAATAGCTTGACCCCTGCATCAGATACCAGTGGACATCTTTTTCCACCGTATCCCTGGGTACGTTAAACGTATACTGGCTCTTCCCGATATACTTCATAATCCTGGCGTCGATGCCCGCTTCTTCCTTCACTTCCCGAAGCGCCGTGTCCTGATAATCTTCCCCGGCCTCCACCGTACCTTTGGGCAGCACCCAGCCTTCGTATTTATTCTTATAGTTCTTATACAAAAGCAGGATTTTCCCACGAAAAATTACCACACCCCCGCAGCTCGTTGCTTCAATCATCTGCAATTCCTCCTGAATTCGGTGTGTTTCAGCCCTTTTCCTAAGCCTTGTACACCAGTATAGCGCTTTTTGCGGGGTTAGGCAAGAGCCTATCGGCCGAAATATTCTTCAAATACCGCCGCTGCGACCGGAGCCGCCTGCGCGCTGCCGGTGCCGGCCCCCTCGAGGATCACGCTGACCGCGATGCAGTCCTCTCCTTCGCCGGCAAATCCGGTAAACCAGGCATGGGTCGTATCGGAACCGGTAACGTACTCCGCCGTCCCCGTCTTGCCGGCCGCCTCGTACTGTTCGGACCGCAGGGAACGGGCCGATCCCTTCTCAATGACGGCCCGCATCATCTGCCGCAAAATCTGCGTTTCCTCGCGGCTCATAACCGTAGCGCAGATCACCGGCTCAAACTGCGTAAGCAGCCGGCCGCCAAACCAGACGCTGTCCAGGATATAGGGCTGCATCATCACGCCGTCGTTGGCAATGGCTGCCGTAATCATCGTGCATAGAAGCGGCGTCATCTGTGTCTTTCCCTGACCGATCGCCGTCTGAGCCGTTGTCCAGGCGTTGCTGCCGACAGGCAGCGTAAAGCTGGCCGCTTTGCTGGCAATCTCTAACGGCAGCTTCTGGTTGAGCATAAGCGCATCGCAGGTGGCGGAAAATTTTTCCTTGTCCAGAAGCTGGCCGATCTCCGCAAACGCCCCGTTGCAGGACTCGATCAGCGCTTCCTCCAGCGTCACATGTCCGTGGGCCGTGCTGTCATAGCAGCGGATCTTGTAGCCGTCCCCCTCATTTACGCCGTGGCAGTCATACGAAAAATCCTGCCAGGTATCCGGGTATTCGCGGATGTATTCCAAGAGCGTGACGATCTTAAAGGTCGATCCCGGCGGATACAGGCCCTGCGCTGCCCGGTTGAGCAAATTGGCCTCATGGTTGTCCTCTGCCGTTAAGTCTTCCCATTGTTCGGCAATAATATTAGGGTCAAAGGCCGGATTGGAGACCATGGCAAGAATTTTTCCGGTCGAAGCCTGCAGCACCACGACCGCGCCCTTGCGCCCGTCCATGGCTTCGCAGGCCGCCAGCTGCAAATCAAGATCAATCGTCGTGCGCACGTCATCGCCGATATTTTTCTCCTCGATCACGTCGTTGACAAATTGAGTCCAGGCGCTTTCATGGGAGCTGAGAAGATAAAAATTAGCCAGCGATTCGATCCCTGTTTTGCCCTGTCCTACGTAGCCCGTGGTATGGGCCAGTTTTTCTCCATACGGATAATAACGTCTCTCCGAGCCGTCCGCCTCGGTCACCGTCTCGGCCAGAACCGTGCCGTCGCTGCTTAAAATACGCCCGCGGACCGTGCGGTTTATGAGACTTTCCACGCGTTTGTTGTAGGTATTGTTTACGACTGCTTCGCTCCTGCGGACCTGAAACCAGACAAAATATCCGACAAATGCCGCAAAGACAAACAAAAACAGATAGGCAAAGGTCAAAATCTCCCGGTTCATCCGCCTGCCGGATGCCGACGGCTTCTTAACCGCCGGCTCCCGGCCGCAAGCCGCGGTTTGTTCCGCCTGTCCTTCCCGCTTTTTTGTCTGCATCCCGCTCATGTCTGAGTTCCTGCGCCTGGACGGCTTCTGTCTTTCTGCTCTCTGTTTTTCTGGCTTCTGATTTTCTGATTTTTTCAACTTTCTTTTCCTCGTTCTGCTTCATCAGGATAAAGCCCTGGACAATACTGAACAATACAAAGGTACTCAGCACCGAACTGCCGCCGTAGCTTACAAGCGGCAGCGTCACGCCGGTCATGGGGATAAACTTAGTCACACCACCGATATTCAAAAGAATCTGCACCGCCACCACACAAGCAAGGCCAAAGCAGACAATCTTGTGGAAGGTCTCCGTCATCGAGGTCGCCGTCCACAAAAAATGCAGCAGACAGCTCAAATAAATCAAGAGCAGGCACAGGGCAAAGAGTCCGCCCCATTCCTCGCACACCGCGGAGAAGATAAAATCCTTTAAGACAATCGGGATCGACCCCGGCATCCCCTTGTAGAGCCCTACGCCGAACCAGCCGCCGGCCCCGATCGCAAACAGGGACTGGGCGATCTGCCAGCCGCTGTCCGTAATATCGCTCCAGGGATCCAGCCAGGTCGTCACCCGCACCCGCACATGGGAGAACAGCCGGTATGCAAGGGTACAGGCGGCGGCCCCCAGTCCCATTCCGGCCAAAAAATACCAGCCGTTGCGCGTCGCCACATACAGCATAAAAATGTACGACAAAAACAAGATCAGCGCCCCGCCCAAATCACGGCAGCCCACCAGCACCAGCACATGCATGGCCGCGACCGCCGTCGTAATGACGATCTGTTTAAAATCCGTGCTTTTTTGAAAACTGGCCGCCACAAAAAATACAAAGGAAAGCTTGACTAACTCGGTCAGCTGCATGGAGATATTGCCGATCGTGATCGACAGCTTGGCCCCGTATTCCGTCTGCGCCGTCAAAAAGGTGATACCCAGCGCCACAATGCCGAACAACCCGAAGATCCAGCGCAGCCGGTAGATACGCACCCAATACTTCATGACCACCGGGACCAGGAGAGTCGCCCCGGCCGACATCCCGCCAATCATAAACTGCGTCCAGGCTTTCTCCGGGCTTAGACGCGTCTGGATCACCAGACCGACCGTCAAAAGCATGCAGAGATGGTTTAAAAGCAGGAGCGACGCTTCCGGATAAAAAGCCCGGAACACCACCTGGTACACCACCAAAAACAAGACCTGCGAGCCGTAAAAAACCAGCATCAGCACATCGTTTGTCTGTTCAAAAATCACCAGATAGGAAAGCCCCTGGAACAAAAAAATCAAAAGCAGCTGCCACAGGGCCGTGATGTTTCGCCGGCTGTTTTTCTGTCTGGCATAGAGAAAGCTGGCATAGACATACAAAAGCATCAGCAGCAAAAACAAATATTTTGACAAATGTACAATTAAATAGCTCAAATTCTCACCTACTCCACACCGCGCCGGAAATGTCCCCTGGTAAAATGGGCCAGCGGGTTTGACACCGGCCGTCCCGCCGGCAAATCCGCAAGGCAGCTGTCCAGGATCGCACGCATCTGCTCTTCCTTTTCTATTGTAAACTGCAGCCGCAGCGCCTCTAAGCCAAACGCCCTCCACTGCGCCTGCATATCCAGCAAAAACAAAGGCTCGCTGTTGTAGACCGTATTATAGCAGAAACGGCAGTGATTGCGTACCGCGAACCGCTTGTGTTTGCGGTCTTTTAAATACAAAATTCCGCTCTCTTTGCCGCAGCCTGCAAGCGTCCGCCGCACGCACTGCGCCGATACCATTACCGGCAGATAGCCGTAGGCTGTCAGTTCCGACGGCAGTACGGACCCTCGGGTGCGTTCTTCTAATTCCCGGCTGTTTAATTCAAACGGCAGCGTCGCCCCCGTAACGCCCAGCTGTGCAAGCGTCTGCACCGCCGGATGATTCCAGGTATAGAGCGACGCGTCGGCCTGTAAGCCGGCCGCCGGCATACGCCGGCGCAGCCAGGCCGCCTGATCCCAGGTATGCACCAGATAGCCTTCGGCGCCGTTTTGTTCGTAAAAATCCAGCCGTGCTTCCAGTTTTTCCTTCATCCCGCCCCGCAGCACCGGCGGCAGCGCCACATAGAGAGCCGGCGGCGATCCCCCGGCCCACGACCGCGCAAGGCGAAAGCGCCGCAGAAGCGCTTCCTCCTCTGCCTGTGAAAGCGCCGAAATCTCCAGGTACACGCGGGCAATCCCCGGATATTCCGATAAAATCTCCATCTGCCGGCAGGAACTAACGAGGACATGGATCTTGGGAATCGCGTTTGTTTCCCTGGCATCCGTATTGGGAACCGGCCCCTTCTGCCGCACAGCTCCCGCCAAAACCCCCGCGGAGTCGTGCGGGCGCCGGATTACGTCCACGTCCGCACACGGGGAACGAAGCGGTTTTTCCCGGTGACAGGAACGTATCACTGCCGTTTCCAGCTCCGCCGCCGCCCGACGCCTGAGTTCATTCAGCTGTCCTACCGGCAAAAAACCTTCGCCCGCGGTCTCAATCTCGAGATGCTCCCACTCAAAGGGCGTATCTCCCAGCCGCAGAAAACGCTCCCGCAGATCGCTCTCCAAAAAAGGACGGTTTTTGGCCGCCTGCACCACCGGGCCGCTTTGGGTCACGCTTATGTGCCCCCTCGTCGTCTCCATCGTTATTATAACAGGCTTATTGATAAAAAATCTTACTTTTCCTTTGATTTTTTCTTTCGATGCGGCCGTCGTAAGCTCCTTTTCCTTTTCCCGCAAAAACGCTTCGTCCACCGGCCGCATCTCCGGCTTAGAGGCAACCGCCACCATACCGTCGCGAAGCCCCCGGCTGGCATATTCCGTGTAGCCCCCGCGGTCAAACAACTCCCGCAGGAAACGGCGGTCCGCTTCTTCTACGCGGTATTCCCCGCCTGCCATGCACAGATCCAGATATTTGCGGTATACCGCCGTCACACCGCCCGTATAGCGGGGACTCTTCATGCGGCCTTCGATCTTGAGCGAAACCGCCCCCGCCTCAAGCAGCTGCGGCAGGCAGGACAGCGTGTCCATGTCCTTGAGATTCAGCACATAGTTCTGTCCCGGCTTCGTCAGCGTCCGCCCCTCCTCCGACACATCATACGGCAGACGGCAGGGCTGCGCGCACCGCCCGCGGTTGCCGCTGCGCCCGCCGATCAGGCTGCTGAGCAGACATTGTCCCGAGTAGCAGTAGCAAATCGAGCCGTGGACAAACACCTCCAGTTCGATCCCCGTATCGGCCAGCGCCCGCATCTGCGCAAGCGTCAGTTCCCGGGCCGTCACAATGCGGCTGACGCCCAACTCAGCCAGCGCCAGCGCGCCGTCCGCATCCATCACGGTCATCTGCGTGCTGGCATGGACCGGCAATTCCGGAAAATCCCGCCGAATCTGCAAAAGCGCCCCTAAATCCTGTACCAGCACCGCGTCCAGTCCTGCTTCGTAAAAAGGCAGCAGGTAGTCGTAAAGTTCTGTCAGTTCCTGCTGTTTAAAGAGCGTATTTACGGTCAGGTACAGCTTCTTTCCCCGCATATGGACATAATCCAGCGCTCGCACGACGCCGTCGGTCTGCGGATTGTCCGCGTAAGCCCGGGCGCCAAAGCGGGGGCCTCCCATGTACACGGCGTCCGCGCCGCTACGCACGGCCGCCTCCATCGATTCAAAGGAACCGGCCGGCGCCAGCAGTTCCGCCCAGGGGGTATGTCCTGTTTTTCTTTCTTTTGCAACGCCCATCGCTCTCTCCCTGCCTTATGATAAACAGAAGGGCTGTCCCACCGTTTTTTTGCCGGACAACCCCACTTTTGATCCTTGGTACTTGTGATTCCAGATTCTTTTCATCCTTGGTTTTTTGTTCCTCAATGCCTTTATCTTCGGTTCAGATTCTTCTTTTGCTCCAGCTGAGAAATCCGCCCCTGTGCTTTTTCCAATTCTTCTTTGGCGATTTCCTGCTCCAGCTGCGCCTCCTCCAGCTCCTGCTTTTTCTGCCCCAGCTCCTTCTGCGCGGCCGCCAGTTCTTTTTTGAGCGCCTTTTGGTCCTCTCTGGCCCGTTCCAGCTCCCTCTCCGCCTTCTCCAGCCGCTCGGTCACCGTATCCAGTTTCATCTGCGCGGCCACCAGGTCATGCTTTACATTGTAGGTTTCCTTTTCGTAGGCAGAAAACTTTTTCTCGGCCGCCGCTGCCTGACGCCTGGTTTTGAATACGTCGTCGGCCAGATTCAGCTGCAGCAGCACATTTTGGTAATCGGCGCCCAGCCGCAGAAAGCCCTGCTGGTTCCTCAGTTCGCTGGCCTTGGTATTGACATAGGCCGCTACCTTCTGCAGATACTCTTCTTCCTCAAAACCGCCCAGGGTATAGACTTTACCGCCGATATAAACTTCCGTATAGTTTTTATTCTCCATCTGCCTGGCCACCTCTCTGTAGATCAGTATAGCGTATCTGGAAAGAAATTACAAGCCCGGGACCGCCAAACCCAAATGGCGGTATGCCGTTTCCGTGACCGTGCGTCCCCGGGGCGTGCGGTTGATAAACCCGCTCTGGATCAGGTAAGGCTCATATACATCCTCCAGCGTTCCCGCATCTTCTCCCAGCGCCGCCGCCAACGTCTCCAGCCCGACCGGGCCGCCGCCGAATTTATCAATCATCGTATGCAGGATATTCCGGTCCGCCTGGTCAAGCCCTAAGCGGTCCACCTCCAGAAGATCCAGGGCTTTTTGCGCCACCTTTGCCGTAATCACTCCGTCGTGGCGCACCTGGGCATAATCGCGCACCCGCTTTAAAAAACGGTTCGCCAGACGCGGCGTCCCCCGGGAGCGGGAAGCGATTTCCGCCGCCCCGGCCGTATCAATTCGTACATCCAGCACACCGGCCGAACGCTGTACGATCGTCTCCAGTTCGCTCTGCGTATAATATTCCAGCCGGTGCACGACGCCGAACCGGTCGCGCAGGGGTGCTGTCAAAAGTCCGGCACGCGTTGTCGCCCCTACCAGCGTAAACCCCGGCAGATCCAAGCGGATCGAGCGCGCCGTCGGCCCCTTGCCGATCATAATATCAATGGCAAAATCCTCCATCGCCGGATACAGCACTTCCTCCACCTGACGGTTCAGGCGATGAATCTCGTCCACAAACAGGACGTCGCCTTCTTTTAGATTGTTGAGGATCGCGGCCATCTCGCCCGGCTTCTCAATCGCCGGCCCGGAGGTAATCTTCATATTTACGCCCATCTCGGTCGCAATAATCCCGGAAAGCGTCGTCTTGCCGAGGCCGGGAGGGCCGTACAAAAGCACATGGTCCAGCGGCTCGTTTCGGTCCTTGGCAGCCCGGATATAGATATCAAGCATCCCTTTGAGCTTCTCCTGGCCAATATATTCTTTCAGGGTATGGGGACGCAGTCCCCCCTCGATCGGTAAATCCTCTTCCGTAAAATCGGTCGTAATCATCCGTTTTTCCACGCTGCACTCTCCCGTGTTATATCTGTTTCAAGGCCGATTTAATCAACTCCTCGGCCGTCTCTCCCTGTGCCAGCTTCACCGCCCGCATTGCTTCGGCCGCCGAATAACCGAGGGCCGCCAGCGCCTGCACCGCCTCCTCCCGCGGCGCATCGGAGACGGTCCCCGCCGCCTGGTTGTGATCCAGCTTCAGCCGCATCGCCTCCTCCAGGCTCAGCTTGTCCTTCAATTCTAAAATGCATTTCTGCGCGGTTTTCTTGCCGATGCCCGGTGCTTTGGCAATCGCGGCCGCGTCCTCGGAAAGCACCGCAAACCGCAAATCGTCCGGCGAGAGCACGGATAAGATCCCCAGCGCCCCCTTGGGCCCGATGCCGCTTACGCCGATCAGCATCCGAAACATCCGTACATCCTCCCGGCACGAAAAACCGTAAAGACTCATCGAGTCCTCTTTGACCTGAAAATGGGTGTAAATCTGTACCTTGCGGCCGACGGCCGGCAGTTCCCCAAACAGGGACGCCGGTACCAGAATATTGTAGCCGATGCCGCCGGTCTCGACCACAATCGTATCCTCTAGGACCTCGGTCAATTCACCTTTTATATAGGAAATCATTCTGTATGTACTCCTTTGGACGACATTGTGCCATCTCGACTATCGTCTCAATGGCGGCACTCGTCAAATGCCGGTTCGTGCAAGCACGACCGTCACTTTCCTCGTTATTGTACCATATTTTGAGATGGCTGGCAATTGAAAATCGCACAGATGTTCAGGGATGCTTGCCACCGGGCAAAAGATGTGGTATAGTCTCGATAAGAATGTGAGGAGGGAATACCGCATGCAGACCATTACCGATGAGTATACAGGCACTTTGCCGTATTCGTATGAAAAGCTGGGGAATCCGGCCGGGCTTTTATTTTTTGATATCGAGACGACCGGGCTGTCGGCCCGCTCCTCCCAGCTATATTTGATCGGCTGTCTTTTTACGGACGGCGCCGTGTTCCGCATGCATCAATGGTTCGCGGAAAGCGCATCCGACGAGCCGGCCGTGCTGGCGGCGTTTCGCGAATACCTCTCGGCCCTGCCGCCCGGCGTCCTGCTGCTGCACTTTAACGGCAACGGCTTTGATCTGCCGTATCTGCGCCAGAAATACGAACGCTTACGGCAGCCTTTTTTGCTCGACTCCTTTGAACATATGGACCTCTACCGGGCGATCCGCCCCTATAAGGCGGTCCTGGGCCTTCCCAGCCTGCGCCAGAAAGCCATCGAAGATTATCTTAAAATCGGCCGCGAAGATCCCTTTGACGGCGGCCAGCTGATTGCCGTCTATGAAGATTATCTCACGACCCGTTCTCCCCTGGGGCTGAAAGCCCTGCTTTTACATAACGACGAGGATGTCCGCAATATGCCAAAGCTTTTGGCGGCTCTGAATCTGGACGATTACATGAAAGCCGATTACACGCTTGCCGAACAGACGCTTCACGCGGCGGCCTCTTTTGACGGCTCGCCCCGCACCGAACTGCTGGTTACGCTGCAAAGCCCGGTGCAGCTGCCGCGGCCGATTTCCCTGCGCTTAGACTGCGGCATCTATTTAACCGCGGCCAGGCAGCGCATCCGTCTGGCAATACCGCTGTGCGAGCGGACGCTCAAGCATTTCTTTGCCAATACAAAAGATTACGTTTATCTGCCGGGTGAGGACCGGGCCGTCCATAAAAGCGTCGGCGTTTTTGTCGATCCAGAGCACCGATGCAAGGCCACAAAGGAAAATTGCTATGTAAAGAAACTCAGTACCTTTTTTCCCTGCCCGGGAGGGATGGAACTTTCGGAGAATGCCTGCACGGTCTTTCGCCAGGAACGCAAAGAAAAGGGCTTTTATCTGGAGTGGGAATCGGATCACGAGAAAGCGGCCCGGCTCTTTGACAGCGCTTTCTGGAGCGCCTATGTACATGCTGTGTGGAAAAGCCGGCGGTAGCGCCGGCCGGAGAGGGGGCTAAATAAGCTCCCTTTTCTCAATTTTACAGGTATGTTTTTTCGAGTGTTTGTCATAATTGATCCCGACCAGCAGCACATTCCCTTTGTATTCTTTCAAAGCGTCTACATACTTTCGTTCTTTGATCTGTCTGACTGCCCCTTGGGCCGTCTGGTTCCATTTTAATTCAACCACCATTGCCGGCTTTGCCGATTCTTTGCACGGCAAAAAGATCAAATCCGCAAACCCTTTTCCAGTTGGAAATTCCCGAAGTATCGTATACTCTTTTCGTGCGCTGTAATAGGCCAGCGATAAAATACAACTCAGAGAGTTTTCATTATTATAGGACAGGATCGACGTATTTTCGAGATGGACCCTGTCGATTTCTTTTGCCACAATTTCTTCTTCCTGATCCCAGGTCGCTTGCAGTAATTCTTCTGACCGTTCAATCAACTCCACCACCCGATTCCATCCGCTTCTTTTTATGGCGCGTAAAAATTCTGCCCGCACCTCTTCGTTCGGGATAAAGGCCTCCTGCCTCTCTTCATCATAAGCTAAGTACCCCAAATGAACCAGTAGTGTCAGCACATCGTCCTTTCCGTTAAAATTCGTCATGTCGTTCTGGAATGCACCTGTGTCAATCCGGCAGTTTCCGTCTCCGAGCATGGTAACAATGGCATCCTTCAAACCATCGTAGTTCATATCTATATAGACTTTCAAAGCTTCATATGTCTCGGTACTGGCCCAATAGCTTTTGAAACGTTTGCTGTACATCGCATCCGCAATTGACTTGGGATTATAAATATGCCTGTTTTCCTTAAAACGATAGCCGTCGTACCAACGCCTGGCCTCCTCAAAATCCTGACCATAGCGCGCGCATAATTCTTCTACTTCTTCTTTTGTAAAACCCACATAGTCCGCTAAAATATCCGCATCTGTCATCGAAAATTCATCAAAAATATTTAAAGCGGAATGTGTTCCATATTTTTTAATCGGCAAAATCCCTGTCATATAGGCCAGTTTCACATACGTTCGGTCCTTTAACAAGTCTCGCAAAAAATCCAGATACTTTTCCTGCGAACGATGATCTTCTTTTGCTTCGCGAAATATACAGTCCCACTCGTCTATTATAATTACAAAACCCTTTTTGTCGGTTTTTGTTTTTGCATAAATGGTTGCCAGCGCCAGCGGAAGGTTTAAAATGGGTTCTGTTAGAATATGGCCGAATGTTTCCTGCAATTCTTTTAGCACCTGCGACTCCGTATAGCTGACAAGATATTCCGGCGTGCCGGCGCCGCGCAAAAACTGCTGCATATTCAAAAAAAGAACGTCATACTGATTCAAATGCCGCTGAAAAGACTCATTTCCTGCGATGGCAAGCGGCCAAAAGAGCGCTTCCGAATTACAACCCTTTCCGTAATACGCACAGAGCATGTTCGCCGCCATCGACTTGCCAAAGCGTCGGGGACGGCTTACACACAGAAAACGCTTTTCCTGACCGAGCCGGCTATTCGTAAACGCAAGCAGGCCTGTCTTATCCACATAGATTTCACTGTTTGCCGAAATGGCAAATGCATCTTGTCCCGGATTTACATATATCCCCATATCCTGCGCCTCCTCACAAAAAATCCGCCCTCCGGCCTGCGTTCCTGTCACCAGTTTAGCATAGCCGGAGGGCGTATTCAAGCATTCATTTCTTATTCTTCGGTGTAGCTGTCCTCTTCCGGATCACTGTACACCGTCTCCGCATCCATGGGCGCGTAACTCTCCAGCGCCTTCATGCTCAGGCTGATCTTCTTATCCTCGCCGTTGAAATCCACGACCTTGGCATCGATGACCTGGCCGATCTTTAAGATATCGCCGGGCTTTTCCACATGCTCGCGGGAAATCTGCGATACGTGCAGAAGGGCGTCGATCCCCGGCTCCAGCTCGATGAAAGCGCCAAAGTCGGTCATACGGGCCACACGGCCTGTCACGATATTGCCGACCGCATACTTCTCGTCGGCCGTCACCCAGGGATTGCTCTCCGGGAATTTGATGCTCAGGGCAATCTTGTCGCCGTTGATATCCTTAATGAACGCCGTCACAACATCGCCTGTGTGGAATGCCTTCTTGGGATTCTCCACGCGGCCCCAGCTCATCTCGGAAATATGCAGCAGGCCGTCCGCGCCGCCTAAGTCGATGAAAGCGCCAAAGTCGGTAACATTCTTGACGGTACCCTCTACGGTCTGTCCCACTTCGATTCTCTCAAACAGCTCGCGCTGCATCTCCGCCTTTCTGGCTAAAAGCAGCTGCTTGCGGCTGCCGATCACACGGCGCTTCTTGGGATTATATTCAATCAGCTCAAATTCAATCTCGGCGTCCTTATATTTCTCCAGATCCTTCTCATAGCTGTCGGAAATCTGGCTGATCGGGATGAATACCCGCACGCCGTCCACCATCACGCTCAGGCCGCCGCTCATGATCTGCGATACTTTGGCCGTAAGTACGCTCTTATTCTCAAACGCTTCTTCCAGCATCTTGCTGCCGCGTTCCGCCTGCAGCTTGCGCGTGGACAGAATCACCTGTCCCTCGCCGTCGTTGGCCTTTACCACCTTGGCTTCAATGGCGTCTCCCACATTCACCAAATCGGTCAGGTCTGCGGAGGAATCGTTCGTATACTCATTCCTCGGAATGATACCGTCCGACTTGTAACCGATATCCACAATGATTTCATCAGGCTTTACGTCAAAGACTTTACCAGCTACAACTTCTCCTGTCCGTATTTTTTTTAGTGATCCTTCCAATAATTGTTCAAAACTTAATTCCGACATTCGTATGAACCTCCTCGATAATAGTATTCGGGGTTGAAGCCCCTGCGGTAATACCTACGCTGTCACCGGACTGAAAATTTTGAGACTGTAAATCTTCAAACGTCTGTATATAGTAAGTATTCGCGCAAACACTCCTGCAGATCTCATACAGCTTCTGGGTATTGGAGCTGTTCTTACCCCCAATCACGATCATGGAGTCTACCCTGGATGCCACGTCTCTTGCCTCCGCCTGCCGCTCATGGGTCGCGTTGCAGATAGTATTCACAACGATACTATTGTACCCTCTTTCTTCAAGAATTTCAACCATATATTGAAATTTTTTGTAGTTAAAAGTCGTCTGCGAAACCAGGCAAGCCCTTTCTCCGGGGTCTAATTTCAGATTTTTTGCTTCTTCGGCATCTTTTAGTACAACAACTTTCCCCTGGCACCAGCCGCGTATCCCCTCCACCTCCGGATGGCTGCTGCTGCCGGCAATTAAAATCGTATACCCCTGCGCCGATTTTTCTGCCACAATCTGATGGATTTTTTTCACGAACGGACAGGTTGCGTCCACCAGCGCCAGACCCTGCCCGCGGATCACGTCGTAAATATGGCGGCTGACCCCGTGGGAGCGGATGATCACCGTCCCTTTTGTCAGACTGCGAATCTCCTCCTCTGTTTCCAGGACGCGCACGCCCCGCTCCTCCAGATCCCGCACAACCGTCTCATTGTGGATAATCGGCCCAAAGGTATAGATCGGATCGCCCGACTTTTCTACCTGCTCATACACCTTGTCCACCGCCCGCCTCACGCCGAAGCAAAAGCCTGCGGTCTTAGCCACCGTAATTTCCATTACAGCACCCTCTCCTGAAACAGGCGCACGACCGCCTGCACCGCCTGGTCGATATCCATCTGCGAGGTGTCCACAAGCACCGCGTCCTCTGCCTGGCGCAGCGGCGATTCCTCCCGGTGCATATCCTGATAATCCCGCTCAATAATATCCCGTTCAATCTCCTGCAGGTCGCACTCCTGTCCCTTCTCGCGCAGTTCCCCCACGCGCCGCATCGCCCGCACCCGGCTGTCCGCCGTCAGATACACCTTTAAATCGGCCTTTGGAAGCACGACCGTGCCGATATCCCGGCCGTCCATCACGACGTCCTGGCTGGCGGCCATCTGCTGCTGCAGCCATACAAGCTTCCTGCGCACGGCCGGATAGACGCTGACCCTGCTGGCCATCTGTCCTGCCTCCTCTGTCCGCAGCCGGGCCGTTACGTTTTCTCCGTTTAAATACACCTGCTGCTGCCCGTTTTCATAGCGGATCGTTACCTGCGCGTTTTCCGCTTCCCGGCCGATCGCCGCCTCATCCTGCGGATCGATCCCCTGCCGGTGGAAAAAAAGCCCCATGGCCCGGTACATGGCCCCGGTATCTACATAAATCATTCCCAGTTCCTTTGCAATCCGCTTGGCAATCGTGCTCTTCCCGGCTCCGGCCGGCCCGTCTATCGCAATATTTTTTGCCATTTTGTATCCCTTCCTTCCTATATAGATGCTCCCGCCAGATATCCGGTGGACCAGGCAATCTGCAGGTTATATCCGCCTGTCAGCGCGTCCACATCCAGTACTTCCCCGGCAAAGTAAAGTCCCCGGACCTTCTTTGACTCCATGCTTCCCGCCTTTATTTCTTTTACGGAAACCCCGCCCCGGGTAATAATCGCTTCGTTAAAGCCCCGCAGGCCCGTAAGCGTTATCTTCAGCGCCTTCGTGTGCTCCAGGAGCCGTTCCCGCTCCTTTTTTGTTACCTCATTGACCCGTTTTTCACCGTTTAGGCCGCTCACGGCGAGCATGACCGGCAAAAGCTTCGAAGGATACAAGCTCTCCGCCGCGTTCTTTAAGCAGCGGTTCGCAGCCTGCGAAAACTCCCTCAAAATCCTCTGGTCCAGCTGCTCTTTGGTAAGCGCCGGCTTTAAATCAATCGACAGCCGGACCGGCAGCTTGTCCCCCACAATGCTGGAGGCGCTCAAAACCGCCGGGCCGCTGACGCCAAAATGCGTAAACAGCATTTCGCCGAATTCCCGGTACAATATCTTTCCGTCCCTGTCCGCCGTAATCTGCACGTTGCGCAGCGACAGCCCCTGCAGAGCCGGCACCCATTCCTCCGCCGTCTCAAACGGGACCAGCCCCGGACGACGCCCGGTCACCGTATGCCCGCTCTCCTCGGCAAAACGGTAGCCGTCGCCGGCCGAGCCCGTCGAAGGATAGGAACAGCCGCCGGTCGCCACAATCACGGCATCCGCTTTCAGGCTGCCGTCCCGCAACCGGACGCCGCTACATACCCCGTCCCTGCAATTCAGGGACAGAACCTTCGTGTGCAGCCGAATCTCCACGCCCAGCCGCTCCATGCGCCTTGCAAGCGCACGGGTCACATCCGACGCATGATCGGAGACCGGGAATACGCGGCCGCCCCGCTCCACCTTGACTGAGCACCCCTCTTCTTTCAGCAGCCCGATGATATCCTCGCTCCCAAACGCCGAAAAAGCGCTGTAGAGAAACTTGGGGTTCGTCACCACGTTTGCCCGCACCGCTTCCATGCCGTTTGCGTTGGTCAGGTTGCAGCGGCCCTTGCCTGTAATATAAATTTTTTTCCCCAGCTTTTCATTCTGCTCTAAGAGCGTGACCGCATGGCCATGCTCCGCCGCCGAGATGGCGGCTGTCATACCGGCCGCGCCGCCGCCGATTACAAGTACCCTTTTCATTCTCTCCTCTTTTTTTGCCCCGTGTTGTGTTCCTGGGCATCATGGTACACCTATCATATTCCATTTGCCGCCAAATTACAACCTGTTTTTCCGCTTCGCCTTGCCATCCGGCCGTTTTTGGCTTAAAATAGAACCAAACCGAGGAGATTGCCCGCAAGACAGAGAGGATTTGCCCATGGCCAGCCTATTTCGCAACATGCCCACCAAATACATTACCCTGCTCCGCCAGGACGGACAGGTTACGCCCCGCCTAAAGGGCCTGATCAACGCCAAAGGCGAGAGCATCACCATCCTTTTAGAGGGCGCTCCCGGCCTTTTAGAGCCCGGCGACCGTCTCGAAACCACCACCGACGAGGGGGTAACGCTCTCCTACCGGGTAACCGATCCCGGCTTCCATTCCCGGCGGTTTGGAACTGCTTCTTATTATAATGCGCGCGTTGAAGAAGAAGGCTCATACTACCGCTCCCCGACCGGGCAGGTTTACGCCGGCGCCGCCGGGTCGGCTGAGCCGGATCGTTCGGCCGGCGAGAGCCTCTTGTTTGAAACACTGCGCGTTTTTGCCGCCGCTCAGCCGGACAGCCAGGCTCTGCTGTTTTTTATCCGTGAAATGGAGCTTGCCGTCGGCACGCCTCATTACCCTGCCCTGTATGATGCTTTTATCCAGACCGTCTCCGGGCGGATTCCTCAGTTTGCCCGCTTCATCCCCCCGCTCAGCCATCTGCTGCTTCAGTCCGGCGTCTCTTCGTGATAGAACTCGAGGATCAGGGCCTGGCTCTGTGTCCGCATCTGAGACGTGGATTCTACCCGTCCTTCGATCAAAAGCTTCAGTTCATCCTCCGACAGCTGAATCGAACGGGTTCCCTCGGCTCCCACGTAGAGAATCTGCTTATACCAGTTCTTTTTTTCGTCGCAGATATACAGGCAGATATCCTCCGTATCCCCCCTTTTCTCGACCGTAAAAACTTTCTGTCCGTCGGAAGATACCAAAAAGCTCTGAAGGCCCGGATCCGTATACACAATCAGCTCCGGCTGTCCGGTCACTCCCAGCCTTGCCTTCTGAATTTTCCCTTCCTCCTGATAATAATAGGCTTCTTCCTCCAGCGCCATCTGAATGCAGGGGTTTTCCGGCAGGCTCAAAAACTGTACCTGCGGCTCCGATTCGCCGCCCCACAACAGTACATCCGGGCAGCCGCTGGCATCGTCAAACAGAAAGATCATCGCCGTCAGCCCTTCGTTGCTGTCCGCTGCCACCGTTTGTGCGGCCGGAACACGCGATACGTCGCCCCTGAGTTTTAATTCCAGCGGCTCCCATACCTGCATAATCTGGCCGGAAGCCCGGTCATAGCTGTACACCCCATACGGCAAAGACAAATAGTGCGCACTGGAAACCGATTGCTCCGATTCCGCCATTTTATAATAAAATAACATCGTCCCGTCGGCAGACCAGCCGTATTCAAAGTGATTCCAGCGGTGTTCTCCCTCTGCAGCCATCGCCCGGTCGCCCAGGACCTGCCCGCTTTCGTCCAGAAACACTGTCCGTTTGTCTGTCTCAGATACGGCCAGCACATAGCCGTTCTCATCCATTGTCTGGTACGCGATGGCGTTGGCATCCGCCGCTACGGCAATCGGCGCAATCAAAAGCGGGCTTACGCTTCCTGCCTCCCTTCCCTGCAGCTGCACTGCGTCGTAAAAGCCATACGGATAATGCACCTCCCGCCATTCATAGCCGCCTCCCTCCCGTTCCGTAAAAAGGCAGATTTTCTCCGGCTCGGCCCGATAGATGCTGGCCGTCCGGTTGACATCCAGCCAGCTCCCGACTCCCGGATACAGATACCGCCTGGTGCGAATCACCTGGTACTCGTTCATTGTCTGCACGACAGCGTCGGCATAACGGTTCAGCCGCACCTCTTCCAAATTCATCGTCACCGGCTCACGACGGCCGCAGCCGCAGGCCAGGAGCGCACAGGCAGCCAGCAAGGCAGCTGTTTTTTTTCGGTTATTCATGCGCCACCTCCTGCTTTTGGGAAGCCCGGACAAACCGCAGGGTAAAGCACACGTTCCCTTTTTGACAGCCCGCTTCAATGCTCCCGCCTTGTTCCTCCATAATTTGACGGCAGAGAGAAAGCCCCAGACCGGCGCTTCCCTTTTCCCGCGCTTCCTCTTTGGACACCCGATAGAACGGATCAAAAATCCGCTCGCAGACGTCCGTCTCCAAAAAACCCGGATTTTCCACCCGCACCCAGGCAATCCCCTGCGTTTCTCCGGCCGCCGGCACCCACTCGCCGCTTATCAAAATCCGCCCGCCCTGCATCCCGTATTTCAGCGCATTGTCAAATAAGTTGACAAACACCTGGCGCAGGCGTTCCTCCTCGGCCAGCACCAAAAGGCCGGCCGGCACCTCCACGCAAAAGGCCATGTTGTAACGCTCGGCCCGCACCTCCATCGCGTCGCAGATTGTCCGAATAAACGGCGCCAATTCCACGTTTTTCTTTTCGCCCGGCTGCTGCCGTTTTGCCAGATCCAGAAGCTGCAGTACCATCCGGTAAAGCCGTTCGCTTTCATTGCGGATATGAGACAGCGCTTTTTCCTGCAATCCCGCGTCCTCCGGGGCGTTTTCCAGCAGGCTCGTATAGCCCTGAATCACTGTCAGCGGCGTCTTTAGCTCGTGCGTCACATTGTTGTAAAACTCCTGGCGGCTCTGCAAAAGCTCCAGGATCCTCTTTTTATCCTCCCGCATATCGGCAAACTGTTCGTCTAACAGCTGCAGCATGGTTCCCATATCGGCCGCCAGCCGGCCCACTTCGTCCGGCCCTCTTTCCTCCGAAAGGTTCGCAAACACGGCTTCGTCGATCTTTTCCTGCGAAAGCCCCTCCGTCACCTGCCGGGAAATACCGCTCAGACGGCGAATCGGCTTTAATACGCCGGCCAGCATTACCACCGCCATCAGGAAAATGACCGCGAAAACCGTAATCGAACTTTTCAGCACCATATCCACGGTCTGCTGCCCCTGCCGGTACTGGGAGGAGTAATCCAGCCAATAGCGCAGGATTCCCACGGTTTCCTCGACTACGATCACCGGCATCGAAAAAGTCACGGCCATCTGTCCTTCGCCGGGATAGAAAATGGTAAAAGCCGTCGTGCCGTTCAGCGCCCGTTGAAAATCCTCCGAAACCGCATTTTCAAACAAATCCTCCCGCATTGTATATAAAAGGTCACCGTCAGTGGTATAGGCGGCCCCATAACAGCCGTTGACCTGGTACAGCTCCTGCACCATCTCCTGCGCCACATTCCGGTAACTCGTTTCATCGTTATTCTGCCCGTCCAGCACCAGCAGCTGGCGGACATACACCTGGGTGTTGGCTTTTAAATTGTTGAGGTCGCGGATCAGCTGATCCGTACAGCTGTCCATCTGCTGCTTCTGCGCGATCCAGTAGAGGAACACGCTGCCAAACAGAACAATCGCGAACAATCCGAGGATCATTTTCCAGAGGATACTTTTACGGAACATATTTATACCCCACGCCAAATACCGTTACCAGATGCCCTTCCAGGGACAATTTTTTGCGCAGGCGCTGTACATGGATATCCACGGTCCGCGTATCCCCCGCAAAATCATAGCCCCACACCTCCTCCAAAAGCCGCTGTCTGGACAAGGCTTCTCTGGGATGCCTGGTCAGGTACAGAAGCAGTTCGTATTCCTTGGGCGCCAGTTCCACCAGCCGGCCCTTTCGCATCACCATTCGTTCCGCCTCGGAAATCGTTATCGGCGCCGCCCCGCCGCCTGCTTTTGCCGTGCCGTTTCCTTTTTCAAAGCGGCGCAGAACCGCGCGGATCCGCATCACCACTTCGCGCATGTCAAACGGCTTGGTAATATAGTCGTCGGCCCCCGATTCCAGTCCTTTTAATTTATCCTCCATATCGGCCCGGGCCGTCAGCATGATGATCGGCACGTTGTACTCGGCCGAGAGAAGCCGGCACAACTCCAGGCCGTCCATGTCCGGCAGCATCCAGTCTAACAGGATCGCCTGCGGAGAAAACTGCGGCGCCGCCGCCAGCGCCGCCCCGGCTGTCTGAACGCAGTGCACCTGAAATCCCTCCCGGCCAAGCCCGTATTCCAAAAGCTCCGCAATCGGCTTTTCATCTTCTATTACCATCAGCCTCGGATTTTCCATTTGCAAACGTCCTCCCTGCTCTTGGTCCGTATCCGCCTGCTTCGCGGTACACAGACAAGTATATCATATTTGGATTCAAAATGGTGTAACAAGATTGTAAACAAAAGGGGCTGCTGCAAAACGCGGATAAAACACAAAATATGGTTGTTTTAGCTGACACATAAAAACCATATCTTGTATAAAATCTTTGTTTTGCAGCAGCTCCCTGATTGTCTGCCGCTTTTTTCTAAACCTGCCTACGCAGATCGGAAAAATCCCGGTCGTGTTTCTTTATTTTGCCGTATACGCCTGTGCGCTCGCGCCGGCAATCCGGCCAAATACCACGATATCGGCTACCGCGTTGCCGCCTAAACGGTTCGCGCCATGGACGCCGCCCGTCACCTCGCCGGCGGCAAACAGGCCGGGAATTACCTGGTCGTTCGTATCCAGCACTTCCGCCTGGGCATTGATCTTCACGCCGCCCATGGTGTGATGTACGCCGGGCGCTACCTGGATCGCATAGTAGGGGGCTGTCTCCAGCTTGGTCACAAAGGAGGTACGGCCGAACTCCTCGTCCTTGCCGGCCTCCACGCAGGCATTCCACTTCTCCATGCTCTCGGCAAACGCCTCCGGAGCAATGCCGGCCGCCTCGGCCAGCGCTTCGTATGTATCGCCCTGCACGGTCATGCCGCGGTCAATATAACCGGCAATTACGTTGGACTTATCCGCCATTGCCTGATCTACGATCAGATACGCGCAGTTCCCCGGCTGTGCAAACTCAGCGGCAGATACCGCATCGCGCGTCCCTACTTCGTTCGTAAAGCGCAGACCGTCCGCGTTTACGAGGATCGCGCCGTCGCCGCGCAGACCTTCGGTGATCAGAGCGCCCGTTGCCTGGTACACGGTCGGGTGCAGCTGAATCTGCTCCATATCCACGGTCGCGGCGCCGACCGCCTCCGCCATCACGATGCCGTCGCCCTGCGCGCCCGGCGTATTGGTCGTGATATAGCCGTCAAACGTCGGCTGGTATTTGGCGACCATCTCATTGTTGGCGCCGAAACCGCCGCTGGCGATTACAACCGCCCCTGCGTTGATCTGGAACGTGCCGTCTCCATTCTCTGCCACGATCCCGGCCGCTGCGCCGTCCTTCATCACGATCTCGGTCGCCGTGGTCTCGGTCAGAATCTGAATCTTTTCGTTGCTTTCACAGTTTTTGGAGAGGATCGGGATCAGGTAAGAACCAACCGATACCGTCTTGCCCTCTTCATTTACCGGTCTGTGGATCCGCTTTACGCTGGCGCCACCGAACTGGCCCACGGAACTTAAATCCGCGCCCTGGCTCTCACGAAGCCAAACGATCGAATCCGCGGAATTCTCCGCCAGCACCTCCACCAGTTCCAGGTTGTTGATCCCTTTGCCGCCGACCATCGTATCGAGCTCAAACAGTTCCACGCTGTCAAAATAGCCCTCCGGGCTGGCCTGGTATTCCTTGTACTGGGCTTCCACGGTCTCTACGAGCGCCATAATCTGTGCATTGTCCGCATAATTCGTTTTGGCATTTTCCAGCATATCCTCCACGCCTTTTGCATCCACAAACTCATTTTCGTCCTGGTTGGGCGTCTTGGCCGCGTTCATGCCGCCGGTTGAGGCAATCGAGTTGCCGCCCGCTGCCGCGCGCTTTTCTACTACGATTACGCTCTCAGCGCCGTTTTCCACTGCCTGCAGGGCCGCCGTCAGGCCGGCGCCGCCGGCGCCGATGATTACGACATCGCAGGTAAGGTCCGCCGAAGCCGGCTCCGTCTGTGCCGTCGTCTCGGGGGCGGCTGTCGTCTCAGCCGTCGTCTCGGCCGAAGCCGTTGTCCCGGGCGCTTCCGTTGTCCCAGGCGCCGCCGTCGTCTCGGCCGGAGCGCCGGAACAGCCGGCAGCCAGCATGGCCGTCATGGCTGCAATCAGGATACCACTCAGTATTTTCTTCATGTTTCCTCCTTTTTTTGCCCATGTTCTCAGGGCATAATGGTACACCCTTGCGGTGTTTCCTCCTTTTTTGCCCATGTTCTCAGGGCATAATGATGCACCCGAAGGGAATTTTCTTTTTTGCCCGTGTTTCCCCGGCATTTTATACACCCTCAGGCGCTTTTCAAAGGATAACATACTTCTAATATTTTGTAAAGATATTATTTTAACGTATTTTGCGGGGAATTTGCGCCCGAAATCGGCCATTTTAACAACGGTCCTTGCCGAAAGCTCTTTTAAACTGAACGGCTTGGTGATATAATCATCGCCGCCGTAGTGAAAACCGTTGATTTTGTCCTGCCCGGCGATCCGCGCCGTCAAAAAAAGGATCGGGCAAACAACATGGCTGCGTACAGGCCCGCCATTGTTTCATCGTCGACAACCAAAATTTTGCGCTTCATGCCAACACCTCCTCAGATCGCCTAAAAAAAGAAAGAATCTCATGGCATGGCAGGGGTTGGAAACGCCTGCATTTCATGGGATTCTCTCTTTTTTAGATATCAGGGGCTGAAATCGGTATTTCCCGACCGCTCCTTCGTATTTTTAGTCAACTACGTTTACAACCTTTACAATTGCCTTGAACTTGGCGCTGGAAATCGTAATACCGCTTCTCGGGCTGGCCGCATGAACGATCTTGCCGTTGCCAATATAAATTCCCACATGGCCGATGGTATATCCGGGCCGGCTGTAGAAAATCAGGTCGCCGGGCTGGATCTCCGAATAGCTGATCGTGCGGCCCTGGTTGGCCTGGGCCCGCGAGGAGTGGCTCAGCGAAATACCAAACTTCCCCATAACCCGCATCGTAAATCCGGAGCAGTCGATTCCGCCTGTTAAGCTGCTGCCGCCGAATACATACGGATAACCGACATACTGTAAGGCAAATTCCACAATCTGCTGGCGCAGCGACGAGGTCATCGGCGGCGTAAACTCTACGGCTTCATTCAGCGCATATTTGATATCCACATAGTCGGAGGATACGTACCCCTCGTCCGTCAGGGTTGCAATCTTTACCCAGCCGTCTAAGACTTCCAGAACTTCGTAGCGCTCTTCCGAGCTTACTTTTTCAAGGATCTTGCTGTCTGTCGAAGGCTCTTCGCGGACATTCAGGTCGCTGCCCTCGGTCTTGACGATCGCCCGCAGCTTTGCTTCCTCCAGTGCAATGTCGATCGCCTCTTTGCCGGTCACGATATACTCTTCCGCCACATAGCCGGTAACCGGACCGGAGGAAATCTTGTACCAGCCGTCCGCATAGTCGAGGATCTCGCAGGCCGTATCATGGATCATCTTGCCGATAATCTTGCTCTTCGTGTTATCGCTGCTGGGAAGCTCGCGGACATTGAGGTAATTCTTTACCATGGCGATGCCCAAATTCTCGTACTCGTCCAGCACGGCCGCCTTGCGGGCAATCTCTTCATCCATCATGGAACGAAGCTCGATCTCGATGTCAAGAGGGTAATCTCCCGTCTCCATGTTCTCGTAGTATCCGTCCAAGGTCACGGACACCCCGGCCATCGCAGCGGTGGCCGACAGCGGGGCCGAAGCCTGCGGCGTGCTGTCCGACGCTTCTCCTAACTCCAGCGAATACTGCCCGGTCGAAACCGAATTATCCGAATTGTCCTCCGGATCCGCCATCGCGACCGTGCCCATCAGCATGGTCATGGCTAAAAAGGCTGCTCCCGTTCGTATCAAAAAAGGCTTTCTCATATGCATAACTCCTGTCTGTTATAATTTCATTTCGATATATTACATAATTATTACATTTATTACGAAGTAATTATAACAAGGCCTTATACCTTTGTCAATACCTATTTTTGATTTTTCCAGTAGTCTAACGACGACTGCTTATCCCGGTACATCTGCCCGATCAGCTGTTCTTTGGAGGAAAATTTCATCTCCGGCCGGGCATAGGAATACAGCTGAACCTCCACGATTTTTCCGTACACATCCTGATTAAATTCCTGAATAAAGGTCTCCGCGCCTCTCGGATATGTGCCTTCGATCGTAGGTTTGATGCCGATATTGGTCACGCTCTGGTACGAAATTCCGTCCACTATGGTACGCGAGACATAGACTCCGTTCGGCGGCAGCAGCTTCTCCGGCCCCGGAAACTGGTTGATCGTCGGCATGCCAAAGGTACGTCCGTAATGGTTTCCATGCACGACCTCCGCCCGGAGGCTGTAAGGATAGCCCAGCAGTCCGTTCACCTGCTCCATATGGCCCAGCTTCAAGAGCCCTTTAATATAGGTACTGGAAATATCGATCCCTTCCTTGGTCTTTAATTTTTCCCGTACCACAAGCTCGTAGCCGCAGTCCCGGCTCATCTGCCGCAAAAGCTCCACATTGCCGGCCCGCCGGTAGCCGAAGCCGAAATCCGTGCCCACAATGATTTTTTTGGCCTGCAGCTGTTCGCAGAGAATCCTCTCGATAAACTCCGTCGGCGCCATACGGGAAATCCGGTCGTTAAAGGGATACTCAATCAAAACATCCAGTCCCTGCGCTTTTAGCAGTTCTTTTTTCTGCTCATTGGTCAGAAGCAGTTCCGGGACATGACCCTCCACCTGCGCGCGCGGATGCGTGCCAAAGGTAAAAACCACTGTCCTCAGCCCCTGCCGGCCGGCTTGAAAGAGCTCTTTTGTCAGCACCTGATGGCCCCGGTGCAGCCCGTCAAACTTTCCCAGAGTCACGGCACTGTCGCCGCCCGCCGTTATTTCTGTCGTATTTCTGAAATATTTCATCTCAGCCTCCGTAAAACATCTTTTCCAGCCGGTAGCGCTCCTCATCCGCCCGGTATACATACAGGCCGAAAAACCGGCCCGCCGGCGTGTACAGGCGAATCCGTAAGGGACATTCTTTGCCAGGCAGCAGCCAGCCCGGCTCTAACGCATTGCCGTTGTACATATATTTCTCATAGTCCGGCCGGATTTGGCAAGCCTCATAATCTGCAAACAGGCTGTCCACCGGATGAAGCCGATCTTCTGCCTGCCCGGCCAGCGCCAGCGCCTGAATCTGATCCAGCGTGACGCTGTCCTCAAGCCGGTACGGCCCCACCTGCGTGCGCAGAAGCGTTTCCATACAGCCGCCGCAGCCCAATGCCTGTCCGATATCATGGCACAGAGTACGGATATACGTACCCTTGGAACAAGTGACCCGCAGGCGGACGCGCGGCTGTTCGATCGAGAGAATCTCAATTTCATAAAAACGCACCGGCCGCGGCTTGCGCTCGATGGTTTTGCCCTCGCGGGCCAGCTCATAAAGCCGCTTTCCATCCACTTTGACTGCCGAATACATCGGCGGCACCTGCCACCCGTCGCCCACAAACGACTCGATTGTCTGCCGGATCCGTTCGTCGGATACCTCGACCGGCCGCTTCTTTTGGCACTGACCGCCCGCATCCTGCGTATCGGTCTCGATCCCCAGCAGCAGCGTCGTCTCATAGGTCTTGCGCTTGTCGGTCAAAAGCCCGCACACTTTTGTGGCCCGCCCCAGACAAACAGGAAGCACACCACAAGCGTCAGGATCCAACGTGCCGGTATGCCCTATTTTCTTCATTCTCAGTATACCGCGCAGCTTTGCCACCACGTCGTGGGAGGTAAAGCCGCGCTCTTTGTAAATATTTAAGATTCCATCCATCATTCGCTCTCCAGCTGCAGCACAATCTGCTCGGACAGGTTATTGACCACGTCGTAAAACGTACCGGTCATCGTACAGCCGGCCGCCCGGATATGGCCGCCGCCGCCGAAAAAGGACGCCACCCTGCTCACATCGACCCGCCGGTTGGAACGCAGACTGACCTTAAAGACCCGAAATTCCGTTTCCGTCAAAAATATGGCGCATTCGACACCGGTCGTTACCCGCAGCTGGTCGACAATCCCTTCCAGATCTTCGTAGGCCGCTTTGTAAAATTCCATCGTCTTGCGGCTGATCATCGAGACGATGCACCGGCCTTCGCAAAAGACAATGCTTTCCACCAGGGCCCGCCCCAAAAGCTGGTTCTGCAGATACGTCTTGGCATAAAACGTGTCCTGGATCAGACGGGACGGATCAATTCCCTTTTCCATCAGCGCGCCCGCCGTCTCCATCGTATGGCGGGTCGTATTTGAATGTTTGAATACGCCCGTATCATGTACGATGCCAAGATACAGGCATTCCGCCGTCTCACGGCCGATCTGCTCTTCCTTCATCATATCAAAGAGCAGCTCGCAGGTCGCGGCCGCCTGCGGGTTAATAAAGCTTTCCGGGGCAAAACCGGCGTTGGTCACATGATGATCCACACAGACAATTCGTCCCGCGTGCTCCAAAAGAGCCGCGTTTCTGCCTAAGCGCTCCGCATCGCTTACATCGAGAACAAAGCACAGGTCGTACTCGCCCTCCGTATAAAGCCGGATCTCGTCATACCCCTGAAGAAAGGAAAACACCGCCGGAGCCGGCTCCAGGTATACATCCACCATGTAAGCCGGATTCAGTCCCAACAGATAACTGCGCAGGCCCAGACACGCTCCCGTGCAGTCGCCGTCCGGACGCACATGGCCGGTCACCGCAATTTTCGCGGCGCCTTTTAGCAGATCGTCAATCGTCACTCTCTCCATCGCATTCATCTTGATCTCCCCCGTCTGTCACCGGCCTGTCTTTGGGCCCCGTTTCTGTGTCATCCCCGGAAATCTCCGCTGCCACATCCTCGATCAGCCTGGTCATACGGACTCCATATTCAATCGACTGATCGAGAACAAACGTAATCTCCGGCGTGTTGCGCAGATTGATGCTGCGGGCCAGGCGGCCGCGGATATATCCCACCGCGCTGCGCAGACCCTCTATGGTATTTTTAGCGGCCTCTTTATCTCCCAGGACACTGATATAGACTTTGCAGTATTTCAGGTCCGGCGTAACATCCGCGGCCACCACCGTTGTCATGGGGGAAATCCGGGGGTCTTTTACCTCGCCCCGGATGATATTCCCCAGTTCTCTTTGAACCTCCGAATTGATACGAACATTTTTGATGCTGCGTTTCCTCATACAACCTCACTCATTCTGTTTTACTGCCGGGGGACCTCCACCATGATATACGCCTCGATGGTATCGTCCTCCTGCACGTCGTTAAAGTCCTCAAATACCAGACCGCATTCATAGCCCTTGGCGACTTCCTTTACATCGTCTTTAAAGCGTTTTAACGATGCCAGCGCGCCTTCATACAGCTGGTCGCCGCCGCGGCTGATGCGTACCTTGCAGTCTCTCTGGAATTTGCCGTCCGTCACAAAGGAGCCGGCGATCGTTCCTATGCCCGAAGCCTTAAACAGCTGGCGCACAACCGCGTGGCCGATGACCTTCTCTTCAAACACCGGATCCAGCATACCCTTCATGGCGGCCTCCACATCCTCTATTGCCTGGTAAATGACTTTATAGAGCCGCAGATCGACCTTTTCGCGGTCGGCAATCGACTTGGCCGTCGCATCCGGCCGCACATTGAAGCCGATGATAATCGCATTGGAGGTAGCTGCCAGCGTTACGTCCGATTCGTTGATTGCGCCGACGCCGCCATGAATAATCTTTACGACGACTTCTTCGTTCGACAGCTTCACAAGGCTTTGCTTCACCGCCTCCACCGAGCCCTGGACGTCGGCCTTGACAATAATATTCAGTTCCTTTACATTGCCGGCTTTGATCTGGCTGAACAAATCGTCCAGCGACATCTTCTGCTTCGTATCCTCCAAAAGACGCTCGCGTCCCTCGGAAATAAAGGTCTCCGCAAAACTCCTGGCCTCCTTCTCGGTCGGCGTCGCCACAAAAATCTCGCCCGCGCCGGGTACGTTGTTCAAGCCGAGAATCTCCACCGGCGTGGAGGGCAGCGCCTCCTTCACACGGCGGCCCTTGTCGTCCATCATTGCCCGGACCCTGCCGTAGCAAGGACCCACCGCAATGCTGTCGCCTACGTGCAGCGTACCTTTTTGTACCAGAACCGTTGCCACCGGGCCTTTGCCCTTGTCAAGCTCCGCTTCAATGACCAGACCTCTGGCCTGGCGGTTGGGATTGGCTTTTAGTTCCTTTACCTCGGAAGCCAGAAGGATCATCTCCAGCAGCGTGTCGATGCCTTCCTTTGTATGAGCGGACACCGGCACAAAAATCGTGCTGCCGCCCCAATCCTCGGGGATCAATTCGTACTCGGTCAGTTCCTGCTTGACCTTTTCCACATTGGCCCCGGGCTTATCAATCTTATTGACTGCCACGATAATTTCCACGCCGGCCGCTTTCGCATGGCTGATCGCTTCCACGGTCTGCGGCATCACGCCGTCGTCGGCCGCCACGACCAGAATCGCAATATCCGTAGACTGCGCGCCGCGCATCCGCATGGCCGTAAACGCCTCATGGCCCGGCGTATCCAGGAAGGTAATCGGCTCGCCGTTGCACTCGACCACATACGCGCCGATATGCTGGGTGATGCCGCCGGCCTCCTTGTCGGTTACGTGAGTGGAACGGATGGCGTCTAACAGGGACGTCTTGCCGTGGTCTACATGACCCATCACGCACACGACCGGCGGACGCTTTACCAGGGTATCGGCCTCGTCCTCCACATCCTTGAGCAGTTCGCCCAGGACGTCGACCTTTTCCTCCCGCTCGCAGAGGATTTCGTATTCCATGGCGATTTCTTCGGCCATCTCAAAATCAATCTCCTGATTGATCGTAACGACCTTTCCGGCCAGGAACAGCTTCTTGACAATTGCAGAGGGCTGTAACTTCATCTTATCCGCCAGCTCTTTGATGGTCAGGGTATCCGGCAGAATAATGGTCTTGATTTCTTCTTCCGCCGGCGCGGCCTTCAAGGAGCGGCTGCCGGGCCTCTGGCCCTTCTTTAAGAACATCTCCTCCGCTTCCTGCTTTTCGTTGCGCTTACGATCCTGGCGGGAGTTGGTCTTGGGCTTCTGCGTCTGCTTGGCCGAAGGCTTGCCCATAGGAAGCGACTCGCCGCCCGGGCGCCCGCTACGGGCCGCCGGCCCTCTGGCGTCGTTTCTCATGCCGCCCTGCGGACGTCCCTGGCTGCTTCCGTCACGGCCATATGCGGGTCTCTGCCCGCCGCCCGCCGGGCGGTCTCCCGGACGCCTTGCGCCGGCCGGACGATCTCCTGCATAGCGGGAACCGGCCGGGCGGTCCCCCGCATAACGGCCGCCCTCGCGGGCCGGACGATCTCCCTGCATACGGCTTCCCTCGCGGGCCGGGCGGTCCGACGGATACCGGGAACCGGCCGGGCGGTCCCCCGCATAGCGGCTGCCGTCGCGCGGCGGACGATCCCCCTGCGCACGGCCGCCCTCGCGAAACGGACGCTCTCCCTGCATACGACCGCCTTCGCGCACCGGGCGATCCCCCTGTGCGCGGCTGCCTTCCCGCATCGGACGATCCCCCTGCGGGCGGCCGCCCTCACGAAACGGACGATCTCCCTGTCCACGGCCGCCTTCGCGCGCCGGACGATCTCCTGTCGGACGGGCCGCGTCACGCACCGGATGCTCTCCCTGCGCACGGCTGCCTTCCCGCATCGGACGATCTCCCTGCGCATAGCCGCCCTCCCGCATCGGACGATCTCCCTGTCCACGGACCCCCTCCCGCGCCGGACGCTCTGTCTGGGCACGGCCGCTCTCCCGCACCGGACGCTCTCCCTGCGGGCGCGGATTTTCTTCTTTTCCTCTCACCCCTTCCGCTGCGGGAGTCTCGCCCTGCGGACGGATTGCTTCTTTATTTACGGGTTTCTCCGCACGCGCCGGAGTATCCTGTACCTTTACGCCCGGCTGCACGGTCTTTACCTCCGGAGCCGCTTTTTTGGGCATCTCTTCCGCACGGGCCGCCGGCTGGCTGCCAGAAGGCGCGGCGGCCGGCCCCTGAGCCGGACGGCCCGCTCCCGGGGCTACCGGGCGCACCTGCGGAGTCGGACGGCTCGGACGGCCTCCCTGCGCGCTGTTTTGAGGACGGAATACCGCTGTCAGCTTCCTCTTGGGCGGCGGCGGAACCAACTCTTTCTTCAAATTGTCCACTTCCTTATCGGTCAGCACATTCATGGCGCTGTTTGCCGAAATCCCCAGCTTCTTGCAAGCCTCCAGCACTTCCTTACTGGTTTTATCTATTTCCTTCGCTAATTCATGTACTCTCGTTTTCGTCGTTGTCATACTTCCTCATTACCTCCGATTTCCTCACTAGGCAGCTGCTGCCGGATCATCTTGGCGAAACCTGCGTCAGTCACTGCCAGGGATGCGCGGTATTCTTTTCCGATGGCGTGGCCCAATTCCCCTTTGGTTCCGTATATGATATAAGGCACCTTATAGTAAGCGCACATATTCGCAAACATTTTCTTTGTATTCTCCGATGCGTCCTCTGCTACAACCGCCAGAGAAGCTTTGCCTGACTTTACCGCTTTCTCCGTAGCAAACTCACCGCTTTCCGTCTTTCCGGCTCTGGTTGCCAGTCCCAGCGCCGAATATACCTTATTCTGCCTCAAGCTTTGCCAGCTCCTTTCTCAGGCTGTCATAGACCTCCTCAGGAATAGCCGCCTGAAAAGAACGCTCCAGCCCTTTTTGCCGGATCGCCTGCTCCAGACACGCCGCGCTTGGGCACAGGTATGCGCCCCGGCCGTTCTTTCTGCCGGTCGCATCCAGCAGAAATTCGCCCTCCGGAGTTCTCAGCACGCGGATCAGTTCTCTTTTTCCCTTCATCTCTCCACAGCCAATGCATTTTCGCATCGGTTCTTTTCGTTTTCCACTCACCGGTCTGTCACTTCCCATCTGTTAGGATTCGTATTCCTGTCCGTCGTCCAGATAATCCCCGTCATAAATCTCGCCGTAGTCGTCGTATTCGCCCTCATAGGCCATATCAAAACCGATTTCTTCCAAAAGGCCGGACTCCCTGGCCTGCGTCTCGCTCTTGATATCGATCTTATAACCGGTTAAGCGGGCGGCCAGGCGGGCGTTCTGACCCTCCTTGCCGATCGCTAACGACAGCTGGTAGTCGGGCACAATCACCTGCGCCGTCTTTTCGTCGTCGTCCGCCACCACACAAATTACTTTGGCCGGGCTGAGCGCATTCTCGATCAGGATCGCCGAATTATCGCTCCAGGGGATAATATCGATCTTTTCGCCCCGCAGCTCGTCTACAATCGTGCCGACACGGCTGCCGTTTACGCCGACGCAGGCGCCCACCGGGTCCACGTTCGGGTCATTGGAGGCGACCGCCATCTTGGTACGGCTGCCGGCTTCACGGGCAATCCCCCTGATCTCCACCGTGCCGTCCTTTACCTCGGCCACCTCGGCCTCAAACAGGCGTTTCACCAATTCGGGATGCGTCCGGCTGACCAGAATGCGGGGGCCTTTGGGAGTATCTTTTACTTCTAATATATAAACCTTGATCCGTTCATTCGAACGGAAATTCTCACCCCGGATCTGCTCATTCTCTCCTAAAAGGGCATCGCATTTGCCAAGGTTAATACTGATATTCTTGCCAAAATAACGCTGTACGACACCGGTAACGACTTCGCGTTCCTTGCCGTTAAACTGATTGAAAAGGGAGCGTCTCTCTTCCTCGCGGATTTTCTGCAGGATCACGTTTTTCGCATTCTGCGTTGCGATCCGCCCAAACTCCTTAGACTTGATTTCCTTGCGCACCACATCGCCTACCTGATACTGGCTGCACAGCGCCCTGGCATCCTCCAGGCTGATCTGAAGAGCGGCATCCTCGACTTCCTCCACTACCTCCAGCTCCGCATATACTTCAAACTCGCCGGTCTCCCGGTCCACATGGGCGCGTACATTTTCATTTTTGCCAAAATGTGTCTTGCAGGCTGTCAAAAGGGAATTCTCGATCGTCTCCAGCAGGGTGTCCTTACTGATATCTTTCTCCTTTTCCAGTATGTTTAACGCTTCCATCAGTTCATTATTCATGGCTTTTTTTCATCCTCCTAATATTAAACAAACGTTCTTTAGCGAACGCTTTTGGCATAAACCCGCCAAACGGCCGTTACCAGATCACCGCCTGCCGGATCAGAGCCAGCATACTTCGTTCAAAAACCCTCTCGGCTCCGTCCTCTTGTTCGATTGTCACCGTATCCTTGTCATACGCCTTCAAGATGCCGCAGAACTCCTTCTGCCGGTCAATGGGCCGAAAGGTATGCAGTTCGACCAGCTCGCCCATATTGCGGATAAAATCCTTCTCCTTTTTAAGCGGCCTCCCCAGGCCCGGAGAACTGACCTCCAGAATATAGCTTTCTTCGATAAAATCTTCTTCATCCAGACGCGCGCCCAATGCCCGGCTAATCGTCTCGCAGTCGTCCACCGTGATTCCGTCCGGCTTGTCGATATAGGCCCGCAGGAAACGGTTGCCGCCCTCTTTGACAAACTCGACATCCACGATTTCAAAACCATGGGCCGCAGTAATCGGGGTAAGCAGTTCTTCGGTGCGCTTTTCGTATTCTTCCCGTTTTGTCAATATAAAAGGATCCTCCTCATTCTGTGGTTTGGTGTTAAGGAACAGAGTTTGCTTACTGGGTGTGCTGCACTGCTCATTGCCAGTATACAAATAGAAAGAGTGGACATCCGGTCCACTCTTCTAGCATAACGTATTCATCTTTGGGTATAATAGCATGGTTTCCCATAAAATGCAAGCATTTTTTGTTTTTTCAAATAGTTTTATTAAAAACCTCAATCCGTCACCTTCAAATGCTCCCGAAAGCCCTGCGAATAGTGAACGGTATAGTCGTCCGTAATAAAAGCGGCGTAAACGCCGTCGATCCCGTCGATCAGCTCCATCCCCTTTTCCAGCCCCAGGGCAAAACAGGAGGTGGAGAGCGCATCGCCGTCAACGGAATGTTCGGAAATAATCGTTACCGCCAGCAGATTGTTTTCACATGGCCAGCCGGTCCCGGTATTTAATATATGATGGTAGAGGACGTCGTCGATCGTAAAATTGCGCTGGTCGATTCCCGAGGTTACGACGGAAAATCCGTCGATCTCCACAATGGCGATTACATCCTCTCTGGAGGCAAAAGGAAATTGCAGACCTACATTGAAAGCCGTCCCGTCCGGCTTTGTTCCAATGCACAGAATGTTTCCGCCCAGGTTGATGATCGCGCTGTTTACCCCTTCGCCGATCAGATATTCCTTGACACGATCCGCCACATACCCTTTGGCAATCGCTCCCAAATCCACTCCCGATTCCGGGTCGGCCAGGGTTACCTGATTGCCGTCAATCGACAGTTTGGTATAATCCACATGTTTTACAGCTTCCGCCAAGACTTGCGCATCGGGCAGCGCCGGCGTTTCGGCCTTAAAATCCCACTGGCTGGTGATCGGCTCCACCGTGATATCAAATACGCCGCCGGACAATTCGCTGTAATACACCCCCTTTTGCAGAAGTTCCAGCACATCATCGTCCATCCAAACAGTACCGTTCTCATTCAGAGCATAGATCTGTGTTCCTTCCAGCGTGCGGCTCAGCTTCTCTTCGTACTCGGCTATGATCTCAAAACAATGGTGCAGAATACTGCGGTCCGTCGTATCGTACAGCGTAATCGAAACAAGGGTGTCCAAATAGTCCATCGAATATTCCGTGATGGGGGCGCTGCCGGCATTCTCTTTTCCGGCCCCGGCCGTCTCCGTGCTTTCTTGTCCGTCCGTCCCCTGATTGCCGCAGCCGCCGAACAAAAATACCCCTGCGGCCAGTCCCAGACACAATCCCGCACAGGCCAGAGCTTTCCATCCTCTGCTCTTCTTTTTCATCTCGCTTCTCCTTCCGCATTTCTATACGCCAAAAACAGTACCACGCAGACAGCGGCTTTGTCAAGGAAGCATTCCTTGTTTTCACAAATTTTTTTCTTTTTTAGTTGACAGTTTTCGATTCTCGTGATATAGTAGCTAAGGCATCGAGGCGTGGCTCAGTTTGGTAGAGCGCCGTGTTCGGGACGCGGAGGCCGCAAGTTCGAATCTTGTCGCCTCGACTCGATTTCTACAATCGAAGATATGCTATCTGGCTCGTTGGTCAAGGGGTTAAGACGCCGCC
>JAAWCS010000088.1 GCA_022793375.1 Lachnospiraceae bacterium
ACCTGAGTTTAGAATCAGCCATTCAAACATGGCGTTAACTCATAAAGATGATAAAAGCTGTTGCAAAGAAAATCTGCAGCAGCTTTTAATGTTTTTCGCCTAAAGCTTATAGTTTAAAATGGATTTGATCTGTGTCTTAGTTAAAAAGTAATTCATTAGCGGAAGCCCTGTTTTCTCAGCCAGGCCATTGATAAAATCGGTTGAAGTCGTTGTATTGATGTATTTTGTTTCGGCCCAGGTTACCCGGAAATCTTTCATAAAATCGAAGATTTCCGACGTCGAATACTTGTTTTCCAATACCTTGAACTGCAAAATCCGTTCCAGCAGCACGGTCAAGTAGCAGATTAAAAAGTGGCCCTTTATGGCTGTTTCCTTTTGCAGGAAAACCGGCCTTGCATCCAGGTCGGATTTCATGACCTTAAAGGATTCCTCAATCCGCCACAGGTTATGGTAGGTATTGTAGATGTCAAGATCCGACATTTCCGTCTCCGACGTCACCAGAAGGTTATAGCCGGCAAACTTTAGGTCTTTGTCGATGGCTTCCTGGTTGATGGATATGGCGGCCTTTTCCCCGTCTTTGTCTGTGAAATTTACATACTTCCCCGTCTCCCCGAATTCCGCCCGCTTTGCCTGGGAAGCCGTCAAGGCTTTTGCCTTTTCCACCATCCGATTGATTTCATAGCGCTTTTTAGTGGCCAGCGACGGGTTATATGTGACGAGGCGTTTCTCTGTAAGCTTTACGATACATTCCATGTTCCCCTGTTTGACCCGGTAAGGAAACTTGTCAACGCAGGATTTGACCCGATATAAAAGCTTCCCGTTCTTGTCTTTCACGTCCCGGAACCCCTCATTGAGAAGTACCCAGGTTTTCTCCGTTTCGGGAAGGCCTTTGACGGATTTGGAAAAAAGATACCCGTCGCCGCCCTTTTTGGAAGCGGCGATGTTTTTGGCGCAGTTGAGGCCTTTGTCCGCGACATGGACGGTCTTGCCGACGACGTGGTTTTGTGTCTTGAGGCGTGCAATCACGTCCCGGAGGACGGGCTTTTCGGACTGGTTGCCGGGATAGAGCTTCATGGCAATGGGGATTTGGTTGCGGTCGAGCAGGAGTCCCAGCCCAACAATCGGGTCCTTGCGGTTTTCCTTGCTGGGACCCTTGCGGCGGAAATCGTCTTCCCGGTCGATTTCAAAGTAGAAGTTGGTGCAGTCAAAATAGGAGCGGGAGGTATCTATACCAAAAACCGCCTTTACCTGGGCGGTGAATATCTCGACGAACTTCTCGTAATCGATGCCCAGGAAGGAAAGGGAGGAAAGGAGCTGGTCATAGGAACAGGAGGGGGAATGGTACAGCTGGGGGAGGACTTCATGGAAGGTCCTGCGTTTGCTGCAGGGATTGACGGCCCTGGCATAAATGAGGGAAAACAGGAGTTCGGAAAAATCGTATTCAAAGGAGTGGGCCAGCTGGAAGGTATCGAGGTATTTTTTTACCTGAAGTTTATCTAGGATGGCCTTGAGGGGGAAATAGCCCAGATAGAGGGAGGGGGAGCGGTCGGAAATTTTGCGAACGCCATCCAGGGCTTTTTTTTGGTTGAGGGAATCGACTTCCTGCTGGAAATGGGAAATGGGGTCGTCCATGCCCT
>JAAWCS010000065.1 GCA_022793375.1 Lachnospiraceae bacterium
AGGCGAAAAAAAGCCCAATTAACTTTGATGAGGATTGTGGGGAGTTGTCGCCAGCCATGATGAAGGCGTTTAAGAGTGCGGTTGTGCAAAGAAATCGTAAGAAAAAAGCTTAGAAATATTGGGGGAAGAATTTTATCCCCCCAATATCCCCCAAATGGAAAATAGCTATCCCCCAAATTTGAAAAATCAGAAATTGGAAATTTTAAAAAGCAAAATGAATTTTCCCCCAAAATAAAATTGGGGGAATGCAGTTGAAAAGGCTAGATATAGGTCAGTTAAAAATCACTGCAAAGCCAGTAAAATACATAGTTCCGGGGATATATGACCGGAACATGAAAAAAGGAAAGTTCGCAAAACAGATGGGAATGTAAGTTAAGCTTGCAAAATCAGTAGAAATTTGCTGAAATCAGGCGAATATAGATAAAAATGAATGGAAGAACTTTTGACAGAATGTTTTAGAGAAGATGAAAATGCCCCCAATTTAAAAGATTTTGAAATATATAAAAGTAATATCTGCTATTTGGTGAAAGATAAAGGGGATATTGACTTTATTATTGATATTTTTATTTAAAAAATCAAATAAGGACTTATTGGGAACGAAAATGGTACCGGGAAAGTTTTTATCTTCTGGCTATGGTGGACTACTTACGTAAGGAAAATGGACTTCCGTTGTGTAATGATTATGAAGATATAAGGAATTGTAAGCTGTCGGAGCCATTATATCCGAGGGATGTTATTCTTGCTGCAAAGCTGGATGTTTCGCTCAATGTGAAAGAAAGGTGTTTAAAAGAAGCAATTCCCGAGTTTTTAAGGTTTAATATTATAGAAAGCGAGATTAGGAATGTCTGTTGAGAAAATATTTACCAAGGAGAATCTGGATTATTATTTGAAAGAATTGGCAAATGAAATAATTCAAAGAGCGTTGAGCAAGAGAAATAATGATAGGGATGCGAGATAGATTAAGGAAAACAGATTTGTGATAGAATGAAATATGGCAGAGTAACAATTTTCCACCCAGCCAAATTGACAGGAGTGCCGATATCATGAATATCCAAGCAAATAATCTGGATACACTTCGAAGATTGGTGCGAAGCCTTCAGAAGGAAAATAAGAGATTAAAGGAACAACTGAAACAGGCCCAAATACCATATGATGCAGAAAATGTATTTGTGGAAAAAATAGAAAATATAGAAGAGTATGATCCAGATCAAGGGGGACGCATTCTGGATAATTATATTACAAGAGATATGGCAAACAGATATTTTTCTATGTTTTGGGGCAGAACGGATGTATATGCTAAAAGAGGAGCAAAGGGCGGATATTTTCCACAATGTAATAATAGATGGAATAACCGTCTCTGTCCAAAGCAGCAAGGCGAGAAGAAAAATTGTGAAGTATGTGAGCATAGAGATTGGACAAAGCTTACACCTGAGAAAATTATAGGTCATTTGCTTGGGTATAAAGAGGACGGTTCGGATGTATTAGGGGTATATCCACTTCTTGCAGATGGTACATGCAGATTTATAGTATTTGATTTTGACAACCATGAAAAAGGTGCGGAGCAGACAGACTTTGCAAATGTGGATGATGAGTGGCATGATGAGGTGGATGCTCTCAGGATGATATGCGAGGCCAATGGTATTACGCCGTTGGTAGAGCGTTCCCGGTCGGGGAGATGAGCCCATGTATGGATTTTCTTTCAAAAACCTGTAGCTGCATCACTGGCCAGAAACTTTGGTTTTTTGTTATTGGATAGAGGGTCTGCATTCATCAATTTAAAGTCCTTCCGTTATTATGACAGAATGTATCCTTCCCAGGATGTGGCGAGCAGTATCGGAAATCTGATTGCTTTGCCATTGCAAGGAAGGGCACTTAAAGACGGAAACAGCGCTTTTGTGGATAAAAACTGGAACGCATATCCAGATCAATGGGATATTTTGCTGAATCGGACGGAAAAGCTTGGGATTGAGGATATAGAGCGTCTAATGGCAAAGTGGCAGAACGACCTTGCGCCTATTGCAGGAATTACGGCTGTGGCAAGCTCACAAAACAGGCCAAAGCCATGGAAGAAAAAGGATGGTTTTGTAAAGTCTGATGTTGTGGGAAAAATGCACATTGTACTGAGTGATGGGATATATGTTGATGCGCTTAATCTTATGCCAAGGCTCCAGAACCAGATCAGGAGCATGGCGGCATTTGATAATCCTGTATTTTATAAGAACAAGCGGTTAGGTTATTCAAACTATTACAATTTTAGTTCCATTTACATGGGAAAAGATGTGGACGGCTACATCGTCATCCCACGTGGACTAAGAGACGATCTGCTTATGTCCGCAAAAGAAGCGGGGATTGAATATGAGATGGAAGATCAAAGAGAAAAGGGAATACCGATTAGAGTTTCCTTTCATGGAGATTTGAAAACACAACAGGATTTGGCAGCACACAGACTTCTTGCGTTTGACCACGGTGTTTTAAGTGCGGCTACTGCATTCGGAAAAACGGTGGTGTGCAGTTATCTCATATCGGAAAGAAAGGTGAATACTCTCATTTTGCTTCAAAGTAAGGATTTGCTGGAGCAGTGGGTGGAAGAATTGAATAAGTTTTTGGTTGTAGATGAAGAACCTCCCTTCTATAAAACCAAAACAGGGCGTGTGAAACGACGAGACAGCGTGATTGGGATTTTACATGGAAATAAGAATACTCTCACTGGAATTATTGATGTGGCTATGGTCGGCTCTATATTCAGCAAAGGGAAATTTGATAAACGAATCAACTCCTATGGAATGGTCATTATGGATGAATGTCATCATGCAGGTTCTGCAACCGCGGTGGACGTTTTACAAAAAATAAATGCCAGATACGTTTATGGCGTTACAGCGACGCCGAAGCGAGGAGATCATCTTGAAAAGATCATCCATATGCTTCTTGGTTCGGTACGCTATAGCTATTCCGCAAAAGAGCGTGCTAAGGAGCAGGGCATTGGTCATTATGTATATCCGAGGTATACAAGGGTGTTTGATACCAGAGTGAACAAGGAAAATATTATGGAGGCATATTCTCTGCTCAGCGATAGTGTGGTGAGAAATGATATGATTCTTGAAGATACCAGGGCTTGCGTTAAGAAGGGAAGGACTCCGGTTATACTAACCAGACTTAAAGAACAGGCGAAGTATTTGTATGAGAATCTACAAAAGGATGCAGATCATGTGTTTCTGTTTTATGGAGATAACAGCGATAGAGAAAATTCATCCATAAGGCAGTGTCTGAGGGCGGTCTCAAAGGATGAGAGCCTGATTTTGGTGGCAACAGGACAGAAAATTGGCGAAGGATTCGATTATCCAAGACTAGATACTCTTATGTTGGCGGCGCCAGTATCATTCGCCGGAAGGCTGGAACAGTATATTGGCAGATTGAACCGCGATTATGAGGGAAAGAAGGACGTGATTGTCTATGACTATATTGATTCCCATATCCGGGTTTTTGATAATATGTATATCAAGAGACTTCGTACCTACAAGAGAACTGGCTTTGAAGTGATTATAAACGGTATTCCGGAAAAACAGAATGTAAATGCGATTTATGACAGCGGCAGTTATATGGATGTATTTGAACAGGATATTGTAGAATCGGAAAAGCAGATCATTGTATCAAGTCCGCAGATTACTGGGGACAAGATAGAACGGTTCATATACCTTGTGAAAGCAAGGCAGGAGGCAGGCTGTAAGGTTACGGTTATAACAACAGAACCGCAGAACATTGCCTATGGCAGTCCGGAATTTTGTCAAAGACTTATTGAAATCATGCAGGAAAAAGGAATTCATGTTATCGCAAGGGAAGAGGTGGCCGAACATTTTGCTGTTCTGGATGATGAGCTTGTCTGGCATGGAGGAATGAATCTCCTTGGCAAAGAAGATGCATGGGACAATTTGATGAGAATCCGGTCGGCTCATGTAGCAACAGAACTATTAGAAATTGCACTGAAAGAAGTGTAAAAAAAGACGGTTATTATGCGGAAAGGATATTTATAAAAATAATGAAGGAATATAAAAGATTGTTCCTCATAGATGGCGACAGCTTCATATATAAAGCACTGAATGGAATATTGATACGGGAGATAAAGTTCTGATTTTTGTCTCCACAGAGGGATTAAGACGGCGATTAAAACTAAAAGGTTATATTCGGTTCAATGTTGGAGTTATGACCATGGGTATTACGAGTTGAAAAATAAATACAGGGAGAAATATGGAATATCGATCGCAGCTTTAGATCTAAAGAAGTCCATACAAGCTGCACTATAAATGGAAACATGCACGAATACACGTTTTATTGATCTGGCCATCCTGTACTAAACAAAAATTTACAAAAATATTTATTATTGACAGATGATATACATAATTTTCAATCAATAACAACCTCCCTCTGCATCATCCTCAAAAACTTCTCAGCAGCTTTAGAAAACACCTGATATTTTTTCCAGATCATATACATCTCAATTTCGATTGTGGGTGCCAGAGGGCGGAAACAAAGCTTACTGTCGCCGGAGGTATTGATAATCCTGTCAAAACAAATGGCATATCCCAATCCTTCTTCGACAAGCAGGGACGCATTGAACAGCAGATTATAAGTCATAATGATATCCAGTTCCGACAGCCTGCGTTTCATCCACCGGGAGATTCTCCCGCCCTCTGTTTCCTGTTGTGATATCAGTAATGGCTGATCCCACAGATCTTCCGGGGAGATAGAATCCTTTTCGGCCAGAGGAGAGTCTTTTCGCATTAAGACACCCCAGATATCCTTTGACGGGAGTTTTAACGTCTCATATTTGTTTGTATCCGGTACTGCGAATATCATTCCGAAATCAATCAGCCCCTTATCCAATTGTTCCTTGACAAAGACAGCATTGCCGCTGGAAATATGGTAATGGATCCCCGGATAAAGTTTTTTTAAGTTTCCGGCGGCTTTTGCCAGCAGACGCATTCCGTCCGTTTCTCCGGCGCCGATATAGACATCCCCGATTACCACATTGTCGGAACAGGTAATCTCATGTTCCGTTTTCTTGACCAAATCCAGAATTTCCTCCGCTCTTCTCCTAAGAATCCTTCCTTCTTCCGTCAAAGTAACCTTGCGGGAACCTTTTGTGCCGCGAATCAGCAGCTGTTTGCCTAGTTCCTCCTCCATGTTTTTGATCTGAGTGGAAAGAGTCGGCTGTGAGAGATGAAGGGACTCGGCAGCCCGTACAATGCTCTGTTCTCTTGCAACAGTAAGAAAGTATTGAAGTACCCGTATTTCCACATGTCCTCCTTTTGCCCTGCTTTTTTAGGCATTCAAGAATGTTTATAAGGTTTTCCTGCCTGCCGCATCCAAAGATGCTATATACTTTTTGAGACACCTACATGCTTCGGTAAAACCAACAAATACAGAATCTATAAAAAGTCTAACACAAATATCAATAGGCTTCAACTATGAAAACGTATTATATATAAATATTTGCTATTTTTCGCTTATGGATTTATAGTTAAATCAGCGACACCACAGCAAACTATCTAGTTACAGACTTTCGAGGCAGCCGCCAATATATGCAAGAACGGCAGTACAAGAACAGCAATACAAGAACGGCAATATAAGAACTACATAATAAGCACTGCGCTGCATCTCTGCAAGCATGCCGGTTTGAGCCTTCATTCTATTCTGGTCCTGTCGGTCCACGCTAAGTATACGCCGCCGGGACACAGCGCCGTTGCCCGCGAAAGCCATCAAAAATGTGAGGGGGATGCAGAAGTGATATCCATAGGAAACAGGGTAGCCATCATACAGAATCTGGAGGATGCCGGATGTGAGACCGAAATGATCCAGGATTTTCTGAGATGGCTTGACAAAGGGCATCAGGCAAAGCAGCTGGAAATTTTGGAGCATCAGAGGGAATATCTGTTAGACAGGGTACACGCGGAGGAAAGAAGGATTTCCTGCCTGGATTACCTAATCTATCAGATTCAGGGAAAACCGGCAAGAAAGAGAAAAAATGAGTAAGAAAGTATTAGTGATTTCAACCAGTTTAAGGACAAACAGCAATTCGGATCTGCTGGCAGATGCCTTTGTGAACGGCGCCAGAGAAGCGGGACATGAGGTAGAAAAAGTGCGCCTGCAAGATAGTGCCTTGGAGAAAGCCCAGGAAATGGGGAGACAGGTATAAAGATTCTGCAAAAAGCCTTTGGAAAAAGTTTAATTTAGAAATTGTTTAGAAATTTTTGCGAATTCTTTTATCCTGCCGTGCTAATCTGAACAGGAAGGAAAGCTATGGATCATAAGGAGGAAAAGGATTCTTCCAACGAATAACCGGAAGCGGCGGACGGCGATGCCCGCATTGTGCTGACAATGAAAATTCAGAGTATCAGGAGGAAAAATCATGAAGCAAAAAGAAATCAGACAGGAGTATTTAACAGGAGAAAGAGCATTGTTTCAGGGAGCGGATCTGAAAATCTATGACAGCATCTTTGCAGATGGGGAATCGCCGCTGAAGGAGAGCCATGACATTGAGCTGGAGGGCTGTATGTTTAAATGGAAGTATCCTTTCTGGTATGCCAAAAATATCACGGCAAGGAACTGTACCTGGTTTGAAATGGCCCGTGCAGGCGTATGGTACACGAATAATATCACGGTGGAGGACGCGGTGATTGAGGCCCCTAAGAACTTCCGCCGCTGTCGGGGCGTAAATTTGAAAAACGTAAACTTTGCAAATGCGGCTGAAACGCTCTGGAACTGTGAGGACGTGGTGCTGGAGCATGTAACGGCCAAAGGCGATTATTTTGCCATGAACAGCCAGAATCTGGCACTGCGGGATTTCCAGCTGGTGGGCAATTACTCCTTTGACGGGGTAAAAAATATGGAGATTCACAATGCCCGGATGCTGTCTAAGGATGCCTTCTGGAACAGCGAAAACGTGACCGTGTACGATTCCTTTATTTCCGGGGAATATCTGGGCTGGAATGCCAAGAACCTGACACTGATTAACTGTACTATCGAGAGTCTCCAGGGGATGTGCTACATTGATAACCTGGTGATGAAGAACTGCAAGCTTTTGAATACCACCCTGGCTTTTGAGTATTCTACCGTGGACGTGGAGGTTAGCGGGAAGATTGACAGTGTACTGAACCCTTGCGGCGGGGTAATCCGGGCAGATCGTATCGCCGAGCTGATCGTTGAAAAAGACAAGGTAGACCCGGCAAAAACAAAGATTATTTGCAGAAGAGAAGGAGATGAGACGCTATAAGCTTGTCTCCCGGCAACAGCCGGAAAAAGGAGGCATTGTACGGTTTATTTGGATTGGGGACTGCTCCAGCAGAGAAGTGGACTTATTGGGCCATAGCAAATGCGCCCTTTGAAGCGGATCGATCCGGATAACAATTGCCCGGATCGGCGCGGCATGATTAGGAATGAAACAACAAAAGCAAGAACAGCAGGAGGAATACAGGCATGAGCATAGTCGTAAACATTTATTACAGCGGGACCGGCGGCAATGCGCAAAAGTTTGCGGAGGAAATGGAGAGTAGGAATGCACGTTATGTATACCTCACAAACAGGTGTGCGTGACAGCACAGAATACTGTAAACGAAAGTCATGTTTGGTCTGCCGGGTATCCAAACGAATTGCTTCTATTTTAACAGCAGTTCTGTTGACAATGGTATTGCTTGCCTGTCAGCGAAACCAGCGGATAACCGAATACGCCGTCATTCAGGCTGTCATTGAAGAACTTCCGGATTATCAGGAGGAAATTGAGAGCTGGGGGTATCAGGTATCCGTGCTGCCGCGTTTTACGGAAACGCCCGGCGATGAAGGGCTTATGCACTATTATTGGGAATCCGCCGGTCCGGTTCTGGTGCTGACAGATCAGGATGGTGGAAGATATTGCTTTTATTATGGCTTTGACCAGTATATTTTCGAGACCGTGAGGCAGCAATCCGTGCTGGTTCTGCATCCGCAAAGGGAATACACAGAAGCCCTGAAAACAATCCGCCTGCAAATGTACAAAAGGGACATGGACAGCGTCCCTCTTTTGGAGAACACTGCCGAACCGGGGGCCAACGGATATTACGACATGGCGGTCCGGCTCTATATCCGGGCGGACGCTGTGGACAGCGGCCTAGAGCTGATGACATATACCAACGGGTATTACGAAACGAATTACTGCAGTAATAATTTTGTGGAGTGTAAATGGTTTAGCGGGATTACGCCGGAGGATGCCAATCGTTATGCAGACGATACAATTAAGCAGGAGTTTAGTGCCGGCCAGCTGAGGGGTTTTTATCAGCAGGGCCTTACTTTGCAGGAGAAGCTGACCGAGCTGTACTACAAAAAACAGGAAAGATAAATGACACGTAAATGGTACATAATCAAGAGGCCAAAGAGCAGAGAAGGAGATGGTAATCCGGCCTGCATTTCGGGAAATCGAAGAAACCTCCGTCACTGAAAACGCTGCGGCCCGGCCGAATCCGGAGAACGCCAGCCGGCGGGGACCCTGTCCATGGGAATATTCCGTTGGATCAGCCAGGCAAACAACAAGTCCGCGTGTTCCATGCTTCCTGCGAATTTAGCCAGTACCTGGTAATTTTTGTCATACAGGACATTACATCCGCCGGATGGTCCCAGCACCACGCCGGCAATATCATCGACGGAAAACACACGATCTTTGCGGATTCGACGGCGTTGGCGGATATCGCTTCCTTCTATTATAATACCTGTACCCGGCGCAAAGCGGCTGTGTACGGCAAAGCAGGCGGGCGGGGCTGCTGCGGGAAGGGTCTGCAGGAGCAGGTTGTAGGAAGCGCCGCCGGCATAGGCGTATGCGATATGCCAGGGGACTTTTTTCCAGTCCGCATATGCCAGCAGGCTTCGGCGGGTAACGATAAATCCGAACAGGCCGATGCCGGCGCACAGCGGCAGCAGATCGTAGACGCTTCTCCACAGCCGCTCCCAATCGACGGATTTCTGAGAGACAACAACCGATAGCAGAGCAAAGATCACGATCCAGAGCACGCAGGTCAGCGCGGTGCAGATCCCCACAATGACATAGGCCGCAGTTTTGGAACGCCGTCCGCGGAACAGGCGGTAAAACCCTCCGATCGCCAGCCCCACAAAAAGCTGGAGCGTAATGGTGAGTTGTCCGGCCTGGCACAGACAGCACAAAAACAGCGCTAAAGTGCAGACAAACATTCCGGCAAGCCCGCCTGAAATACCCCGCAGGATACTTCCCTGCAGGCTGGGATTGTCCGTATTGTGCGATGTATCAAAATAGTTTGCCATACAACCACCTTTTCATCTGTCATGCAGTGCGTGACCGCTGTTTTCCCTGCTTGCATTTTATCATAACGGACCGTATTTTTCCAGCTGTTCGCAGGCGGAAAATACGGCTATCGTGATCAAGCATTTTTTTTTCACACGATATCTGCTTCAATCGGATACGATGATTGAAGAGTAGTTTTTAAGCAGATATTATTAGCTCTTATGTAGGGTACAATCATACAGAAGGGCAGGTGAGACATAGAATGTTTGAAGAATTGTTTTACGAACGGCTGGTGAAGCTAAGATCGGCGAAGGGGGTGTCGGCGCGGGATATGAGTCTGTCAATCGGGCAGAATGCGGGATACATCAACGCATTGGAAAATAAGAAAGGCTTTCCGTCCATGCAGGTGTTCTTTTATATCTGCGAATACCTGGGTGTCACACCATCGGAATTTTTCGACGACCACAACAGCCATCCAGCCGAATACCGGGAGATCGAGGAGGATTTAAATGCTCTGGATAATGAGAAATTCCAGAATATAATGGCATTGATAAAGGGCTTAAGGCATTGACTGCCAGGGAGGACAGAGCGAGCGACGAATTATTACAAATTATGTAATAAAATAGTTGAAAAACATCGTACTTTCCAGTATAATATAAAGAGCATGCGAGAGATACCCGATCCGGGCATACTCCCTAGAACAAAAAGAAGAGGGCAGAAGTTATGGAAAAATCAATTAAGAAAGCAATATGGGTACGAGTAGCGATTATCTTTGTTGCAATCGTTATCAGCGGTGTTTCCACGGTTACGGGACTGAAACTGGTAAGCGGCTACAGCAGCTCTACGGATGAGGCAACGAATATCCTTACGCTTGCACTGTCGGCAGAGAAAGCACATTTCAGCTGGATTGAGAATTTAAGCTCTGCACTTAGTCTCGGCACGGACTTTACCGGCAGCACGGACTATACGGCCTGCGATTTAGGAAAGTGGCTGTATAATACCGACCGTAGCACCATTGATACGGAGCTGGGCAGCTTGATGGATCAGATGATCCCGATTCATCAGGAGATTCACAAATCGGCGACCGAGATTCTTTCACTGAAGGATGCAGATCTGGAAAGTGCGCAGGATATGTACTTAAACCAGACCAAAAAGAACGTAAGCAGTCTGGTATCGCTGCTGGATGAAGTGGTCACTCTCAGCAAGAACGAGGTAAGCCACAACCAGGCCCAGCTCAATATGGCAATTAACATTTCCATTATCGTAGCGGTTGTGTCGGTATTGATTATCATCATTGCCAGCATCATGCTGATCCGCTACGTCATGGCTTCCATCGTGGCCCCGATTGAAGTGATTACCACGGATAGCCAGAAGCTTTCACAGGGACACCTGGACTTTGAAATTAAGGTTAATAATAAGGATGAAATCGGCCTGCTGGCGCAGAGCCTGAACCAGGCGGCCAAAACGCTGTCGCTGTACATATCGGATATCTCCGAGAACCTGGATGCGATTTCCCAGGGCAATCTGATGCGGGATCCGCAGCTGAACTACATCGGAGACTTTGTGCAGATTCAGAATTCTACGGACGTAATCCTGCAGCAGCTTAATGACACGATGTCTCAGATTCAGCTGGTAGCGGTTGAGGTGGGCAACGGCGCCGAGCATGTTTCCAGCGGTGCGCAGGCCCTTGCGCAGGGTGCTACCGAGCAGGCGAACGAAGTAGATACGCTTGTAAATACCATCGAGCAGGTTTCAGCGCAGATCAACGGAAGCGCGAAGAGCGCAAACGAGACCAGCGTGCAGATCGACGAAGTACACAGACAGATCGAGAAGTGCAACGAGCAGATGCATGAGATGGCGCAGGCCATGAATGAAATCAGCGGCTGTTCCAATGAGATCGGCCATATTATTAAGACGATCGAGGACATTGCGTTCCAGACCAATATTTTAGCGCTGAACGCGGCGGTAGAAGCGGCGCGTGCCGGCACGGCCGGCAAGGGCTTTGCGGTAGTAGCCGACGAGGTACGCAACCTGGCGGCCAAGAGCGGGGATGCTGCTAAGAGTACCTCCGAGCTGATCGAAAAGACCTTGAGTGCCGTAGCAAACGGCGTAGAACTGACCGTTTCGACGCAGGAAGCGCTGAGCACGGTTGTTGAGGGAGCGCAGAAGGTGATTGAGCAAGTCCATCAGATCTCTCAGGCTTCGACCGAGCAGGCAGGGGCGATCGACGGCATCAGCGTAGGTATTTCGCAGATTTCCAGCGTAGTTCAGAGCAACTCGGCTACCTCCGAAGAGAGTGCGGCTGCCAGTGAAGAGCTCTCCAGCCAGGCACAGGTACTGCGTAATTTGCTGCAGAAATTCCAGCTGAAAAAGTCCATCGACTTCTAAAAACTGTTCCGCAAAAAGAAGAAAAGTTGATACATAAGTAATAAAATAGGCGAGCTTATACCAAGATAAAACTTGCCCAGATATGCAAAAAGAAGAAAAGTTGATACATGAGTAATAAAATAGGCGGGCTTATACCAGGATAAAACTTGCTCAGATATGCAAAAAGAAGAAAAGTTGATACATGAGTAATAAAATAGGCGGGATTATACCAGGATAAAACTTGCCTAGATATGCAAAAAGAAGAACTACAAGTATAAAAGTCCCTGCAACCTTCCATTTTGGGAAAAGTTGCAGGGACTTTTTATATTATTCGTTTTCATTTTCAGACGGAAAGCTGACGGCCCACAACGGCGATCCGCTGTCCCTGGCGCGGCTTAATTCATCGAGCACTTGATTTAAATCCCATTCCATCGTAGTGTTTGCGAGACTGTTGCAATCGGCGATAGAGACGTTTCCGTTGTCAAGTATATTCGTAATGATAATAAAATGCCCGCCGTTGGTAAACTCACCTTTTCCCATCAGGGCGACCAGCACATGACCGGAACGCAGAAGTTCCGCGGCCGTGTCGTAGTCCGCGCCGGCAGCGCTTTCTACCTGCAGGCCAAATGCCGGCAGAGTTTTATTGAAAATAGAGTGATACGAGCCGCTTTGCGGAGCATGACAGCGATTTTCCGAACACCAGTCCGCCATTTCTTTCGGTGTAACCGCTTCGTTGGTAAAGGCATTCACCAGCATAGCAGCTACCGTAGGGCCACAGCCATAGTGTCGTATGGGATCAACGCCGCCGTATAGATAATCACCCCAGCGATCGTCTCCCTGATTGTAATACAACATGGTTCCCATTGCGGTGTCAAGCATGACCAAGTAGTCGTCGTTGGTTAAATCCCGCTCTTGTTGTTCTCCGATCCCGTTGATGTTGCCTTGTTCATTGGAATAGACCAGCATCGGGACCTCCGGCTCAGTTGGGGCGGCCTCCGAAGGAGGAGGACTGATACTTTCCGGCGCTGATTCAAAAGAACTTTCTTCTTCGGCTTCGGAGGATTCCGGAGGATCAGATGGTTCCGTCTGCGGCGGGCCGGTAGATTCCTCTATGGAGGATGGCATCCCTACCAATTCCTGGATACTCTGACTCGCGTCTGCTAAAGGAGCTGAGAAAATATAGAGTGTCAGGCATAAAAAGGAAGTAGCGGCGGCGACACAGCAGCCGCCGATCAGCAATGTATGAACCAAACGGCTCCCGAGCCATTGCTCGGGAGCTTTGTTTTTTGTTTTTTGATCGTTCCAACTATTTCTTTTCTTCATAAATCCTTCGTAATCCTTACAAGGCTCATGGAAGTCAATTGCTTACTTTCCGGTACGAAGCCGCGAGATGACCGCGGACGGAATAGCCTGTAAAGGCGCTTGTGTGCATACGGCGCCGATCTTGTAGGCTTCCATAGGCATCCCGTAGACAACGCAGGTCTCTTTGTCCTGGCCAACCGTATAAGCGCCGTTCTTACGCATCCGCAGAAGTCCGGCCGCGCCATCGGCCCCCATGCCCGTGAGAATAACGCCAATCGCTTTATCGCGGGCCACGCTGGCAACCGAATCAAAGAGTACATCGACAGAAGGGCAGTGGCCGCTTACTTTTTCAGAGCCGACACAGCTGACAGAATAGCCGGTGCCCATACGTACCAGACGCATCTGAATACCGCCCGGCGCCAACAATGCCAGACCCGGGCAGACCCGGTCTCCATGCTTTGCTTCCCGTACCTCCATCTTGCAGAGACGGTTCAGACGTTCGGCATACATAGCGGTAAAGCCGGCCGGCATATGCTGTGTGATGACAATAGCGGGCATCTGGGCCGGAAACTGCTGCATGACAGCCAGGATCGCTTCCGTACCGCCGGTAGAAGCGCCAATCGCCAGAACCATATCGTCGGAGATATGAACGCCGGCCGTTGAAAGAGCGCCTGTCTGTTTACCTGCATGGGCTGCATTTGCCATAGAACCAGCCGAAGCGGCCCCCGGTGTGACCGGCCGACGGGCAAAAGCCCCGGCCGCTGAGGTCGTCGTTTTCCTGGTGACAGCACCGTCCGCGATGATGAATCCCTCCGCGGTAGGGAGACGGACTCGGGAGTGAGAAGCGATTACAACTTTGTTTATCAGTGTCGCGATAAACTCATCCTTGCGGATGTGGTTTTCATCGTCAGGCTTGCGCACAAAGTCAATGGCGCCGGCCGCCAGGGCATCAAAGACCCTGACATTCAAAGAGGAGACTAAGACGACCGGAATCGGATGCTTCGGAAGCAGTTCTTTTAAAAACTCCAGGCCGGTCATGCCGGGCATTTCAATATCCAGCGTCATGACATCCGGTTTGTAAAGCGGCAGCTTGTTCATAGCATCCATCGCATTGACGGCAAAACCTACTACTTCAAAACGCGGATCTTTGGATAAATTGCTGATCAGAAACGTCCGGAACATGATTGAGTCGTCTACGACCATTACTTTAATTTTATTCATATAGCATTTGCCCTCTCACAGGAAGCCTGTCACGCTTTTTGGTATATGGCAGGCAGCAGATATTTGTACGGACAGGTTGCCTTGTTAAGTCCCTCCGAATGGCCGATGAAAAGATACCCCCCGGGAACGGTCGCGTTGTAGAAGCGGCGCACGAGAGCGTCTTTGGTTGGCTGGTCAAAATAAATCATAACATTCCGGCAGAAGATCAGGTCAAACTGTCTGCGGAACTGAATCGGATCCATCAGGTTAAAGGTCTTAAAGATAACGTTGTTTCGAATCTCCTGAGAAACCGTATAAGATCCGTCCGGTTTTTTGGTAAAGTATTTATGCTTCCAGGCTGCCGGCAGTTTTGACAAAGCCTCCTCCTGGTAAGAGGGATGGATCGCGCTGTTGAGGATGTTCTGCGAAATATCGGTAGCCAGAATCCTGGTATCCCAGGCAGCCCCTCCTTTGGCGCCGAAATATTCCCTCAAATACATGGAAATGGTATAAGGTTCTTCACCGGAAGAGCAGCCGGCACTCCAAATGGAAAGCGAGTGATCCTTTTGATGTTTCTGAGCCAGCGCCGGGAGCACGGTTTTCTCCATGAATTCAAAATGCTCGATCTCCCGCAGGAAGTAGGTATAGTTCGTCGTCAGCTTATTCAGCATGGTGATCGTGCGCTCTTTATCCTTGCCGGAAACGATATCGTTTACGTAGGAGGAAAAGTCCTTATAGCCCTCGGATGCCAATGTGTTGGACAAACGGCTGACAATCAGATTTTTTTTCTTGCTTAAATCAATTCCGTAATGCGACTGTATATAAGTGTATAAACGCTGAAAATCAGCATCACTCAAATTCAGCATAGCTACTCACTGCTCCTTCTTTTTATCTTTAAATAGGGAAGAAAAGCGGTTTAATACCGCTTTTCAAGCAGGACGTTGCAGTCAAAGGACATAATCACGTTGCCCTCCCCTAAGTCAATCATACCATTTAACAGCTTTTGCTGCCGTTTTACCGGAATCGGACGCACGCTCTGCATATCGACGTCCAGTACCTGGCATACGGTATCCACAATGATACACAAGGGAACCGAATCAATATTCAGCCGCAGAATGCAGGTCTTACCATTATAATCAGCCGGCGGTTTATCCATGCACAGACGCATATCCAGAACCGGAAGGATCTGGCCGCGCAGATTGATCATGCCCCGAATAAAAGACGGAACCATCGGCAGCGGCGTGATCGGGTAGTCATTGACGATTTCCACTACGTAATCCGTGCTGAGGAACAGGATCAGGTCGTCTACCTGGAAAGAGAGACAACGCTCCGTCGTTGCTTCTTCCTGGATTCCTTCTCCCCCAAGCTCATAGTCCATCGTATTTGCTGTTTGCTCTGACATAGCTTTTCCCTCCTGTTATTTCTCGTCGATCGCAGCGCTTTGGAGCGCCTGTACATCAAGGATGATACTGATGCTGCCGTCGCCCAAAATCGTACAGCCGCTGATGCCGAAGTTTTTCAGGTCGAACGAATTGAGATAGGTCGGGAACGGCTTCACGACTACCTGCTGCTCGCCGATCAGCTGGTCTACGAAAATGCAGTAGGACTGATCGGTTGTCTCAACCCACAGCAAAATACCTTCTTCTAAATTGGTCACTTCCGTTTCCAGGCTGTAGAAGCGGTGCAGACGGATGATCGGGTAGAAGCAGCCCATACGCTCCACCATTTCATTGCCGTAATCGTCGTAGATAATCTGATCCGACGTAACTTTAAAGGACTGACGGATATTGGCAATGGCGATTGTAAAGATCGATTTTCCGACCGTCACCTTCATGCCGTCCATAATTGCCAGTGTCAGGGGAATACGCAGCGTAACCGTGGTTCCCACGCCGAGATCGCTGTCTAAGGCAAAGGTTCCGCCCACGGACTCAATGTTTTTCTTTACGACGTCCATACCGACGCCGCGGCCGGAGAACTCCGTAACGGTCTTGTTGGTGGAGAAGCCGGGCAGCATAATCAGGCCCAGGGCTTCCTTTTTGGTATATTCGCTGGCCGGTTTGGTCAAAAGGCCCTTGTCTGCCGCCTTGGCCAGAAGTTTGGCCGGATCCATGCCGTAGCCGTCGTCCACGACCGAGATTACCACTTCGTTGCTCGTGTGGGTCGCGGAGAGGATCAGCGTCCCCTGCGGATCTTTGCCGGCGCGAATACGTTCCTCCGCCGTTTCTTCGATGCCATGGTCCATGCTGTTACGGACAATGTGCATGATCGGATCCTGGATGCTGTCTACGATATTTTTATCCATCTCGGTGTTTTCACCTTCGAGGATCAGACGGACATCTTTATTTAATTTCTGCTTCATATCGCGGACGATCCGGTTCATCTTCTGGAATACGCCGGAGATCGGAACCATTCGCAGAGACATTGCAATATCCTGTAGATCGTCGGTCAGCTTGCGCAGCTGACGGGCGGATTTCATAAAGTTGTCAAAGCTGTCGCGGGAAAGCTGATTTAATTCAGGAGCGGAGGTAACCATGGACTCGGTAATAACAAGTTCGCCTACGATATCCAAAAGGCTGTCGAGTTTGGCTACGTTTACACTGATCAAGCTCTGCTTCACCGGCGCATGCGTCTTAGCCGCCGGCGAAGCGGCGGGAGCGGCCGGTTTGGCGGGAGCGGCCGGCGCAGGACTCGGAGCCTCGGCAGGCTTGGCGGGAGCCGGTTCGCTGGCCTGGGCGGCCGGAGCCGGAGCGCTGGGAGCCGCGGCCTTCTTTCCGGGATTTTCAATCAGTTCATAGGAACGAATATGGGCCTGGGCCTTGATGGAATCCTCGGCCTGGGTCGCCATCTCCTGTGAATCAAATGCCAGGAAAAAGCCGTTTTCAACGATTTCTGCGCTGGTATCCGGATTCGTCTCCACATCCTCCGGATAATAACGGAAGGTAAACTGATCCTCCTGGAGCGAATTGATAATCATAAAGGCGTACAGGTTCTCCATGCCCTGTCCTTCGTCCATAAAGATATGTATGAAGTAGGCGGCATCGGGATCGTTCGGCAAACCGGAAGCCGCCTCTGCGCCGCCGTCTGCCTGTGCAGCAGCGGGTGCAGGCTCCTCCTGCACGTTACTGATCTTCTTTAAGAACGCGTTAATTTCATTGGCAAAGGAATTGATCTCCTGGTCCTCGGACAGAGGAGTGCCGTTTTCTACCTTCTGCACCTCGCTGCGCAGATAATCCCCTGAACGGAACATCAGGTTAAACAGCTCCTTCTTGTGCTCAGGGTCCAGAGACTCGATGCCCTTATCCCGGATATAGAAGAACAAGTCCTCAATATGATGGGCGATCGTCGAGAGTGAGTTAAATTCCATCATGGCAGAGGAGCCCTTGATGGTGTGCATACTCCGGAAAATCTCATTTACATCGTCCGACGAGAAATCGCCGATTTTCTCATCGTTTACCAACAACTCATCCAATGCGTCTAACAGAGAGTTGGTCTCGTAAAGGTAGGTTTCGAGCATGGCTTCCATACCATTATCCATTATATAACACCGCCTTCATTCGTTTTTTTGTGTACTCAAAATAACCCTATTAAAATTTATCGACAAAAATTCTTAAAGTATAAGCGAGGGGCCCGCTCACTTTGATTTGCCTTTAGTAACATTGTATACGATACGCGAAGATTTTTCAATCAAAAAATGCGCGAGAACGAGATTTTTCGTGCGGACAATACGCAGACCGGCGCGCGGCAGCGGCAAATGGCAAAAATAGCAAGGAGCGGTAAAAGGTTATGTTTTTAGGGGAGACGCCGATATATAGAATGGAAAGAGTGGCTTTGATAAGCCCTGCAGGAATCGGCGAACGCCCAAACGGACTGCCGCGGCGATTTTTATTTTTTTGATTTTGAAGTATATATATCTTATTTTATAATAGAAGAAAGGAAGGCGGAAGCGATGGCGATTGCCCTGTCCGAGACAACACTGCGCAGCGTGCAGCTGATTCAGCTGGAACTTCTTGCCGAAGTGGATCGGATCTGCCGCAAATGCGGGATTCATTATACGATTATTGCCGGCACGCTGCTGGGCGCGGTACGGCATGGCGGGTACATCCCCTGGGACGACGATGCCGATGTGGCGCTTTTGCGGCCGGAATACGAAAAATTCCGCAGGGCATGCCAGACGGAACTCGATCGGGAGCGGTTTTATTTTCAGGACAATCGGACGACCCGCGGCTACCGGTGGGGCTACGGCAAACTCCGGCGAAAGGGCACCGTGTTTACCAGAGAGCACCAGGAACATATGCCGTATTCGCAGGGGATTTTTATCGATATTTTTCCGCTGGATTCGGTTCCGGACTTTTACCCGGCCCGGGTATGGCACAATCTGCACTGCTTTTGTCTCCGCAAGCTTTTGTGGGCCGAAGCGGGTAAAAAAGCGGAGAAAAGCCTGTTCCTGCGCGGCCTGTACGGTGTGCTTTCGCGGATTCCTTTAAAGGCCGTGTATCGGCATTACTATCGGTTCATGCGCCGCGGGAACCAAAAGGAGACCGGCTGGGTGCGTATCCTGACCTTCCCGACGCCGAACCGGCAGTACGGCTACCGCAGGGAGTGGTATCAGGACAGCCGGGCGTACCGGTTTGAGGGGATTTCCCTGCAGGGGATTCGGGATTATGACGCGTATTTAAGATTTAAGTTTGGCAGCTATATGGAACTGCCGCCGGAAAAAGAAAGAAAGACGCATCCGGTAACGAGGCTGCGGCTTGTCAAAAACGAATATATGGTATCGTTGTGCCCTGAGAAGGCGGGCAGACAGAAAGGGGGACAGGCCAGATGATAAAGGTGATTACATATGGCACGTTTGATCTCTTCCACGAGGGACATTACCGTCTTTTAAAAAGAGCCAAGCAGCTGGGGGATTATCTGATCGTAGGGGTCACGACCGAGGAATACGATCAGATCCGCGGCAAGTTAAACGTCATCGATCCCTTGATGACGCGGATTGAAAACGTGAGAAAAACCGGTTTTGCCGATGAGATTATTATAGAAGCTTCGGCCGGACAGAAGTTTCGCGATATTAAAAAATATCAGATCGACGTGTTTACGGTCGGCTCAGACTGGGTCGGATGCTTTGATTATCTGAAGGATTACTGCAAGGTCGTGTATCTGGAACGGACGAAGAATATCTCAAGCACGATGCTGCGGGCGCAGAAAACGCATATCCAGCGCTTCGGCATCCTGGGAACGGGGCGGATCGCCCAGCGGTTTATTCCGGAGGCCAAGCTGGTCAGCGGCGTTAGTACGCAGGGCGTGTACAATCCGCACTTAGAGAGCGCGGCCCGCTTTGCCAAACAATGGGGGATCGATGCCTATCGGGACATCGAGGAATTTTACGATGCGGTGGACGCGGTTTACATCGCCACTCCGCATGAGACACATTACGACTATATCCGCTCTGCGCTGGCGCATGGAAAGCATGTGCTGTGCGAAAAGCCGATGGTGCTGCGGCGTGAGCAGGCCCAAGAGCTGTTTGCGTATGCCAAAGCGCAGAACCGGGTCTTGTTTGAAGCGGTCAAGACGGCCTACTGCCCGGGATTTAATAAATTGCTGGGAATTGCCTGCAGCGGGATGATCGGCAGCGTGCGCAATGTGGACGCCTGCTTTACCAAGCTGGAAAAACCGGAGACACGGGAAATGAACGATCTGCGGTTTGGCGGAAGCTTTACGGAGCTGGGAAGTTACGTGATGCTGCCGATATTCAAGCTGTTCGGAACCGCATATACGGACGTGCGCTTTGATACGATCACGGGGGAGAACGGTCTTGACCTTTTTACAAAGGCGCATTTTTGCTATCCGGGCGGCGTGGCGACGGCCGCGTGCGGGCTGGGCGTCAAATCCGAGGGACGGCTGGTGATCTCCGGGACCGGCGGCTATATCGTAGTCGAGGCGCCCTGGTGGAAAACGGCGTATTTTGAGGTGCATTATGAGAATCCCTCCGAGGTGGATAAGTATTCCGACAGCTTTAAGGGCGATGGGCTGCGATATGAAATCAGCGATTTCCTGGCAAGGATCAACGGAAGCGTGCGCAATGAGTTTAAGCTGACTTGCGAAGAGTCGACGGCGATGGCCGGGGTGATGGAGCGGTTTTTGGAGGGGCAGGGGCGAAACCTGTGAGAGAAGAAGGAAGTTCCGTTACACTTACCATTGACGGCAGCAGAATAAAGGCAGCGGGCAAGGAGCATACATGGAACAGATTACCAGCGCAGAAGAACTGCTAAAGCGCCTGCATGACAGTAGGATTGTGATATATGGAACAGGATATGTGGGAAAGAAATTCTTTCAGGCGCTTAAAAACAACGGGCTTGTGCAGAATGTGGTCAGTTTTGCTGTTTCAAAAGTCCCTGCCGATTTGACTGTAATCGAAGGAATCCAGGTGCATAGCATAGAGCATATAGCGTTCGGGGATTCTGTGATGGTGTGCGTAGCGGTTCATGAAGCATTAAAGGATAAGATGATCGGTACGCTGGAACAAATGGGGATGCGAAAATATGTCTGGATTCATCCGTTTTTATATGAGCTGTTTTTAGGCCGGCCTCTAAAGAGGGATGTGGATGTGGAGGTAGAAAATATAGTTCAGACTTGTCGGGACGACTACCGCTTGGCGGTACGGTGGTTGGTGATCGAGCAGTATTTTGGTAAAAATAATTTAGGATACAGCCTGTATGAGAGAGCGGAATCCATTCATTGTGAAAAGTATACTGCGAGAGAACGGCTGAAAAAGTTTCTGGAACTGATCCGCAGCTGGGAAAAAACAGGATATTTGGAGGATCGCCGGATACAAATCAATTCAAGATATGAGATTGTCGACGGGCGGCATCGTATTGCGGCGGCATATTATTTTAATCAGCGGACTGTTCGGTGCGATATTTATCCGGGGGAAGTACCGGTGGAAAAATTGCACGACGAAGAAGTAATGCTGACGGAGAAGGTTCTGACGGATCATGGTTTTTCTGTCAAAGAAATAGGGTTATTGGCGGAAATGAATCAGATGAAACACCACAAGGGTGTCCCATGATGTCCTGAGAACACGGACAAACAGATGAAAGGAGACAGGTACTATGGTTCGGATCCAAAATGCAGGGGCCAGAGAATTTACGGACTTAATTCAGAATAAGAAATTATACATATTTGGAGCCGGCAAGCTGACGGAAAACTGTATCGATATCTATTGCCGGAATAAAAAAGTAGAAGCAGTATTGGATAATAATGAAAAACGGTGGTCAAGAAAACAGCGCTTTTTTGACCAAGAGATACCGGTCATCGGCGTGGATACATTTGTTAAGGAGCTGGCAGGACAATCGTTGTCGGATATTGTCCTGTTGGTTGTTCCAGGTTTTTATGCGGCACAGATAATCCGTCAGCTGGATAGCATCCCACAGTTGGAGGGACTGGATTGTTATATCCATGCAATGATCCGGAATACGAAAGAGGCGGTTCCTGAATACCACTTTACAAAGGGGGCGCTGAAGATACCCAAAAAGATTCACTATTTTTGGGTGGGAGGAAATCCCGTACCAGAGTCGCTGCAGCGCTGCATAGATTCCTGGAAGAAATATAACCCGGATTATGAGATCTTGCGCTGGGATGAAAATAACTATGACTTTTCCGTCAATCCGTATATGAAAGAGGCATATGAGCAGAAGGCCTGGGGATTTGTGCCGGATTATGCCCGTCTGGATATTATTTACCGGTATGGAGGTATTTATCTTGATACGGATGTGGAAACGATTCAAAATCTGGATGTCCTCTTGTGTGACGAAGCTTTCTTTGGCATGGGCAGCGCAGACCGGATCGGAATAGGCGTGGGCTTTGGCGCGGCGGCCGGAAATGAGCTGATACGAGAATTAAGAGACTACTATGATAATCGGCATTTTGTGAATGCAGACGGAACGAAAAACCGGGTGCCCTGCTATTATTATCAGCATCCGATTTTTGAGCGCTATGGTTTTCGCATCCTGAATGAATATCAAAAGATTCGCGGGGCAGTGGTTTATCCGCCGGAGGTCATGTCACCGAGAGGAACCAGCGGACTAGGCGATTTCTTTTCCGAAAAAACGCTTTCCATTCATCATGGCGCAGGGACTTGGAATAATTCGCAAGAGATGAGAGGTGGGCAGGAACTGGTTGCACTTTTAAAACAGCGGCTGCCCGGTGTCCTTCCAAATCGGAAATGAGGAACAGGTATGGGCAATGTATTATGTTTACTGTATCACCGGGTGAGCAATGAAAAAGACTCTATGTATCATTTGACTGTTTCACCGCAACATTTTGCGGAACAGATGAAGTACATAAAGGAGCGCTATCGCTGCATTCGATTTGAGGATACATGGGAAGACGCGGATGAACCTTCGGTCGTTGTAACGTTTGACGACGGATATGCGGATAACTGTACCTGTGCGCTGCCGATTCTGGAACAATATCAAGTGCCGGCCACTATTTTTGTGGCAAGCGGGAATATAGGATCAAAACGAGAATTTTGGTGGGATGAGCTGGGCCGTCTCTTTACCTGCGCGGAGGAATACCCGTCTGTTTTTAGATTGGAGGATCCGCTGTTTGGTTATAGTTGGGAAACCGATACATATGAAAAACGCTTTGAGTTGGCAAAGACCATACGATGGCTTCTGCGGATGAATACCGATTTGGAGGTGCGAAACCGGTGGTTTCGACAGATTCGCGAGTGGGCGGGATTGTCTGAAAGCGGACGTGAAGCGCATCGCTGTGCAACCATCACACAGTTGCAACAATTGGCGCAGTCAAAGTGGATTACCATTGGCGCGCATACGGTCCATCACATGTCGCTGGGGGCCATGGAACGGGAAATGCAGAAGCAAGAGATTGAAAACTCTATAAAAGCGATTGACCATTGGCTTGGCTTTTCGCCGACCGTTTTTTCCTATCCTTTCGGGACGCGATTGGATTATAACCAGGACACCATGGAAATCTGCAGAGAGCTGGGGATCAAAAAGGCGGCGACCACGATACAAAAATGCTGGAAACACACGGACAATCCTTATGAAATACCGCGAAAAACGGTGAGAGATTGGGATATCGACCGCTTTAAGCAACAGATCGACAGCACATGGAAAGAGGTTTGATGTGAAGTATATAGGTCGAATTCAGGACGACAGGCTTCTGGAAGCGGACGAGAGAATTGTTATATATGGCTGCGGAGCAACAGGGAAGCAGGTGTATGAAGAGTTGAAGAAGAAAGGGCTGAGCTTTCGAGTATGCGCTTTTTGTGACGGAGATTTAAGACAGGTCGGGAAACAGATCCAAAGGATACCGATCCTGAGCGTGAAAGAGGCGGCGAAAACATATCGCGAAGCGGCTTTTTTGGTATCCAGCTGCTGTGTGCGAGATATGGTTACAACGCTTCAAGAGAATCACATAGACAATATTCACATTACCAGGGTATAAAGTGCGGGATGAATAAAGTAATCGTATTTGGCAGAGGCCGGTATTTTCAAAAGAAATATAAGGGGCAGGCATATGAAATAGCCGCGTTTCTTGATAATGCGGTAAAAGAAAAGGAATACAGCCCAAAATACGGCTGCAGCGTTTACCCACCTTCAGCCTGGCGACAGCTTCCGGAATATCCGATTCTATGTATGTCGGCCCGGTTTTGCGAGATGTGGCAGCAGCTGGTAAAGCTGGGCGTTCCCGAGAGCCGAATTATCCTGGGGATGGGGATGGAACCGTATTATTATGACTATGAGCGAATTCTATTTTCCCGGGGCGGGCAGATTCAGGTTGCAAAGGAGGAGCTGACGTATGTCGCCCCAGGACAGGCAGCCAGGAAATTTTCTTCGGAGAAAGAATTTCGGGAAATCGTGAGAATGCTCATAAAAGAAACGCATCCGGAACTTGGAGCGTTTGATTGTTTTCAGGCCAACCCGCTTAGTCGTACATTTGGCAGCGAGAGGGGGACGGCGGTTGACCGAGTCTATATCGAGCGTTTTCTGGAGGAAAATGCGGGAGACATCCGGGGAAGCGTTATGGAGATAGAATCGGATGATTATATAAGACGGTTCGGCGGCAGCCGGGTAAGCGAAACATGGATCCTTCATGTAAAAGGCTGGGGCGGAAAAAATGTCATCAAAGGAAACTTTGAAACCGGAGAAGGCCTTCGGGAAAACATGGTGGACTGCCTGATTTGTACGCAGACCTTGCAGTACATATATGACCTGCCAAGCGCGGCGCGTCATATATATGAGATATTGAGGCCGGGAGGCACCGCTTTGATTACCGTGCCGGGGATTAAGGGGCTCAGCCAGTTTCACGATGAGAACTGGGGTGAGCAATGGAGTTTTACAGAACGTTCGATCGCCCGTCTGTTAGCCGAGGTATTTGGAGAGGAACAGGTAGAAGTACGGTCGTGGGGAAATGTACGGGTGGCAATGGCGTTTCTCTATGGGCTGTGCAAAGAAGAACTGCGGGAAGAAGATTTTACCTGCGATGACAGGCAGTTCCCGTTTCTCATAACGGCCCGGGCCGTGAAAAGAAAGGAATCGCAGGGTGCGGAGGACTGACCGTAGAAGAAGGGATTAAATGGATTTAATCAATAAGGCAATCGAGCAGAACATGCATGTGACACAGAATAAGAAGCTGAGAGGTCAAACCTGGCAGGCATTTGAAAGGGCTGCTTATGGGAAGGATTTGTGGATCTTTGGCGCGAGTAAAGCAGCCGGCCTGTTTTGGGAACGATACCCTGCTTCCTTTTGCCTGAGAGGTATTGTCGATAATGACAAACGGAAATGGGGAGGCGTCTTAAAAGATTACGTTGGGATTGCAGAAGGAAGCGCGGATGGGGAGCTGCGGATTGAAGGACCGGAAGTATTGAACGCCGTTCAGGCTGAAAAGGCCGTGATTTTAATCGCCAGCATACGTTACTATGAGGACATTTGCGGTCAGCTGGAACAGCTGGGGCTGGAAAATCTGTATGTTCTGCTGATTATGGAAGCGAATGAATCCCGGAAAGAGGAAGTGTCTTGCCAAAAAGAGGGCGTATGCAAGGAGGAAGCATATGCGCTTGCGTGCATAAAATATCCGGTTGAATATAATAAAGTTTTGGTTTATATCGGCAGCTACGGCAGCCATGGGAATCGGATTTCAAGGAAGCTTTCAGAAATTGCTCCTGAGCTGGATATCGTATGGGTGGTTGAAAGTCCGGTCAAAGAAAAACCGCCGGGCATCCGGACTGTTTTTGCGGGAAACTGGAAAGAGTATATCAAAGAACTGGAAACGGCCCATATCTGGATTTATGGAGATATGATTCCCGGATATGCCAAAAAACGACCGGAACAGATTTATATTCAGACAAAACACTGGTCCAGCATAACGCTTAAAAAGTTTTACTGGGATCTTGAGAATTACTTGGCAATTCCAACGATACGGGAGCTCTACGCTCATAACAATGAGGCGATGGACTATATATTTGTGGGCAGTTCTTTTGACGAAAAATCCTGCCGCAGCGGATTTAACTTTGAGGGAGAATGCATCTATGTCGGCTCATGCAGAACGGATATTCTGTTTGAGACGGGGATCAAGGAAAAGGTCTGTTCTTTTTATCAAATTTGTCCGAATAAGAAGATTGCCCTCTATGCGCCGACCTTTCGTTCGGCGGGGAATGGAGCGGTGATGGGACAGATGAGGCCGGTGGATCTGGACTTTATCCGACTGGAACAGGCGTTAAAAGAACGATTCGGCGGAGAATGGGTTATATTTCTCAGAATCCATCCATATGTGGCGATGGAAAGTGTAAAGGTGCAAAAGCCGCCTTTTGTGACAGATGTAAGCGATTATCCTGAGAGCCAGGAGCTGGTCGCTGCAGCGGATTTGACAATCACAGACTATTCAAGCCTGATGTTTGAGCCTGCCTTTATCGGCCGGCCGGTCTTTCTGTACGCCCCGGATAAAAAAGAGTATGTAGGACAGGAACGTGAGCTGCTTTTTGACTATGACGCGCTTCCGTTTCAGATCTGTGAAAGCAACGATGAAGTGGCGAAGGCAATCCTTGCTTTTGATTCAAAGGCCTACAAAAATCGGGTAAAAGAGTTTCTGAACTTTTACGGTGTTCACGAAGACGGCCTTGCCAGCGAACGGGCGGCAAAATTTATTGTGGAACATCTGCTGGGACATTCATAGACAGAGTAAGGGAGACAGTTGTATGAAGGAAACACAGGTCAGCGTCGTGGTTCCGGTTTATAACGTGCAGGAATATTTGAGCGAGTGCCTGGAAAGTATATTGCATCAGACATATGGTGCTTTGGAAATTATACTGATCGACGATGGCTCTACGGACGGCTCTTTGGAACTTTGCGATCGATATGCAAAAAAAGATACGAGGATCCGGGTGATTCATCAGGAAAACGGGGGGGCGGCCGCGGCAAGGAAAAGAGGTATCCAGGAGGCTGCGGGAGAGTTTCTCTGTTTTGTGGACGGGGATGACACAATCGATGTGCAGATGATTGGCTTTTTTCTTGAACATATGAAAAACGCAGACCTTCTGACATCGGGCTGTCGGTGTGAGAAAGCCGATGGAAGATATTTGCAGCGGTTTGACGCTTTTGAAGAAGGAGTGTACAAAACAAAAGAAGAGATTGAATATATCCTGCGGAATATGATCGTGTTTGAGGATCGTATGGAGGATGGAGTTCTTCCGTATTTAATAAATAAGTTTTATAAAACGGATTTATTAAGAACGGTAGCAGAAAACATTGATACGAGGATCCGCTACGGCGAAGACCGTGAACTGCTTTTTCGGTATTTGTTGAACTGCCAGGAAATTGTAATAACAAAGGAAAATTTTTACAATTATCGGTATCGAAGTACGTCTGCGGTGAACGCACCGAACGCTCATTTTTTAAGGGATTTAGATTGTTTTTATAATAGTTTGAAATCCGAATTTGAGTTGCATGAATTAAGAGACTCGCTGCTAAGGCAGCTTGAGAAATTTATATGTTCAAGAACATTGACAGCGACAAGATTTATGGGATTTTTGCCAGAAATACAGAGTATAGGTTATATTTTTCCTTTTTATAATCTGTTAGAAGGAAAACGGGTCATTTTATATGGAGCCGGCCGGGTTGGCGGTGATTTTTATCGGCAGTTGAAAACAGAGACAAACTGCCAGACAGTGCTTTGGGTAGATAAAAACTGGCAGAAATATCGGACTTTATATAAGGAAATCAAACCAGTAGAGCAGATTTTGCAGACAACATTTGACTGGATTATTATTGCGGTGAAAAAGAAAACGCTGGCGGAGAGCATCGCAGCAGAGCTGGAAGAAATGGGAGTACGGCGGGAACAGATGCTTTGGAGAGCGCCGATCGAGATAGCAGGGATATAGCAGGAAAAGGGAGAACAGCCGGATGAAAAAATGGATAGAGAGAATCGTTTGGACAGCGGGAATTTTAACAGTACTGGTCGGATGCCTGCGCGTTATTGTAAAACAGGGCAGGGAAATAGCGGAGTTGAAAGCAAGGATCTACAAATTTAAGGGATATTTCAATCTGACAAACGAGTGGCTGCATCTAAAAAATCAGGGGAAAAACCTGAAGGAGTATTTTGTAAAAAAGGACTGGCACCACATTGCGATATACGGGATAGGTGAACTGGGGCAAAGGCTTGTGGAAGAGCTACAAGACAGCGATGTCATTGTGGAGTATGCAATTGATAAAAAGGGAAGCAACATTTTTTCGAATATAACAATAAAGGAACCTAAAGAAGAGCTGCTGCCGGTGGACGCTATTGTTGTTACACCTGTTTTTGCATACGATGAAGTGGAGGAAGCGCTGATGGACCGGGTAGACGATCCGATTGTTTCGTTGGAGGACGTAGTGTTTGACCTGTAATTTGCAGAAGGATTTTATAAGAACGGGATTGGATAAACAGCAGGGAATGAAAACGATGGACGAGAATTTACGCTTCAGTGTTATTACCGTTTGCTATAACGAAGAAAAAACCATTCAGAAAACAATGGAATCGGTATTAAAGCAAAGCTGGGATAATTTTGAATATATTATTGTGGACGGCGGTTCTGAGGATGCAACAATACCGATTGTGATGGACTATGCGGCAAAAGATCCAAGAATTCGGTGGTATTCAGAAAAGGATAAAGGGATCTACGATGCTATGAATAAAGGGATTCGGTATGCGGAGGGGGATTTCCTTTACTTTTTAAATGCCGGCGATCTTTTTTACGATGCACAGGTGCTGAAAGCGGCCGCAAATGTCATTGAACAGTCACGGGCTGAAATTGTGATTGGCAAAATAATACAAGATCATGGAGCAGGGAGGGTGATTCACTCCTATCCGGTCGACTGTCTGCGGGAGGATTTAAGCAGGCGAAAAATTGTATGCCATCAAACGATTGTAGCCTCCAGGGAAAGTCTTAAAAGCGGGTTTGAGGAACGTTATACGATCTGTGCGGATTATGATTGGCTGTGCAGACAGGTAAATGCACAAAGAAGAATTGCGAAACTGGAACATATTATCGCAGTATATGACAGCAGTGGTATCAGCAGCCAGGCCCAGTATCGGAGGATATTGATCGAGGAAAGTATGGAGATTGCATTCAAAAACTTTCCGCAGGAGGCCTTGATTGACTATAAAACGCAGGAAAAACTCTTGATTCAGGAGTCAAAAAACAGAGCCCTGTATAATATTTTGAATCAATGGCTGCGGCTGAGACAGCGAGGGATTGAACTTTATTCGTATTTCACGGCAAGAGGAACCCGCTCGGTCGCAATCTATGGTTTCCACATGCTTGGACAACGGCTATACGATGATTTGAAAGACAGCCCTGTAAGGGTCTTGTACGCAATTGATAAAAAGCCTGCCGAAAATGATTGGGAAATACCTGTATATCATCCGGAAGATCCTTTAGAAGCCGTTGATATGATCGTCATCACCCCTATATTTGATACGTTGGAGATCAAGAGATCGCTAGCTCGAAAATTGGATTGCAATATGATTTCTATAGAGGAGATATTGATTGAAAAAAGCAGGGAGCGTTAAGGTGAAAGAAAAGGTTGCGGTAGTAATTCCATATTATCATAGTAAGTTAGAGCCTTTAGAACAGATATCTTTTCATCAGTGTATAAAGATGCTTTCTGCCTATCCCCAAATTCTGGTTGTTCCTGAGAAGATGAAAGAATCGGAATGTCCACAGGGAAATTCTTTTCAATTTATAAAAGTTCCTTCTGAGTGGATGGAAAGCGTATCTACTTATAATCGAATGATGCTGAATGCGGATTTTTACAAACTGTTTTCAGGCTATGAGTACATACTTATTTATCAGTTGGATGCTTTTGTGTTTCAGTCGAATCTGCAGGAATTTTGCGACTTGGGTTATGATTACATAGGGGCGCCATGGCCATATGGAATCCGTTATTTTAAGACAGTAAAAGACTGTATATGGCATGTCGGAAATGGCGGCCTGTCTTTGAGGAATGTTGCGGCTTCGCTTTTGATGCTAGAGACTAACCCGGCAGATTCATGGAGTTTAGAAGAAGATTTATATTGGGCTTCCTGCCATTCGGAGCAATTTCATGTGGCCCCTCAAGAAATTGCACTTCGTTTTTCAATAGAAGAAAAAGTCAGAATAATGATGAAGGAGTCAAGCGGGAGGATACCTTTTGGGTGCCATGCATGGGAAAGATATGATTTTCGGTTTTGGAAGCCTTATATAGAAGAATTTGGTTATTCTTTTTCAGAAGAAGTTCATGGGGACGAGGACAAAAGGAAAGAGGATCAAAAACCGGATAAATTGGCAATTCCCGGAGAGATTGTGAGAAAAGAAGTAAGGGCATTTACCGGTTTGCAAGACCTGCCGGTTTATATATGGGGGGCCGGAAAAATCGGAAAAGAAATGGTTTTGTTTCTCAGGCATTCTAATATTCCGGTAAGATGCATTGACCGAGACGAGGCCCTCTGGAACAAAGAATTATTGGATATCTGTATTGAACCGCCGGATATTTTGTTGGAAGATTTACAGGAAAAGCGCATTATTGTTGCGGTCAAAAAGGATAAAGATGAAATAATAAACAATCTGTCCGAACAAGGATTGTGCTACGGTAGAGCAGTTATTTATTATGAAGAGCTGTTAAAACGAATTTTTCATCGTTGGAAGGAAAGATTCACATAAACGGAAGGTAAACAACATGCAAATAGCCACGATTTTATTTACATACAACAGAAGCCTGCACACCAAAAAGGTCTTGGATGCGTTAAAAGAAAATACTATACGACCTGCCAAGCTTTATATTTTTCAGGACGGGCTAAAGAAGCAGGAGGATTATGAAGAATGGCTTTGTGTAAACGAACAGATTAAGAACATTGATTGGTGCGAGTCTCATTTTGTTGTCGCAAAGAAAAATAAAGGTTTGGCTGCCTCCATTGTGGACGGAATAAATCAAGTTTTTAAAAGCAGCGATGCGGTGATTGTTTTAGAGGACGATTGTGTTGCGCATCCTCAGTTTATGGAATATATGAATCAGGCTTTGGAAAAATATGCAGGTGACTCCAGAGTATACGCCATCAACGGATATGGCTGGCCGGCAGACGCAGAAAAAAACGGCACGGATGCTTACTTTGCCGGACGGGCTGGTTCTTGGGGATGGGGGACATGGAAAGAACGGTGGGCGGAATATGAGCAAGATTATAAGCTGTTAGGACGGATAAAAAAAGATCCTGTTCTGGCAGAACAATTGCGTATTTGGGGAGAGGACCTGGAAAGTTATGTGTTGGGCAATGTAGAAGGAAGCCATGACTCGTGGACCGTTTTTTGGGCGCTGAAGGTAATAGAACAAAACGGCTGTTGTCTAACGCCCTATGAGTCATTTATTGAGAATATCGGCTTTGACGGAACAGGGGTACACTGCGCAAGTGAAAATGTGACGCAGAACCTGAGAGCGCATTCGCTGAATAAAAAAGTGCTGCTTCCGTCGGCAGTGGAATTTCCAGGCAATTATGCGCAAGCATTTGAGGGAATTTTTTCCTGGATATCAAAAGAAAAGAGATTGGCCTGCTCCAATAACAAACTGTCCTGTTACAACAAACTGCTGCTGAAATGGGTTGGTTTTTTGAAAAACAATGGCTCGCTTTCGGATACGCTTAAAAAACAAGGAATTAACAAGGTGGCCCTATGGGGGAAAGGGAAAATATGCGATCTGCTGCTGGACGAATTGGAAAATAGCATCGATGTTTCGGCAATTATCGAAAGCAGTCCACAAAAGGATTTCTATGGTACGATTCCGCTTGTAAGATGTGAGGACATACCAGAAGGCACACAATTGGTAATTGTGATTCCGGTATATGACTGGGAAAAGATAAAAGAAAAGTTAGAAAAAATAGATACGGTTCGAGCGGTTGGTTTAGATCAGCTGTTGGAGGTATAAAAATGTTCCGACAACAGGAAGGGAATAAGGCGGTATGAATCGGATAAAGGTTATGTATGTGTCTAATGAAGCGGGAATAGGCGGCGCCATGCAGTCTTTGTTAGACATGATAAAAAGTCTGGAAAAACAAGTAAATCCTGTCGTTTTGCTTCCATCAAAAGGGGAGGCAGAGTCATGGTTAAGAACAAGGGAAATTCCTTATTTTATTGTACCTTATCAGATGTCATACGGAAAAATCGGACACCAGAACCGGACGGTCGTTGACAAATTATTTGTTAATAATTATGCGGCTGCCTGGAAAATAACGGAAATCATAAAAAATGAAAAAATACAAATGGTTCACAGCAACTCTATCGTTACAAATGTTGGCGCGATTGCAGCCCTTATGGCAGGAGTGCCTCATATATGGCATATCCGTGAATTATTAGAAGAGGATTTTGAGAGCGAGATATATGATAAAGAGTTGGCCGGGCGGCTGCATACTCATGCAGATGCCTTCGTGTCCATATCCGAAGTCGTCAAAAAAAGCTATCATGAAAAATATGGATTGAAATCGACCGCAATATATGATGGCATAGATCCGGATCGATATAAAACCGATCTGGATTTGCAGAAAGACCGGCACCTGTTTTTATTAGCGGGGTTCATACAGCCCGGCAAAGGCCAGTGGGAAGCGGTGAGGGCCTTTGAAATACTAGCAGCGGCTGGTCATAAGGATCTCCGCCTGTTGATCGTAGGAAAAAGCTCTGACAAATATGTGTGGAGTTTAAAAAAATATATAAAAGCTAAAAGATTAGAAGATACTATCCATATATTCAGGGAGAAACAAGATTTGTCTGCGTTGAGGAAACAATGTATGTTTTCCTTGACAACGTCAAAAATGGAGGCGCTTGGCCGGATAACCATCGAGGCAATGCTGGCGGGAAATATTGTGATCGGGGCTAACTCAGGGGGAACGCTGGAAATAATAGGAGAGCGCCGGGACAGGGGTTACCTGTATCAGCAGGGCGATGCAGCGTCTTTGGCATCGGTAATACAGGAGGTAATAGCTCAAAGCGAGGCCCAGCTATGTAATGTTCAAAAAAATGCGCAGGAATACGCGGCCGGACAGTTTCATTTAGAAAAGTATGCAAAAGAAATTTTGATTCTATATAAAAATGCGAGCGAGAAAAAAACATCCTGGAACATTAACGCAAGAAACAAGCTAGTGGAAGATTTACGTGTACGCTATCAGTATTTGATGGAGCGGCAAGGGTTCGTCGAGGAAAGAAAAGATTTTGACAAATGGCACCGGCTTTTTTTAATCAACAACCGATGGCTGCAAATAAGACAGCAGGGCAATTCGTTAGCGGATTTCTTTACTAAAAATAAAATAAAGCAGATTGCTATATATGGAATGGGACATTTGGGCCGCAGTCTGTATGATGAACTGGAAGAAAGCGATGTGACGGTTCGGTATGCAATTGATCGAAATCCAGGAACAGCGATGGAGGTATTAAAAATAGTTTCTCCGGATGGCGAACTGGAAGAAGTAGACGCCGTTGTCATAACCGCGTTAGAGGCAGAGGAAATTAAGATATATCTGGAAAAAAAGTGCTCATATGAGGTGATAAAGCTGACAGATATCTTAACGGATATAGAAGAAGATCGAGGGAAGAGAGAAGCAAGAGGATGAGAGCCTATACAAAAAAAGAAATCGTTCAGAGCATTGGTATACTGAAGAATGCCTGTCGAAAAATGAAGCTGATGCAATGCGGGGATGGGGATGAGCTTCTGGCGCAATGCCAGCAATTGGCTCTGGCAATCGGAAACCAAATTGAACAATCAGAGCAAAGTGATTTTGTAACAGTACAGTATCTTGAAGAATTCTGTGAACTATTGTACAAATTGTATATATGCAAAAACAAAAGCGAGTACAATCAGATTATAAAAGAAATCGGCGCTTCTTTGAAAAAAATAGAGAGAAGTGTACAAGAAGATATTAAAAATTCCCCTTATGAAATCGTCTTTATGCCCTACAAAGCATCCATGTGGGATGCCTTAGACAGTATTTACCGCGCCGCTTTAAAGGATGAAGCCTGTCATGTAACAATGATGCCAGTTCCTTACTATAACAGAAATCAAAAGGACGGTCAGGTGGAAGTTCACTATGAAGGCGACCAGTTTCCCGCCGATATCCCGGTGACAGACTTTCGGACATATTCGCTGGAAGCAGTGCATCCAGACGCTATTTTCATTCATAATCCATACGACCAGTATAATTATGTGACACAGCTGCCGCCGGAGTATTTCAGTACGAACCTGGTTCATTACACCGACCATTTAGTTTATATACCTTATTTTATTACAAAAGGCGATTCGGTTAAAGACCAGTATTGTATGATGCCGGCTGTTCAGAATGCCTGGCGCACGTTTGTGCAGTCAGAGGCTGTTCGAAAGTGCTATGTAAAATGCGGAGCAGATCCCAACCGCGTCATAGCGGCGGGTTCGCCTAAATTTGATATGGTAATTCAAATGCAGAAAAATCCGCCGGAAATTCCCACAGAGTGGAAGCGTGCGCTGGAAGGGCGCAAAGTATTTTTGCTGAATACACATTTGAATCCGGTGATCCAGGCGGCAGAAACCATTTTTTGCAAACTGGAGCAAATTTTTCAGCTATTTGAGCAGCGAAGCGATATTGCCTTGCTGTGGCGTCCGCATCCTTTAAGCATCGAGACATTAAAATCGATGAATCCGGAGATGTTGAAGCGGTATCTCCGAATCGTGGAACAATTTAAAAAGCTTGAGAATGGAGTCTACGACGATACGGCAGATATCCATCGGGCGATCGCTATTTCGGACGCTTATATCGGCGATGGGAGTTCTGTTGTAACGATGTATGGGATTACCGGAAAACCAATTTATCTTTTGGGCATGGAAGCGAACCATATTTTTGCCGATGACATAGATAGTTCCTGCCGATTTGCCTGCGGCGTTATGGTAGATGGAGTGCTATGGGCGCCGGCGGAAAACAGTAATGCCTTATATAAAGTGGATTTGAGGACAAATACGGTCGAATATGCTGCATCCTTTGAAAAAGAGGACTGTTTAGGGAAGGGGCTTTATCACAGAGCGGTTCTTTTTGAGGACAGAATTTATTTTGTTCCGTTTTGTGCCAAATATTTCGCGGTCTATCATTTGCAAACAGGTCAGATCACTTATATCGATTTTATAGGACCTGTAAATAAGGCAAAATTTAGCGAAGCCATACAGTATAAAAATTATTTATATCTCTTTCCCGCTAAAATGGCTCATGTTATGCGCTTAAATATGCAAAACGAAGAACTCGACTACTTTCCGGAATGTGTAGCGGATTTAGAGCAGATCACCTGGCTTGCTTTTAACGAGCACTCTTTGTTTTTGGGAGGAATGAAAACGAATGAAACAGCTTGGGTGGTGTCAGAGCAGACAAACTGTCTGATTGAATATTGTATGGAAAGTAACAAATATAGAAAACACTTTATCGGTGAGAAAAAAGAAGGATTTACCGATATAACAAGCGACGGCGAAAAATTTTATATTTTAAGTCAGAAGGATGAGGTAATTGCCTGGTCCTGTGAAAAAAAGGAGCAGGAAGTAATTTGGAAGCCATCCGTTTCCGGGCGTTCTTTTCAATTTTTGCGAATTGTGTTTTTAAACGATTGTCTTTGGCTTTTGCCTGGACATGGAGATACGGTTGTATCCATCGATTTAAAGTCCAAAAATGTCCGTGAAATAAAAGTCCCGGAGGATTATATTTCTTTAAATAGTGAAAAGCCTAAAGCATATGCTTATGTGGTACACAATCATACAATTATATTATGTCCTGCATATGCGAAAAAGATTTTGGAAATTGACTGCGATTTGTATGAAGTGAAAACAAAAGAAGTAACATTTACGGAGAAATCTTATAAGAAACGAAGAGAATATCTGATACAATCGCTGTCCGATCGCTTGGACCGCAATTATTCATATAGCGAATATACGGTTCCTCTGCAGTGCTTTGTTGATTTTGTTTGGCTCGAAATAGAAAAATATATAGATGAAAGAGGAAAATATTTTCAGCAGATGCAATGCAATATTGACGGCAATTGCGGAGAATCAATATGGCGAGCGGTTCGAAAAGACTTGGGATAAGAAGGAGACGCAGTTCCATGAAAATATGTAAAAGAGGAGTGAATTTCATACAGATTACAGATGCGAAAGGCCATGTCAGAATATGTAGCTGGATGGCTGACAGCGATATTGGTAATCTTTTGGATCACACGTTAAAGGAGATCTATCATGGTAAGAAAGCCAAGGATGTTAGAAGTCATTTATTAGATGGAAGCTATAAAAATTGCCAAGTGGATAATTGTCCTTATCTAGCGAATCAAACAATAAAGGACCATTTGGTAGAACTTTCAGAAATTCCTGAATATCCTTCCGAACTATACCTAGCCTTTGAAGGAAACTGTAATTATAACTGTACCTGTTGTACGAGTTTTATGAATATGCGGGAAGCAAAAGAAAACGATTGGAATGATAATTATAATTTAATTGAACAAAGAATACAGGATGTACTACCGCATATTGTGAAGATTAGCGCGAATGGGCGTGGCGAATTATTTTGCAGTCCCAGGATCTTAAAGATATTACATGAATGGAAGCCGTTAAATCCGATAGAGAAGATATCGGTGGCGCTGGAAACAAACGGCTCTCTTTTTAATGAAACAAACTGGAAGAAGATAGAAAACTTAGGACAATATCATCTGCAGGTAATGATTACTGTTATGAGCTTTCAGGAAGAGATATATCAATATTTATCCGGTACAAAACTTCCTGTCAGTAATATAATAAAGAACCTTCATTTTGTGAAGGAACTTAGAAAAAAAGGCATTATAAATGAATTTGAAATAGCAACCGTACTGCAGGAACAGAATTTCCGCGAAATGCCTGCGTTTACAGAAAGATGCCTGAATGAATTCGGGGCAGATACTGTACGGATTCGTCCCATTATACCAGGCGGACCGTTAGATAGGAATGTTCAATGGTTTATGGATGTCAGAAATCCCTTTCACCCATATTATCAAGAATATAAAAAGATTATGGAACATCCCATTTTCAATCATCCCAAGGTTTTATTATGGTCCGGCTCCTGCGATAGTACAATCGGAGAGCATCCGGGGATACAGGCACAGAAAAAGCTGCAAAAGAATCAGAAGGTTTTAAACGTTATAGATCGGATTCTTGCGGAAGAAGATGCTATTAAAAAGCTGAAGGATTATATGAATCAAAAAAACATAAAAGAATTATCCTTATATGGAATCGGGAGAATCGGCAAGCTGCTTCTGCGATTAAACGGAGCAGACGAAGAGATTCCAATTAAACAATTATATGATAATTATACTGCCGGCAAATCATTTGGCAAGCATCCGATTCTCTTACCGAAAGACGGCAATTACCAAAATAGTAAAAATACTGCCATTTTAGTTACTGTATGTTCCCAGAATGAAACGATTAAGCAGGAATTGGAGCAGTACGGTTTTGAGGGAACGATTCTTTATGTAAATAGTTGAGAGGAAACGAAAAGCTGCATATATTCTTCTTTGTGTAGGGAAAGAATGAAAGGGATGAAACGGCGAATGCGAAAGGAAGAGGATGTTACAGTTAGTGTTTTAATGCCTGTATACAATCACGAAAAGTATATCGCAAAAGCAATCGACGGCGTGCTGATGCAAAAAACGAATTTCAGATTTGAGCTTATTATAGGGGAAGATTGCTCCAAAGATTATTCACGAAGAATTGTTCGACAATATCAGAAAAAATATCCAAATATTATTAAAGTTATTTATCAAACTACAAATAAGGGGATGCAGAAAAACATCGGCAGAATTCAACGGGAAGCATCCGGAAAGTATTGGGCTTATTGTGAAGGCGATGATTATTGGACAGATGAAAATAAATTGCAGAAACAGATCGAGTTTCTGGAAAAAAATAAAAAATATAATGCCGTGTATCATAACGTTTTATGTGTCGATCAAAAGGGTCGTCCCTGCAAAAGAAAAAGTATCAATAAGTATCCTTTAAAACCAAGCGGCTCTTATACGTTTAATATGATTCAAAATATGAATTTGGTTGGACAAACGGCAAGCCTTGTTTGTAGAAATGTATATGATATTTTACAGAATAATAAGGATATTAAGTGGTTTGAGACATGCAACTGTAATGGAGACCAAAAATTATGCGCATTGCTAGCCTGTTCAGGCAATATATATTTTTTAAATGAGATCATGGCAGTTCATAGAGTTGTTTTGAAAGAAGGAACCAGTTGGAGTGCAGTGACACAGCAAAAAAATTTATCCTTATATATGTATAATTCTTGTATCGAATTAAACAAATTGCTGTATCGCATATATAAAAGGAATTGTTGTAGTAAAGAATATTTAAAAAACCTGCAACAAACAGCTTGCGAGGAATTTTATAGAAAACCGAATTTAGAAAATTTAGTAATATTGATTTGTTTGAATCTAAGATATATAAAGGATGCTGTTATATGGAAAACGGGAAAGCGTACACGTTTTGAATAGAGAGCATAGGCCTATAGAAAGGCAGACTAAAAGATGAATTTAGCAATTATGCAGCCGTATTTTCTTCCGTACATTGGTTATTGGCAATTACTCTATGCAGTTGATACATTTGTAATATATGATGATGTAAATTACATAAAGAAAGGTTGGATCAATCGCAACAGACTTTTAGAAGGTGGTAAACCTGCTTTTTTCCAAATAGATTTAAAACATGTCAGCCAAAATAAATATATAAATGAGACAGAACGCTATCAGGATATGAGACAACAATCCAAATTGTTAAAGAGGATTGCTATATGTTACAAAAAAGCTTTATTCTTTGAAGAAATATATCCCATTATAGAACATATCATTTTAGATACCGAGATGAACCTGGCTAAATATCTAGAAAATTCAATAAGATATTTGGCAGATTACCTGGATATACAAACTAATATAATTAATTCATCTGGTCTAAAAAAGGATAGAACACTAAAAGGACAAGAGAAAATCATAGATATCTGTAAACGATTGGATGCAGAACGATATTATAATGCAATTGGAGGAACGTCTCTATATAACAAAGAGATATTTTCATTGCATGGGATTGAACTTCGTTTTTTGGAATCGCTAACAGTTGACTACGTTCAATTTAATAATGAATTCATACCATCACTATCCATATTGGATGTTTTAATGTTTAATGGAAAGGAAAAGACAAAAGAGTATTTAACAAAATTTCGGTTTGTTTAAACAGGGGGATTTTATTTTGAGATATGCATTTTATATATCGGGAAAAGGAAGTCGGCTTTTTCGCTATTTAACTCAGCTTGGAAATCAAAAAAGACCTGATATAGGGTTAGTAATATCAGACAGTATACTGGATCTTACTTTAAAAAATAAGCTATTACAATTGGATATTCCAGCAGTGATTTTTGAGTATGAGCAATTGCCAGGAAACAATCGGAAAGAAAAAAATAAGGTGCTTTCAAACAAAATATTAGAAGCATTACAAAATAATGGTATTGATTATTGCTTTTCTTTTGGAGCGCATTTGTTTTCAGGTGAACTATTGAAAGTATATGAGAATCGGTTGATTAACTTCCACCCTTCTATTCTTCTAATGTATCCAGGACTCAACGCCATCGATCAGGCAGTGAGCGCAGGAAACACATTTTTAGTGGGAAACACAGCACACATTATTGATGAAGGAATTGACACAGGAAAAATTATAATGCAAAGCGTTATTTGCTTAGAAAGCTATTTTCCTTCTAAAGATTATAATGTCATTTTGGACATGCAGATTGAAATGCTGGGCCAGCTAATAGCTGTTCTTGAGGAGCGCCGGCTTTTGATACAGAAGGGGAGGGTGAAAATTCTTGGTGCAGACTATAAGAGGAAGAACTTTTATCCTCATATAGTAAATATGCATTTTAAAATAGTTGAAGAAAGATCAGAGAAGATTCTTTTTATCAGGAAATGTGATGTGGCATTTGATGAGCCAATTTGCAATTGTGAGAAGGGGAATAAACTAATCGAAAAACTTTGTGAGTTCAGTGTTATAATTGGCGTATATTGCAATGGAGAGGTTTCTGCGTATTGTGCTATGTATATAAATGACATGGAAACAAGGCAGGCTTATATTACAATGTTTGCTGTACACCCGGATTATCAGGGTCTAGGAATTGGCCAGAAATTGATGTATGAAAGCATCAATTTTGCCAAAAAGCAAGGGATGCATTCTATAAAATTAGAAGTAAATGATGGAAGCTCTCAGGCAATAAAGCTTTACCTTAGAACTGGCTATAAATTTTTAGAAGAGCGCAAAAGCAAAAGCAGTCGATATATGATTAAAATACTTTGAAAACAATTTACTTTATTTAAACCTCTAAGTATGGAGAATGTATAAGACTATGAATACAATAACGGTTACCAAATCGACCCTTCCTCCGTATGAAGAATTTATTGAAAAAATCAAACCCCTATGGGACTCACGCTGGCTTACCAACATGGGTTCTTATCACATGGAATTGGAAGAAAGACTGAGAGAGTACCTTCGCGTACCCTACCTCTCCTTGATGGTAAACGGCCATATGGCATTAGAGCTGGCACTGCAGGCTATGAACCTCCCTGAAAACAGTGAAGTAATCACCACGCCCTTTACCTTCATCTCCACGACCCACGCGATTGTACGCAATCGCCTTAAACCGGTATTCTGTGACATAAAACTCACGGACTACACCATGGACGAGACGAAAATCGAAGCACTGATTACGGAAAAGACAAAAGCCATCCTGCCGGTCCATGTTTACGGCAATCTCTGCAACATAGAAAAGATTCAAACGATCGCCGGCCAATACGGGTTAAAGGTGCTGTATGATGCCTGCCATGCCTTCGGCGTATCTCAAAATGGCATTGGCGCGGGTAACTTTGGTGATGCTTCTGTTTTCAGCTTTCATGCCACGAAAGTCTATCATACGATTGAAGGCGGAGCCGTCGCGTTTTCCGATCCGGCCATGTACGAAAGCCTGTATAATCTCAAGAACTTTGGAATCCGCGGCGAGGAATCGGTTGTGGCGGTTGGTGCGAATGCAAAAATGAATGAATTCTGCGCAATCATGGGGCTTTGCAATCTGCCGGAAGTAGAGACGCATATCGCTTTGCGAAAAGCAAAAGCAGAGTGGTACCGTACACAGCTTTTGAATGAAGAATTGTTGCGCCTGCCCGTGTATGACAATCCGCAGATCACTTATAATTACGGATATTTCCCGGTTCGTTTCCTGAAAAAGGGGCTGCGGGATCAAGTTTATGACGCGCTGAGAAAGCAGGATATCTATGCGCGGAAATATTTCTATCCTTTGACCAGCGATGCGGTATGCTTTAAAAAACGCTATCAGGAGGTACCATTGCCGAATGCTCACGAAGCCGCGGATAATATCCTGGTGCTTCCGCTGTATCCGGAACTGGCGGAAAAAGATCAGGAGCGGATTGTCAAGGTCATCCGCCAGGAATTAAAGAAATAAAGTCATGGAGGGATCTGACTCCATCCAACGCCCGGCAAACTTTCCCCTGCCGGGCGTTGAATTATGCCGTCAAAACTGCTATACTGTAACCAAAGACGGCAACCCGTCCCATCTCTCCCGGAAAGGCAGGTACATCCCATGGCAAGAACCGTCGGCATCGGCCACCAGAATTTCGAACAGCTGATCGCAGGCAATCTTTTCTATGTTGACAAAACCATGTTTATCAAGGAATGGTGGGAAAACGGAGACGCGGTGACCCTGATTACCCGTCCCCGCCGCTTTGGCAAGACGCTGAACCTGAATATGACAGAACGTTTTTTTTCAATGGAGTACGCCGGCCAGGGCGATGTCTTTTACGGACTGGCGATCTGGCAGGAAGAGCGCTACCGCGTTTTGCAGGGCACGTTCCCGGTCATCAGCCTTTCCTTTGCCGAAGTAAAACAGGTGGACTATGACTCTGCGGCAATGTGTATAAACCAGCTGATTACGGACCTGTATCGCAAAAATGCTTTTTTGCTGCAGGGAGAGCTGCTGTCGGAGGAAGAAAAAAGCGAATACCGCCAAGTTTCCATGGATATGCCGGCTGTGGTGGCTTCCCGGTCTCTCCACAAGCTGTCCGAATATTTGTATCGATATTACAAAAAGAAAGTTCTGATCCTGCTGGACGAATACGATACGCCCATGCAGGAAGCATATGTGGGGGGCTATTGGGATTCAATGATTTCCCTGATCCGAACTCTGTTTAACTCTACGTTCAAGACGAACCCCTATCTGGAACGGGCGCTGCTAACCGGGATTACCCGGGTCAGCAAGGAATCCATTTTCTCGGATTTAAACAATCTGGAGGTGATTACGACCACCTCGGAAAAATACGAAGCCGCGTTTGGATTTACCGAAGAAGAAGTCCAGGCCGCGCTGGCGGAATATGGCCTGCCGGATAAAATGAAACAGGTAAGAGACTGGTACGACGGCTTTACCTTTGGCAAACGGACCGATATTTATAATCCCTGGTCGATTTTGAATTATCTGGATAAAAAAAGATTTGCCCCCTATTGGGCCAATACCAGTTCAAACAGCCTGGCCTGCAAGCTGATCCGAGAAGGAAGCCCCCAAATAAAAGTATCCATGGAGGAGCTGCTAACCGGAGGCACACTTTATACGCAGCTGGAAGAGCAGATCGTTTTTGAACAGCTAAATCAGAGGGAAAATGCGATTTGGAGCCTTCTGCTGGCCGCGGGCTATCTGAAAATAATGCGATTTACCGTAAACGAAGAGCGGGGGAAAATCGATTACGAACTGGTTTTAACCAATAAAGAAACCCGTCTGCTGTTTGAACATATGATTGGAGACTGGTTTGCGGAGTATACGCCGGCCTATAATGTCTTTGTAAAAGCGCTTCTTCTAGGGGACTTAGAAGCAATGAACGAATATATGAACCGGATCACGGAAGAGACCTTCAGCTATTTTGACGCAGGCCGCAATCCCTCTCAGAAAGCGCAGCCGGAGCGGTTCTACCATGGATTTGTCCTGGGGCTTTTAATCGATCTTCGGGAGCGCTATACGCTCACCTCGAACCGGGAGAGCGGTTTTGGAAGATACGATATAATGTTGGAACCTAAGCGGGAAACAGATGATGCGATGATCCTGGAATTTAAGGTATTTCAGCCATCCAGAGAGAATACCCTCGCGGATACGGTGCGGGCCGCGCTGGCTCAGATCGAAGAAAAACGCTATACGGCAGCATTGACGGCAAAAGGAATCGAACCCAAGCGCATCCGCCGCTACGGCTTCGCCTTTGACGGAAAAAGCGTTTTGATCGGAGAGGGCTTTCCGAAGAATTGTAAAAATCCATCTTGAATAACTACCTTATTTATGGTACATTTATTCATAGCGAAATTCGTCTGCAATCAGAAAAAAGGAGTACCATTTTGATGATACAAAAACCAAAGAAGTTTTTAGTGGCCAGTTTTATCTGTCTGATCCTGCTTTGTATTGTCGTTTTTCTGTGGGTTTCCGTGCGCATGTCTCAGCGCAGCGAAGGCTCGATTACGGAGATCGGCTCGATATACATGGCGGAGATGAACCGCCAGATCGAACAGAAGTTCTCGGCCATTATGGATCTGCGGCTCTCCCAGGTGCAGGGGATTATTGACCGGACACCGCCGGAGACCACTGCCTATGGAGAAGAAATGCTCTCTGAGATGACTCTCAGTGCGGAGATCCGTAATTTTACATACCTCGCTCTGTACACGCCGGACGGCGAGAGCGAAATCCTCTTGGGTGACGGGTCCATTGAAATCATTCAACATGACTCTTTTATGGAATCGCTGAATAAGGGCAGCAATAAGATCGGCAGCGGCTATGACCAAAACGGCGAGCGGCTGCTGGTCATGGGCGTCGACGCGGACTATGAGATGAGCGGCGGCCGTACCAGTACCGCCTTAGTGGCGGCCCTGCCGATGCAGCAGCTGGAACAAGAACTGGTGTTAGACGGTGAAAACTCTCTCATGTATACGCATGTGATCTATGAGGACGGCAGTTTTGTCATCCGTACCGGCAGCGCATACCGCGACAATTATTTTGACCGCATCCGGGAAGAGTACAGGGATTTCGGCGAAATGACGGCCGAGGAGCACGTCAGAGAGCTGCAGTCCTCGATCGCGGCCAAGCGGAATTATTCGTCGCTGGTTCTGGCAAATGAAATGAGCCAGCATATTTACTGCTCGCCGCTGCCAGATTCCGACTGGTACCTGGTCAGCATCATGCCGGTCGGTATCCTGGACAATGCCGTCAATACGCTTGGCAATGAACGGATCCGCACCATGTTCGGCGCCTGCGCCCTTATAATGGCGGCGATTGTCGTGATCTTTATCTTGTATTACGGGCTCTCTCAGCGGCAGATGAAGCAGCTGGATTCGGCACGGGCGGACGCGATCCGCGCCAACAAGGCCAAGAGTGAATTTCTCTCCAATATGAGCCACGATATCCGTACTCCCATGAACGGAATCGTGGGCATGACGGCGATTGCCGTGGCCAATATCCAGGATCAGGCCCGTGTGCAGGACTGCTTAAAGAAGATAATGATGTCCAGCAAGCATCTTTTGGGACTGATTAACGATGTGCTCGATATGTCCAAGATCGAGAGCGGAAAATTGTCGCTGAATATAAACCAGCTTTCACTGCGCGAAGCAATGAGCAATATTGTCAATATCGTACAGCCGCAGGTATATGCCCGCCAGCAGCATTTTGATATTTTCATCCAAAAAATCGAGACCGAAGAAGTCCTCTGCGACAGCGTGCGCCTGAATCAGATTTTGATCAATTTGCTCTCCAACGCCATTAAATTTACGCCGGAGGGCGGGACAATCAATGTCTATCTCAGCCAGGAAGAGTCGCCCTTGGGCGCGGATTTTGTGCGCTGCCATTTCTGGGTGAGAGATACGGGCATCGGTATGTCTCCTGAATTCCAGAAGGAGATTTTTGATACGTTCAGCCGTGAAAAAAGTTCCAACGTCGATAAGGTGGAGGGCACCGGCCTGGGTATGGCCATTACCAAGTCGATTGTCGATGCGATGGACGGGACGATTGAGTTAAAAAGCGCGCCGGGCGAGGGAAGCGAATTCCACATCACGCTGGATTTGGAACGTGCGGTGATTCCGGAGAAAGATATGCAGCTTCCGCCCTGGAAAATGCTGGTCGTAGACAACAACGAAGATTTGTGTCAAAGCGCGGTGGAGACGCTAAAAGAGATCGGCGTGGAAGCCGAGTGGGCCGTAAACGGGCGTACCGCCCTGGAAATGGTGCGCCGGCGCCATGCGGAGCATGACGATTATGAAGTGGTTCTTCTCGACTGGAAAATGCCCGACATGAACGGTCTGCAGGCGACCCGCGAGATTCGCGAGTGCGTAGGAGAAGGGATTCCGATCCTCATTATCTCGGCCTATGACTGGAGCGATATCGAAGAGGATGCTAGGCAGGCCGGCGCGCGCGGCTTTATTTCCAAGCCGCTGTTTAAGTCAAATTTATATCTCGGCCTGAGCCAGCTCATCGAAGGCGGGGAAGAAGAGCCGGAGAAGAAGGATGAAGAAAACGACTCCTTTGCCGGCAAGAAAATCCTCCTGGCTGAGGACAACGAACTGAACTGGGAGATTGCCGAAGATATTTTGACCGAAGCCGGTTTTGAAGTAGACTGGGCAGAGAACGGAAAACTCTGCATCGAAATGTTTGAGGCTTCCGAAATCGGTCATTATGATATTATCCTCATGGATATCCGTATGCCGGTCATGGGCGGTTACGAGGCTGCCGAGCGAATTAGGGCCATGGAGCGCGCGGATAAAGACCTGCCGATATTTGCGATGACGGCCGACGCGTTCTCGGACGATATCCAGCACTGCCTGGCCTGCGGCATGAACGAACATGTGGCAAAGCCGATTGATGTTCAAAGGCTCACGCAGCTTCTGCGAAAATATTTAAAATAAAGAGTGTAAGGAAGAACGATGCAAACAGGTGAAGGAAACCGTATAAAAAAGAAAATATTAATTGTTGACGATGCGGAGATGAACCGCGCCCTCCTTTCGGATATGCTTTCCGATGAATTTGAAATTCTCGAAGCCGAGAACGGCATGGAAGCGTCGGCGATTTTGCAGGCGCAGGAACAGGAGATTTCCCTGATGCTCCTCGATATCGTGATGCCGGTCATGGATGGTTTTGAAATGCTGGCCGTTATGAATAAAAACGGCTGGATTAAGAGTATCCCCGTTATTATGATCTCCGCGGAAACCGTTCCCTCATATGTGGACCGGGCGTATGATCTGGGCGTTCTGGACTATATCAGCCGCCCGTTTGACGAGCGGACGGTTCGCCGCCGCGTATTGAGCACCATTATGCTGGCGGCCAAGCAAAAAGAATTGGCGCATATGGTGATGGACCAGCTCTTTGAAAAAGAGAAGGACAATAAGATGATGATCGAGATATTGTCCAATCTGGTCGAATTCAGAAACGGCGAAAGCGGCCTTCATGTGTTGCATATCCGCACCCTTACCGAACTGCTCTTAAAGAGCCTTTTGCACAAGACGGATCAGTACAATATATCGCGGAAAGATATTCCGCTGATCTGCAACGCGGCCGCGCTCCATGATATCGGCAAGATTGTCGTGCCTTCGGAAATTCTCAATAAACCGGGACGCTTAACGGACGAAGAATTTGCGATCATGCGTACCCATGCGGCCGAGGGAGCCAAGATTCTGCGCAATTCAACCATGTGGGAAAACGAACCGCTGATTGAAACCGGTTACCAGATCTGCCGCTGGCATCACGAACGTTACGATGGCCGCGGATATCCGGACGGGCTGAAAGGCGAACAGATCCCGATTGCGGCCCAGGTGGTGGCCTTAGCCGACGTCTACGACGCATTGACCAGCAAGCGTGTATACAAGGACGCCTATTCCCACGAAAAGACCATCGAGATGATCAAAAACGGCGAATGCGGGGCCTTTAACCCGATTCTTCTGGAGTGTTTGGAGGACGTATCGGATTCGCTAAAGAACGAGTTCCATACCATGGAAGAGAATTCCTTCTCTCCGCAGAAAGAAATCCTTGAGAGCGTCGAGCAGATGGTCGTGGCCCAGGAGGGCCTCAATATGTCGGAACGCACGCTGCATCTTCTGGAGCATGAGCGAACGAAATATCAGTTTTTTGCGGAATTGTCGCAGGAGATTCAGTTTGAGTACACGGCGACACCGGAACTTCTGATTCTCTCGGAATGGGGAGCCAGCTACCTGGAACTGCCGGAAGCGGTTCCCAATCCCCGCGAATCCGCGTTCGGACGAGGCATCTTTTCTCCCGAAGATTTTGAAGAACTATTGGAAGCGCTGACCGCGACAACGCCCAGAGCGCCGGTCGTCGATAAGAACTACATCTTGCACATCAAAGGACACGAACGCTGGAGCCGCGTAATTGCCCGCTCCATGTGGGACGGCGAAGAGGATCCAAAGTATGCGGGAGCCATCGGCAAGATTGTCGATGTCCATGACAATATGGAACGGCTGAGCCGCCTGGAAGTAATGGCCGCCCATGATTCCCTAACCGGGCTGTTAAACCACGCGGAGGCTCGCAAGCGGATCGTATCGCTTTTGTCAGGAGGAGATCCCGAGAAACGCTATATTATGATGCTGTTTGACCTCGATCATTTTAAACAGGCAAACGACAATTACGGCCATCTGTTTGGCGACGAGGTCATAAAACATGTGACAAAGACGATCAAAGACAGCACCCGAAGCGACGACATTACCGCGCGTACCGGCGGGGACGAATTTATGATTTTTATGGCATACAAGACAACCGCGGAACCGCAGGTAAAGCGTATCTACAGCCAGCTGACCGGGCAGTACAAGGATTTTTCAATCCGCATCAGCATGGGAATTTCCTGTGCAAAGGACTGCGGCGGTGATTATGATACGCTGTATCATATGGCGGACGAGGCGCTGTATTCGGTCAAGAAGAACGGACGCGGCACCTACCGCTTTTATGATGAAAGCGTAAAAGATATCCTTACGGAAGAATCGAGTATGTAAATGGATATGCGCCGGTAAGGCGCATGACCCAGGCATGAAAGCAGAGAGGAGATCAGCAGATGACAGTCAAAGAATGTTATGAAACCATGGGGGCCGACTATGACGGCGTAGTCAGCCGCTTGCGAACCGATGAAAGGGTGCGGAAATTTCTTTTAAAAGTATTGAATGACAAAAGTTACGAACTGCTTTGTACGTCTTTAAAAGAGCGGAATATGGACGAAGCGTTCCGGGCGGCGCATACGCTCAAGGGCGTATGCCAGAACCTGTCGCTCGACCGTTTGTATATGTCCAGCAATGAGATGGCTGAGCGCCTGCGCGGCGGGCGGGAATACGGCGACGATATTGAGCCGATGCTTGAGAGAGTGGAAGAGGATTACATGCTGACCATCAGCTGCATCCAGCAGCTTGCGCAGGAAATGTAATCGGTGCAGACGCCGGACGACGCGCTGCAGCATCCGCTAAAGCGGCCGGCGGTTTTATCCGTCCACAAGAATCAGTCCATGGCGGTATTCATGTTCGGGGATACCTCCCCAGCGCACGGCTGCCATGGTTTCGTACAGGGCGGCAGCCCGCAGATCCGTCTCCAGCAGCTGCCGGGCATATGTTTGCCGGGACGGTTCGTTTTGATACCAGGAATCCAAGTTTCGTTTGGCGGCGGCCATTTTGGTCAGCAGCAAAACGGAACTTTTTTTCTTAACAGCCGTAAGCAGAGGCGCTGCCTGGCGCCGAAACCCCAGTACACGGGCATAGTAGGCATAGCCTTGCGCCGCCCATTGCCGAAGCTGCTCCTGACGAATCCGCAAAAGCAGGTGCAAAAAGGCCCGGCTGATCCGGCTGCGTGTCATTTGTCTTGTCTTAATCAAATCCGTAAAGGCCTGCCAGCCCTGATACTGCAAAAGAAAACGGGCCATGCGATCGCCTAAATCGCCGTTTATGTCGGCATATTCGCAGAAACGTTCCGGCGGCGTATCTAAGAGCGCAAATCCCAGCGCGGCCGAAAAATCCCCGGCGGTCATAAAGCGGCCGTTTGTGCAAAGTATCTCCAGCACGTCGGCCGGGACATGGGCGCTAAGCAAGCGCGCCGCCGCTTTGTCCGCTTTGACATCTTTTTCCAACAGCAGACGGCGAATAGCGGAGGCCGATGCGAATTCGTTTTGTTCTGCCAGGCGGTTCCCGGGCAGGGGATTTTCGGTCCGTGACGCGGCGGTTTGCGGCAGCGACGTATCATGGTAGCCGCCCCTTCGCCGGATTGCCAGCGGGCGGATCCCGCAGTCAAGCGAAAGCAGCGCTTTGTGATATTCAATGGCGAGGATCGAATTCGGAGAGGACAGCAGGCCGGGCGGGCAGGCCGGCTGTCCGGCCTGTGCAAGCCATACATCGGTAGCGGCGGCCCGGGCCTGCGGGTAGGTATACCCCTCTTTCAGACGGCGGCGAAGAATTTGGGAAAAGTCCGCCGGTTCGTGGAGGTATAAGCCGGCCAGCTGCGAAAAGAGTTCCTCCTGCGGATATTCGCTGCCGTAACTGAGGGTATCCACGACACCGAGCCGATGCAGCGTGGTGACGGCGCCCGCGGCAAAGGTCTCCGCACTGGCACAGGCATACGCCGCCGGCAGCTCCAGCACCAGATCGGCGCCGTTTTGCAGCGCCATGCGTGCCCGGACGTATTTATTCAGAAGGGCCGGCTCGCCGCGCTGGACAAAATCGCCGCTCATAATCACGAGAAGATAATCTGCGCCCGTCTGGCGGCGCGTCTCGGCGATCTGATAGGCATGACCATTATGAAAGGGGTTGTATTCGGCGACAATGGCAGCTACATTCATAGGCGGTTCTCCTGCGGCATAGATAGAAATACCTCTGTTTTTGGCCGGACGCGCAAAACAGCGCCGGCTCTCTCCTGCGATTATAGCATTTGTTTGCGGTTTTTTCCAGATATCCTCTTGCAATTATCGAAAAACCGGTTAGAATATAGGATAGAAGGCCGCTTTGAGGGCCAAATATAAAAAATACGGAAGGATAATTGATTATGGAATTTTTAGTGGAAACCAGCGCAAGGCACATCCATCTGTCCCAGGAGCATTTGGAGATTTTGTTCGGAGCCGGACACGAGCTGACGGTAAAAAAGATGCTGAGCCAGCCCGGCCAGTACGCCGCCGAGGAAAAGGTTGAGGTCGTAGGGCCCAAAGGAAGCCTTAAAATGTCGGTTTTAGGTCCGGTGCGCAAAGAGACGCAGGTAGAAGTATCCCTGACGGATGCCCGCAGCTTGGGCGTGACGGCTCTGATCCGCGAATCCGGCGATATCGAAGGCACGAACGGCTGCAAGCTGATCGGTCCCTGCGGCGAAGTCGATCTTACAAAGGGTGTGATAGCGGCTAAGCGCCATTTACATATGACTCCCGAGGATGCTGAGGCCTGCGGCCTGAACGACAAGGACATCATCGGCCTGAAGGTGGAGTCTCCGGAGCGTTCCCTGATTTTCGGCGATGTGGTGGTGCGCGTCAGCGCCTCCTATGCGACGGCCGCCCATATCGATACCGACGAATCGAACGCGCTGGCTCCGGCGGGAACGGTCTACGGGACGCTGGTACGGTTCTGATTCCATAAACCGACTGTTTTTCACAAAAATTCAGTTGACAAAAAAATTCCAATTAGGTATAATATTTGGGTATGTGTATTAGGAGATAAGGATGCAGATTCATTTATCGGAGGTTCTCAGCCAGCCAGGCCAGACAAAGGACTACGCAGGGCCGCTTGCGATTACGCATTTTGTATACGGCGGCGCTTCCTGTCCGCTGCAGGCGGTGGAGCCGGTTCGGGTACGGATTTACCATAAGGGAAACAAGAAGCTGGAAATCACGCTGCAGGTCCACGTGACGCTGCAGGTTCCCTGTGACCGCTGCTTGAGGGACGTATCGGTGCCCCTCGCCTTTATTAGCGAGTTAAAAGCAGATATGAACCAGACCGACGAGGAACGGATCCGGGACTTAGAAGAAGCCGCCTTTATCGAAGGATATACACTGGATGTGGACAAACTTGTCGAGGGCGAATTGTTTTTGCACATGCCGATGAAGGTCCTCTGCCGCAGTGACTGCGAGGGGATCCGGGAGGGGCAGGATACGGCGTCTGAGTCAGGCGGCCGCGGGGAAACGGGGCTCGATCCCCGGATGGCGGCCATCCGCGATATATTCCGGAAAGCAAATCAAGAGGAAGATAAGGAGGTGTAACCTATGTCTATTTGTCCTAAGAATAAATCATCGAAAGCCAGAAGGGACAGCCGCAGAGCGAATTGGAAGATGAGTGCTCCCAACCTGGTAAAGTGCAGCAAATGCGGGGCTCTGATGATGCCTCACAGGGTCTGCAAAGCTTGCGGTTCTTATAACAAGAAGGAAATTGTTCCGGTAGAAGAATAAGAGTCAAAGGAAAGTGCTGCCCTCCGACGGATGGCAGCATTTTTTTCGATGTGCGCTTAACGGCGCGCAAAAAGGAGGCAGACGTTTATGGGAGGAATATTTGATCTGGAAGGGCCGCTGATGCAGGCACTTGGCAAGGCAGCCGACTTGCTGGTACTGAGCCTTCTGTGGCTGCTTGGCTGTCTGCCGCTGATTACCGTGGGGACTTCGACAACGGCGCTTTACTATGCGGCGATCAAGGTGATCCGCGGCGAGGGGAGCATCACGGCCAATTTTTTTAAATCGTATCGGGAAAACCTCAGACAGTCGGTAATTGCGGAAATCCTTCTGCTTGCGGCCGCCTACTTTTTTTACGTTGACCTGCAGATCGTTTTCATGCAGCAGGGGACGCTGATGGAGATTCTGCGGGTTCTTTTTCTGGCGCTGCTGTTTGTCTATCTCGCTCTCGCCGCCTATGTATTTCCTCTGCTGGCCCGTTTTGTCTATACGCTGCCGGCCCTCTTTAAAAATGCTTTTTTGATGAGCATGCTAAACCTTCCCTCTACGTTTCTGGTGCTGGCGCTGGATCTGGCGCCGGCCGCTTTGTTTGTCCTGCGGCCGGACTGGTGCTTCCGGCTGTTCCCGCTGCTGCTTTTTATGGTTCCGGGACTGACTGCTTACATAAATTCGCTGCTGTTTCTGCGGATATTCCGAAAGTATACGCCGCCGGAGGAGGAAGCCGCGGCCGGCACTGCGGCAAATTAGGCGCCATTTTTTTCTTTGAATATATTGATTTCTCTCCGGTTATCAAGTATACTCGAAGAAGCAACCGACTGAAGGAGAAAATCACAATGCAAGAAATGCTGACCGTAGCGCTGGACGCCATGGGCGGGGACAATGCTCCCGATGCGATTCTCAAGGGAGCGGTTCAGGCGCTTGAGAAAAAGCCGAACATAAAAATTTTGCTGGTGGGAAACGAGACGCTTCTGCGGGAGAAATGTGCGGAATATACCTATGATAAAGAGCGTATGGAAATCGTCCATGCGTCCGAGGTAATCGACTGCGACGAAGCCCCGGTTTCTGCGATCCGCCATAAGAAGGATTCCTCGATCGTCGTGGCCTTGCAGCTGGTGAAAGACAAGAAGGCCGATGCCTTTGTCTCAGCCGGCAGTACCGGCGCGGTTTTGGTGGGAGCACAGATGATTGTCGGCCGCCTGCGCGGCGTTAGGCGTCCGCCGCTGGGGGTATTTATTCCCACCACGAAGGGCGTGTCGCTGCTTGTGGACAACGGCGCCAATGTGGATGCCAGACCGGAACATCTTCTGCAGTTTGCCCGCCTGGGCTCGGTCTACTACAAAAACGCGATGGGCGTTTCCCGGCCGCGGGTGGCGATTGTCAATATTGGCCTGGAGGAGGAGAAGGGCAACGCTCTGGTAAAGGCCGCCTACCCTCTTTTGAAGGAATGCCCGGACATCTGCTTTACGGGCAGTATCGAGGCACGCGAGATCCCGCATGGCGGGGCGGACGTGATTGTCTGCGAGGGCTTTACCGGCAATGTGATCCTCAAGCTGTATGAAGGCGTAGGCGGGGCGCTGATCTCCGAAATCAAGAAGGGCATGATGTCGTCTTTGCGCAGCAAATTGGGCGCTCTTTTGGTCAAGCCGGCCTTAAAAGAAACGGTCAAGCGTTTTGACGCCAGCGAATACGGCGGCGCGCCGCTCTTAGGGCTCAATGGCCTGGTCGTAAAGACGCACGGCAGCGCAACGGCCAAGGAGGTCTGCAATTGCCTGCTTCAGTGTCTGACCTTTAAAGAACAGCGGATTCACGAGCAGTTTGAAGGCCTGTACCGCCAGAAGGAGGAGACCTCCGGCGAAGCATAGAGCCGCGCCCTTATGCCGAAAAGGCGATCAGTCATATGTATCATTATGTCCTGGAAACACGGACATTTATTTAAGGAAAGGATGGATACGAAAATGGAATTTGAAAAACTGCGGGATATTATTGTGGAAGTTTTGCAGATCGAGCCGGAGAAGGTAACGCCGGATACGGCTTTTGAAGATCTGGACGCAGATTCGTTGGATGTATACCAGATTATTTCTGCCATCAGCAACGAATTTGAAATCGAAATTTCCGACGAGGACGCGGAATCCATTGTGACCGTAGGCGATGCCCTGGAAAAAATCAAGGATGCACAGTAAATGAAATAGAGGCTTTCGCTTAGGCGGAACCTGCGCGGCCTATACGCGCGCCTAACTACAGATGACAAAAGACAGAGAAACAGCCCTGTACCTTAGGGCTGTTTCTATCCCTGTACAAAAAACAGAAAGGGGACCCATGGATAAGAACATACCGTTTGAAACGCTTCAGAAAGCGGTCGGCTACCGTTTTCGGGACCAGGCCCTGTTAAAACAGGCTTTAACGCACAGTTCCTATGTCAACGAACACCGCATGTCCAAGGCTGACTGCAACGAACGCCTGGAATTTTTGGGGGATGCCGTTTTGGAGATCGTTTCCAGCGAGTACCTCTATTTTTGTTATCCACAGGACCCGGAAGGAAAACTGACAAAACTGCGGGCCAGCATCGTATGCGAACCCACGTTGGATTTCTGCGCCCGCGCCTTTGGGCTGCAGCGCTTTTTGATCCTGGGAAGAGGGGAAGAAACGACCGGCGGACGCAACCGGGCCTCGCTGGTGTCCGACGCCCTGGAAGCTTTGATCGGCGCCATATACCTGGATGGCGGTTTTGCTAGCGCAAAAGAGTTTATCCTCCGTTTTATTCTCAATGACCTGGAGCATAAAAAACTCTTTTTTGATAGCAAGACCATCCTGCAGGAAATCGTACAGAAGGAGGACGGCAGCGGCCATCTCTCCTATGAGCTGGCCGGTGAGAGCGGGCCGGACCATGAGAAGCAATTCCATGTCCGCGTCCTCTTTGACGGCAAGGAAATGGGACAAGGCTGCGGCCACACCAAAAAGGAGGCCGAACAGCAGGCCGCGTACCAGGCCATACTGCGCCTGAGAAAAAAACAGGGATTGGATGAGACATGTATTTAAAGCGAATTGAGGTATCCGGTTTCAAATCGTTTGCCAACCGGATGAATCTGGATTTTACCAACGGCATCACCTGCATTGTCGGCCCCAACGGCAGCGGCAAAAGCAACGTGGCGGATGCCGTGCGCTGGGTGCTCGGCGAGCAGAGCGCCAAGCAGCTGCGGGGCGCCAATATGCAGGATGTCATTTTTTCGGGCACCCAGAACCGTAAGCCCCAGGGCTCGGCGTATGTGGCGATTACCATCGATAATGCGGACCGCAGCCTGCATGTCGATTACGACGAGGTTACGGTTTCTCGCCGCGTATACCGTTCCGGCGAGAGCGAATACCTGATGAACGGGGCCTCCTGCCGCCTGCGGGATATCTACGAGTTGTTTTACGATACGGGCATCGGCAAAGAGGGTTACTCGATCATCGGCCAGGGGCAGATCGACCGCATTGTCAGCGGACGGCCGGAGGAGCGCCGGGAGCTGCTCGATGAAGCGGCCGGGATTGTCAAATTCAAAAAGCGCAAAGCGCTGACTGTAAAAAAGCTGGAGAGCGAAGAGGCCAACCTGGTCCGTGTCAGCGATATATTAAGCGAACTGGAAAAACAGGTCGGCCCGCTGGAGCGCCAGTCGGAAAAGGCGCGGACCTATCTGCGCCTGCGCGACGAACTGCGTCTGTTTGACGTACAGCATTTCCTGCTGGAATCCGAAGCCAATGACAAGCGGATGGCACAGACGCAGGAAAATGCCCGCATTGTCGGCGAAGAGCTGACCCACGCGCGTGAAACCGCCGGCCAATGGAAAGAACAGTACGAAGAAATGACCCGCGCCTCGCAGGAATTAAACCGCCAGATCGAGGACTGCCACAGCAAAACCGTGGAGGCCGGCGTGCGCAAAGAAAGCCTGGAGGGGCGCATCGGGCTTTTGCAGGAACAGATCCACAGCGAAGAGCAAAACGACGAGCACTACAATAGCCGTTTACAGAGCATCGAAGAACAGCTTACAGCCCACGCTGCGCAGAAAGAGACTCTGACCGGCCAAAAGGGCGAGCTCAATGCACAGCTTGATGAGCTGGACGATGCGCAGACCGAACAAGCGGCCCGCTTGGGAGACCTCGAAGAAGAGATCGAGCGCCTGGAATCGGAGGTTGAGTTTAAGAAAAAGGGCATCATCGACACCCTCAACGAAAAAGCGGATGTCGGCGTGAAACTTCAACGTTACGATACGCTGCTGGAGCAGAGCACGGCGCGCCAGACCCAGATCCGCGCCCAGCTGCTGCATGTAAAAAGCGATCTGGAAACCTGGCAGGAAACCGCCGCCGCAAAGGCCGGCGAGCGGACGCAGTTAGAAGAACGGCTGCAGGAGGTCAATGCGCAGGGAGAAAAGACCGCCGCCGCCGTAAAGGCGGCCGAAGGACTGGTCGCGGCCCTGCGCGGCCAGCTGAGCGAAGCCGAACGCCGGGTGCAGTCCTGCGCTGCCCGACGGGAAACGCTCAAAAACATTGCTGAGCGCTACGAGGGATACGGCAACAGCGTGCGCCGCGTCATGGAGGTGAAAAACCGCTACCCGGGCGTGATTGGCGTGGTCGCCGATTTGCTGGAGGCGGACAAGAAATATGAGATTGCGATCGAGACGGCTCTCGGAGGTTCGATCCAAAATATTGTCACGGAGACGGAAGCCTGCGCCAAAGGGCTGATTGCCTATCTGAAGCAAAACAGATACGGGCGCGCTACGTTCCTGCCCTTAGAGAGCATCCGCGGCAGCGGAGAATTCCGGGAACGGGGAGCATTGCAGGAACCGGGGGCCATCGGCCTGGCGGATACGCTGGTGCGCATGAAAGGCGGCCATCAGGCGCTGGCGAAACATCTGCTGGGGCGGGTGCTGGTGGTAGACCACATCGACCATGCCCTGGCAATTGCGAGGAAGTATCATCACAGTATCCGCATGGTAACGCTGGAGGGCGAACTTTTAAGCATCGGCGGCTCCTTGACCGGCGGCGCGTTCAAAAACAGCAGCAACCTCCTGGGACGCAAGCGCGAAATCGACGAACTGACCGCTGCTTTAAACGAAAGCAAGGCCGAATGGGAGAGCAAAAAAGCCGAGCTGGAGACGGCCATCCGGCAGGAAGCCATGGAAAAAGCCGCTCTTGTGCGTCTGTCCGAAGAAGCAAACGAAATCCGCCTGCAGCAAAACACGGCTGCCCTCAACGAGCGGCAGGCCCTGGAAAAGCAACGGGAACTGCAGGGATCTTACGAAGAACTGCAAAAAGAAGCTTCTCAGCTGGAGGGGCAGAAAACGCAGATCGAAGCAAGCCGCCGCGAACTGCTTACTGCCTCCGAAGGGCTGGAAAGCCGCAATCGTGAGTCCGAAGAACTGATCCACCGGCACACCGGTACTCTGGAGGAAAAGAAAGCCAAACGGGAACAGCAGGCACAGGAGCTGTCGCAGGTACAGGTCGCTTTTCAGACCTTATCGCAGAAAGACAGCTTCCTTTTGGAAAATATTCTGCGCCTGAATCAGGAGATGGAAACGCTGCACGAAGAAGCGGCCGAAATCAAAGAAAAGAGCCTTCACTCCCATGCCTCGGCCGCCGAAAAGAAAGAGCAGATCGCGGACACTCAGATGGAGCTTGACAGCCTGAAAAAGGAGCGCCAGGCGCTTGAGGAGGAGACCGACCGTCTGTCAAAGCAGCGGGATCAGGAGGCGGCTGCTCAAAAGGTCTTTTTTGAAAAGCGGGAAGCGCTTTTAGAGGAGGTCAACCGCCTGGATAAGGAAGCCTATCGTCTGGAAAGCCTGCTCGAAAAGTATAAAGAACAGCGGGAAGCGCTTATCAATTATATCTGGAGCGAATACGAACTGACACCGGTCGCGGCCAGGGAACTTCGCCGGGAAGGCGAAGAATTCGGGACTCCCGCCCAGATTCGCAGCCGCACCCAGGAACTGAAAAAAGAAATCAAAGAGTTAGGCGACGTCAATGTCAACGCCATCGAAGAGTACAAGGAAGTATTCGAGCGCTACTCCTTTTTGAAGGAACAGCATGAGGATTTGACGCAGGCCAAGGAGTCGCTGGAGCAGATCATCGCCGAGCTGGATGAGGGGATGCGCCGCCAGTTTACGGAAAAATTTGAGGAGATCAAACGGGAGTTTGACGTCGTCTTTAAGGAACTTTTCGGCGGCGGCCAGGGGGCTCTGAGCCTTGTCGCCGACGAGGACATCCTGACAGCCGGCGTACAGATTATCGCCCAGCCGCCGGGCAAAAAGCTGCAGAACATGATGCAGCTTTCAGGCGGGGAGAAAGCGCTCACGGCCATCAGCCTGTTGTTCGCGATCCAAAACCTAAAGCCGTCGCCGTTCTGCCTGCTGGACGAAATCGAGGCCGCCTTAGACGACAGCAATGTCGACCGCTTTGCCGGCTATCTGGGCAAGCTGACCGATCACACGCAGTTTATCCTGATTACCCACCGAAGGGGCACGATGCTGCGGGCCGATCGTCTCTACGGCATTACCATGCAGGAAAAAGGCGTGTCGACCCTGGTAAGCGTAAACTTAACCGAGGAAGAATACCAGGAGGAAGCGGCCGCGGCCGGCAACCCATAAGAAATTTACAAGTATCATCACATCCTGAAAACAGAATCAACACAGAGGAAAGGGCACGCAGCGTATGAGCGAAGAAAAAAAAGGCTTTTTTGGACGGCTGAAGGCAGGACTCAAGAAAACCCGCGACAATATCGTATCCGGCATGGATTCCATCTTCAGCGGCTATTCGGAGATTGACGAGGATTTCTACGAAGAAATCGAAGAAACCCTGATTATGGGCGACTTGGGCATTCATACCACGACCCGCATTCTGGAAGAACTCAAACGGCGGGTCAAAGAAGAGCGGATCAAAGATCCGGCCCAGTGCCGGGAAACTCTGATCGAGAGCATCCGCACACAGATGGATTTGGGCGAGAACGCCTATGATTTTGAAAAACAGCCCTCGGTGGTGCTGGTGGTGGGCGTAAACGGCGTGGGCAAGACGACCTCCATCGGCAAACTGGCCGGACAGCTAAAAAGCCATGGTAAGAAAGTGCTCCTGGCGGCGGCCGATACCTTCCGGGCCGCGGCGGCCGAACAGCTGGAGGAGTGGGCACGGCGCGCAGATGTGGATGTAATCAGCGGACATGAAGGCTCCGACCCGGCCGCCATCGTCTACGACGCGGTCAATTCGGCCAAATCCCGTCATGCCGACGTGCTGATCTGCGATACGGCCGGACGGCTCCACAACAAGAAAAACCTGATGGAAGAATTGAAGAAAATCAACCGGGTCATTGACCGGGAATATCCGCAGGCTTTCAAAGAAACACTTGTGGTGCTCGACGGCACTACGGGGCAGAACGCGCTGGTGCAGGCCCGTCAGTTTATGGAAGTGTCGCCGATCACCGGCATTATCTTAACGAAGTTAGACGGCACCGCCAAGGGCGGCATCGCCGTGGCAATCCAGGCCGAGCTTGGAATCCCGGTCAAATACATCGGTGTCGGCGAGCAGATCGACGATCTGCAGAAATTTGACGCCGATCAGTTTGTGCGCGCGCTGTTTGAGCGGACAGGAGAGGAAGAATAGACAATGGAACATTCGACGCATGCAGGGCAGGAAACGCCTGCAAGACAGGAAGCGGACAATCCGGCGGCCGGCGGTGCGCTCCGGGAATTAAGCCGCGGACGCTTTGAAGAGGCGGCCCGGCAGATTCGCCCGGCGATCCTTGATACCCGGCTGATCTACAGCGAATATTACAGCGAACATATGCAAAACCAGGTGTATTTTAAACCGGAAAATCTTCAGTACACCGGTTCTTTTAAGATCCGCGGCGCGTATTACCGGCTTTGCTCTTTGCCGGAGAGTGAAAAAGAACGGGGGATTGTAACCGCTTCGGTGGGCAACTATGGGCTGGCGATCGCCTACGCGGCCCGTCATACCGGCGTACCGGTAACTGTGGTGATGCCAAAACGTGCCTCCTTAATCCAGGTCAAGCGGATCCGGGGGTATGGGGCCGAAGTCCTTTTCCATGGACAGTCGCCGGAGGAAGCTTTGGCATATGCGAGGGATTTAGCCGGCGAACTGGGGCGGATCTGGGCAGAGCCGTCCGGCGGCTTGGCGGAAGCGGTCGGAGCCGGCACGATTGCCCTTGAAATCCTCCGCGAGCTGCCCGATGCGGATTACATTCTGGCGCCGATCGGCAGCGGCGGACTGTGCGCGGGAATCGCCGCCGCCGCCAAGCAGGTAAACCCGCAGGTACAAGTAATCGGCGTGGAACCGGCCGGCGCCAACTGCGTCGAGCAGTCCCTGCGCCAGGGACGGGCCGTTACGCTTGCGCAGGTCAACACGATCGCCGATGCCGCAGCAGTGCGCACGCCGGCCCGGGACCTGCTTCCCTGCATTCAGCGTTTTGCGGACGGGATCTTGCTGGTGGACGATACGGAACTGGTCGCCGCTTTTTCGGATGTGATGGAAAACCACAAGATGGCGGTGGAAAACGCCGGGCTTTTGACCGTGGCCGCTCTGCGCCATTTAAAGCGCGTCAAAGGAAAAAAGATCGTTTCGGTGCTAAGCGGCGGCAATATGGATATGGTGACCATGGCCTCCGTCGTACAGGGCGGGCTGATCCTGCGTGATAGGATCTTCACCGTGTCGGTGCTGCTGGCCGATCAGCCGGGCGCTTTGGCGAATGTGGCGCATGTGATCGGCGAAGAGCAGGGCAGTATCATCAAACTTGACCACAACCAGTTTATCAACATGAACCGCAGCGAGTCGGTCGAACTCAGGATCACGCTGGAGGCCTTTGGCACGGATCACAAAAACCAGATCGTGCAGGCGTTAAAAAAGCAGGGATACCAGCCGCGCATTGTAAGCACGACAGGGACTTATGAAATGTGAAAGCTTGCCGTCCGACGTCTGTACACAGAGTCGTGTAAACACGCCTCTGCGCACAGCCGCCCTTCGGGGCTTTCACAGCAGATGTATCCTATGCGCTTCGCAGGCTGCGCGCATCTCCTCCGGCCACTCGCTGGCCTGCACTTCGCCTACATGGGCGCGGTCCAGCAGCAGCATGCACAGGCGGGACTGGCCGATGCCGCCGCCGATCGTATACGGAAGCTCCCTCTGTAAAAGCATCTGGTGGAAGGGGAGTTTCAGCCGGTCGGGACAGCCGGCCTGCTCACACTGGCTGACCAGGCTCACCTCGTCCACACGGATTCCCATGCTGGAAATCTCCAGCGCGCAGTCCAGAAGATCGTACCAGAACAAGATATCGCCGTTTAAGTGCCAGTCGTCATAATCGGGCGCGCGGCCGTCGTGCGGCTTGCCGTCGGCCAGCGTATCGCCGATATGCATCAGGAATACGCAGCCGTATTCTTTGGTCACGGCATTCTCGCGTTCCTTTGGCGAAAGATGCGGATAGCGGGCCTGGAGCTCTTCGGTCGTGACGAACGTGATCTCTTCTGGCAGCTTCTTTACGGCCTGCGGATACTTATACCATACCTCATGCTCCATATGCTTGATGACTTTGAAAATCTGGCGCACGGTGGCCTTGAGCGTTTCTTCGGTGCGCTCGTCGCGGCGGATCACCTTTTCCCAGTCCCACTGATCGACATAGCAGGAGTGGAGATTGTCAAGATCTTCGTCGCGGCGGATGGCGTTCATGTTGGTGTACAGCCCTTCGCCGACCCTGAAGCCATAGCGGCCCAGCGCCATGCGTTTCCATTTGGCCAGGGAATGCACCACCTCCACATTTTCATCGCCGATGCCCCGCACATCAAAGGACACCGGGCGTTCCACGCCGTTTAAATCGTCGTTGAGACCGGAATTTTTGCGGACGAACAGCGGGGCGGAAATTCGCTCCAGGTTCATCTGCCGCCCGAACTCCTTTTGAAAGGTATCACGGATATATTTGATGGCAGCCTCGGTCTCCCGCACGCTCAAACGGGGATCGTAGTTTTTTGGTAAAAGCAGACTCATAATCGTTCCTCCTCTTTTTTAGCCGGTCACAGGACCGGCTTGTGCCTGTCTGTCATAAAATCTCCTCCAGCCCCGCGATATCCGGCGGCGCCATCAGAGAGTAATTGGTATGGTAAATCACAAAGCCGGGTTTGCCGCCGGCCGCTTTTTTTACCTCTTTGCGCTTTACATAGTCGATTTCCACCTTTTCGCTGTCCCGGCCGCGGGAATAGAAGGCCGCCAGCCGGCCAGCCTCCTCAAATGTACGGTCCGGCAGTTCCTGCCCGCCGGTCTTGACGATTACATGCGAGCCGGGGATTCCCTTTGCGTGAAACCACCAGTCCCCGCCGTCGGCCAGCTGGAAGGTGATTTCTTCGTTCTGATAATTATTTTTGCCCACGTAAATGTGAAAGCCGTCGCTGGAAAGATAGTGGAAGGGCTTGCTGGCGGCCCGCTTTTCTTTTTTCTGCCCCTTGCCGCCGGGCCCGCGGCGGATATTGCCGCGTTTTTTGATAAAGCCGAATTGCTGCAGCTCTTCTTTGATCTGTCCCAAATCCGATTCCGAACGGGCGATGTCTAAGGCAGCGGCAATTGATTCCAGATGTTCGATCTCCGCTTTGGTCTCCAAAATCAGCGTTGTCAGCGCTTCGCAGGTCCGCTTTTGCTTGTTGTACTTGTCAAAATAGCGGGCCGCGTTCTGGGCCGCGCTCAGCGTGGGATCGAGCGGAATACGGATTTCCTTTTCTCCGTCGTAATAATTGGCGGCAATGAGCTCCCTGGCTCCCTCCGAGAGGCTGTAGCCGTAGGTATGGATCAGCTCGCCGTAGACGCGGAACTTTTCTCGTTTTTCGGTGTCTTTGAGCTGTTTTTGCTGCAGGTCATATTTCTTTATATTCCGCTCCAGGGCCGTAGAGACCACTTTGCGCAAATCCACCGACTTTTGGCGGATGCGGCTGACCGCGCTGCGGGCCGCGTAAAAAACCTGCAGCACCTCGCTGATCGATTCATAGGAAACCGCCGTGTAATCCGAATTTCCTGCAAGGTGCGTCAGCGAAAGCGCGGCAAATTCCTCCGGGATCCCGCTGCGGCTCACCACATTCGGCACAAAGCGCCCTTCCCGGACCTCCTCCATCATCCGGCGAAGCGTCCCGTACAGATGACGCTGTTCGGCGTCGCTGAGCCCGTTTGCCGGCAGCGACGAATCGATCGACGCCCGGTGGCAGATTTCCTCGGCCATCAGCGGACTGAGCCCGGTAAGCGTCGTATAGAGCGCTTTTGCACAGGGCAGCGGCCGGCTGGCTGTCCCGCTCATAAACGTTTCTTCGGTGAGGGAAAGGGGATCGTTTTTATCCATTGTGTTGGGGATAAAATAGGGCCGTCCCGGCAACACCTCGCGCAGGGAACTCACGGTAGCCGGGATATGCTTGATGCTGTCGATGATCCGCTCGTTCTCATCGCAGAAAATCAGGTTGCTGTGCTTGCCCATGATTTCAAGGATCAGCTTTTTATGGCGCACATCGCCCAGCTCATCCAGGTGCTCAATCGTAAGGCACAGGATCCGTTCCAGTCCCGGCTGGCTGACCTCCGTGATGCGCCCGCCGCCGATGTGTTTGCGCAGAAGCATGCAAAAGCCGGGAGCGGCCGGCGGATTGGGTTTGTTTTCGTCGATAAAATACGCGTAAGGCAGACTGGCGCTGGCGCACAGCGACAGACGGTACTGTCCCTTCTGGCTTTTGATGGTAAGAAGCAGCTCGTCGGCCTCCGGCTGGGCAATCTTGCTGATGCGCCCGCTAAGGACACGGTCCTCTATTTCTTTTCGCAGATTCGCGACCACGATTCCGTCCAATGCCATAAGGCTTCCTCCTCTCTGCAAATGATATGCGGGAAGATCATACCACAAATGACAGGAGATTGCAATCAAACTGTGGGAAAGTCCCTTGTAAATTGAAAATGAGTGGGGTATAATGTTTCCAAGACAAATCGAGGAGGAGTTATTTGTGACCTGCCGAACATTTGAATCCAAAATCCCGGCTTATATTGCCAAACGATTAAAAATAGAAGAAATGCAGGAATTTCTGGATCATGTCCATACCTGCAAAGAGTGCTACGACGAACTTGAGATTACGTATTCCGTCATGCAGGGCATCCGCCAGTTAGACAGCGAGGACGGCTTAGCTTCCAGCGAAACGATGTCCCTGGAACTGAGCCTGTACTATGCGCAGGAGCGGGTGCGCCGTTTTACGCTGGCCTGCGTTGTCAAATACGCCTTGTCCACCGCGGCTTTTTGGAGCGTCCTCAGTACGCTGTGGTTCCAGCTGCGCCTGTGGATGCCCTGAATATGCGCCGCCAAACGCGCGCACAATCCCCAAAAGACACAGGCAATCATTAGGAAGGAAGAACACTATGAGGGAAAAAATTGTCTTGATGGACGGTTACAGCATTTTAAACCGCGCCTTTTACGGAATACCGGAACTGACCAATTCGGCCGGCCTGCACACCAACGCCGTGTACGGCTTCTGCAATATCATGTTCAAAATCCTTGAGGAGGAACATCCGCAGTATCTGACCGTGGCCTTTGACGTAAAAGCGCCCACCTTCCGGCACGAAATGTACCCCGAATACAAAGGAACGCGCAAGCCGATGCCCGAGGAACTGCACGAGCAGGTCCCCCTGCTGAAAGAATTGCTGGCGGCGATGGAAATTCCCACCGTGGAACAGGCCGGCATGGAAGCCGACGACCTCATCGGCACCCTGTCGGTCCTCTGCAAAAACCAGCAGATGGACGTCGTCGTCGTCTCCGGCGACCGCGACCTTTTGCAGCTGGCCGACGAACATGTGCTGATCCGCATCCCCAAGACCAAGCGCACCGGTACGGTCATTGAAAATTATACGCCGGCGGAGGTGGAGGCCCTTTACGGAGTCAATCCGCGGGAGTTTATCGACGTAAAAGCATTGATGGGCGACAGCTCCGACAATATTCCCGGCGTGCCCTCCATCGGCGAAAAGACGGCCACGGCCTTAATCGGCGCTTACCACTCGATCGAAAACGCCTACGAGCACCGCAGCGAAATCAAACCGCCGCGGGCGGCCAAAGCGCTGGAGGAGCACTACGACCTGGCTAAACTCTCCAAAGTGCTGGCAACCATCCGGCTGGACTGTAAGCTGTCCTTTTCCCGCGATGCGGCCCGGCTTGGCATATTGTATACGCCGGCCGCCTACGAGCTGTGCAAAAAGCTGGAGTTTAAATCGCTTTTAAATAAATTCCCCGACACCTCGGCAGACCTGCCAAAAGAAAAAGAACGCGCGGTCGTGGCGGTTGACAGCCTTTTGACCATAGAACCGCTTTTCGAAGAAGCCAGACAGGCTGCCCGCCTGGGCCTTGCCCTGGAAGCAAACGAAAACGTCCTCAGACGCGCGGCCCTGTGCTTTGACGATACGACGGTTTACCGGATCGGGACGGAGGGCTTTATCACGCCCGCCTACCTTACGGATTGGCTGGAAGATCTGATTCGTAAGGTCCTGGGCCGAGAAAACGGCACGGTCGCTATCCTGGATGTAAAGGCGGCGCTGAAAATCCTTGCCATTCCCGAAAACAGGGGCGTCTGGGATCTGGGGATTGCCGCCTATCTGCTAAACCCTCTGAAAAGCACCTACGCCTACGACGATCTGGCCCGGGACTACCTGGGACAGACCGTGCCCTCCCGCGCCGATTTAGTCGGACGGGCTGCCGGTAAATTAAGCGAAGAAGAGCGTGCCGGGCGTCTGGGCACGGCGTTGTGCGAGGAAGCCCGCATTAGCTGGGAAGTCCAGCCGGCGCTGCGCCGCTGTCTGGAGGAAGTCTCCATGCTGCCTCTGTATCACGACATCGAGATGCCCTTAGCCTATGCGCTGGACCGGATGGAAAAAGAGGGCGTGCAGGTCGAAAAGCAGGAGCTGCGCGAATACGGCGACCGCCTGGCCGCGCAGATCACGGTGCTGGAGCAGACCATATATGAGATGACCGGCGAAACCTTCAACATCCATTCGCCCAAACAGCTGGGCGAAATCCTCTTTGACAAGATGAAGCTGCCCGGCGGCAAAAAGACCAAGACCGGCTACAGCACGGCGGCCGATGTGCTGGAAAAACTGGCGGCCGACGTCCCGGTCATTGCCAAAATCCTGGAATACCGCCAGTTGACCAAGCTAAAGTCTACCTATGCCGACGGCCTGGCTGCCTTTATTGCGGCCGACGGCCGCATTCACGGGACGTTCAACCAGACGATCACGGCGACCGGCCGCATCAGCAGCACGGAACCGAATCTGCAGAATATTCCCGTGCGCATGGAGCTGGGACGGGAGATCCGCAAGGTATTCGTGCCCAAAGAAGGCTGTGTCTTTGTCGATGCCGATTACTCGCAGATTGAGCTGCGCGTACTGGCGCATATGTCCGGCGATCAAAGCCTGATCGAAGCCTACCGCCAGGCACAGGACATCCACCGGATTACCGCCTCCCAGGTATTCCACATTCCTCTAAAGGAGGTCACGGCCCTGCAGCGGCGCAACGCCAAGGCCGTCAACTTTGGAATCGTTTACGGGATCAGCGCCTTTGGCTTGAGCGAGGATTTAAGCATTTCCCGCCAGGAAGCGATCGATTATATCGAACGGTATTTTGCAACATACCCGGGCGTAAAGCACTTTTTAGACGGCCTTGTCAAACAGGCCAGGGAGCAGGGCTATGTGACGACGCTCTACGGCCGCCGGCGACCGGTGCCTGAATTAAAATCCTCAAATTTCATGCAGCGCAATTTCGGAGAGCGCATTGCCATGAATTCGCCGATCCAGGGAACGGCCGCCGACATTATGAAGCTGGCAATGATCCGTGTGGACCGGCGGCTTCGCGAGCAGGGGTTTAAGACCCGTATCATCCTGCAGGTCCATGACGAACTTCTGCTGGAGGCGCCGGTCAACGAAAAGGAGCAGGTCTGCCTTCTTTTAAAAGAAGAGATGGAAGCCGCCGCCTCGCTGGCCGTTACCCTTGAGGTGGATGTCAATACCGGCCGCAATTGGTTTGAAACAAAATAGAGGGAGTTTACAACAAGTTTAATGGACTTTTTACAAGAGCTTTTATCCAATGAGATTCTTGTCTGCGGCTGTACAGCCTGGCTGTGCGCGCAGGTATTGAAAACCTTGATTTACTGGGGTATGAACCGGCGGCTGGATCTCAGCCGCCTCTTTGGCGACGGCGGCATGCCCAGCGGCCATTCGGCCACCGTGATGGCAATGGCTGTGTGCTCTGCCAGTCTGTACGGCGTTTCCTCCTTTGAATTTGCGGTGACCATTCTCCTTGCGATCATTGTCATGCACGACGCGATGGGGGTGCGTCTGGAAACCGGCAAGCAGGCCAAGGTTATCAAGGAGATCGCCCAGCTTTTGGAAACGCTGGGGCAGGACGTTACCAACGAAGAGAAGCTGAAGGAATTTGTCGGGCATACGCCCTCGCAGGTCGTGGCCGGCGCTCTTTTGGGCGCCGTCATCGCCCTGCTGTGGACATGAGCGCCCATCGGACTGACTTTTCCCAGGGAAAAGTCAGCCGCTGTATCCTCGATTTGGCGGTTCCGATGACGCTTGCGCAGATGGTCAGCCTTTTATACAACATTGTCGACCGCATGTACATAGGACGGATTGCCGGAAGCGGCGACTTAGCGCTGACCGGCCTTGGCATCTGCTTCCCGATTATTATGATTTTAAACGCCTTTGCCAATCTCTACGGCATGGGCGGCGCTCCGCTTTTTTCGATGGAGCGCGGCGCCGGCAACGACGAGGAGGCGGGCCGTCTGATGGGGACGTCCTTTGCCATGCTTTTGATTACGGGGACCGCGCTGATGGCGCTGTGCCTGATTTTTCTGCGCCCGGTCTTATATCTGTTCGGAGCCAGCGACGTGACGTACCCCTTTGCCCGCGATTATGCCGCGATCTATCTGTGCGGGACGCTCTTTGTGATGGTGAGCCTGGGAATGAACGGCTTTATCAATGCCCAGGGCTTTGGGCGGATCGGCATGATGACCTCGCTGTTGGGAGCGGCGGTCAATATCGCCCTCGATCCGCTGCTGATATTCGGGCTGGGGCTGGGCGTACAGGGAGCGGCCCTGGCGACCGTATTCAGCCAGTTTTTATCCGCGGCCTGGGTATTTTTGTTCTTGTCCGGACGCCGCACCCTTCTCAAAATCCGCTGGTCCCTGATGCGGATTGAAAAAAAGCGGCTGCAAAAAATCGTCTCCCTCGGCTTGTCCGGCTTTATGATGCAGGCCACCAACAGCGTCGTACAGATCGTCTGCAACAACACGCTCCAGGCCTACGGCGGCGATTTATATGTCGGCGTGATGACGGTAATGACCTCGATCCGGGAAATTTTTAATATGCCGGTCCTCGGCATGACCAACGCCGCGCAGCCGGTCATCAGCTATAATTACGGCGCTAAAGCCTACGACCGGGTGCGCCAGGCCATTGTCTTTGTCTCGGTGTTCTGCGTGGTCAGCTGTCTGTTTTTCTGGATGCTGATCTTGCTTTTCCCGGAATTTTTTGTGCGGCTGTTTAACGATGAGCCGGAAATGGTCACGGCGAGCGTCGGTGCGATCCATATCTATTTCTTCGGCTTGTTTTTGATGGCCCTGCAGAGCGCCGGGCAGAGCGTGTTCGTCGCCTTAGGAAAGGCGCGCCGGGCGGTATTCTTCTCGATTTTCCGCAAAATAATCATCGTGACGCCGCTGACGCTTTTGCTCCCGCGCCTGATCGGGCTGAATGGTATTTTTGCGGCAGAGCCGGTGTCCAACCTGATCGGCGGCGCGGCCTGCTACCTGACGATGCTTATTACCGTACTGCCGGAATTGAAAACCCCCCAAACAGAAAGGCGGCCGCTATGAAAAAACAAATTTTAGGGATTACCGGCGGCATCGGCTCCGGCAAAAGCGAGGTTCTTCGCATTCTGCAAGAGGAATACGGAGCCGAGGTCATTAAAGCCGACATAGTCGCTCACGAATTGATGGAACCGGGACAGGAGGTTTACCGCCAGGTTATCGCCGCGTTTGGCAGGGAAATCTTGCATCCGGACGGCCGCATCGACCGTTCGCTCCTGGGCCGCCTGGTATTTGGCCGCGAAGAAAAAAGACAGCTCCTAAACCGGCTGACGCACCCGGCGGTCAAGCAGGAAATCCTGCGCCGGATCGCGGACAGCCGAACCGCCTTTCTTGTAATCGAGGCGGCGCTGCTTCTGGAGGAACACTACGAGGAAATCTGCGAGGAAATCTGGTATGTGTACGCGGACCGGGAAACACGTTTTGCCAGGCTGGCGGACAGCCGCGGCTATACGCGCAAGCGGGCGCAGGCGATCATGGACCGCCAGCTGAGCGAGGACGATTGGCGGAAGCGCTGCCAGGCGACCGTGGACAACAGCGGCAGCCTGGAACAGCTGCGGACCGAACTGGCCCGCCTGCTGCAGGAGCGGGGATTTGCGGCTCGTTTTGACTAATCCGTTTGAAACCTGTGCGGCGGACGGAGACATCGGGATTTTAATTGCTTTACATAAAAATATTATGTAAAGCAATTAATAAATAAATACAAAGGAGAGCTTTTGGCGGGAAAAAGATGAGATTGACAAGTATTGCCAGCGGCAGCAGCGGAAACTGCGTCTATATTGGTTCCCGGTCTACACATTTGTTGATAGACACAGGAATTGCTTATAAGAGAATTGAGAGCGGGCTTCAGGAGATTGGCCTGAAGGGAGAGGACATAAGCGGCGTGCTGATTACCCATGAGCATTCCGACCATATCTGCGGACTGGGCGTCATTGCCCGCAAGCTGGGAGTCCCCCTCTATGCTTCGTCCGGCACGATCCGGCAGATCCGGCAAAACAAGGGTCTGGGACGGATCGAAGAGGAATTATACCGTCCCATTGAAGCCGACACGGTTTTTGAAGTGGGGGATCTGCGGATTTTGCCCTTTTCAAACAGCCACGACGCGGCGCAGCCGCTTGGATACCGGGTGGAACAGGGCGCAAGAAGCGTTGCCGTCTGTACGGATCTGGGCAATTACAGCCAGTACACCATAGAACATTTGCTGCATTTGGACGCTGTTTTCCTGGAATGCAACCACGATGTGCGCATGCTGCAGGCAGGGCCGTATCCCTATCCCCTGAAACGGCGCATTTTAAGCGATTACGGCCATCTGTCCAACGAAGCGTGCGGAAGGCTTTTGTGCGAGATTCTGCACGATGGCATGAAGCATATTTTCCTGGGACATCTGAGCAAGGAAAACAACCTGCCGGAGCTGGCGTATGAGGCGGTGCGCCTGGAAATCACGATGGGAGACAATCCGTATGACGCCGGGGAATTCCCGATTACCGTGGCTAAGAGGGATTCGCTGTCGCAAGTGGTGTACCTGGACTGAGCGTATAAACGCGGCCCGGCATCCACAAGCCACTTGATTATTTTTACCGAACCTTCTATAATAACTGGAAAAGGAAAAAGAGGAGAATCGATTATGAAAAAGACAATCATCACGGTGGTAGGCCACGATACGGTGGGTATCATTGCCAAAGTATGTACGTATCTGGCGAATAATAAAATCAACATCCTGGATATTTCCCAGACCATCATCGACGGCTACTTTAATATGATGATGATCGTGGATGCCAATCAATCCGCCAAATCGATCTCGGAACTGGTGACCGAGCTGGATCAGATCGGCGACGAGATCGGCGTAATCATCCGCTGCCAGCACGAGGACATTTTCAACAAAATGCACCGGATCTGAACCGAACGATACGCAAAGGAGGGCGCGGCGGAATGATTAACATCTTTGAAGTACATGAAACCAACAAAATGATTGAACAGGAAAAGCTGGATGTGCGGACCATCACCATGGGTATCAGCCTGTTGGACTGTATGGACAGCGACTTGGCTAGGCTGAACGAGAAGGTATACCATAAAATCACTTCCTATGCCAAAAACCTGGTCCGGGTCGGGCGGGAGATCGAGCTGCAGTACGGAATCCCGATTGTCAACAAGCGGATTTCGATTACGCCGGCTTCCCTGATCGGCAGCGCTGCCTGCCATAGCCCGGAGGACTACGTGACGCTGGCACAGACGTTCGACCGGGCGGCCCACGAGGTCGGGGTCAACTTCATCGGCGGCTATTCGGCCCTGGTCGGAAAGGGGATGACGCCGTCCGAAGAGCATTTGATCCGCTCGATCCCTGCGGCCCTGGCCTGTACAGAACGGGTCTGCAGTTCGGTCAATATCGGTTCGACGCGGACCGGCCTGAATATGGACGCCGTCCGTCTGATGGGCGATGTGGTAAAGGCGACGGCCGAAGCGACAAAAGACCATGATTCCCTGGGCTGCGCCAAGCTGGTGGTATTCTGCAACGCGCCGGATGACAACCCCTTTATGGCCGGCGCGTTCCACGGCGTGACCGAGCCGGACGCCGTCATAAACGTCGGCGTCAGCGGGCCGGGCGTCGTCAAGTATGCCTTGGAGCAGGTGCGGGGCGAAAATTTTGAAGTGCTGTGTGAAACGGTCAAAAAAACGGCTTTCAAGGTGACGCGCGTCGGCCAGCTGGTCGCCCAGGAGGCCTCGGCCCGTCTGAAAATCCCCTTTGGCATCGTCGATTTGTCGCTGGCCCCGACCCCGGCGGTCGGTGACAGCGTGGCGGAAATCCTGCAGGAGATGGGCCTGGAGCGTGTGGGCGCGCCGGGGACCACCGCCGCGCTGGCATTGTTAAACGACCAGGTAAAGAAGGGCGGCGTCATGGCCTCCTCCTATGTGGGCGGTCTGAGCGGCGCCTTCATCCCGGTCAGCGAGGACCAGGGGATGATCGACGCCGTCAACGAGGGGGCGCTTACCTTTGAAAAACTGGAGGCAATGACCTGCGTTTGTTCCGTAGGCCTTGACATGATCGCGATCCCGGGCGATACGCCGGCCGCCTCCATTGCCGGCATCATTGCCGACGAAGCGGCGATCGGCATGATTAACCAGAAAACGACCGCCGTGCGAGTCATTCCGGTGATCGGAAAAGGGGTGGGAGAGATCGTAGAGTTCGGCGGCCTGCTTGGGTATGCGCCGATTATGCCGGTCAGTCGTTTCTCCTGCGAAGGCTTTGTCAACCGGGGCGGACGGATTCCTGCGCCGATTCATAGTTTTAAGAATTAAGATTTTTTGGGCGCTGGGGATTGACAAGCAGATTTCAAGTGCTATAGTAATAAAAAAGTAGTTTTGCAAAAGGGGGATTTTCTATGGAAATCAAATTTACAAAAGCAGCGCAGTTAAAAGAAAAGCCGGATTTTCATTGTCTCGGCTTTGGCAAATATGTGACGGACTATATGTTTGTTATGGATTACGACGAGGGACAGGGCTGGCATGACCCGCAGATTCTTCCCTACGACGATTTTGTCATGGATCCCCGCTGCGTTACTCTGCATTATGGATTGGAAACCTTTGAAGGGCTGAAGGCCTACCGCACGGAGGACAACCGCATTCTTTTGTTCCGGCCGGACATGAACGCCAAGCGCATGCAAAAGTCCAATGAGCGTCTCTGCATGGCCGAGATTCCCGAGGATATGTTTGTCGAAGCGGTGAAGGCGCTGGTAAACGTGGAGCGGGACTGGATCCCCGATCTGCCGGAGACCTCCCTCTATATTCGTCCCGTGACCTATGCCAGCGAATGCACGATCGGCGTACATCCTTCGAGCAGTTTCCGTTTTTACATCATCCTTTCTCCGGTGGGCTGCTATTATCCGGAGGGCGTAAATCCGGTGAAGATTTTTGTGGAGGACGAATACGTGCGCGCCGTGATCGGCGGGACCGGCTTCTGCAAATGCGGCGGCAACTACGCGGCTTCCGTAAAGGCCCAGGAAAAGGCGGAAAAACTCGGATATACGCAGGTATTGTGGCTGGACGGCGTTCACCGCGAATATGTGGAGGAGGTCGGTACGATGAACGTTATGTTCAAGATCGACGGCAAGATCGTGACGCCGCCCCTGGAGGGTTCCGTGCTGGCCGGCATCACCCGCGATTCCATCCTCCATATTTTGAGGGATTGGGGATATGAAGCGGAGGAGCGCCGCCTGTCGATCCATGAACTGATGGAAGCGGCAAAGGACGGCCGCCTGGAAGAAGCCTGGGGCACAGGCACGGCCGCCGTCATTTCCCCGATCGGCGAGCTGAACTATAAAGGCCAGATCACGACCATCAGCGATTTCAAGACCGGGCCGCTGACGCAGAAACTGTACGATTATCTGACCGGGATTCAGTGGGGCAAAATCGCCGATCCGTATGGCTGGACGGTTGAACTGAACTAAGGCAATTGAATTGAAATAAGACAACCGAATTGAACTAAGACAGGTAAAAAGAAGGAGCTGCTGCAAACCAAAGATTCTATGCAGGATATGGCGTTCATGCCTAAATCGGCACAGCCATATATTGCGTTTTATCCGGGTTTTGCAGCAGCTTTGTTTTTGATTATTTGAGAAAAGCTTCTTTCAAGTAAGCATTTAAGACGCAGGGGAAGCTTCGACAGAAGCTTTTTTGGCTTCCTTGGCGGGCGTCTCCTCGCGGCAGGCCAGCATGTCCCTGTAAAACGCATCCATCTCTTCTTTGGTATCAAAGGTAGCGATATACATCTGATTGCCCATGGCGCCGGAGAGTACGTCCGGAATCCGCTCGGCAATGCGCAGACTGTCGTGGTATTGATCCAAAATATCCGTATGCTTGAGAATAAAATTTTTGCCGTCCCGGCGGCCGACAAAAGCGCAGTAGGCATGCTTGCCGGCAAGGATGGTGGAGAAATCAAAGGCAATCATGTCCGCCCAAATCTTATACACATCCGTACTGTGGGCAAAATTGATCATATCCGGCGTCACCCCGCCGCTGGGGCGCATGTTGACTTCCAGGGCAATCACATCGCCCTTTTTGCCCAGGTTTTCCTGGTCGCGCAGCAGACGGAAAAACTCAAAGTGGACAAAACGGCTTCTGACGCCAAAACTTTTGACCGCCGCGCGGCCCATCTCCCGGATGTCGTCCGGCAATTGTTTGCGGATATAGAAAATCGAATTGTCGTTTTGATTGACTACCTCCATGATCGATACCGGCGTAACATTGCCGGCCTCAAAGAGCGGTTCGCCGTGGGAATCGATGATCGCGTCGTAGGAGTTCACCTCGCCGTCCACAAATTCTTCTATAATATAAGGGGTATGCGGCCGCTTTTCCCGGAAAAAACGTTTCATCTGGCGTTCGTCGGCGATCTTGAAGGTATGAGAGGCGCCCACGCCGTTATCGGGTTTGACTACGACCGGATAGCCAACGGTCTCGGCAAAAGCCAGGCTGTCCTCCAGCGCATCCGCCACATGATAGCGGGCAACAGGAATGCCGGCCTTTTTGTAGTATTCCTTCATGCGGGACTTGTATTTGATCCGCGGGATGTCCTCCTCCTGAAAACCGCTCAGGATGTGAAACGCGGTGCGCAGTCTGGCGTCCCGTTCCAGCCAGTACTCATTGTTGGACTCCAGCCAGTCAATGGGGCCGTGCTTGTAAATCAAAAAGGCAACGGCGCGGTAAACCTCATCGTCGTTCTCCAGGCTGGAAACCCAAAAATACTCATTCAGGCTGTCTTTCAGCTCATCGGCCAACTCGCCGTAGGGCTGATCGCCGATTCCCAGGACGTTGAGCCCGTTTTTTTTGAGTTCCCGGCAGAATATCCAGTAATTCGTCGGAAAATTGGGGGAAATAAAAATAATATTCTTCATAAAACCTCCTGCTTATCCTCGTTAGGGGCCGACACCCCGGACGACGGTGAGTCTTGCTCCAAAGAGTACAAAAGCGTATTCATAAAAAAGGGAATTTGTCTCTCCCAGCTGGCTTCGCAGTGTTCGCCGCCGGGGATAATCCGGCTCTCCAGCCAAATTTCCCGTTCCATCAGCCGGGCGGCCGCGCCGGCAAACTTGGCGGCCATTCCCCGGTGGTTGGCAAGTTCACGCGAGCCGTAATCCATATACAATACGGTTTCCGGATCCAGCGCCGCATTGCGAAACAGCACCTCCAGACGGTCCGGATCCACCCACAGCGAGGGAGAGAGGGCGGCGGCCCGCGAAAAGACCGCATTGTGCGCAAGAAGAGCGTACAGGCTCATCAGCCCGCCCATGGAGCTTCCGGCAATGAAGGTATGCTGCCGGTCCGGCTTTGTGCGGAAATGGCCGTCGATTTCTTTCTTAAACGTATGTATCAGCCAATCCATGGTTATCTCGCCGCGGCCGGTAATCGAACCAAAATAGGGATCCTGGAAGCTGTACGGGGAATATTCGCTGAGACGCCCATGGTCCGGGCTGTGATTGCACTCTACGGCCGCGATAATCAGCGGCGCGCCGCTTCTTTCCATGTATTCTTTCATGCCCCAGCTCTTGCCGTAGGTAGCGTGAGAGTCAAAAAATACATTGTGTCCGTCGAACATATACAGAACGGGATAAAACCGCTCCGGCTCTTCGTCGTAGGATTCCGGCAGACAGACATAGGCCCGGCGTTCTTCTGAGCCAGTCAGCGGGGGAATCGTGATATTCCATGTCAGTACCATTTCAAATGCCTCCGTTTGCGCAGACAAATGCGCTGTTCTTCACGCAACTACTATAGCACAAAGGCCGGACGCGGGCAAGAGGGGTTTCACCTTTTTGCCACTTTCAGGGCCTTGGCGGCACCCGGATTGCAAAAAATCCCTACCAAAGATTTATTAAAAAGTTACAAATGATTTTAGAATTGCTAAAGGGTTTTGTAACTTTTCGCTCATAGATTAGACATATTTGCCGTATATACTGAAGAGGTAAGAGGGAAATCACACCTTCTTGTACGCAACACAAGGAATCATTCAAGAATATGGAGATTTTTATGGTAAAGACGCTTACAATCGCGGCGCCAAACCGCCTGAACGAAAGAAATTATATGGAACTGATCGTTCCCTATGTAGATGCCATGCAGAACATGCTGTACCGCATCGAAGCCCTGAATAAGGATTTTTCACGGAAGTACCAGAATGATCCGATCCACCACATCCAGAGCCGCATCAAAACGCGTGAGAGCCTGGAGGGAAAGCTGAGACGGCTGCAGATGGAACCGACCGTAGAAAACGCGCGGGATCTGCTGACCGACATTGCCGGCATCCGCGTCATCTGTTATTTTATCAAGGACATCGACTGGATTGTGGATATCATCAAGAGACAGAGGGACCTGATTATTTTAAAAGAACGAGACTACATACGTTATCCCAAATCCAACGGCTACCGCAGCTACCACATTGTTTTCGGTATCCCGGTCTACCATACCGACGGGATGGATTACTATCCGGTGGAATTGCAGCTGCGCACGATGTCGATGGATTTCTGGGCCAGCATGGAACACCGGATCTGTTATAAAAAAGAGCCCCGGCAGCCCATTGCCCAGGAAATGCTGGTCGAAGAATTTTTCGGCTATGCCAAACAGCTGGAGGAAATTGAAGCGCAGATGGAGAAATACTGCGAAAAACATCCGCGAAGCTAAAGAGCTACTGCTTCACAGTACTGGATTATAAAAGGAGAGGGAGCAATGCCCAAGCAGCGAATTACAAAAGAAATGGTCGTCGACGCGGCCTTTGAACTAGCCCGGGAGGGCGGCATGGAGGAGGTTTTAGTCAAGCGGATTGCAAAACGGATCGGCTGTTCGGTACAGCCGATCTACAGTTATTGTCATAACATGCAGGGCCTGAAGCAGGAGGTGATCGGTCGGGTGCAGACCTTCGTACAGCAATACGTAGCCCTGCATCTGGACCGCAAGGAGCTGTTTCGCAGTACCGGCCGGGCCTACCTCCAGATCGCCCGCGAGGAACCGCATCTGTTTCGGATTTTTGTTCTGCATGAGCGGGAAAATATTTCATCCCTGGACGAGTTGTACCGGTCAGAGGCTGATCCCACGGTAGCCGTCTCGATTGCCGAGGACTTGCAGATTTCTTTGGCGCAGGCCAGACAGCTCCATCTGAACATGCTGATTTATACCATGGGCCTGGGCGCCGTCTTTTCCGTGACCCGTCCGGGGATTTCCATTGAGGAAATTTTTATACAGCAGGAGATAGCGTATGAAGCTTTTTTAAAACAGATAGCGGCGATGCCGACCTGCTGATCTCTTTGCCATTTAACAAAACGGCTGGCCAAAATACCTAAAGCGGGTAGCCGTCAATTAGAAGATGGCTGCCCGATCACCGGAATTTGCAGACTGCCCCTTAATCGTCTATGCTGTATTCGGACAAGGATTCTACAAAGTCCTGAAAACTCTCTGCAATACGACGGAAGCATCTATCCTTCAATTCTCCCAAATCCATATACACAATATAGACTCCTCCGTCCTCCAAATTGACGCAAATCGGATTTGCTCCATAGTCATTAGCAAAAGGAAAATAAGCGGTCATCATGGGGGATTTCCCTTTGAACAATAAATATTTTTCCTCCGCTGTTCCTATGGGAATGTCACAATAACGATGTTTTAATGGAAGAAAAACTTGAACCTCTGTTTCAATATCCTCCTCTTCAAAATAGAAAAACGGTTTTGCAGAAACTGCCGATGCTATGCCGTAGCAACACTTTACTTAAAAGGGACTTATTTTTTCAACAGGCAGGCACTTAACAGTCAAATTTTTAAGAACAGTCAAGAGATAAAATTTGTCTTGCAGACTTTCTTCGGATTGTTTATAATACAAAGAAGCGGAAGAATAACATAAGGGGGCGAAAAAGTTCGTACCGCCCGAAAAGCCTGATGTCAAAATCGCGACATTGACAGGGAATGTTCATAGCTAAAACCAAGTGAGACGAGAGGAGAAATCATGTCACCTGTAATAGAAAAATTTCTGCGCTATGTAAAGATCGATACGGAAAGCAAGTCGGAGCAGGAGGCGTTCCCCAGCACGGAAAAACAAAAAGATCTTGGCCGGCTGCTGGTTGAAGAGCTGGCCGCGATGGGGGCGGAGAACCCCCATATGGATTCGCACGGCTATGTGTATGCCGCGATTCCGGCCACGGCTGAAACCAAGGGGCCGGTTGTCGGCTTTATTGCGCATATGGATACCTCCGAGGCCGTATCCGGCGGTCATGTGGCGCCGCGGATTGTGGAAAACTACGACGGGAAAGAAATCGTGCTGAATGTGCAACAGGACATTCAACTGCGGCCCGAAGAATTTCCCGATCTTTTGCAGTATGTGGGACAAGACCTGATCGTCACGGACGGCACGACGCTCTTAGGCGCCGACGACAAGGCCGGCGTGGCGGAAATTATGGCAATGGCCGAATATCTGCTGGCGCATCCGGAGATTCCCCACAACCGCATCCCGATCGCCTTTACCCCCGACGAGGAGGTCGGACGCGGCGTGGATTTCTTCGACGTCCAAAAATTCGGCGCGCAGTTTGCCTATACCGCAGACGGCGAGGCGGCCGGAGAGATCGAATACGAGAATTTCAACGCGGCGGCCGTCAAAGCGGTGATTCGCGGAAAAAGCGTCCATCCCGGTTCCTCCAAGGGCCGGATGGTCAATGCGCTCCTCGTCGCTTGCGAACTTCAAAGCCTGCTGCCCGCAGGAGAGAACCCTTCCTATACCGAGGGCTACGAGGGATTCTATCATCCCTGCACGATTCAGGGAAATGTGGAGCAGGTTACGGTCGATTATATTATCCGTGACCACGACCGGGATAAGTTTGAACAGAAGAAAGCATTTTTCCGCACAGCGGCCGATTTTATCAACGCAAAATACGGAAACGGCTGTGTGGAGATTACCATGCGCGACTCCTATTATAATATGAAGGAAATGGTTCAACCGCACTGGCATCTGATCGAAAATGCCCGCGCTGCGATCCGGGCCTGCGGCCTTACGCCGGTTACCAAACCGGTGCGCGGCGGCACGGACGGCGCAAGGCTGTCCTTTATGGGGCTTCCCTGTCCGAACTTAGGCGTAGGCGGCCACAACTTCCACGGACGGTTTGAGTTTGCCTGCGTGCAGTCGATGGAAAAATCGGTGGAAATCCTCTTAAAAATCGTTGAAATATATGCAGGCGGGACAGCACAATGAGCACGCACAAGCTGGCACTTACAGAGGAAATCCTTTTAAGCGTGGAAAAGCCGGCCCGTTATATCGGCGGCGAGATCAACTGCGTCTATAAGAAGAAAGAAGAGGTCCAGGTACGCTTTGCCATGTGTTTCCCGGACGTCTATGAAATCGGTATGTCCCACCTGGGCATTCAGATTTTATACGATATGTTTAACAGCCGGGACGACGTATGGTGCGAACGCGTCTATTCGCCGTGGCCGGATCTGGACGCGATTTTGCGGCGGGAGCAAATCCCGCTGTTTGCGCTTGAATCGCAGGATCCAATCCGCGCCTTTGACTTTTTGGGCATCACCATCCAATATGAGATGTGTTACACCAATATCCTGCAAATTTTGGACCTGGCGCAGATTCCGCTTCTGTCTAAGCAGCGCGGCGAGGACGACCCGATCGTAATCGGCGGCGGCCCCTGCGCCTACAATCCGGAACCGCTGGCGCCTTTCTTTGATTTGTTTTACATCGGCGAGGGCGAGACACAGTATGCCCCTATGATAGAACTGTACAAGAAAAACCGGGCACAGGGCGGCAGCCGCCGGGATTTCCTGCGGGCCTGCGCGACGCTGTCGGGAATATATGTTCCCTCGCTTTATATGACAACGTATCACGACGACGGGACGATCGCGGCTTTTTCACCGATGGAGGAGGGGATTCCGGCCCGCATCCGCAAAGAGATTGTCCCGGATGTCAGCAAAACCTGTTATCCGGAGAAACCGCTGGTCCCCTTTATGCAGGTCACGCAGGACCGGGTGGTATTGGAAATCCAGCGAGGATGCATCCGCGGATGCCGTTTCTGCCAGGCGGGGCAGATTTATCGTCCGGTACGGGAGCGAAGCTTGGACTTTTTAAAGGAAAAAGCGATCCGCATGCTGGACTCAACCGGGTGCGGCGAGATTTCTTTAAGTTCTCTCAGTTCCAGCGACTATTCGCAGTTAAAAGAACTGGTTTATTTCCTGATCGAGGAAACGAAAAAACGCCATGTCAATATTTCGCTTCCCTCTCTGCGGATTGACGCGTTTTCCCTGGATGTGATGAACAAAATCCAGGATGTGAAGAAAAGCAGTTTAACGTTTGCGCCGGAGGCGGGTACGCAGCGGATGCGCGATGTAATCAACAAAGGGCTGACAGAGGAAGATATTCTCCGTGGGGCCGGACAGGCCTTTAGAGGCGGATGGAACAAGGTCAAACTGTACTTTATGCTTGGACTGCCCGGCGAAACCAACGAAGATGTCACAGGCATTGCCGAGCTGGCCGAGCGAATCGCCGGGGAATATTACGAGATTCCCAAAGAGGAGCGCAACGGCAAATGCCAGATTACTTCCAGCACGTCGTTCTTTGTGCCAAAGCCTTTTACCCCCTTCCAATGGGCGCCGATGAATACAGCCGAAGAATTTCTGCGCAAGGCCTACCTGGTAAAGGATACGATGCGCGCCCAGAAGAACCAGAAGAGCCTGCGTTATCATTACCACGAAGCGGACGTAACCATTTTGGAAGGCGTACTGGCCCGGGGAGACCGCCGCATTGCGCCGGTGATTCTGCGCGCCTATCAAAAAGGATGCTTATTTGATTCCTGGAACGAATATTTCGATCACCAAAAATGGCTGGAAGCGTTTGCACAAGAGGGAATTTCGCCGGATTTCTACACGACCAGAGAGCGAAGCCTGGACGAAATCCTGCCCTGGGATTTCATTGACTGCGGCGTAACCAAACGTTTTTTGAAACAAGAATACGAACGGGCGATGGCCGGGATTGTGACGCCAAACTGCCGGGTGCGCTGCAGCGGCTGCGGAGCGGCTGTGTTTGGAGGAGGAGTTTGCTTTGAAAATACGAATTAAGTTCACAAAAACCGGAAACATGCGCTTTATCGGGCATCTGGACATCCTGCGCTACTTCCAAAAGCTGCTGCGCAGGGCCGAGGTGGATGTAAAATACTCCGAAGGCTTCAGTCCGCATCCGGTCATGTCCTTTGCCCAGCCCCTTGGACTGGGCGATACTTCGGAAGGGGAGTACCTGGATCTTGAGGTATGTTCCAGCGAAAGCAGCGCCGTTATGCTGCGCCGTCTCAATGAAAAGAGCTGTCCGGAAATACAAATGCTCCGTTATGTGAAAATCGCCGACGAGACGCGCCGCAGCAATGCCATGAGCAACGTGGCGGCTGCCGACTACCGGATTCTGTTTCGCCAAGAAGCGCTTGACGAACAGGCCATGCGGTCCATGCTGGCGCAGGAAATGTTGGTTGTGAAACGAAAGACAAAGACAAAAGAAGTCGAAACGGATATCCGGCCGATGATCCTTTCCTGGGAGATACAAGAAGAGGGACTCTTTGTCCGTCTGGCGACCGGCAGCGCGGCCAACTGTAAGCCGGATACGCTGATCGAAGCCTACGATCGTTTTCGCGGGACAGCATCGCTGCCTTTTGCCTGCCATTTCCACCGTCTGGAGATGTACGCCTGCAAGGACGGGCAGTTTGTACCGCTGTATCGGCTGGGCGAGGAACTATTATGAAGCAAATTGTTTTAACCGAGTACCAGAGCCGGCTGTTCTTCGGCCTTTTTCAAGACGGGCAGCCGGTGGAAATCTCTTTTTATGACAGAACGCCCGGTTTCCAGCTGGGCGATGTCTTTTTAGCCCGTGTCCAGGATATTGTACCGGGAATCCAGGCGGCATTTGTCGGGCTTACGCCCAATCAGAAGGCATACCTGCCGTTAGAGCAGGCGCCGGCCGGCCTTCGCTGCGGAGACGAACTGGCGGTACAGCTTGTAAAAGAAGCCCAAAAGACAAAGGACCCGGTCGTGACCACCCGCCTCAGCCTGGCCGGCCGCCTGGTCGTGCTGACGGCCGGCCGCTGTTTGATCCATGTATCCTCCAAAATCTCGGATTCGGCCTGGAAAGCCGAAACCAGAAAACGGCTGAGCACGCTGTTTGAAAACGCGGCGGAGGGTAAGATGCCTGCCAAAGACCCAAACCATCCGTTTGGTTTTATTATCCGTACAGGCGCCTATCAGGCTTCTACGGAGGAAATTTTTGAAGAAGCGGCCGCCCTCGCAGAGCAGTACGCCGGTCTTTGCCGGGCCGCGGCGACCCACGCCTGTTATTCGCGCTTGCTGCAGAGCGAGCCTGCCTGGCTGACCCGGCTGTACGGACTGGCCGGAGAGTGGGCGGCCGGATGCGGGATTGTCACTGATCTGCCGGATATTTACGAGCAGTGCCAAGCCTTTTTAAGCGGACACGGGATGAATCCGCTGTTTTCCCTGCGCCTTTATACTGACGCCGGCTATCCGCTTGAAAAACTGTATCGCTTGCAAACGTTCATTGAGGAACTTTTGGACAAGCGCGTGTGGCTGAAAAGCGGCGGTTATCTGGTGATCGAGCCGACCGAAGCGATGGTTGTCATCGACGTCAATACCGGCAAGGCAAACGGGAAGAAAACAAAAGAAGAGACCATCCTGCGCCTGAACCTGGAGGCGGCCGCCGAGATCGCGCGGCAGCTGCGCCTGCGAAACCTCTCGGGAATGATCCTGATCGATTTTATCGGCATGAAACAGGAGGCGCACCAGGAACAGCTGATGCGCTTTTTGCGGGAAGCGGTGCGCAGCGATCCGGCTGGTGTGTCTGTGATTGACATAACAAAGCTGGGCATTGTAGAATGTACGCGCCGCAAGACCACGCGGCCGGTTTATGAGCAGCTTGGAACCATCCCCGGACGCCTTTTTCAGGCAGGCGGTCAAGCCGGAGGCGGCGGCAAAAAAGGGGAGACAACAACTGCTTGAGCATACAGGAGCGGATACCCTCGGCTCATTTGACAAACACAATTCACGAAAAGGGAGTTTGATATGAAACTACAAAAACCAACGCTGCCGGCTTTGTTTGAAGTACCAGATATGGAACCTGGATTGCTGCTTTCAAAGGCGGCCGAGGCCGAAGAGGAGTTGGAGAACTTTCATATTGCAAATGCCTTTCTGCCGGATATGGATTTGTCCGGGCAGCGTTTTTCCGGCATGTTTTTTGAAAACTGCCGTCTGCCGGCCGGCCTTTTTAACCGGGCCAGTTTTGTGGATGTGCGTTTTAAGGGCTGTGATTTTTCAAATTGTTTTTTTGAAGAAGCCTATTTTAACCGCTGTGAATGGATTTCCTGCAAATGGGTGGGCGCTTCCTTTGAGGGGGCGTCCTTTCGTCAGACGGAAATTGTATCCTCCAATCTGCAGTACTGCAATTTAGATCACAGTCTCTGGGATTATGCCCGCATGAAGGACTGTGACCTTTCGCAGGCGTATTTAAGCAATTGCCGTCTGAAAAAAGCGGAATTGGAAAACTGCCGTCTGGTGCGCACAAGCATTCATCGGACGCCCCTGCGTGGAATGGATTTAACCAGCTGTGAGCTGGGCGGACTGATACTGTCGGAAAATTTTTCGGAACTGAAAGGGGCCCTTGTACGGGCCGATCAGGCTTTGGAGTTGTCACGGCTGTTGGGGATTGTCATTCAGTAATCGATATGAAAAAAAACGGACAGGCGGCGATTGCGGGAGCACGAAGTGCGGAAACTTCGTGCCACAATCGGCTTTCGGTGCCCTGGCAATGCGCCGCTATAGCAGCGCATGTAGGATGTCAAGCACACAGATACACAGGCCGGATCGCTGGGCACTGCTTTCTGCAGAAAGGGGCTGTCGGGAAATAACAATCTATATCCCAGATAGGTAAGAAAAAACAGCCCCCTTCTGTTTCATGCCGATAAAATCGATCCGAATATTTCAGGCGAGTGGCGCCGAATGAAGCAAGACGATCTATAGGTCACTCCACCGTAACCGACTTTGCCAGGTTCCTGGGTTTGTCTACATTGAGTCCCTTTGCATCCGAGGTATAATAGGCCAGCAGCTGCAGAGTGGCCGCGGCTGTAAATACCGCAAATTCGTCTTGTCTGACCGGAAGATCAATTCGAATATCGTACACATCGGGGTCGACCTGGGCATTTTCCTTGACGATCAATATCACCGAAGCGCCGCGGGCCCGGACTTCGCGTATATTGGAGATCGTCTTGGCAAAAATCTTTTCCTGCGTTGCCAGGGCAATGACCGGCGTATTTTTCTCGATCAGCGCAATGGTCCCGTGCTTTAGTTCGCCCGCGGCATAGGCTTCGGCATGGATATACGAGATTTCTTTTAGCTTCAGCGCGCCCTCCAGCGAAAACGCGTAATCCAGGCCGCGGCCGATAAAAAAGGCGTGATCCGAATGTTTGACCGCTTTTACGGCTTTTTTGATGGCCTCGTCTTTTTGAATGACCTGCGCAATGGAAGAGGAGGCAGAGAGAAGAGTATCCATAAACTCTTTGGCCTGCTTTTCGGTAAAAATCCCCCGCAATAGAGCAATCCGGCCGGTGAGAAGATAGAGGACGGCCAGCTGTACGATATAGGCCTTTGTGCTGGCGACCGCGATCTCCGGCCCGGCATGGGTATAGAGCACATAATCGCTTTCCCTGGCAATGGTAGAACCTTTTACATTGACGATTGCCAGCGTGCGGGAGCCGCATTCTTTTGCCAGCCGCAGTGCCGCCAGCGTATCAATCGTCTCGCCGGATTGGGAAATGACGATCGTCAAAGTCTTTTCGTTGATCAACGGCGTGTCGTAGCGGAATTCCGATGCAATATGAACCGCTACCGGAATATGCAGGATTTGTTCAATGATGGCTTTTCCTACCATGCCGGCGTACATAGCGGTGCCGCAGGCGACAATCGTAATTGTTTCACAATCCAAAAAGAGAGAATCCTCAACGCCTTCCTCCCTGAAATCCGGCAGTCCGTTAAACAATCGGGGACGAACGGTGTTTTCCATTGCCTGCGGCTGTTCATTGATTTCTTTAATCATAAAATGCGGGTAGCCGCCTTTTTGTGCCGACTCGACATTCCAATCCACGGTCAGGCATTCCGGCTCCATCGTCTGCCCGTTCAGATCCAGAAGCGTAATCCGATCCGCCGAGAGCGTCATTACCGTTTTTTCCGGAACCACAAAATAGGAACGGCTGTGAGCAATCAAAGCCGTTAAATCCGAAGCCACAAAAGAGCCGGCCTCCCCCTGCGCCGCAACCAGCGGACTTACGTTGCGGATACAAAAAATCTGCCCGGGGCGATCTTTAAAAAGGATACAAAAGGCATAGGAGCCTACCAGTATATCGACGGCTTTTTTCAGCGTTTCAAATGGGTTTCCCCGGTAAAGGTGATCCAGCAGACAGGCGGCAACCTCGGTGTCTGTCTCCGAATGGAGACGGTCCTGAAATCCGAAGGCGGCCGTAATTTCATGGTAATTTTCGATGATGCCGTTGTGAATCAGCGTCACCTGTCCGCAGGAGTGCGGATGCGCGTTGGCATCGGTGACGCCGCCATGGGTTGCCCAGCGGGTGTGTCCGATCCCACAGCGGGATTTTACAGGCGCGGCTTCGCAGGCCTTGCGCAGTACGGAAACCCGCCCGGCCTTTTTTTGCAAAAATAGTTCCCCCTGATCATCCAACAGCGCCACACCGGCACTGTCATATCCTCTGTACTCCAATTGTTCCAGGCCATCCAGCAGGATTTTCTGTGCACAAAAAGAACCGGAATATCCAATAATTCCACACATACAAAAGTTTCTCCTTTATTCAATTTAATGATCAAACTGAATGATCAACCGGTCATATTGAATTTGTTCTGCAGTTACCCGCATATTTGCCAATATGTAACATGCCCGGTCCGGCACGGAAAGGCATCCGCCGAATTTTCGATCACCTTTCACCCTCGTTAACCTTTCCGCCAGCCGACGGTTCTTTTGAAAAGAACGAAGAGGCTGTTTCCCGATCCAGAAAGGTGCATGGCGCTGTGAATACTATAGCACTATATTTTATGAGGGTCAAGCGGAAAATGTGATGGAGCATGGGAGAGGTATGAGAAGTGTTGCTTTCCTGTATTCTTAAAAAATAAGATGTATAGTATAAGCGGGATTACAGTATGAAGCCGGACTCAACTATTCGCAAAACTCTTGTTTAACGAATAGTTAAGCAGGCATTAAACCCTTTGATATCAATGCATTTACCGTCTATATGTTTTTTTCTGAGTTTTACGCATAGATACTTATAGGCTATTACCTATAATGGCACCCCATAAGTTATATTATAAGTTATATTAGATGTTCCCGGGACTTTAGGTCTATCAGCAGGTCCTGCAATGCTTTGATATCCGCCAACATGTTTTGCTCCCGCATCAGCTCATAAGGATTTTTTGGCGTCCCGTACTGATTATATATATTCAAAAAAAATTTTGGTTGCATAAAACAATTATTAAAAAATGCAATTTATAGCAAAAGAAAATAATCGATCATTATCTAAGGAAGTGGAATATCTTTATAAAAAACATATATACGCCTATGAAAATGAACACGGACCAATCATTCTGCTGGCAACTCTGCAGGAGCCCGATTCGACGGATGAACAGAGCTAATCGCAACGCCGGCGAGACGCGGATAAGAAAATATTGGACTTTTTTGCCTGCTTATGATACACTGATAGCATCAACCAAAGGAGGTTTTGATTATGAGTGATAACGAGTTGTTACTGGCTATTTCAAACATGATACAAGCACAACTGCAGCCTATCCATAAAAAAATTGATCAAAGCAATCAAGAAATCCATGAAGTAAAATTATTCTTTCCCCTGCAGCACGTCAGCAGCGGGGCTGATCTGGCCCATTTCTCCCCGGAATTTGTTAAAAAGTGCTTTTCTGCTACTCTGTTCGTATAAACCGAACATACTGCAGTAAATCATATCCTTTTGTCTCTTTATATTTGATTCTCAACGCAATAATCCGGTATTTCCCCGATCGCCTTATATGACACAGATAGCGGACACAACCGCGGATACTTTGTACAACTTCCAGGCCTACGCCCCCGATCTAGTCAAAAATCGCCTGCGCCTGTTCGGCTTTTTGACATTCTCAAACATGAAGGAGGTAAGAAAGCATTAGCTATCAATGCGCCCACATATCCTGCGAAAATCCTCCAGCCATCCATTTTTATTGCAAAGTAAATTGACAGGAACCCAAAGTTCGCGTAAACTAAGAGCATGCGTTTACTTTCACAGAAATACAGAAATGAGGCAACCATATGAAATTACAACAACTCTTGAGTTTTACGCGTAAAGCGGTAGACGATTATCAAATGATTTCCGAAGGCGATCGCATTGCCGTCGGCATTTCCGGCGGCAAAGATTCCCTGACCATGCTTTATGCCTTGCATGGGTTGATGCGTTTTTATCCCCGAAAATTTACGCTCCAGGCAATCACCGTCGATCTGGGGCTTGGCAACTTTGACCTGGCACAAATCCAGGCGCTTTGTGATAAATTGGACATTCCCTACAGCATTGTAAAGACGGATATTGGCCCCATCCTGTTTGATATCCGCAAGGAAGCCAGTCCCTGCTCCTTGTGTGCTAAGCTGCGTAAAGGTGCTTTTAATCAGGAAGCCGAACGTCTTGCCTGCAACAAGATCGCTTATGCGCATCACAAGGACGACATCATTGAGACGATGCTTTTATCCCTGATTTATGAAGGGCGTTTCCATAGCTTCTCTCCTGTCACCTACTTAGACCGTATGCAGATGACCGTCATCCGCCCTTTAATGTATGTCGATGAAGCCGATGTGATTGGTTTTGCGAACCGATACGAACTTCCGATTTGCAAGAATCCTTGTCCGGCGGACGGACAAACCCGCCGCGCCTATGCCAAAAACCTGGTGCGGCAGCTCAGCCTGGAGAACCCCGGCTCCCGGGAACGAATGTTTTCTGCCATCGTAAACGGAAAAATCCCCGGCTGGCCGGAACGATCCGCTGAATCGCTGGAATACCGTACCCGCAAGCACACAAAAGGAATCAACCATCCGAATCCGGTAAACGAGGATGGTTCCTCCGCCCTTTACCGTTCTGTTTAACAAAGGAGCCGCGCTATGGCAGGAAATCATCCCTACTACGAACAAATAGATATCGAAAACACGAAAAAACTGCGGGAATTGCTGCAGACACTTCCTTCGTTCAGCAAAGATTTTTTCCGGGGAATAGAGCCGGTGACGGCTTCCCGCACGCGGATTGCCTACGCCTACGATTTGCGGGTTTTTTTTGAATTTCTGCTTGAGCGTAATCCGCAATTCGCCCAAAAAGGAATCAAGGGATTCTGTGTTGAAGACCTGGATCGGATTACGCTGTCTGATTTGGAAGAATATGCCGAGTACCTGAAATACTATGACAAAGACAATATGGATCATGTGAACAGAGAACGGGGAGTCAAACGCAAACTTTCTTCGCTCAAAAGCTTCTATAATTATTATTATCGCAAAGAAAATATTCAGACCAACCCGGCGGCGCTGCTTAACCTTCCCAAAATCCATGAAAAAGAAATTATCCGTCTTGAACCGGATGAAGTAGCCATGTTGCTGGATGCCGTAGAAAGCGGCGGTACGCTCAGCAAACGCCAGGCTGTATTTCATGAAAAAAACAAGGTTCGCGATCTGGCGCTTTTAACGCTCCTTTTAGGTACGGGGATCCGGGTTTCCGAATGCGTCGGTCTCGATGTGACAGATGTGGACTTTAAGAACAGCGGAATACGCATCCACCGCAAAGGCGGCAAAGAAGTGGTTATCTATTTTGGAGAAGAGGTGGAAACTGCTCTCATATCCTACCTGGAACAGAGGAAACTAATCATTGCCGCAGACGGCAGCGAACAGGCCCTCTTCCTTTCCATGCAAAACAAGCGAATCAGCGTCCGTGCGGTGGAGAATCTTGTTAAAAAATATTCCCGCACCGTCACCACCCTGAAAAACATTACCCCGCATAAACTGCGCAGTACCTATGGCACCAGCCTTTACCGGGAAACCGGCGATATTTATCTTGTAGCCGATGTGCTGGGCCATTCCGATGTCAATACGACCAAGAAACACTACGCGGCGCTTGACGATGACCGGCGGCGCTATGCACGGGACAAAGTGCGCCTGCGGGAAAATTTTTACGCACCCCCCAAAGAAAAAGACGATACGGACAGCATATAGAAGGAGTAGAAACGGCATGGAAACGTTTCAGAATACAACACATGCAATAAAACAAAAAGAAAATACCGCCTGCTTCTTACGTGGACTCAGGGCCGGCATTCCCATCGGTATGGGATATTTTGCCGTTTCTTTTACCCTGGGCATTACGGCCCGCAATGCGGGGCTTACGCCATGGCAGGCAATGGCCATGTCTATGGCGCTTCACGCCTCCGCCGGACAGTTTGCCGCGATTCATGTGATCGCGTCCTCCGCCGGTTTTCTGGAGATGGCCGTCACTTCGTTGATTGTAAATCTGCGCTATCTCTTGCTGTCCAGTTCCTTGTCTCAAAAGATTTCTCCCAAAATGAAGGGGTTTCATCGATTTTTTATGGCCTTTTATGTGACCGATGAAATTTTTGGTATTTCGGCGGCACAGCAGGGATATGTCAATCCTTTTTTTATGTACGGCGCCGCCTTGGTAGCCGCCCCTTCCTGGGAGATCGGCACTCTTTTGGGCGCCGGCATTGGCAATATCCTGCCTGTCTCCCTCGCCAATGCGATGAACGTCGCGTTGTATGGGATGTTCCTGGCCATTATTGTTCCGCCTGCTAAAAAAGACCGCTTTATTGCCGGCATTGTTATCCTTTCCATGGGAGCCAGCCTTCTCTTCTCCTGGGTCCCCGGAATTCGCAATATCTCGGACGGTTTTCGGATTATTATCTTAACCATACTGATTGCCGGGGCGGCGGCGATTCTGCGGCCGGTCCAAACCACAGCCGCAGAGTCGGAAGAAACACAAACAGAGAATCGCTGAGAAAGGGAAAAAAATGAACCATAACGTATATCTGTACATATTGACAGCCGCCTTGGCAGTATATTTGATCCGTCTTTTGCCATTGACTCTTATCCGAAAGGAAATAAGGAATCCGTTTATAAAATCGTTTCTGTACTATGTTCCTTATGTGACGCTGGCTGTTATGACATTCCCGGCCATCCTCTCGGCAACCGGCAGCACGGTTTCTGCCTGGGCCGGCTTCCTGGCCGGGGTTGTCATTGCTTATATTGACGGAAATTTGTTTCGAGTCTCGCTGGGAGCCTGTGCGGCTGTTTTTCTGGTTGGTCTGTTTTTATAAAACAATCGTAAAGGATAAAAACGCTCTCTACTCATAAACCCGGATCAGGCTTGAAACCTCGCGGATCTGTTCCATCTGTAAGAACAAGTCCAACGCATGCCGAAAATCTGCTTCCCGCACCGTGTCGGTAATCAGTACCAGTTCCGCATAGGAGGCATTATCCGTGGGGTTCTGCACCAATTGTTTGATGCTGACTCCATGGCGTCCCATCACGCTGCTGATCGCCGCCAATACGCCCGGCTTATCCAGGACCTGCAGGCGAAGGAAATATCGCTGCAGCGTCTCCGACATCGATTTGACCGGCAGGTTTCGATAGCAGGTGCAGCTAATCCGGCCGGTGCACTGGAAATGGATATTGCGCATACAATCGATGATATCCCCCAGGCAGGCGCTTGCGGTCGGAAAACGTCCGGCTCCCCGTCCGTAAAACATGGCGTCATCCACTGCATCCCCATGGACAAACACTGCGTTAAATACGTCGTCCACGGACGCTAAAGGATGATTCTTGGAAAGAAGCATTGGCTGGACACTGGCTTCAATCCGCCCATCTGTCTCCCGCGCAATTGCCAGAAGCTTAATCACACAGCCGATTTCCTGCGCGTAATGGATGTCTGCCGCTGTGATTTTTGTGATGCCCTCGGTATGCACGTCGCGAAAGGCAACCGGGGAGTGAAAGGCAATCGATGCCAGGATCGCCAGTTTGCGTCCCGCATCGTATCCTTCGATATCCGCTGTCGGATCTACTTCCGCATAGCCAAGTTCAGTCGCCATATGAAGGGCATCGGAAAACTCCATCCCCTCGGCGGCCATTTTCGTCAGTATATAATTGGTCGTTCCGTTGACAATCCCTACAACCTCCGTAATATGATTTCCGGCCAGACATTGTTTCAAAGGGCTGATGATCGGAATCCCGCCGGCGACCGAAGCTTCGAACAGCAAATCCTTTCCCATCTCCTGCGCCAGATGCAGCAGCTCCCCGCCGTGCGTCGCCATCAAATCTTTATTGGCCGTAACAACATTTTTTCCGGCTTTCAATGCTTTTGTGATATAGGTACGTGCCGGTTCAATCCCGCCCATCACTTCTACAATCATATCAATGGATGCATCCTCTGCAATCTCTTCAAAACAATCGGTCAAAAGCGTATTGTCTACGCCTTCTCTGGGTTTTGCTATATTCCGGACCAGAATTTTGGCCACCTCAACCCGCAGGCCGGTCTTTGCTTCCAACTCGCCCTCCTGGCGTTTTAAAAGTTCATATACGCCAAATCCTACGGTCCCAAGCCCCAGGATTGCGATGCGAATGTTCCTTGCAGCTGTCATATTCATCCTCCTCTGTATACTGACATTGCATTTATTGTAAGCAAATTCGCAAAGCTTGTCAAGGGCGACCTCTATCCCGCGCGCAACATCCCGCACGCAACAGACCTCCGTCCCACGCACAACAAGGCAGATATCCATCCCGTGCCGGCAAGACAGACCTCACACAGCAGGCCGCTCTCTCGGAAAGCCCGGCTCCATCCCGTGCGCAACAAGACAGACCTCCGTCCCGCACACGATACGACAAGCAAAGGTACGCAAACAAAACCGGCTGTTTCTATCATTGCTTTTTCTATTGATACATTTCCTAACGCCGCGCTCTCTTCCTTTATTTATATTCCGTGGAATAATAAACGACTGTCAAATACTGGCCCGCGCGAATCTGGCTGCCGCTCAGGCCGTTAATCTGTCTTAATTCCTGGATATAAGTCTCTCGGGAGCCGCTCTCTTCACAAAGGTAGCGCTCGGCTATCTCCCACAGCGTATCCCCTGGCTCTATACGGATGCTGGTATAGTATTTATAACAGGTTTCCGGCGTATCTCTCCTCTCCATGGCATGCGCTAAAATACCGCCGGAAAAAGAAATCAGACAAATGAACAAAAGTAAGGCGATCGTAAACTGCTTTTTCATGTTCCCCCTCCTCGAACGTATGTTGCGAACGAATGTTCTATCCTCTGTCATTATAATATCCGAACAAATGTTTGTCAATGATTTTTTTTAAAAGGAACGAACATTCGTTTGCTTTTTCCCAAAAGCTGTGCTACAATAGATAATAATCCATCATGTTATTGCGGACATGGACAAAACCACGTTGACTCAGG
>JAAWCS010000066.1 GCA_022793375.1 Lachnospiraceae bacterium
GTATAATGTCTAGCGACATTATTCCATGTGCTCCGCACATGGACCCTCCGGGCGATGCACACGATTCGCTTCACGCGAATCGGCGCTGGTATAATGTCTAACGACATTATTCCATGTGCTCCGCACATGGACCCTCCGGGCGATGCACACGATTCGCTTCACGCGAATCGGCGCTGGTATAATGTCTAACGACATTATACCATGAGAACCAAAAGCGGCGCAAGGAAGATTCCCACAAAAAAAGCCGCCGCAAAACGCCGGGCACCACGAATTATGTGCCATGCCTTTCACCGGCATGCCGCTTGTTTCGTATCTGCTCCTGTTTTGCGGCGGTTTTGCCGCAAAGGCCCGGGGGCGGCGTTCCAAAAAACACCGCGCCCGGGCCTGTCGCCTGTCTATCCCAGATCCGCCCCGTTGCTGGCGATCACCCTTCTATACCATTCGAAACTGTCCTTCCTGTACCGTTTCCCGCTGCCCCGGCCCTCATCGTCCAAATCGACGTAGATAAAGCCGTAGCGCTTGGAAATCTGCCCCGTCGAACAACTGATTAAATCAATGCCGCCCCAGGGCGTATACCCCATCACGTCCACGCCGTCCTCATTCACCGCCTGCTCCATCGCCTCAATATGCTGCCGCAGATACTCAATGCGGTAGGAATCATGGATGCTTCCGTCTGTCTCCAGCACATCCTTCGCTCCCAGGCCGTTTTCCACAATCATGATCGGCTTGTGATAGCGGTCATAAAGCACATTCAGCGCATAGCGCAAACCCAGCGGATCAATCTGCCAGCCCCACTCGCTGGTCTGTAAATACGGATTTTCGATACGCATCGCCAGATTACCGCCCGTCCGGCGATCGGCAAACCCGTCCCAATCCACGCACAACGACAAGGGCATCTCATAATGCGACAAGGTCACCACCGGCTCAATCCCGTATTTGCGGCACTCGTCAAACACATCGTCATAAAACCGCAGACCCGCCTCATTCGGTTCCTCCTCCGTTCCCTGCGGAAAAATCCGCGTCCAGGCAATCGACATGCGATAGCACCGAAACCCCATCTCCGCAAACAGACGGATATCCTCTTTATAATGATGATAAAAATCAATCGCCCGCTGACCGGGATAAAACTCTCCCTCCAGCAATGCCGGCCGGCCCCTGTCCGGATATGTCGTCCCCTTGAAAGGAATGCTCGCTCCCGTCCGCTCTCCGTCCCGCCATGTCACAAAACGCATATTCTTAAAGTACGACGCATACTGCGCCGGCACCCCGGCCAAATCCACCGTAAGTCCCAGCCGGCTCACGCCGCCGGCCGTACACACATCGGCCACGCTCAGGCCCTTGCCGCCCTCCCGGTATCCGCCCTCACACTGGTTCGCCGCCGTGGCTCCTCCCCACAAAAACCCCTCAGGAAACGCTCCCATTCTCCTCCTCCTCTCCTGCTTCACTGCCATCCGCTCCGCTGCCTTAAAAAACGGAAAGAAAATCACTACCGACAAAACTACCATCAGAAGCCCCCAAATCAGGCCGCTGATCGAGTTGGTCGCCATCCACATATAGATCGGCGTCGGAATCACATTGGAAAGCGCCACCCCGGTCATCGGTCTCACGATACCGATGCGCATGACCAGAGAGGTCAGCGCCACCAGAATACCCGGTGTCAGCACATAGGGAATTGCCATCAGCGGATTCAGGATAATCGGCAGGCCAAACATCACCGGCTCCGTAATATTAAAAACCGACGTCGCAATGGAAATTTTTCCCAGACTCTTATACTGCTTTGATTTGGAGATCAGCAGCAAAATCGTCAGTCCCAGGATGCCCACATTGGTAATCGGCGTCAAAAGCGTCCACTCCAGGTACGGAACCGTCTCGCCGGCCGCAAACGCCGCCATATTCGCCTGAGTGGCCGCCGAACGGATCGATCCCAAAGTCGCATACGTCAGCATATCGCCATGGATTCCAAACATCCACAAAAACTTGCCTGCCATCAGATACAAAGCCGCGCCAATCGGGCTGGCCCCGATGCCCATCAGCGGTTTCTGTAAAATCGTATAGACAAAGCTCTGCATCGTCCCATACGCAGTCGCCGCAAACGCCATGCGCAGGACCATAAACACAATAAACACAAGACCCGCCGGAATCATCGTCTCAAACATGCCCGCCACCGACGGCGGAATCGAAGAAGGCATTTTAATCTTTTTTACTCATCTTCTCACCCCTTCTCTCAGTCGCCCATCAGCTTTTTCGCCGCTGCCAGCACCTTTGCGCCGTCCAGACGCCCATAAGACACCATATCAATGACAGCTACCGGCACCTGCGGGCACTGCTTCTCCACATTCTCCTTCTCATAACGCACCTGCGGCCCAATCAGAATGCAGTCCGCATCCGCCGCTGCCGTTTTGGCCTGCGAAACCGAATACGCGTGAATCATGCACTCATAGCCTTCCTTCGCCGCCGCCTCACGCATTTTATTCATCAGCATCCCCGTAGACATGCCCTGCGCACACAATAAAGCAATATTTTTTATCGTATCGTCCCTTCCTCTCTTCTACCTCTGTGCCAATTCCTTCATCATTGCAACCATTTCCACCGCCATATCCCGCACCGTCATCGCATTCATTACATGATCCTGCGCATGTACCATCAAAAGCGACAAGGGCACCGGACTGCCGCCCGCCTCGGAAAAAATCAGCTTCGTCTGCTGCTCATGCCCCCTGGCCATCGCTTCGTCACACTCTCCCAACAGACGCTCTGCCTCCTCAAACTCCCCCTTCCGACCTAAACGAATTGCCTGGATCGCCAGGCTCCTGGCATCCCCGGCATGCACGATCAACTCCGCAATCGTGATTTCCATCTCATTTTCCATCCGTACCTCCTTTTTCTTCTCTCCATCGGATACCAAAAGCCTACCATATCCCCGCCGCCCGCTCCAGCCTCAAAACTTCCCTATTAAATAGCGAAAAATCTGACGTCCCGGCCCGACCGGCGCTACTTCTTTGCTGCTTTCATCAGCTGTGCCAGCAGCACCGCGTACTCCGGCTCCTCAATCACCCGCTCCACCAGCTCCCGGCTGGACCAGAAATTCGTCACCGTCCGATAAAACTCTTCTATATCCCCGTCCTCCTCTTCCGACAAAGAGATCAAAAACACTACCTGTACGTCGTGATGCCCCCACCATACAGGCTCAGACAGCACCGCTGTCATCACAAACTTCTCACGCCCGATCGTGTGCCAGGGATGCGGAATCGCCACCAGATTGCCGAAATCGGTCTGCCCCATCTCCTCCCGCTTCCACACCAGCTCATAAAAATCCTCCGGCGCCTCGCGCTCCTTTTGTACCCAGGCGCACATCTGCCGCAGGATTTCCTCCTTTGTCTCCCCGCACACCCTGCCCAGAAACAGTTCCGGGGCAAAATAACGATGCAGAAACCCGCCGCCCTCCATCTCAAACATCCTCCGATACGCATCGACCTCCGCATCATCCAGAAACAGCGAAATCTCAAAGACCGGAACCGGCAGCGGGGCATGCAGCCGCACTGCCGGCACCGTCGTAAAAATATAGTCGATCTCCTGCCCCGCAAAATCAAATTCTTTGAGGTCGGAAATCGTACTTTCAAACATTTTATGGATATATTTCCCAAAAATCTGCCTGTATTTGTGCATAAAAAGCCGCGACGTCCCGTGTCCAGACACACAGACCATGACAAGGTTGTACTTACGGCCCACCTTGTCCTGCCGCTCGATCGCCAACGCAAACAGAACCGCCACATACCCGATTTCGTCCTCCGGCACCGCTTTTCCATAGTATTCCTTCAGTGCCGTGCAGGCCGTTGCCGCCACCATATAGGCATAAGCGTATCCCTTACGAATCTGCTCCAAAATCGGATTCTTGAGACAGATATTGTACCGCATACGGATATCCAGCGGCACCAAATGCTGATTCAGGGACAGGCGCAGCTCCAGATTGTCCCTAAAGTCCAGCCGGTTTACCTCAAACACCGTATGAAGCATCTTCAGAGCCAGCCCGTCAATGCGGCTGGAAATCACCATGTGAGAATACTCCGCCGGCATCCCGTCGTTGGCCTTGCCGCGTAACTGCAGCGCCAGATACAAAATCTCCGCCTCCGAATACGCCACCTCCAGCTGCCGCCCCGCTTCCAGGGCAATGTACCGCGACGCGGCCACGAACTTTTCCTCGACGTTCTCCTGCAAACGCGGCTGCGCGTCCATCGTCTGCCCGTGCCGGATCCGGCTGCAGGAAACATACAGATAATGAACCACGCTCTCATAGGCATACTCCGAAAACCCCATCCGAAAAGCCTGCGCCGCTTCCCGGACAATCCCCGCAAGCGTCTGTAAGTCCTCTTCCCGCGCCATCCCACGGCCCGGATACAGCCCGTCTCCCAGCAGGCATCTTGCGATACAGGTGCGCCGGTCCAATTCGCTGCCAACCAGCCGCACGCCATAGTTCGGCCTTCTGTCAATTTTTAAATAAAATTCATTTACAATCGATTCCACCTGTTTTAAACAAGCCGTAACCGTATTTCTGGAAACGCAAAGAAGCTGGCTTATATCCTCCAGCTTTACATAGTCCATATGATTCAGTAAATACGCCAGCATGAAACCAATACGCTCCGCGGCCGTGTTTGGCAGCCCCTCCTCGAACCACGCCTTTTCACGCCATCGTTCGTAGGCCGCCGCTTCCGTTATTTCAAGCCGATACCCCACCCTCGGCCGGGCAATTACCCGCGCCCCGTTTTTGCGCAGTTCTCCGTCCAGCTGTTTCATCTTTGTCTGCGCTGTTTTCCGGCTGATCCCCATCGCCGCTGCGATCTGCGCCGAGGTCACATATCCTTCCGCACCCAGAAGCTCCCACAATTGCCGCATCTGCAAATCCATTTTCCCCGCCCCTTCCGTCGTATCTGCCGTAATACTGCTCCTTGCCGCCATTTTAACACGACGCAGACGAAAACTCCAACCTCAGATTTTCCTCTTTTATTGCGGCAATATCACATAAACCACTCCTGCGGCGCACGATCGGGACAAATAAAAAAGCTGTTGCAAAACGCAGATAAAACGCAACATATGGTTGTACCGGTTTCGGCATTAACGCCATATATTGTATAGAATCTTTGTTTTACAACAGCTCCCTGACTTTTGTCAATCTATCCTGTTTTTTAATCAATCGGCCCGCGTCGATTCCTCATAAAAGCAGCGAATATCCGTCTGGCCGTCAAACGGGATGACCTGTTTTGACCGCCGCCGCCACACTCCCCTGCTTCTGCGCCAACAGTTCCCGCGCCTTTGCGGCGTTGCAGCCGCACAACAGCATCACAATCGCCGTTTTGGTGCTCTGCCCGCACTTAATCAGCGCTTCCTCTGCCGCCTCGTAAGCACAGCCCGTCGCCTCCATGACAATCCGCCTGGCCCGCTCCTCCAGCTTACCGTTGGTCGGCCTCATATCGACCATCAGGTTTTTGTACGTTTTGCCAAGTTCCTTCATGGTAATCGTTGAAATCATATTACAGACCATTTTCTGCGCGCTGGCCGCCTTTAATCGGGTCGAACCGGTAAGAACTTCCGGCCCTGTCTCCACCTCAACCGCCACGTCGGCCGCCTGTCCCAGCTCACTTTGCTTATTATTCGCAATGCCGATTGTACGACAGCCCCTTTCCCGTGCAAAAGTCACCGCCGCCACCGTATACGGCGTTCGGCCGCTGGCCGCAATCCCGATTACCACGTCGCGGTCCGTAAGCCCCAGCGCCTCCATGTCTGCGCGTGCTCCTTCCGTGTCGTCCTCCGTTCCCTCCGCCGCCCGGATAAACGCGCCGCTGCCGCCGGCCAGCACAGCCTGAAATTCGTCCGTACAGCCAAACGTCGGTGCGCACTCCACCGCATCCATGACGCCGATGCGGCCCGAAGTGCCGGAACCTACATAAAAGACCCGGCCGCCCCCGCGGACTGCCTCCACCGTCAGGCCGATTGCACGCTCGATCGACGCAAGCTCCCGGCCAATCGCCGCCGGCACGCACGCATCTTCCTCGTTCATAATCTCTAAAAGTTCCCGTACCGTTAAACAATCCATGTCCTGCGTTTTCGGGTTGCGCATCTCGCTTATCAAATGCCCGATCTTCACGTTTGCCATAAAGCCTCTCTCCTCAGCCTTCCGGTTCACGTATGGTCCCGCGACCATCCGTCCTCCGTTTTTTCAAAATGATAATATGCTTGCTTCACATACATGCCATGCCGCTCATACAGACGGCGGCCGTTTTCCTCCGTACTGCGAAAATACACGGATTCCAGGCCAGCCTTTTGCATCGACTCCCACATCCGGTGCAGCAGAACAGCTCCCAGCCCGCGGCCGCGATACGCCGCCGCTACGCCGAAAGGCCCAAAACGTCCTTCCTCACCGCCTGCTCCCCGCTGTACATATCCTGCCACGCGCCCATCCCGGCAGCACAGAAAACAGCGTCCCTCCAGCCTTCTCTGCTGTATGGCCCGCATCGCATGCACGCGCCAGCCGGTGCTGAATTCCTTTTCCAAAAACGCCAGCAGCGCCCCGGCCCAGCAAGCCTCATAAGGTATAAAATCGAATCCGTCCTCCCGCAGGCATTCCTCCCGTTTTACCACATACGCCGGCCGCTCATACCCCGCCAGACTCCGTTCCATCCAATAAGCCGCCTCGCCCCGGACATAACCGCGCCGCTCCAGCCACGAAAGTACAGCTGTCTCGCCGGCCGGCACACCGGCCGTAAAGTAATACGGACTGTAAGCCCCCATTGTGATCCGCGTGCAGCCTCTTTGCTTAAATTGCGCCTCCAGCGCCTCCAGCAGGTGACCGCCGATCCCTTTCCCGCGCATCTTTGGTTCTACCGCCAACGCCAGGATAAAAGCCCGTCCTTCTTCCCGCCCGCGCTCCAGATACGGATACCGGCGCACGACGCCTACCACCAGCCCCTCCATGCGCCCGTCTCTCTCCACGCACAGACACAGCTTTGGGTCATAATTTTCATCGGCCAGCACCACGCCAGCCCATTCCCGGGCATCCATCGGGCAATCGGGCCGGCTTCGGTTCCACAGCGCCACGGCTTCGGCCGTATCTCCCTCTTGCAGATGCCGCAGCTGCCCCAGCGATTCAAAGCGATACTCACAACCGTCTCGGTAACAGGAAAGCTTCCACATATCCCTTTCTGCAATCTGCCCCGCCACGTTTACGCGAGAGTCCCCAGGTCTGTCCGCCATCACAATCTGCAGTTCGCCGCTGTATCGCCCGTATCCCGTATTATCAATGGTCACCATACCGCGCCGCCGCTCCGCCATAGGCCGCGGTAAAATCGGCTCTGCATACTCCGCCATTTCACGCGAGGATTGCGAACGCAAAAGCCACTCGTTGCTGTCATACCGAATATGATGTATCTGACCGCAAACGATCTGTTTTTCCGCTTCGCTCACGCCGTCCTGCCAAAAAACAGAAAGCGTTTCAACCCAGGCTTCGCGGCCCGGTTTTGTCTTTGCATAGCATTCGGCTGCCCGCACAATCCGCTCCAGCTTCTCTTGCGAAAACTCTTCATCCGCTGCCATCAGCCCTTCACAGCCCGGACCGGCCGTCAGCTGTCTTACGATTTGTTCCAGCTCCATAAAGCGATGTGTTTCCACGGTCGGCAGGCCCTTCCCTACCGGTCCCCGCGGATGCTCCTGATCCGGGATACATGCATACACCGGGATTTCCAGCCTGGCAAGCATCCGGTTCTGCCGTAAAAAAAAGTCATACGAAAGACCGCTTTCCGGCCGGGGATAATAATTATGGCAAGCCCGCAGCTCCACGGCCGCGTCCAGTTTGAGAAACTCCGTTTTCAGTTTTACAAGCTCTTCCCAGTTAAAAATCGAAGCATTGATCACAAACCCCTTGACCTGCCACTCCCGCCAGATCTGCTCCGCCTGCTCCATTGAAAACCCATAATCCAGGCGGACAAATCCGACTCTCGCCCTGCAGATTCGCGCGCCGGACTCCCTGTCCGCCAAAAGTTGTGCCAGCTGCGGCCCTCCGACATCCACGGTTACGCACATGTTTCGCTTCTGCGCTTCCCCAGCCAGCTCTTCCAGAAGCGCCAGCTGCTCCTTCAGCGTAAACTCCGGTAAATGCAGACTCAAAAAAACCTCGTTAAACCCCTGCCGATACGCTTGCTCCATATAGGTCTGCCAACGCCTGCTCTCTTCGGAGTCTTTTGTTTGCGGATAAACCGCTATGCTGTAGTACACTCGCCCTGACCTCCATACGTAATCTCAACAATATGGTTCTCGCCCGCCTTTACCAGCTGATCCTCCTTTAAAATCCTTACCTTCTCCTGGTTCAAAAACACCACCGGCGATACCGGCGAATGCGCATGTTTTCTTACCTTTTTATAGTCCGCCGTCACCAGCAGCTCCCCCTGTTTCACCCGCTGCCCCGCTTTTACCCGCACACGGTATACGCCCGGAATATGATGCGTCTCCAGACCAATGTGAATCAAAATCTGGCAGCCGTTGTCCGCCACCATACAAACCGCGTGTCCGCCGGGAAAGACCGATTCCACAACGCCGGCCACCGGCGCGACCACGTCCTTTCCCTGCAAGTCCACGGCAAACCCGTCTCCCATCACTTTATCCGCAAATACCTCGTCCGGCACGGCGGACAAATCCAATAACCGCCCTGTCATCGGACATAGAAATTCCGTCGTTTTCTCCATACCGCTCCTTTTCTCTGTCCCGGGAAAACGTCTTAAAACGCCCCGGCTGTCCTGCAACGACCCCGCAAGGCACGATCGTCGCCCCTATTTAAGTTCCAGCAAAATATCCTTATAACGCTCCAAAAGCTTCTCAGGATTTGCGCTCAATTTTTTCGCCACACCGATAAACAACAGATCGATGACAAAAAACTGCCCATAACGTGAAAACATCGAAGTCAACCGCAAGATACGCGGTTCATTGTTGGGAATAATGATCCGGTAATCGCTCAAGTCGCACAGCTTATTTTTCATGGTACCGCAAATCGCAATCAGTTTCGCCCCCCGCTGCTTTGCCTTGCGCGACGGCACCAGCACCTCTTTCGTCAAACCGCTGTTGCTGATAGAGATTACCACATCGCGGTCGGTACACAAAGACGAATTGATCGTGCCCAGATTGGAATCATGCGTGTAGATCGTCCGCTTGCCCAGCTTAATTAACTTCTGCGCCATATCCTGGGCCACGATGCCCGAGGCGCCGATGCCAAACAGATAAATCGTATCCGCGGCCGCCAAAATCTCCGTGATCTCCTCCAAGTCCGCCAGACGATTGATTTTCAAAATATCGTCAAACACGCACCGCATTCCGCCAAGCAGCGCGCCTGGTATCTGTTCAAAATCCAGATGCCACTCAAACTGCCCGCTGATTTCCTCCTCCACGTCCATGCTCATAGCCAGCTCAATCTTTGTATCCGCAAAACTCAAACCAAACACCTTCTGCACAAAACGCGACACCGAAGCGCTGGAGGTCCCGGCCTCGTCCGCCACCTGCTGAATATTCATGTTGACAATATCCTTTTTGTGTTCTACAAAATAATCCGCAATCCGCTTATCCGATTTTGACAAGTCGTCGTATACCAGACGTATTTTCCCAATCATTCGCTTTTCCCCTTTTCTTTGGCTTGAGGATCAGGAACGGCGGCTTTGGAACAGACGGCTCTTACCCTTGATTACCACCCGGCCGCAGGAAGCCGGGATTAAAAGCGTCTCCGTGTAAGAAAGAAGATACTCCTGCCTCATTGCATAAATTCGGCAGTCTCCCTCCACACAAGTCAGTATGTAATATTGTCCCCTTGGCTCGATCGTAAACTCATCCTCGATATCTATTATATCAGCAGAGAACAAAGAATGTCTAATAGCAGATTGGATTTTACCCGCTTTTTTCTCCTGAAAGTGCCGAATCTCGCACCGCAGAGACGGATTCAACGTCCGAAAGCTCTCTTCTAAGTCAAGACAACGTCCCCTTCCGTAATCATACAGACGGTACGTGATCCCCCCAAAGCTGCCCACCTCCAACGCCAGCATGTCTTTCCCGCAGGCATGGACCATGCCCGCCGGAATCAGCGCCACATCTCCGGCCTGCACCGGATGCCGTACCAGATACGGTTCCAGCCCGTCGTGTTCTGCCGCCGCGCGAAGCGTCTCACGGTCGTCTGTATTCACCCCGGCAATGATAGATGCCCCCTCTCCCGCCTCGAGGATATACCAAGCCTCGCTTTTCTCATAATCGCCGACCGCGCCGGCCTGCGCCTCCCCCGGATGCACCTGCACCGACAAGTCCTCGCGGGCGTCAATATAAGCGACTCGCACCAACTGCCCGGATCGGTCCGCCCCCATCAGGCGTATTCCCTCCCCGCGAATCAGGTCCGCAATGCTTTGCCCCGCAAAGTCCCCGTCCGCCACCCGGTTTTCCGATCCCCGGTAAGCACAGACCTCACGAGCAATCCCGATCCCCGGCGTTAAAAGCCCCCGGATACGGCCCAACCGCTCCCCGGCCCAGATCGTCTCCTTGTAAACCGGTTCCAGCCGAAGAGGTTTCATTCCTGTTTCTCCCATACAATCTCCCCTCCTCTCTTATAACAGCGGTACGGAAAACCCTTTTCGCGGATAGCCTGATGATCCTGTTTGCTGTCCGGCAGACTGCAGGCGGCTACCGCCAACAGCTCCTCTCCGGAATTGATGATCCGGTGCGCATAGTGACCGTTTATATAATGAAGAGAGCCGGGAAAAATCTTTTCCGCATAAAAATCCTCCTTCCCGTCCCAAAACAACAGATACCCTGTTCCCCGCAGCCCATAATAATATTCGTCGCAGTCCGTATCTCCATGGTAATGCCCGCTGGTCATCGCGCATTCCCCGTCCACTGTAAAAGGATTGATATACGTAATCCCCCACTGCAAATTGCCCTTTACATGGCGCTCCCGGTTGAAGTTCTGGTTAAGCACCCAGTAAGCCAGGTCGTCCCCATGCTCTGAAAGCGCCGTCTCATTCTTGTACACACCCGTGCATTCCCGCACCAGTTTTTGTCTGCGCACCACATTCTGGCCGCTGAGCACGCAGCCGTCCAAAAATTCCTGTATTCCCTTAGGTTCTCTTACAAAATTCATCTTGTCCTCCTAAATTTAGTTCCGCATCCGACAAAACAGGTCTCGGGAACTGGAAGCATTTCCGGCCGCTTCTCGTCCGGAAATCCTTCCGGACCTTTTCTGTCGGCTGCTGTTAAGATTTTAGTTCCGCATCCGGCAAAGCTTTAGCCTCTCTTCTTATACTTGGGGTCCTTATAACGGCTGTACCCCTCCCGCAAAAGCGTTTTGTGCACCACCACCGGCTGATATCCCCGCGCTTCGATCACATAATCCTCAATTGAAGCGGGGATCGTTACAATGTCCAGGTACGAAGCGTCAAACGAGTACTCCGGATGCGCTTTGGAAGAAATATGCACCGCCTCGCCGTCTACGATGGTCACTACGGTAAACTGGCCGTTGTTTTTCCCTTCATAAACTCCATGCGTGCGCAATTCCACACGTCGTGTCTCGTAATACATCAGGTCCGTGCGGCCCACCACATATTCCGTGTAATCCGCCGTCTCCTCCACAAGAATCGGCTCAATGGCAATGTTGTCGCGCACCCACTGCGAGTCACGCTCAAAGCGAAGCACCTGCTCCGCATTTTTTGTGTGGATCGGACGGGCATTGCCGTCTTTGTCCCTGCGGTTGTAATCATAGACCTTGTAGGTGTACGAACCAATCGTTAAGCTGCCCAGCTCCAAAATCAGCTGGTTGCGCCCCGAGGCATGGACCGTTCCGGCCGGCAGCATGATCTGACGCCCCGGGATACTTTCGACGGAATTGATATACTTCCGATAATCAATCTCCTCATGGGTTTTTTCCGAACGCCTGGCGAGCTCCAGGAATTCTCGTCCGTCCCCGCAAAAACCGCAGTACGTTTTGGCCCCGTGTCCGGTGGCGATCACATAATACGCTTCGTCCTGGCGGCCAAATTCGCCGTACTGTTCGATCACAAATTCCTCGTCAGGATGCACCTGCACCGACATATTGCCATCGCTGTGCCAGGTATCGTCATAGTTAAAGCGGATCGGGAAGTAACCTTCAAATTCCTCTACGCAGCGGCGGCCCATCATGGATTCTCCGCAGAGCTGGACAAAGGTGGAAAAAGGAATGTCCAACAGCGTATCGCCGGCTTCGACGACAATGCTCACCTCCATCGGGATCATGTCAAAGACCCAGGCCACATTCCCGGCGATTTCCTGCGGCAGCTGCCGGATTTTGCGGATGTATTCCCCGCCCCAGATGCCTTCCAGGTAAACAGGCTTGGTGCGAAACGGATAACATACCAGGCGTTCGAGGATTGCCCGCAGGTTGGCCGCAGGCATCATCACATAATTCGTTTCGTCACTGCCAAGGATATACCAATCGATCCGGTTTTGTGTCAAAAGCTGCCGGCGCAGACGTACCGTTACCTCAAAATCCACGTAATAATTGCGCCGCATCAAAAGGGCAAACGGCCGTCCCTCGGCATCTCCAATGTTGACAAATTTTTGCTCCCGGGCACGGATCGCCGCTACTTTGGGCGTTACGTCAATGTAGGCGATCGCGTCGGCTAAATCCCTTATTGCTTCGCAGGCGCTCCCCAGTCCGTAAACAAGAACGATTTCCTCCTTTGCTCCCCGAATCGCCTGCCCGGCTTTTTCGCAGTCAATCAGGTCGTCCATCTGTCCTTGATACAGCCGGCCAAACAGCAGCACAGGATCGTCCTCATAATTTAAAGGCAGGCTTTCCGCTGTCAGGACCGCGATCTCTTCTTCTTTTTTATACAGCTCCCGCATCGAAATTTGCCGGCAGCTGTGTCCTGCTGCTCTCAGTCCGGCACAAAGCGGCTCGCACAAATCTTCAAATTGAGCGCTCACATATCCGTCGATTGCCAGGACAAAGCGCTTTCCTCCTGCTGCCAGACAGATATCCGCCAACGCCTTTACCACGTTTTCGTTTCCCGCCGTAATATGCTCCTGCGTCCCCTCCGGCAGCGATATTCGATTGACTGCTTTCGGATCGTCGTAGGCCAATGGTTTAAACATAAAACTCATAATCCGGTTTCCTCCTAATTGTACGGCTCTTAGACGCCGCTTTTTTACAGAAGGCTGCCGCAAAACGGCAGCCTTTTTCACAGTTCTTTGTTTTTCGTGCCCGGCGCACCGCGGCCGGACACGAAACGAATTCTATTCCCCGAAGGATTCGAGGGCACTGTCTTTTACGCCGGCGGCCCAGGTAATTACAAAGCCGGCGGCAATCGATACCGCGTAGGCCAGAAGATACGCAGCGGGCATTACATTGACCAGCATTCCCAAAATACCGGATACGTTCATCGTTATCGCTCCCTGTCCCGGGAAGAATCCCAGCACCGCGCCGCCGCAGGCCGCGCCCAGGCAGGCTGTCACAAAGGCCCGTCCCAGAGGAAGCGTTACGCCGAAGATCAGAGGTTCGCCGATGCCCAGGATTCCGGCCGGCAGACCGCCGATGATCGCCTCTTTCAGGGATTTGTTGTTGCGGTATTTCAGGTAGAGTGCCAGCGAAGCCCCCACCTGGCCGCCGCCGGCCATCGAACAGCAGGCATACAGCGGGGTATAGCCCAACGACTCGATGAAAGTGGTATGTACCGGAGACAGTCCATGGTGCATGCCTGTCATTACCAGGGGCAGGAAGAAGCCGGCAATGATCGCATAGGCAAGGAAACCCGCATTTTCCAGGAGCCACAGGAAAGCGTTGGTCACCAGGTCGGTGATAACGCCGGCCACCGGCTGGATCAGATAAATGGTTACCAGGCCCACGACGATAATTGAAATCAACGAAGGCAGGTGGATTTTGAGCGCATCCGGCACGCGTTTTTTGATTTCTTTTTCTACCACGGCAATCAGCGCGCCGGCCGCCAGCGCGGCCAGGGTCCCGCCGCGGCCGTTTGTAAATACCAGGCCCATGATCCCCATCTCCATGCCGGCCAGACTGCCCAGGTTAATAATAATGCCGCCCGCCACCAGGCCCAGATACGGATTGCCGCCCATGACCTTTGCCGCCGACATCGCCACGGCCACATTCAGATACGTAAAAAATGTACTCGCCAGTACGTTCATAACGAACATAAACTGCGAACTCCCGGGATCAAACAAAGGCATTCCCGTCATATTAAAAATAACGGTCATGATCTTCATCACGCCAAAAATCAAGCCGGCGCCGGCAAACACGGGAATCAGGGGCGTAAACACCTGGGAAAAGAAGCTGAAAATACCGGCAGCGGATTTCTTTTTCATTACGGCTTCGCTTACTTCGCTGTAGTTGATATTGCCCATCGCCTTGATCGCCTCGCCGATGCTGTCGGCCACGCCAGGACCCAGGACAATCTGCGGCCCCGTCTCCGAACCCACCACACGCAAGACCCCCTTCTCTTTCGCAAGAGCCTCGCGGTCTACCTTGCTCCCGTCCCGCACAACGACACGCAGACGCGTCATGCAGTTTTCAAATGTAACAATGTTGCCTGCTCCTCCCAAACCCTCTACGATCCGTTCGGCCAGAGCCTGTTTTTCCTTACTCATAGCGCTCCTCCATAAAATGAATGGCGGCAGCTGCTTCGGTTTTTCTTCCCGGCAGCTCCGTTTTGTCTGTTGCAGTTCTTTGATACATTTTCTGCGGTCGGCCAACCTGCAATTTATTTACATCGATATTATACTATTCTTGAAAATAATTTGCAAGTACTTTTGAAAAAATTTTACACCTTATTGTTACGTGTAATTGAAAAGAATTTTCTCAAAACACATTATCCCCCTGCCAAACACAAAAAAACCAATTCGGACAGTCTGAAACCTGCCATCCGAATTGGTTTTATCTCCGCCTTGCGGCCGTTTGTTTTTTATTCATTCAAATCGCCTTTGCCGGCGCAGTCCCTACTTAAACAGCCCGTGCTTCTTCTCCGGCGCCTTGCCGTCCATCGCATCCGCAAACGCCTGCAGCGCCTCCTTCTGCTCGCGGTTGAGCTTCTCCGGCACCTGCACGACCAACGTCACAATATGATCGCCGCGCACATTTTTGTTGCGCAAAGACGGCACGCCCTTGCCTCCTAAACGCACCTTGGTATCGGTCTGCGTTCCCGGCTTTACCGTATAGGTCGTATCCCCGTCCACGGTGCGGATCGTGATTTCGCCGCCAAGCGCCGCCTTCGCAAAGGAAATCGGCACCGTCGAATACAGGTTCATATCCTGGCGCTTAAAGATCGGATGCGCCGATACGCGTACCTCGACCAGGAGATCTCCCCGCTCGCCGCCATTGCTGCCCAGGTCGCCGTAGCCGCTCTTGCGCAGAAGCTGCCCGTCCGGACAGCCGGCCGGCACCGAAATCGTAATCTTCTTGCGCGAGGTCGTATACCCGTTCCCGCGGCACTTAGGGCATTTCTCTTTGATAATTGTACCTTTGCCGCCGCAGTCCGGGCAGGCCTGGCGGCTCTGCATCATACCATACGGCGTCTGCGTCGTCAGCGTCACGCGGCCGCGGCCGCCGCACTTCTGACAAGTCACCGGCTTCGTGCCGGCCTTGGCCCCGGTGCCGCCGCAGTCCGGGCAGGCATCCTTGCTGTTTAGTTCAATCTCCTTCTCACAGCCAAAGATCGCCTCCTCAAAGCGGATGCGGATCGCCGTATGCAGATCCGCGCCCTTCATCGGGCCGTTATAGCTGCGCCCGCCCCGGCCGCCGCCGCCAAAGAAATCAAAGCCGCCAAAACCGCCCAAGCCGCCAAACAAATCGTTCAGGATATCGCCCATATCGCCGCTGAAATCAAACCCGCCAAAGCCGCCCGCGCCGCCGTCAAAGGCCGCATGACCAAACTGGTCATACTGCCGCCTCTTCTCCGCATCGCTCAGCACCGCATAGGCTTCCGACGCCTCCTTAAACTTGGCCTCCGCCTCCGGGTTCCCCTGATTCGTATCCGGGTGATACTTTTTTGCCAGCGCCCGATACGCCTTCTTCAACGCCGCCTCGTCCGCATCCTTCGGTACGCCCAGCACCTCATAATAATCTCTCTTACTCTCTGCCATAACGTCTTATCACCTTTTCAGCCGACTACCCACAGCCAGGCGCAAAAGCAGCCAGGCTGTGGGTAATCGTTTTTCTATGAAAGGAGCGGCCTGCGGCTCCTTATGCCATTGTCTTGTGTACCGTCGTTCTCAGACCCCGCTTACACATCCACTACATTGTCATCATAGCCGGCGCCGCCCTGCGCACCCGCGCCGCCGTCAAATCCTGCGCCGCCCATATCCGGACCCGCGCCGCCGGCGCCCTGGTTCTGCTCATACATCTTGGCAAACAAAGCCTGCGCGCTGTTCATCAGCTTTTCCTTGCCGGCCTTCAGCTCATCCACCTGCGAATCGCTGATGTTTTCCATGTTGGCCGTCGCTTCCACCGTGGCCTTCAAGGCCGCCAGATCTTCTTCCACCTGCGACTTCTGTCCGGCGTCTACCTTGTCGCCCACTTCCTTTAAGGCGTTCTCGGTCGTAAATACCATCTGATCCGCCTCGTTGCGCGCGTCGATCGCTTCCTTGCGCTTCTTGTCCTGCGCCTCGTACTCAGCCGCTTCCTTTACCGCGCGGTCGATTTCCGAATCGGACATATTGGAGCCGGCCGTAATCGTGATATGCTGCTCCTTGCCGGTGCCCAAATCCTTTGCCGATACATTTACGATACCGTTGGCGTCAATATCAAATGTAACCTCAATCTGCGGCACTCCTCTTCTTGCCGGCGGGATCCCGTCCAGACGGAACTGTCCCAGGCTCTTGTTGTCCCTGGCAAACTGCCGCTCGCCCTGTAAAACATTGATATCTACCGCCGGCTGGTTATCTGCCGCCGTCGAGAAAATCTGGCTGTGCTTGCAGGGAATCGTCGTATTCCTCTCAATCAGACGCGTCGCAACGCCGCCCTGCGTCTCGATCGACAGCGACAGAGGCGTTACATCCAGCAAAAGCACCTCGCCTGCGCCGGCATCGCCCGCCAGCTTGCCGCCCTGGATGCTGGCGCCGATCGCCACGCACTCGTCCGGGTTCAGGCTCTTGCTGGGCTCCTGTCCGGTCAGCTGCTTTACTTTATCCTGCACGGCCGGAATACGCGTAGAACCGCCGACCAGCAGCACCTTGCCGATATCGCTGTTTGTCAGGCCCGCGTCGCGCAGTGCGTTCTGCACGGGGACTGCCGTTCTCTCCACCAGATCATGCGTCAGCTCGTTGAACTTCGCACGTGTCAAATCCATCTCAAAATGCTTCGGCCCCTCGCTCGTAGCCGTAATGTACGGCAGGTTAATATTCGTAGTCGCCGCCGAGGAAAGTTCCTTCTTCGCCTTTTCCGCCGCTTCCTTCAGCCGCTGCAGGGCCATCTTGTCCTGAGACAGGTCGACGCCCTCTTTTTTCTTAAACTCCGACAGCATGTAGTCGGTCAGACGATTGTCGAAATCGTCGCCGCCCAGCCGCGTATCGCCGTTTGTCGAGAGAACCTCGATTACACCGTCGCCGATCTCGATAATCGAAACGTCGAACGTACCGCCGCCCAGGTCATATACCAGGATCTTCTGCTCCTTCTCATTGTCCAGGCCGTAAGCCAGCGCCGCCGCCGTCGGCTCGTTGATGATACGCTTGACCTCCAGGCCCGCAATCTTGCCGGCGTCCTTCGTCGCCTGGCGCTGCGCATCGTTGAAATACGCGGGAACCGTAATCACGGCATCCGTCACCTTCTCGCCCAGATAGCTTTCGGCATCCGCCTTCAGCTTCTGCAAAATCATCGCCGAAATCTCCTGCGGCGAATACTTCTTGCCGTCAATGTTCTCCCGGTGATCGGTGCCCATGTGACGCTTAATCGAAGAAATCGTTTTCTCCGCGTTCGTCACCGCCTGGCGCTTGGCCGGCTCTCCGACCAGACGCTCGCCGTTCTTTGTAAACGCCACGACCGACGGAGTCGTCCGCGCACCTTCCGTGTTGGCAATAACCGTAGGCTTGCCGCCCTCCATAACCGCCACACACGAATTCGTCGTACCCAAGTCAATACCAATAATCTTGCTCATAACAATGCCTCCTCGCCGCCCTTTTTCGGACGGATCTGTTTTTTTCTTTGTCAATTGCTTCCAACTCTATTGATTCACCTTCACCATACTGTAGCGAAGGACGCTGTCGCGATACATATATCCCTTCTGGAATTCGGCGACGACGATATTCTCCCCGACGCCCTCCTCCTGGGCCTGCATGACCGCGTTATGAAAATCCGGGCTGAACTCCTTGCCGACCGCTTCGATCGGCGTTACCTCCAGCTCCTCCAAGGCCTTCATCAGCTGCTTGTAGATCTTATCCATCCCCACTGCCGTGGCGCTTTCTTTCTCGCTCTCCGGCACAGCCGTCAGCCCCCGCTCAAAATTATCCACCACCGGAAGCAGCTTCTCAAGGACGCTCCTTGCGCCGACTTCAAACATCGCGCTTTTTTCCTTCTCGGTGCGCTTGCGGTAATTGTCAAACTCGGCCATCTGCCGCAGCACCTTGTCGTTCAGCTCCGCGATCTGCTGATCCCGTTTGTCCTCTTTCTTACCTTTGCCAAAAAAACGAGGCCCCTTCTCCGGCTTCTTATTTTTGCCGTCGGATGCTTCGACGCCCCCGTCTGCTTCCGAACCTGCTGGTCCGTCGGCTTCTTCCCCGGCCGCGTCCTCTATATCCGGCTCCGCCCCGTTCTCATCTGCATGGAGCCCGGCTGCTTCTGTTTCCGATCCGGACTCTTTTGCCGTCTCCGGATCGTATCCTGTTTCCTTTGGCATTCCCTCTAAAGGTTCTTTCTTTTCTTCCGCCATATGGCATCGCCTCCCTTTCCGAACCCGGCCGTCACCGGCAGGTTCTCCTTCTGCTGCGTCTCTTTTGCCATGCAACTTCTATTCGGATTTCCTGTGTGCTCCGTCAAAGGCTTCCTTCTCCGGGCTCCTCTCCCGCGCGGGGCTCGCCCGCCGTTTTGCCTTCCGGTTCCTTTTTATACATTCGGTCCATCTGCGCCATCACGCTTTTGAGCGCCGAAACCACCTTATCATAATCCATCCGCTTCGGCCCTACAATCCCTATCGTACCCTGGATGCCGTCCTCCAATTCATAGGTCGCCGTCACGACGCTGCAGTCCTTCATCGCCTGCATTGACGTCTCGCCGCCAATATACACCTGAATTCCCTGTTTCTCTTCATCATGGAGCGCCGCCGTCAAAAGAGTGGACAGCTGCTGCTTCTCCTCCAGTGTCCCGATGATCTGGCTCGCCGTATCGTCCGCCGTCAGTTCCGGATACTTGAAAATATTGGTCGCGCCGCTTGTATAAATCGGCGCTTCTCCCTCTCTGCTGATCGCATCCGCCACCGCCTCCAGCACCCGCTCCACCACATCGGCATTCGAGCCGGCCGCCTCCTTGAGCTTCGTAATCAGCCCCAGGTTGATTTCTTCCATTGTCAGGCCGTTCAGCGTATTGTTCAGGTTAAACGCCAGCGTCAAAATATCGTCGTCCGTTATCACACGCTCCATATTGAGAATCGTGTTCTTGACAATATTCCCGTCCACCACCACGGTCACCAGCAGTTTCCCCTGTGCCATCCGCGACAGCTGCAAAAACTTTACCTTGCTCCTTCGCGCGCTCGGCCCGGAAATCATCGTCGCATAGTTCGTATTCGTTGCCAGAAAACGAGCCACCTGCTTTAACAGCTGCTCCAGCCGGTCCACCCGCTGTACCATGAACTCGTTCATCTCGGCCACTTCCTGCTTCTTCTTGGCCATCAGCTGATCCACATACAGCCGATACCCCTGATCCGTCGGAATCCGTCCGGCCGAAGTATGCGGCTGCACGATCAGTCCCATCTCCTCCAGATCCGCCATCTCATTGCGAATCGTCGCCGAACTCAAATTCAAATCCGTGTATTTGGAAATCGTCCGCGACCCCACCGGCTCGCCGGTCTCCTGATAGTTCTGGATAATCGCGTTCAAGATTTTCGCTTTTCTCTCGTCCAGCTCCATGAGGACACCTCGCTTTCCTTTTTGGTTGTTAGCACTCATTTAATTCGAGTGCTAATTCCTTTATCCATAAGATAGCACGAACCGAGGGCTTTGTCAATATGTATTTTTTGAAATAATTGTGAGGGATGAGGGTGGGGCAATGGGCAACGGGGTAGGGGGCTGGGAGGGGATCCCCGGCGGACAAGGAGCATAGCTCCTAATCGTCCGGCGGGGATCCCCTCCCAGCCCTCTACCCCTTGGCACGTTTGTCGCACCCCATGGGACCAAATGGCTGTTATTTCAATAGATGACGTGGGGGGTGGGGGCTTCGCGCGAGGGATTAGGACTTGCTACTTTACTAAGCGTGCAAAGGGGGTAGGAGGTTTCAGCCCCCGGTCGCGGGGATTCCCCGTCGGACGATTAGGAGCTATGCTCCTTGTCCGCCGGGGAATCTCCGTGACCGGGGGCGTGCCCTCCCTCCCCCCTTTCCTCACGCATAATTTTCGGCTTGCGTCTCAAACAGGCGGCAGTAAAGGCTGTCTTTTTTCTGCATCAGTTCCGAATGGCTGGCAAAATCTGCTACGCGTCCGCCGTCCAGCACCAGGATTTTGTCGCAGAATACGCTGGAGGACATGCGGTGCGAAATGTAAAAGGCGGTTTTGCCTCCGGCCAGTTCGTTGAAGTTTTCGTAGATTTCGGCCTCGGCCAGCGGGTCGAGCGCGGAGGTCGGCTCGTCGAGGATAATCAGAGAAGCTTCTTTATATAATGCCCGGGCAATCGCGATTTTTTGCTGCTGGCCGCCGGAAAGTTCGACGCCCTTTTCATCGTAGGCTTTTCCGAGAAGCGTGTGCAGGCCGTCGGGCAGAGACGCCAGTTTTTCGCTCAGGCCTACCTGGCGCGCCAGTTCCTGCAGCCGCTTTTCGTCCTCGCCGGCCGGTCGGCCGCTGATGTTTTCGCCGATCGTAAAGGCAAACAGCCGGAAGTCCTGAAAGACGGCAGCCATCTGCGCCGTGTATGAACAATACTCGTATTCGCGGATATCGCGGCCGTTGACCCGGATCTGTCCGCTCTGCGGCTCGTACAGACGGCACAAAAGCTTGATTAGCGTTGTTTTGCCGGCCCCGTTTAAGCCCACGATCGATATCTTTTCGCCTTTGCGTACCTGAAAGCTTATTTGGTCAAGCACTTTGCGGTCGCTGCCCGGATACGTAAAATCCACCTGCGAAAATTCGATGGTTTCCACCGGGCCGGCCAGCGGGACGCCGCCTTTTTCTTCTTCTTCGGGCAGGCTCATCAGCTCCATAAAGGGATCCAGATACCCAAGCAGCTGGCTGACACGGATCACCGCCCTGCCAAAGTCGGTGATTCCGGTGGAAAATTGTACGGCCGCATTTACATACATCGTAAAGGATCCCAGACCGATGCGCGGCCCCAGCCGGTCGGTCAGCGCCCGCAGGCCCACATACCCGTAAGAAACCGCGGCCTGCAAATCATTGATAACGCTGTAAAGGCCCATGTAAAAGCCCTCTTTCCGGCGATAACTGCCAAACACCCTCGTAATCTCCCGGTTATACCAGTCTACCCGCTCCCCGAGCATGCCCGCCATATCGTAGAGACGGATATCCTTCTGCAATTCGTCGCCGTATACCAGGTTTACATAATAGCCGTAGCGCCGGTTGATCGGCAATATATATTCGTGAATCGCCTTCAAATGCCCCGAATACATTTTCTGTAAAAACAGCATAATTCCCACCAGCACCAGCAAAAAGGCCAGCAGCAGCGGGCTCAGCGTCAAAAGGACCGCTACCAGGCCAAACAACGTCACACCCTTTTGCAAAAGCTCCGCCACACCGGTAATCAATCCCTCCATGGCCTGCTGATTTAAAAAAGCAAACGCTGCCCGCTCCTTTAAATCAAGATAATACGGATCCTCCAGCCGTTCATACGGCAGATTCATAATCTTTTCCCCCAGACGGCGCTCCAGCTGCTGGTTCATATAAGGATTCTGCACCGCCAGACAACGCTTCATAAAACGTGCCAGCCAGCCGAAAAACAAATTGGAGCCCACTACCAAAGCGCCTGTCAGCGCAATCCGCCCCATATCCTGTCCTCCGATCAGCTCGTCAATCAGAAATTTCGGCAGCACCACCGCCGCCACCGCCTGGATGCCCGTCGCCAGCGTATTCGTCAGCAGCAGCATAATATAAGAAGGATCCGTATTCCAGGAAAGGCTAAAAAACAACCTCAGCTTTTTTCCGCTCTTCATCTTCCCGCTCCCCCTTTCTCCGGCTGCCCGGCGTCTGTCTGCGTATAATACTTGCCCTGTACCGTAAACATCTCATAATAAGCGCCCTGTTTTGCCATCAGTTCTTCATGCGTCCCATACTCCTTCAAACCATCTCCGTCAAAAAAGGCGATATGGTCGCAGAAACGCGTACTCGCCAGCCGATGGGAAATATAGACCGCCGTCCTCCCGCGCACCAGTTCGCTGAAATCCTCATAAATCTCCGCCTCCGCCAAGGCATCCAGCGCCGCCGTCGGCTCGTCCATGACCACCATGCAGGCGTCCTTATACAAAGCCCGCGCAATCGCCAGCTTCTGGTTCTGGCCTCCGGACAGCATGGCGCCGTTCTCGTCGATTACCTTCAAAAGCATCTGTTCTGTTTTTCCCGGCAGCGCGTCCACTGCCTGTGAAAGCCCCACTCGCTCCAGCACCGCCGCCACACGCGTAACGTCGATTCCTTCGGTACGGCCCGCCACATTTTCCCGCACCGTAAAGGCCATCACATTTACGTCCTGGAACACGGCCGAAAACATCGAATACAACGCCTTTTTGTCATACTCGCCGATCAAAACCCCGTTGATGCGGATTTGCCCCTCCGTCACATCGAACAGCCCCATCATCAGTTTGACCAGCGTCGTCTTGCCCGCCCCGTTGATCCCCACGACTGCCAGACGTTCTCCTTTGTGAATCGTCAAATTCAAATGACGAAACACATACGCATCCGTGCCCGGATAACGGAAGCTCACATCGTCAAACACGATCTCCAGCGTATCCCCTGCAACGGCCGGATGCGCGCCTCCCTTCTCCCCCAGATCCGTATCCTGAAAACGATACAGCTCATGTACATACTGCCCTTCTCCTATAATAAAACTCAGCTGCTCCGCCGCCTGCTTCAAATACGCCGATAACGTCAATGTCGCGGTCAGATACATCGAAAAATCCGCAATCGACATCCCTGAAAGCGTGCGCCCGATCAGAATTCCATACGTCAGAAGATCCCCCGCGAGCGCCGCCGCCAGGCAGACAAAGCCCAGCCTGTACTCCCGTCCCGCCAGCAGCCGGTTCAGCGCCCGGTACTTCTCAATCTCCTGTACATGGTTCTCGCGGATCCGCTCCTTTAAACCATACAGACGGATATCCTTACCGTACCTAAAATCCCCCGCCGTCTGGCTGTAATAACTGACCCGCCGCCGCTGCCTGGCCTCTGTCTCTTTTTTCTCGTACCGCAGACGCTGCCCTCTGCGCCCGCTCCACAAAATCGCAGCCAGATTCAGGCACAGTCCCCCCAGCACCCACAAGCTCAGCCGGCTTACCAGTACTCCCATGACCCCCACCGTCAAAAAGACCGCCGGCATTTCAAACAGCTTATGATAAATCCCCTCCACCCCATTGTCATTGCTCTGCGTCGCAATAAAAGCTTTGTCATACTGCTGCACAAAATGAGCGTCCTCCGCATAGGGATACGCCATCTCCATATACTTCACACAGCTGTCCTTCACATAATCCAGCCGCAGAAACGACAGCTTCTCATACCCCATCCGTTCCGTAAATGTCCGCACAAAGCCCAAAAGCCCCGCCAGCACAAAATAAGCGGCCGCAATCCACAAAATCCGCTCGCCCCGGGCCGCCGCCCCTTTCTCCAGTTCCCCCAGCATTGCTTTGGGCAGCCCCACCGCCAAAAACGGATACACGGCTGCCGCCAGCGTATACACGGCAAAAATCCTATACACCGAAGGACACTGCCTCCACGCATTCCTCAGCATCCGCCCCAGCACGCTTCCCAGCGAATACGAATGCCGTCCCGCTTCCTTTTGCATCTTTCTCACCTCTTCCTCCATGCCGTCCCCTCGATCTGCTCCTCTCGCGACAACGACAGCCTTTCCACCTGCTGTCCTATCTCTTTCAGCTTTTCCTTCTGAATCTGGTAATACACACGTTTCTTGCCGTTCGTCACCAGCAGCCCGATCAATTCCTCCGTAATCAGCACCCCCATATGATGCGACACCGTCGCCGGCGTCAGCCCCAGTTCTTTCGCCAGTTCCTGCAAATAATACGGCCGCTCTGCCAAAAGATGAAGTATTTTCATCCGCGTCGGGTCGCCGACCGCCTTCAGCTGCGCCAACAGCTTCGTATCGTCATAAGGCGCCGAATCCCGCCGCTTTAGCAGATACAGCACGTCAATTCCCAAAAACACCTTCACCACATGGGTCCTGACCTCCTCCCCTTCCGCAAAATCAGGCCCTTCCTCCCCCAGTCCGGTTTCCCTTCCCTGAAAACGGACTCCGTCAAAATGCAGGATCGCCGGGTAAACCTGGCACCGGGTCACGCCCTCCCACTGCTTGATCCCCACCCGTTTGAGCAAAAACTCCGACAGCCGGTCCGCAGGCCGCAGACTCTCCATACAGCTCTCCAAGCGCTCTTTCACCAACGGCAGGCACAAACAACCGGCCTTACGGCATTCATTTTGCGCTCCGCGCAGCAGCGCAATCACCTCGCCCGCTTCCGAATACAGCCGAATATACTGAAACTTATCCGCGTCGCTCCCGTCCCAGCTCTCCAGCACCCTCAGCACATCCGACAATCCGTGAATTTCCGATTCCGGCGCTTCTGCCGGCTTGTGCTCCGCTGCATTCAGCATCCTCTCAAACGCCTTATTCAGCCGCCGCTGCCACGTCTCACCCTCAAGCGGCATCTGCGATTCCACCATATCCTGCATTTCCGTCAAAAACTCCACCAGGACCGGTTCCCCCGCCGAACTAAAGCTCTCCCGCTTACGCGGACTGCGGTCCACATACCCCCAAAGCTTCGGACAGCGCATAAACACCGGCTCCAGCCGCTCCCGCATCGCATCCCGATAACGACGATACGGCGCCAAAAACGCCTCCCTCTCCGCCCGCGACCAGCCGCTGCCCTCCTCCAGCCATTCCCCGCCGTCCAGCACATCCGACCAGTTCATACACAACACCGCCTCCCACAGCCAATACGGCTCCTCCGAAAGCGTCCATTTCCATTCATTTCCCACACCGTTTTCCATATTATTTCCTACATCATCTCCCATGCCCTTTCCCACATTATCACCCATACTATCTCCCGTACCATTCCCCACATTGTCTCCCATACTGTCTCCCATGCCATTTCCCCTATAATTTCCAATGCTGTCTCTTATACCACCCCCAGATCATTCACCAGACTACCTTCCACAAATCCACATCCTTCCTCCAAAGAAGCATTCTCTTCTCCCCGCCAGTATACGCCACTACACTCTCACCTCTCACCTCTCACCTCTCACCTCTCACCTCTCACCTCTCACCTCTCACCTCTCACCTCTCACCTCTCACCTCTCACCTCTCACCTCTCACCTCTCACCTCTCACCTCTCA
>JAAWCS010000067.1 GCA_022793375.1 Lachnospiraceae bacterium
ACCGCAACAAACATACAGCCTGTATCCAATGGCATTTTACTACAGACAACGCCAGGACTAAACTGGTATCGCTTTATCCTAAATTTGGTATTGTAGATGGAAATTAATTAAACTAAATATAATACGGTCAATACACTAGTATAGTATAATTACAAATTGGATTATAGAATATACCAATTTGATGCGCGCGCAAAGAGCATCGAAAGAGTATGATACCGAAAGGAGAAGGCCAGGTTATGAGGCATTACGTATTGGCATCGCACGCCTATCTTTCCAAGGGGTTTACCAGCGCCCTGGAACTAATCATCGGCAGGCAGCAGCACCTGAAATACTACTGCGCCTATGTTGACGAAACCGAAGCCGGACAAGAGCACTTCAAGGACGTCCTGCTCCACGACCTGGACGCACTGCCGCCGCAGGACGAGGTGATCGTCATGACCGACATGTTCGGCGGAAGCGTCAACAACGAGCTGATGGAACTGATCCGCAGGAAGAACACGCACCTGGTCACGGGCGTCAACCTGGCGCTGGTCATCGGCATCCTGACCGGGGATGAGGAGGAACCGGCGGATCAGCTGATCCCCCGCATGGTGGAGGAGGCCCGCGGGGCCATGCTTTACTGCAACGAAATGGATCTGGAAGAGGCCGATCCAATCGATGATTTTTAGGAGGGAACGAACAAGATGATCAAATCGCTCAGAGTGGATCACCGTCTGCTGCACGGCCAGGTAGCGTTTTCCTGGACGTCCCATCTGGGAGCGGACTGCATCCTGTTAGCCAGCGATTCGCTTTTAAACGACGAACTGCGGCTGACCACGGTTAAAATCGCAAGACCGCCGGGAATACGCTTGGTGGCAAAGAACATTGACGATTCGATACAGGCAATCCAATCCGGCGTCACCGATAAATACAAGCTGTTTATCGTCACCGACACCATCGACGACGCGGCCCGGATCGCACGGGAATGCCAGGTAAAGAACATCAATCTGGGGGGAACCAAATCGGCAAAGGACAAGACGAAGCTGTCTAAAGCCATCTACGTCACAGAGCATGAAAAAGAAGTGCTGAAGGAACTGATCGAGGAGGGAATTGAGCTGAATATACAGATGATCCCCAGTGAAAAGCGGATCAATGCGGAATCGGTTCTTTAAAGAAAGGGGAACGAAATGGTTATCATTCAGACATTACTGATTGCGTTACTGACACTGGCGGCCCGCTGCAATACCATGTTAGGAACCAGTCTGATCAACAGGCCCATTGTTCTGGGCGCGCTCACCGGCCTGATCGTCGGTGATCTGCAGCAGGGCATCATCATGGGCGGAACACTGGAGCTGGCGTTTGTCGGCGCGGTGTCCATAGGCGCCTACATACCGCCGGACATGGTATCGGGAACGATACTTGGCACGGCCTTTGCCATCGCGGCCGGCCAGGGGCCGGAGACGGCACTGGCTCTCAGCTATCCCATTGCCGCCGCTTACCAGGCGGTCAGCACCCTGGGTACTCCCATCAGCTTGTGGCTGATGCATAAATGCGACCGCTACGCGGAAATCGGCGATGTAAAGAAATTCGAGCGCGGTTACTGGCTGACCGGTTTTATCCCCAAACTGATTTTCGTGCCTATCGTACCGTTGGCTTACTACTTTGGTTCGGACGCGGTGACGGCAGTCCTCAACCAGATGCCTGCCTTCATTCAGACCGGTATCAATATTTCCGGCGGATTGATCCCCGCCCTCGGTTTTGCCATGCTGGCACAGATGATTATGAACAAGAAGGTAGTGGTGTTCTTCTTCCTGGGCTTCTTTACGGTCAAGTATCTGGGCATCGGTACCACCGGCGTGGCGATCTTCGCCGTGATTCTCGCCGTCATACTGGTGCAGATCGAGCAGAGATTCAATACGAGCGGCAGTGTCCAGGTGCAGGCAGGAGGTGAATTAGATGAATTCTAAAATCGTTACGGATATCGTTTCGCAGGATCAAAACGCGGTCGTAACCAAAGACGACCTGAAAAAAGTCTTTGTCCGTTCCATCCCGATGGAGTTTACATGGAACTATGAGCGCCAGATGCATTTGGGCTACTGCTATGCGCTGCTGCCTGTCCTCAAAAAGCTGTACAAGGGCCAGGAGCTGGCGGACGCCATGACCAGACACATGGAATTCTATAACACGACGCCCTTTATCATCACCTTCCCGCTGGGTATTTCGGCAGCCCAGGAGGAAAAATGCGTGCTCGATCCGGCGCATGTGGATAAGACCAGCGTTTCCACCGTCAAGACCGCTATGATGGGCCCTATCGCCGGAATCGGCGACAGCTTCTTCTGGGGAACGCTGCGTATCCTGGCTACCGGCGTGGGCGCGTCCCTGGCCCTGCAGGGCAACATCCTGGGACCGCTTCTGTTCCTGCTGATCTACAACGTACCTCATTTTGTTATGCGTTACATGGGTACATTCCTGGGATACAACCTGGGAACCAGCTTTTTGAGCAAGCTGGAGGCCAGCGGATCGATGCAGCTTTTAACCTACGGCGCTTCGATCATCGGCCTGATGGTAGCCGGTTCCATGACAGCGGAGATGGTCTACATGACCTTGAACATCCCGGTCGGCGTGGGCGAGACGGCCACCGATTTGCAGACGATCCTCGACGGGATCCTTCCGGGAATCATGCCGCTGGCAGTATTCGGTATTGTCTACTGGCTGCTAAAGAAGGGGGTAAAGCCGCTGCCGCTTACCTTTATCCTGATGGGCGTCGGCATCCTGGGCGCGGCGCTTGGCTTCTTAATGTAGTATCGTTTTGGCCCGGGCCGTGTAAAGGCGGCGGCCTGGGCGTAATAAAGGAAACACCTAAGGGGTGTCCCATTATGCCCTGAGGGGCTTAATAGAAGAGAGGAGAAAAACATGCGTAGCTTTGACAAAGAGAAATACATGGAAATGGGAAAAATCGTTCAGTCCAAAAAAGGTGAGCTGGAGGCGATTGCCGCCAAAATTTACGCGGACGGCGTAAAGAGCATCTTCTTCACCGGCGTAGGCGGGACTACCGCGGAATTTACGTCCGTAAAGAAAGTCGTGGAAACCAGAACCCAGCTGCCGGTCTACTGCGTCAACGCCGCGGAGCTGATGCTGGAGGGGAATACGCAGTTAAACAAAGACTCGATCGTAATCACCGGCAGCAAGAGCGGTGACACGAAGGAAACCGTAGCCGTAGCCAAGTGGTGTCGTGAGCGCGGCATCAAAGTCGCGGTCATCACCAAAGAAAACACTCCTTTGTGCGAGCAGGCCGATTACCTGTGCACCATGGACACGACCGGCGTAGAGAACACCTATCTGAGTTTTTATTACATAGTCCTCAAGCTTCTGAACCTGCGCGGGGAGTTTGACGAGTACGACGAGTTTGCCGCCGCTATGGAAAACGTCCATGAGAGCTTGGTAAAGGTCAAGGAGAAATTCGGGCCCGTGGCAGCCGCGATCGCCAAAAAGACATACAAAGAGCCTTATCAGATCTGGATCGGCTCCGGCAGCATCTGGGGAGATATCTACATGTTTACGATGTGCATCCTGGAGGAAATGCAGTGGAAGCGTACCAAGGCTGTTTCCAGCCCGGAATTTTTCCACGGCACGCTGGAACTGGTCGACGAGGATACGCAGGTATTCCTGGTAAAGGGTGTGGACAGCTGCCGTCCGTTGGATGAGCGCGTCGAGAAATTCCTCAATGAGTATGCCGAGAAGAAGGTCATCATTGACCTGGCCGATTACAAACTGGACGGCGTGGATGACAAGTTTGCCGATATCGTGAGCCCGATGGTTGCGGAGACGATTTTGACGGGCTGCCTGGCTGCCCATGTGGAGCATCACACGGGACACTCCCTGGACTTTAGAAGATATTACCGGCAGTTTGATTATTGATTAACCAAATGATAAAAGCAGTCATTTTTGATATGGACGGCGTGATCATTGACAGCGAACCGGTGTATATGGCAAGGCAAGAGGCATATCTGACAGCCAGGGGCCGGCAGTACCGGCCGGAGGAATTAAACCGCCTGGTAGGCGCGTCGAACCGGGAGGGCTGGGAGCTGCTTCTGCGGCTCTTTGGCCCCGGCATGACGATGGAAGAGCTGAAGGAGGATTACCGCCGCTACCAGGCCGGTAAACCTCCGGTCAACTACAGCGAGATCCTGAACCCCGGGTTCCGAAAGACGGCCGACGCCCTCAGGCAGCGCGGTATCCGTCTGGCTCTCGCCTCTTCGTCGCCGCTGGAGCACATCCGCACCGTACTAAAGGAATGCCGGATTGACGACCGGTTTGAAGAGGTGGTGTCCGGGCAGCAGTTTACCAAAAGCAAGCCGGACCCGGAGATTTACCGGTACACGCTGTTCCGGCTGGGCCTTTGCCCGGGCGAAGCCGTCGCTGTGGAGGACTCCGCCTACGGAATCCAGGCGGCAAAGGCGGCGGGGCTTATCTGCATCGCCCTGCGCGAAACCCGGTTTGGCTTCCGGCAGGACGCGGCGGATTATCAGATTGAAACACTGCCGCAGCTGCTGGATTATATCTGAAAAACAACGGGAGACGCGGCAGGCGTCTCCCGCTTTTAGCGGCGGGCAGTGTCCCACTATGCCCTGAGAACACGGGCAATATCAAGGAAACACCACAAGGGTGTCCCACTATGCCCTGAGAACACGGGCAATATCAAGGAAACACCACAAGGGTGTCCCATTATGCCCTGGAAACACGGGCAATATCAAGGAAAGGGGTAAGAACGTGCAGGAAAACAGGGAATTTATTAAAAAAGCGCTGATCCTGGCTTTTCCGGTGATGATTCAGCAGCTTCTTAATAACCTGCTGAACATGACCGACACCGTCATGATCGGCAAGATTGGCGAAAATGCCATCAGCGGCGTAGCGGTCGCCAACAAAGTGTTTTTTATTTATCAACTGATCCTGTTCGGCCTTTCCAACGGCTTCGGTATTTTCATCAGCCAGTTTGGCGGCTCTCAAAAGCAGGATAAACTGACGGACATATTTAATGAAGGAATCCGCTGCTGCCTGGTCGTGGCGCTGCTGGCTCTGGCGGTCTGCGGCGGCTTTCAGGACTCGATCCTGCGGCTGTACCTCAAAAACGGCGAAGTTTTTACGCTGGCCAAACAATACCTGTCCGTGCTGCTGATCTCGTTCGTCCCTTTTGCGGTGACAAACATGTACTCCGTGTGTTTCCGCTCCCTGGAACTGCCCCGCTGTACGCTGACAGCAGGCACGGTTTCCTTTGCCTGCAATATCATCGGCAACTACGTGCTGATCTTCGGCAAGCTCGGCCTGCCTGCCCTGGGCGTGACCGGCGCGGCGATTTCCACGGTAACCAGCCGCTTTATTGAGCTGGCCGTGCTCTGGTTCCTGGGCCGGAAACATCTTCACGGAATCCGCCCGCGCCTGCGTGTTTCCCTGGCTCCCGGTTTTCGGGCGATGATCCTCAAAAGGGCGCTGCCGCTGATGACCAACGAACTGATCTGGTCGATCGGTCTCAATGTCGTGTTTATCAGCTACAGCTTTGCCGGGGAGAGCTTCATTCCCGCGGTGACGGTCGTAGATTCGATCAGCAACCTGGTCTACGTCGTGTTCAGCGGCTGTTCGGTAGCGATCAGCGCGATCATCGGAAAGACGCTGGGTTCCGGCGACATGGAGCGCGCCAAACGGGAGGTGCGGGCGATTATGAAGCTTGTGATGGCGATCTACCTGGCAGGCGGCGCGATCCTGATTGCCACCAGCACTTTTACGCCCCGGCTCTTTTCGCTGAGCGAGCAAAATCTGCACATGGCTACAAGGCTGTTGATTATCAAAGCTCTGCTTGCCTGGACGCAGGGCTATTCCAATACGGTCTACTATGTGCTGCGGGCCGGCGGCGACACCAAATCCGTGTTGATTATCGACGGCATGTTTACCTGGTTCGGCCCCGTCCTTTTCAGCGTAATCGGCGCCAGGCTCCTGCGCCTGGATATCAGCCTGACCTATCTGCTGGTAGAAGGAGCCGGTCTTTTGAAGGTGTGCCTGGCAACTCGATTTTTGAAAAAGGAAAACTGGATTCGGAATCTGACACTACAGGAGGGATAGAATATAATGGAACATAAAAACACGATGGATACTTATATCAAAGAGAGCAAGGAGGCTTTAGAAAAAATGCTTCTGCGGCCGCAAGAGACGGTAAAGGAGCTGGAGGATCTTTACCTTGCGCAGGAACACCGCAAAATAAGGATCGTTGCCTCCGGTTCCTCCTACCACGCCGCCCTGTGCGCCCGTTATTATATGGAAGAAATTCTGGGAACCGAAGTCGAGGTGGAGACGCCCTTCAGCTTCGTCCACTACGGCCGTACCGGGGACGCTTTCCATTTCGTAATCAGCCAGAGCGGCCGTTCCACGAACGCCTTAGAAGCCCTCGATATCCTGCGCAAAAAGGGGGAAATTGCCATTGGTATCACCGGCGATACTAAAAGCGTTTACCGGGAACACTGCGACCATGTCCTTGACTACGGCGTCGGCGAGGAAACGGTAGGCTATGTGACCAAAGGAGTCGTGACCCTCACCCTGTATCTGGATCTTTTTGCGCTCGGCGCTGCGCTGCGGCAAAACCGCATTACGCCTGAGACCTACGATGCAGAACTGGTCAAGCTGCGCGGCATTGCAGCGTCCTATCCCGTGGTGTATGACCAGGCGCAGGCGTTCATCGACGACAATTTCAGCCTTTTGACTTCCATGCATCAGGCCTATGTCCTGGGCAGCCATACCGCCTACGGCATTGCCGCCGAAGCGGCGCTCAAAATCGGGGAGACCATCTGCATTCCCGCCAGCGCCCATGAAAGCGAAGAATTCCTGCACGGTCCCAACCTGCAGCTAACCCCGACCTACACCGTGTTTATCATCGATGCCCATGATACGACAAGCGCCCGCTCGCGGCAGATTTACGAGGCCGTGTCCGCGGTCTGCGAACGCTGCTTTTATATCGGCCTGGCGACGGAGGAACCGGCCGCCGCCGATGGGCCGGCGGATGGCAGGAAGCTTTTGATTGCCCAGGATGTCGACCACAATCTGCTGCCCTTTGTATACCTGCAGGTATTCCAGCTTATTTCCTACCGCGTGACGGAGAGCCTTCACCGCTGGGAAAAGCACCCGGTACTGGGGCGGTTCCGGGAAAAAATTCAGTACAAGGCAAAAGAGGAGTAAGCATCAAATGAAGAAGGGAGCGCCACATCACGCCCCCTTTTTTGATACCCTTGATTATCCAACAAAGGAATGCTATAATGTCCGCAAAGGGCAGGCGGGACAGGGGAAAATGCCTTTGATTCTTGCCGATAAAACAGTACAAACCGCCGCCAGACCCGATAAAAAGAAAAACGAGGCCCAAATCAGCAATATGAAAAAAATATATCTCGACGTTTTGATTGCGGACGACATCCGAACCGGCATCGAACAAAATAAGTACCCTGAAAACAGCAAACTCCCCTCGGAAAAAGAACTGTGCGAGATGTATCACGTCCAGAAAATGACGATCCGCTCCAGCCTGCAGATTTTAAAAGACGAGGGAAGGATTTATTCCAAAAACAAGAGCGGTTACTATGTCCAAAAACAGCGTATTGTAAAGAACCTTCGTTATTTTCGCTCCACGACCAGCCTGGTGGAAAGCATGGGCAAAGAAAACGAATCCCTGCTGCTGGAATTCCGGAAAATCCCCTGTGACAAGCGCATTTCCCAGCGGATGAAACTGAATATCGGCACCGACCTCTATTGCCTGGAACGCCTGCGCAAAGTAGACAATGCCCCGGTATCCCTTGAGTGGAGTTATATCATTGCCGAATATTTTCCAGGACTGGAGAATTTCGATCTGTCGGGCCGTTCCCTGTACCGAATTTACGAGGACGAGTACCAGGTAAACATTGACCGCGCCGAGATGCAGATTTCCGTCGTGTATGCCGACGCAGAGGAGGCGCGGCTTCTGGAGGTAGAGGAAGGGGAGGCCCTGATTAGAGAAGAAGGAAGGACCTACGATTACACCAATCGGTTTGTGGAATACACGGAAACCTTTATGCGGATCGACCGCTTCCAGTTCATTAAATAGGAGGACAAACATGCAGACTCCGATCTATCAGCAGATCATGAACACTCTGGTAGGAAAAATCGAGCGGGGCGAGTATCTGCCCGGAGAAAAGCTGCCCAGCGAACGCGAGCTGGCCGAGCTGTACGACGTCAATCGCATGACGGTCAAAAAGGCGATGGATATGCTGGTGGATACCGGTTATCTGTCCCGCAGCGTAGGCAAGGGCACTTTTGTAAAGGGCGACAGGAGCAAGCTTCTTTTAGGGGCGGGGAGCTATAGAGCTACACAGAATTACGGCATGAGCGCCCGGATCAAGAACCGGGGCATGAAAGCTGCCAGCAGCGTTATTTTTTCCGGCATCCTCCAGGGGTACCCTTCGATGTGCACCCGCCTGCGTATCAGCCGGAGCGAATCCCTTTTTGCCCTGCACCGCGTCCGCTATGGCGACGATGAACCTCTGGGCATTGAGTACACCTACATTCCTGCCAAATATTTTGCCGATGTGGAAGAGTAGGATTTTAACCATGTTTCGCTCTATGATTATATGAATGCCAAAGGCCATCTGCCGGTGGAATTTTTGCAGACCCTGATGATTATCCGCTGCCCCAAACGGGAGGCGAAGGATTTAAAGCTGGAGGAAGGGGTTGCCCCCGTATTTTGTTTCGAATATACGGGCCGCGATTCCTCAGGCCAGGTAGTGGAGTATACCCGTTCCTATTTAAAATCCGAGAGCGTAGCGTTTCGTTTTTTCCAGTATTGCGGGGAGAGATAACTGCCATGAAGCATTACAAAATCAGCGAGTTTGCAGCCATGGTCGGACTGCCGCAGTCGAAAATCCGTTTTTATGAGAAATATGGCCTGTTTGACGGAAAGCGCAGTGAAAATGGTTATCGCTATTACACGCCGGAGGACGCTTTTCGCGTCAATGCGTTCCGCATGCTTCTGCAATACGGCTTTACGGTGGAGCAGGCCATTGAGATGCTGGATCAGAAGCAGTCCGGCGAAGTTTTTTTGTGCTCGCTGAAAAAACAAAAGCGCTGCCTGAACCAGGAGATGCAGCTTTTATCGTATCGGCTGGAGCGTCTCGACTATGCCATGAGAATGATAAACTCTGAACTAAGTTCAAACTTTGAGGTAACCGATCTGGAGGATTACCTTTATATCCATGCCTCGTATGGCCGGGATTTTTCGGTATCGGTGGAAAACGCGGACGTGATTGCTCAGTTTGTGGAGCTTTTGAGCATTACCAGCTACACTCGGATCATTTCCCGGGAAGATTTTCTTGACGAAAAGGACAGCGTGAATCCCAGTTACGTTACCGCAATCCCGTTTGGGGAGGCGTACCGGCTGGCGGACGCAAAAGATCCAAGGCTGCGCCGCCTGAAACTGGGGAAATGTCTGCGTTTCCGCCGTCGGGCCACCAGGGCCCAGAGCGTGAAAAAAGCCACTTTTAAGGAGGCGCTTGCCTATCTGGAGGACCACGGCTATCAGGTAAGAGACGATCTGGTGATTTTTCCGTCTTTTTTAAACCTCGACGGGGAGGGGCAGGACGTGGAGACGGTCGTGATCCCGATCAAATAGCGGCAAAACTGCGGCAAAAGATAAAAAAATCACGAAAACTTCTTGACTTTTAACTATGTTCATAGGGTAACATGGTCATAGTGCGTTTTCCCGAAAGCAGTCGGCGGCAGCCGGCAAAGCAATCTGCGGGAGACGAAAAAAGACAAGGAGGAAGGATTCAATGAAAAAAGAGACGCGAAACCAGGGACAGGGCATTTCCCGCCGGGACTTTTTAAAGGGCACGGCAGTCGGGGCCGCCAGCCTGGCGGCAATGGGCATCCTGGGGGCCTGCGCGGGCGATACCGCGGCAACGACCGCGGCGGGCGAGGCGACGACGGCGGCCACCGAAGCGGCGACGGCGGCAGCGACCGAAGCGGCGACGGCGGCAGCAACGACCGCGGCAGCGACCGAAGCGGCCACCGAGGCGACAGCAGCGGCAGCCAGCTATACGCCCGGTACTTACACGGCCAAAGCTTACGGCAATATTTCTTACATAACGGTAGAGACAACCTTCTCCGAGACAGAGATCACCGGAATCAAGGTGCTGGAGCACAATGAGACGCCGGTTTTATTCAGCCAGGTAGAAGAGCAGTTCATCCCGGCGCTGGTAGAGAACCAGGCCGGCGGCGTAGACGTGGTGGCCGGCGCTTCCAATTCCAGCCGCGCGATCCGTGAGGCGGTTGCCGACTGTATCGCCCAGGCCGGCGGCGACGCAGAGGGCTGGCTGGCAAAGAAAGTGGAAAAGACAGCTTCGGCCGACGAAAGCTACGAGGCCGATCTTGTGATCGTCGGCGTAGGCGCGGCTGGCTTTATGGCGGCCAACGTGGCCGCCAAAAAGGGGCTGAAGGTCATCGCCGTGGAGAAGGGCGGCAGCGTGGCGGCCGTCAACGGCATCAAGGTGTCCGGCCCCTTCGCCGTGGAAACCGAAGTATTAAAGAACAAAGAAGGCGGCTCAACGCTGGTAGTGGACGATGCGTTTTACCATGTCATGGAGTATACGCACTGGACGCCGAACCCGCTGCTGATGCGTCGCTGCCTGGAGGAATCGAAGAACGCAGTGGCCGAACTGCAGGAGATCGGCTACGAGTTCCAGGAGGTAAACTTCCGTTTTGAGACGCCGTTCATCGGTGAAAAGGGCGGTTTCCATCTGATCCTCAATCCGGTGGAGGACCGGGTGAAGCTGTGGGAGCAGGCGCTTGAGAAAAACGGCGTAGAAGTATTCTACAACACCTCCGCGACGTCCCTTTTGCAGGACGGCGAGACGGTGAACGGTATTACGGCGGAAAAGGCCGACGGCACGAAGGTGACGATCAAAGCCGGCGCCGTGATCCTTTCCAGCGGCGGCTACCTGGGCAACCGCGACATGCAGGAGCGTTTCCTCGGCACCCGCCATCTGAACGCGGCCAGCGGCGGCGATTCGCTGTGCACCGGCGATGCGATCAACATGGCGACGGCCATCGGCGCGGGCCTTGACAAGACCTTTGGCTACTGCCCGTGCGAGTACGGCGGAACGAACCAGAAGGCCTCCCGTCCGGCCAAGCAGGATAAATACGATCAGAATACAGCCTTTAAGTTCGGTCTCTACGGCTGTCTGCTGGTAGACGCGGCCGGCAACCGTTTCATCAACGAAGGCCTGCTGTGCGATTACCCGATGTCTTACGGCAGCGAGCAGATCCTGCGCAATGCCCCCTGGTATGCCGTGGTCGATCAGGCATACGTAGACGCCATGACGACTCAGGGCCTCTACGAGTACACGACGGCCAAAGGCGCGACGGCTGAGAACTGGTTCATCGGCAATTACTTCAAGGAGAGGATTTTGACGAACCTCCCTGCGGATATCGAGGAAGGCCTGAAAGAGGGCTGGCTGTACAAAGCCGACACGATCGAGGAGCTGGGCAAATTCTTCGGCCTGACAAACCTGGCGGCTACGGTCGAACAGTACAATGGGTACTGTGAGAAGGGCGTGGATGAGCAGTATGGTACGAATCCCTGGTATCTGTCGCCGGTGGCACAGGGACCGTTCTATGTCGTACAGAACGAGCCCAGCGCCTGGAGCACCTTCGGCGGCGTGCGCATCGACGAAAACTGCCGCGCGCTGAACTGCGAGAACCAGGTGATCCCCGGTCTCTATGTCTGCGGCACCGACGCCGGCAGCCTGTACTACTCGCCGTACTACGATATCCCCGGCTACTGCTACGGCCTGTGCATCGATTCGGGCCTGATCGCGGCCGAGGAAGCGGCGGCGTATGTGAAGGGCTGACCGCGAGTTGAGGAAATGGCGGCCTATATGAAGCCTGACCGCGAGCGAGAAAACGGCAGTCTATGCAGAGGGCTGACCGCGAATTAAAAAAGTAGTTTTAGAATAAACAAACATATCCCGGCGGGATTTTCTGGCATTACACCAGAATTTCCGCCGGGATATTTGCGTAAGCAGTAAACCGGGCCGGGATATCTGCACAGCAAACGGCCAGGCCGGGCGATACATATGAGCAATAAGCCCGGTCAAAAAGTTGTCTGCGCCAGACAAAAGAAACAGCCGGCGGGCAAAACGGTGGTCCTGAGACGCAGACCGGATCAAAGTCAGTTGAACCCGCGGAACCCCTTGCCGATAATTTCGCTGCTGTTGGTAATCGCGATAAAGGCCCCGGGCTCGTTGCGCCGCACGAAATTACGCAGCTGAACGGCCTGGCTGCGCTTCATAACCGTAAGAATCACGGTCTTGGAGTGGTGCTGGTAAGCGCCCTCGGCTTTGTAGATGGTGGCGCTGCGCCCCAATTCGCTGGTAATAAACTCGCAGATCGGCTGCGGCGTCTCACAGATGATTGTAAAATATTTACAAAGATTGATGTTCTCAATCACAGTATCGATGACCAGCGATTTGGTCATCAGGCCGGTAAAGGAAAAAAGACCGGTCTGCGCGTCAAATACAAAGCAGGCGGCAAAGGTGATGAAGAGATCGACCAGGAATAAAGCCGTACCGATATTGAAGCTGGTATACTTTTTGAGCACCATGGCGACAATATCCGTGCCGCCGCCGGAGGCGCCGATATTAAAAAGGATTGCCGAACTGAAGGACGGCAGCACAATGGCAAAAAGCAGTTCCAGGACAGGTTCCTTTGTTAAAGGGGCGGCCATCGGGAACCATTTTTCCGCCAGGCTCAGGCCGACGGAAGTTAAGACGCTGACGTAGACGGTTTTTACGCCGAAATCGCGGCCTAGAAACAGGAAGCCGAGAAGCAGCAGGGCCATGTTGATGATAAAAGTATAGGTACCGGGACTAAAAGCGCCGAGTTTGCCAAGAATGACAGCGATGCCGGTGACACCGCCGAACGAAAAATTGTTGGGGAACTTAAAGACATAGACTCCGACAACCAGAATCAGGGTGGCAATGGTAAGGACTGTATATTCAACGACAGCCCGGGCAAATTTGCTTTGGTTCATGACAATGGCTCTCCCTCGTACCGTTTCCCGAAAAAACGCGGAGACGACGGTAATAGCATAAAAGCCGCCGGACGGGAAACGTGTTTTTCTCCACACGGTAGAGTAGCACATTTTGCGTAATAGTACAATCCCTTTTTTGTAAAAAATATGCGCGTGAAAGCGATGCGCAAAGACGGGTTAGTGCGCTGTCTGAATACAATGTGTTGCCGCATTAGTGTACTGCGCCAGCAGCGTCCGCAGAAATTCGGCGTATTGGCGGACAACCGGATCGGGCGAAAGGAGACGGACGCCGGGCCCCAGACCGGACAGCCAGCCGAAAAACTGGCTGCTGACAACGACCTGAATGCGGGCGGTAAAAACATCGCCGGCAGGATGCAGCGGCACATCCTTGCCAAAGCGGTCAATCATAACGCCGGCCAGGCGGTTTTCCAGCTGCAGCGTAAGCGTCTGCTCCTGTCCGTGAAACATGCCGAAGGTCTTTCGTGAGAAGTCCGCGAGATTAAAATCCTGGAACCGTTCCCGTCCTGCGCGCGGCTCGCAAGTCCGCTCGATGTGCAGCATTTTATCGACGCGGTAATATTTGACGCAGTCTGCCTGCGGATCGTAGCCGATCATATAGTAGTTTTGGTTGTCCCAGGTCAGGGCCCAGGGACTAATGCGGTAGCTTTGGCCGTCCCGTTTGAGACGCGGCTCTTTTTGGACCGTCCATTCAAAATACCGGAAGGAAATCTGGACATTGGCGGAGATGGCTTCGTGGATTTTGTCTACATTATAATAGATGCTTTCGTTCATCGTCTTAATGCGGCCGCTGACCATGACCTGCCGCTGCAGCTGCCGCGCTTCGTAGCAGCTGGCCAGCTGCTCCAGCTTGCGGATCAGTTCATCGGATTTTTTGGCCGTGATAAAACGGGAGGCCTGCACGGTATCGACGAGCAGTTTTAATTCCGGCAGTTCAAAACGGCGGCTGGCGATAAAATAACCGGCCGGCGGCTCATGGCGGTTTACAATGTCCAGCCCGAACAGGCGCAGAGCTTCGATATCGTCATAGATGGATTTGCGCTCGGCTTTTATGCCGCGGGCGGCCAGATGGGCGATCAGCTCAGAAGCGTTCAGAACGTGGCTTTCGTCGGTTTTTTCAAGCAGAATCTGCATGAGATAGAGAATTTTCATTTTCTGGTTGTAGGATTTGGGCATGGCGGCTCCTTTGTAGCGGCAGGCCTGCGGGTGTGCCGGCCTCTATGGTATCACAAGGCCAGTATAGCATCCGTCTAAAGAGAGTACAAGCGGAAAATCCATCGAGGTGGGAATGCAGAACGCTGGTCTGGCTGCGAGCCTGGCAGCGACGCGCTTTGTCCAGTATCCGCTTGCGACAATTCCCGGCGTAGTCTTTTCCGTGCGGCATAACATTTCCGGCACGGTGCTGGCAAATATTTTCGCGCAGACAGCAGGGAGGAAGAGGGGGTAAGGGAAGCTCCCTTCTAAGCGGCAAGCTTTGTTCGCTTAGAAAGGAGCTTATGGCCTGGCAATATTATGTTAAATCATACTTGTTGTGCAGTAAGTATCATAAACTCTAAGTGAACAAACGCTGTTTTTTCATATACAAGTGCGCCGATACAGTACGATGCTCCGCTGACGGTCTGCCATTTACCACCTTCTACCGCCAAAGGGGCTATTTGAGATTCATCTATTCCTGGTTTAAAACCGGATATTCTGACAGAACCATCCGGATAATCATAACGAGTTTCAACCGTGCCGTCCTCCAACGTGTATTCAGATACGAGAGCAAAATCAGTATACTCTTCTTTATAACAATCCCAACGCTCGCCCTGTTCAAGTTTTTGAATGAGAGTTTCCCACTTTTCCTGTGGAATTTCTAATGTTGCAAAGTTCTTCCTTTTCATGGCCGGTTAATTCATTATCATATTTCTCCTCTTTTCTTTAAATGTTTTATTCCATAGATTACGCCATATTTTACAGCGAAAAACACACAAGCTGTTTTTACGACATAAGGAGCCAAAATCAATAGTATTCCTCCAAAACCAATGCTATTATGCGCAAGTAAAATCATTCCACTCATCCCTCCTTCTTTTTCATGGGCAGAAAAACTATATGAACATTGGAATCATCCCCCTTTCAAATTGTTTTAAATTTTTCTTTATTATAGCGTATATTTGGCTATATGTCAAGTATAATTTGGATTTACGAAGGATAATGAAGGATAATTTTTTATATATGATATAATATTTTGATAATTCTTCTTTCGCCTGTCATATAAAATATATTTTTGCTTTGCGGCATCCTCTCGGTTTCGTATGACATTATATCAGAAACAGCCGGGGTTTGAAAGCGGCAAATAGCGGGAATCCCCTTGAGATTCCCGGCCTGCTATAGTAAACCCACATGCGCCGCTGGCGCGGCGCACCACATCGGCCCTGAAAGCCGATTGCTCCGTGCCTGCGGCACTCACGCAATCGCCGCCGGTATTCGTATTCCGGGCTATCGCCCTACATACTCATACCGTCTTGCC
>JAAWCS010000068.1 GCA_022793375.1 Lachnospiraceae bacterium
ATAGAAAAATATCATATTGATAAGGACTTCGGGGTTCGCTATACGGACTGGAAAGGCAAAGAACGAGTACGCTTATTTTGGAAAGGCAGTCTTGCCCGGAATGACTTTCCGCAGGAAGCAAAGGTAGACACGATACATAAGGATGCTCACACCAGAAATTTGTAAATCGCGCAGGCTCATATAGGCCAGAGTCTGCACAAAAAAATCCATTAGGGCAAGCCCAATCCATACATAATATGTAACAATAAATGCACTTCCTTTTTGACATTGATACATTTTATTTAATGCTAACGATATAACTGTAATTAAAAAAACAAATGCAATATTGGAAAATAAATCCTCTGTCAAATAGCTATTATACACATGAAACGCAGAATTGCGCCAATCAAAAGCCCCTGTAATACTATCTCCGTTTTTCGTTCTATTCTCGGTTTCGATATCGCCGCTATGATCCGCATAGTTGCCCATACTTTTGCAGCTATAAAGAGAAATTCACAGGCAAAATAAAATCGTTCTATCATCCCCTTCTCCAATACGCCAACAGCTCCGAAGCCACTTTTGTGCTTAGCCTTCTGCTCACCGGATGCTCTATATATGTATCTCCTATGCGCAAAGTAACTATTTTTTCTTTCCACCCACAAACATATTTCATATTTACAACACAGCCCTTGTCTATGCGGACAAACCGTTCCGCTGAAAGCTTCGATAAAACGACTTCCAGTGTTGTTCGCTCTTTATATTCTTTTTCATCGTAACAGTGAAACACGACATATTTTGTATCTTTTGTCAGATACGCGATATCACCCAAGGACAAACGCCACTCCTGATATCCGCCTCCAATGATATAAAAATCTGTTTCCAGCCGTTTTCTTTCTTTCTTCTCTTCCTCCCATATTATATGCAATGCTTCTGACAAATCATCTTCATAGCTGCTCTTCAAAACATAGTAACTGGCGCGGACCTTATAACTGGATACGGCATATTTATCATAATTGGTAATAAATACTATCCTGGCTTCCGGCCTTTGGCGGCGAATCCTTCTTGCTACTTCCAAACCATCTAAACCAGGCATCTCAATGTCCAGGAAATAAATATCAAAGTCTTGTTTTTCCGACATTTCTTCTAGTAATCCTTTTCCCGTATTATACCGTTGTATGCTGGTCGGTTCTTGTACAAACCAAAAAAATTGTTGCACTTCCGTCTCAATTATCTGCGCAAACTTTTTTTCATCATCCACGATGGCTATTTTCATTTTTTCACCCATCCCTTTTGATCTCTTTTGCGTATAAATATATCATAATTTTCGTGACGTACTTTGTACGGATAGACGCCCGATATTCTTCTCGCAGTATTTTTTCCTTGATAATTTTTTAACGACAATTTCAATCAAATATCCCTGATCGGTTCTGTTTTGTCCCTTAACGGTTCTCCCCACATCTTTTATTCTTTAAAGGAAAAGAACAGGGTACCCCGACTCATATGAGCCGCAGGCCCCTGTTCTAAGCCGTCTATACTCCCGACAGCCCTCTTGTCCTTCTCTTACGGCAATTTCACCGCCGTCTTACGCTTCCAACAGCGCGTCGATCTCCTTCACATACGCACACTTTGCCACTTTATCGGCAAGTTCCTGCGCCTCGGCATAGGAGGTGCTTCTCAACTCCGCCTTCACCTCAGACACCGCACCCGCCGACATGCTGAATTCATCCAGGCCAAAGCCCAGGAGCACCGGGAGCGCCTTCGGATCGCTGGCAAACTCGCCGCACATGCCGACCTTGATACCCGCCGCATGACCGGCGTCGATCGTCCGCTTGATGTTGCGCAGAACCGCCGGATGGAACGAATTGTACATATGGGAAATCTTCTTGTTGCCGCGGTCTACCGCCAGCGTATACTGCGTCAGATCATTCGTCCCGATACTGAAGAAACCGACCCGGCTGGCAAAATCATCCGCCAGCACCACGCTCGCCGGCGTCTCGATCATCATACCGACCACGATATCCTCATTAAATTCCTTGCCTTCGGCGCGCAGTTCCTCCTTGCAGATCGCCAGCAGCTCATTGGCCCGGTCCAACTCCTCTACGGAGATAATCATCGGGTACATAATGCGCACATTGCCGTAAGCGCCGGCCCGCAGAAGCGCGCGCAGCTGCGTCTTGAATACGTCCTCCTTATCCAGGCAGACACGGATGGCGCGGTATCCCAAGAAGGGATTTTCCTCTTTGCCGAAGTCAAAGTAGGACAGTTCCTTGTCGCCGCCGATATCCAGCGTGCGGATGATGACCTCCTTGCCCTCCAGCAGTTCGGCCGCTTCTTTGTACACGGCAAACTGCTCTTCTTCGGTCGGGAAATGATCGTTTTCCATATACAAAAACTCGGTGCGGAACAGGCCGATGCCGTCGATATGATGCGGCAGAGCATTCTTGATATCTTCGATGTTGCCGACATTGGCAAACAATTCCACAGTCTTTCCGTCGGGCGTCTCGGCCGGCAGAAGGCTGATCTCGGCCAGCTCCTTCTCCCTCTTTTGGAAGGCTTCCATCTTCTGGGCATACTCTGCCTTGGCCGCCTCGTCCGGATTGACGATGATCGTGCCGTTCTTGGCGTCCATGGCGATCTCATCGCCCATCGCCACATCCTCCAGGATACCCTCCACGCCCACCAGGGCCGGCAGGTTTAAGTTGCGTGCCATAATCGAAACATGGCTGGTTACGCCGCCCTCCTGGGTAATAAAGCCAAGCACATACTCCAGGTTCATTACAGCCGTATCCGAAGGGGCCAGATCCTGCGCCACCACAATGACCTTCTCCGTAATACCGGACAGCGCGCTGTCCTCCACACCCTTTAGCTTGCACATCAGGCGCTTGCCTACGTCCTTCATATCGGAGCCGCGCTCACGCATATACTCGTCGTCCATATCGGCAAAAATCGCCGCGAACATGTCTACCGTCTCCTCCAAGGACAGCTCGGCGTTCTTCTTCTCGTCTTTGATCTTGTCGATTACGCCGTCATACAGGGTAGGATCCTGCACGAGCTCCAGGTGCGCGCCGAAAATCGCGTTCGTCTCCGCCAGCACGGAAAGATCGGCCTTGGCCGCCTCGATCGCGGCCTCATAACGGGCCACTTCTTTTTCTACCATGCTGTCCGAAATCATCGAACGGTCAGCCGACAGGTCCGGGCGCTTTACCACATACGCCTTGCCCATCACAACGCCCTTGGATGCCGTCCTTTTTACATTGATCGTTTTCATAATATCTACCCTCCAATATCGTTCTCTTTTTTATCATAAGGGCTTGCGCCCCACAATAACATCCTTTCCGGTCTCTACAGCACGTATTTCTCCAAATATTCCGCGATGCCGTCCTCGGCGTTAGACAGCGTAACCGCATCGGCCGCCGCCAACGCCTCCTCGCAGGCATTCGCCATCGCCACGCCCGTTCCCGCTGCCTGTAAAAGCGTCACATCGTTGCCGCCGTCGCCAAAAGCCACCGTCTCGGCCATATCGATCCCCAGCAGCCCGCAGAGACGCGTAAGCGCCGCGCCCTTGTTCGCCTCCCGGATGTTGACCTCGATGTTGTTTACGATCGAACTCGTCGCCAGCATATCCGGAAAGGCCTCTGCCAGCTCGCGAAAGGCCCGGGCCCGCAATTCCATGTCGAGGAAAAACATCTGCACCTTCTGCACGTCGCCATGCTCCTCGATAAAAGCAGGCAGATCTTCGACCGGCTTACGCGTCGCGCGCACCATCGACCGCAGGGCTTCCACACAGTACTCGTCGATTCGCTCATAGAAATGGCGCTCCATGTAGCCATGGCCCTCCAGATAGCAGTCAAACATGGTCCCGTACCGCCGTACAAAATGGCAGAGACGGATCGCTTCTTTGCATGGAATCTTCGCTTCAAACAACATTTTTTCCTGTACACGGTCGTACAGGCCGCTTCCGTTTACCGTAATCACATAGCGGACAAACGGCAGTTCGCTCACCGGCTCCGGGATCGCGCTGAAGATGCGTCCGGTTGCCGGCACAAACAAAATCCCCTGCTGCGCCGCTTTCTCTAAGGCCTTGCGGTTACGGCCGCTCACCTGCTTCTGCTCATCCAAAAGCGTGCCGTCTAAGTCGGACGCAATCAATCGAACCTTCTTTTTCATATCTTCTCCCTGCTTCCTCCGGCTAGAGCCGCCAGAATTTCTTCCCGTGTCTTTGCCGCGCAAAGCCGCCGGATTAAAGCGCCGTCCTTTAAGCACTCTTCTGTCAGGGCTTTCAAATTTCGCAGATGCCGCGGCTCGTCCTCTGCCGACATAGCGAAAAACAGGCTGGCTGTCTTTTCCGCGTCCGTTTCGTCAAAACAGACCGGATGATTAAACTTCACAAAACAAACCGCCGTGTGCAGTACATGGCAGTCGTCCTTCGCATGCGGAAGCGCCACCCCCGGCGTCACCGCGATGTAGGGTCCGAACCGCTTTACATTCTGAATAACCGTCCCGGCATACTCTTGCGTGACGGCGCCCTGCCGCACCAGGGGAGCCATGGAAATCCGTATGGCCTCCTCCCATTCTACCGGCTCGTCGCATATTTCAAAAAGGTCTTTTTCTATCAGTTCTCTCAGCATGGTCTTGTACCTCTTTGTAGTATATGTCACCATTTTACTATTTCATCGCCCAAAAGTAAAGTGTCCTGCACAATTTTACGGATTCTTCATAATTTGTTTTTGTCAAAAATTATGATTTCTTTGCGATTGACACTTGAATGGGCGGACAGAATATGCTAAACTATTGTCAGCAGGCTTCTTCGGCCGCACATCCATTGAAAGAAAGGCAAGGTATCAGTTATGTACGAGAAAACCACCACCATTGTCAACAAGACCGGACTCCATGCCCGTCCCGCTTCCGTTTTTGTAGCGGCCACCAAGGGGTACAGCTCCAAGATCACGATCAAGAATTTAAAGACCGGCAAGTCCGCGGATGCCAAGTCCATCCTGATGCTTCTGACCCTGGCTCTGAGCAAGGGCACCGAGGTATCCCTGTCCGCCGAGGGCGAGGATGAGGTAAAGGCCGTTGACGAGCTGATCGCTCTGATCGACAGCGGGTTTGGCGAGGAATAAGACGCGGCCGGCTGTTTCAAAAAATCCAATAAAAACAGGCTCCGCCCTTTCTTGAAAGGCAGAGCCTGTTTTTATCGTCCCTCCGCATATTTCCTATTGCTAAAGAAAAATCAAATCCTTTCGACCGTCCCCTCCCAGGTATCCACTGCTTTTTGGCAGGAGTGCTCGTCATACCAGTGCCTGGTGACGGTCTTGGCGCGGGTATAAAACCGCACGCCGTCCAGCCCCAGCACATGCTGATCTCCAAAGAAAGAATCCTTGTTCCCCGAAAACGGGAAGCAGGCGGTCGGAACCGGGATTCCTACATTGATCCCCACCATCCCCCCGTCGGTGCGCATTTCAAATTCACGCGCATAGGAACCGTTCTGCGTAAAAATCACAGAGCCGTTAGCGTAGGGGTTGGCATTCATAACCCGCAGCCCCTCCTCAAAGTCCTTCACTCGTTTAATCACCGTTACCGGGCCAAAAATCTCGCGTTCCCCGACCGCCATTCCCGGTTTTACATGATCCAGTATGGTCGGCCCCACAAAGAAACCTCCTTCAAAGCCTTCGACCACACGGTTTCGCCCGTCAAGAACCGGGACGGCGCCCTCTTCGATACCCTTCTCAATCCAGTCGCAGACAAAACGCTTCTGCCGCTCGCTAACCAGCGGCCCCAGCTGTGTTTCCGGCTCATACGAACAGCCCATACGCAGGGCTTCGGCTTTTTTCTTCAAACGTGCGACAAAATCATCGGCAATCGTCTCCTGTACCACTACAACCGGCAGGGCCATACAGCGCATCCCCGCACAGCCGTATGTTGAATTTACGATCGCGTTGACTGCGCTTTCCAGATCGCAGTCCGCAAGGACCAGCGCGTGGTTTTTGGCTTCGCACTGGGCCTGCACCCGCTTGCCGTGCGCGGCCGCCACGGAATAAATATGCTTTCCCACTTCGGTTGAGCCGACAAACGTGACGGCCTTGACCCGCGGGTCCGTCAGCAGCAGTTCCGCCTCCCCACGGCTGCTGGTCACCAGGTTTACGACCCCTTTAGGAAAACCTCCCTCGGTATAAAAAAGTTCCAGCATCCGCATCGATGTCAGCGGCGTCTGGCTGGAAGCCTTCAGCACCACCGTGTTTCCAGTCGCTACCGCCAGAGGGACAATCCAGCCCCAGGGGATCATCGCCGGAAAATTGAAGGGGCAGATCCCGGCCACCACGCCCAGCGGGACGCGGTAGGACGCCGTGTCAAACCCTGTCGTTACCTGAAGCGACGACACTCCCTGGCTCGCAAAAGGTATCCCGCAGGCAAACTCCGCCGGTTCCACTGCCTTTAGTACGTCGCCGCGCGCTTCGTTTATGTTCTTGCCGGATTCCCGGGCGCAGAGCAGGGACAGTTCCTCCAAATGCGCCAGTAGTACGTTCCGCCAGTGAAACATCTTCTGTGTCCGTTTGCTCAGCGACAAACGCGACCAGGAGACAAAAGCCCGATCCGCCGCCGCTATGGCCTGCAGCACTTCCTCCCTGGTACAGCAGGGTACTTTTGCGATTCCTTCTCCCGTGCTTGCATCCGTCACAACCTGCCAGTTCTCTGTCCGGGAAACGCGCCATTCCCCGTCTATATGATATCCTTTTTGTTCCATCTTTCCTCCTCAAACGCACGGCCGCCTGCCAAGTCTGTGCCCGAAAGCCGTGCGTAGTACTTTACCATACCGCTGTGATCTTCTTTTTCACATCCTTGCGCGCATAGGTTTGTCATCATTTCCTGAAACTGTGCCGTAAGCGGTACCGGTGCGCCGCAGAAATGAGCATATTCCAACGCGTTGCGCAAGTCCTTGCTGTGCAGTTCCATACGAAATCCCGGTGTAAAATCGCCCGCCAGCATGGCCGGTACTTTTGTTTCCAGCACACGGCTGCCGGCCAGGCCGCCCCGGACCGCCTCAAATGCCTTTTCCAGGTCCACCCCTGCCATCTTCGCCAGCATAAAGGCCTCGCTGCAGCCCGCAATATTGGCTGCCACCATGATCTGGTTTGCCAGCTTGACGACTCCTCCGGCCCCGGGGCCGCCGCAGAGAACGGCGCTTTCTCCCATGGTCAAAAGAAGCGAACGGCATTTTTCAAACACCTCCGGCCTGCCGCCCACCATAAAACTCAGCGTTCCCGCGACCGCCCCCGTTTCCCCGCCGGAAACAGGCGCATCCAGCATTTCAATTCCTTGCTCCTCCAGTTTTCGGGCAATTTCTCTTGTCACTTTTGGATTTATGGAACTCATATCGATCACCGTGCTTCCGGGCCGCAGGAAATCCAAAAGCCCTCCCTCGCCTAAGACCGCTTCCTTCACCTGCGGCCCGTCCGGCAGCATCGTAAACACCGTCTCGCAAGTCCGGCCGATCTCTGACCGTTTTGCCGCCTGCGCGCCGGCCCTTACAACGGCTTCTACCCGGTCCGCATGATGGTCATCGACCAGCAGGTCGACGCCCGCTTTCAAAAGATTAACAGCCATAGGGCTTCCCATAATGCCCAGGCCAATAAACCCGACCTTTTTCATCCGTCCGTCTCCTTTCTGCCCGGCGCTTCGCCCTCCGCTTCGGCCGGCCCGTTCGTCTCCTTTCCGCCCGGCGCTTCGCCCTCCGCTTCGGCCGGCCCGTTCGTCTCCTCCTCAATATACCGCACGCCGCGCATGCTTTTCGTAATCGCGACATGTTCGGCCACGCAGTCGGAGTAGTAGGAAAAATCCTGTTTGTACAAATTCAGTATCAGGCAGTCCACGATAAAGAACAGCGGCAGGGTCTCCGTGTAGTGAAGAAAGCGTGTCCGGATTGTCGAATGCACCGCTTTCAGCCACACGTCCAGATAAGAAGCCATCGTGTTAGGAGCCATATTCGTGATCCCGACGACTTTCAGGCCCCGCTCTTTGGCATAGCGGGCAACCCGGTTGGTCATTGCCGTCTCACCCGATTTGGAAAACGCAAGCAGCAGCCCGTCCTCCCCGTGATTGCGCATGGCGGACATCGTGGAAAAACCGTCTAAACAAAACGAATTAAAGCCAAACAACTGCAAAAGCCCGTTCATATGATCCGCCACAGACCCGGTTGACAAAAAGCCAAAGCAAAAAATAATCTTCGCTTTGCGGATCATCTCCACCGCCTGTTCAAAATCTCCCGGTGCATTGACCTCCGTCGTCACATCCAAAAGATGCTGAATCCGCAGTTTGATTTTTTCATTTGTCGTGGCAATGGAATCCATCATCTGGATTTCCTCCACCTTTTCCTCTGTCTCGTCCTGCGAGCGCTCCAGGTCCAAGAGCATGTTCCGATAGCTTTTATAGCCCATTTTCTGAGAAAAACGGATGATGGTCGACTGTCCCAGCCCCAAAAGATCCGCCAGCTGCTGCGATGTCAAGCCGGTCACACTCTCCTGATTCGCCAGGATATAGTCGGCGATTTTTATCTCCGAATATGTAAGGCCGGAATAAATAGCTTTCAATTTTGTATAGAACATACTCTCACCTCAAGAATTATTTTTACTGCAGATTCGCATGACGAATCCGGATAAAGCCGTCGATCTCGGAGATATCCTCAATGCAGCCCAAGCGTTTCATCAATGCCACGCCCATCGTATCGCAGAACAAAAACAGGCTCTGTTCAAACTCGCTTCCTTTTGTCTGCAGCTTCCGGCCGGCCAGCGATGTGGGAATCCGCACAAGCACGTCCGCCGACCGCGCCAGCGCGCTGTCGTTCGTCTTGCTGATCAGGACGAAGCGCCCGCCGATCTTTTGAGCCTGGCGGACGATTACCGCCACTGTTTCCGTGGCCCCCGAACCCGAGGCGGCGATCAGCAGGTCGCCCGTCTCAAAGGCCGGCGTGTTGGTATCAAACACCACGTAGGAGGAAAAACCGATCTGCATCAAGCGCATGGCAAAGGTCCGCATAATCAGGTTCGTCCTTCCGGCAGCCGCGACAAACACTTTCTTTCCTTCTCTTTTTACCCTCAGAAGTTCCTGAAGCATCTCCTCTGCTTCGGTTTCCGAGAGACCGTCCAAAATCTTTTTTAACGAATCGGCCACGTCGAGGGCCCGCTCTTTTATTCCGTCCATCTCAGCCCCCTTTGCAGACGCAGTCCAGTTTCCGGCGGATCGCCAGGGCCGCCTGCCGATAGTTCTCTTTTTTGTGGATCGCGCCTCCCACAATCACCACCGCCGGTCCCATGGCGCATATCGATTCCAGCGTCGTCTCGTCGATGCCGCCGGCCACCGCCACGTTGCATGTCTTTTGCAGGGCAAGAAGCCGTCTGAGCCCGTCCTGCGGACCCTCGCCCCGCGCCTGTACGTCCACTCCCGTATGTACGCAGACATAATCCGCGCCGATCTGCCCGCAAAACGCCATCAAATTCTCCGGAGCCGGCACGCAGATCAAATCCACCATGATCTCTTTTCCCCGCTCATGGGCCGCCCGCGCCGCGCTTCGCAGGGTTTCCCGGTCCGCGGCGCCCAGCACCGTGACAATGTCGGCGCCGGCTTCACACCCCATTGCACAGTGATGATACCCGCCGTCCATGATCTTCATATCCGCCAGAATCGTTTTCTCCGGAAATGCTTCTTTAAAGCGCGTCACCGCTTCCATGCCGTAACGAAGCACAAAAGAAGTCCCCACCTCCAGGATATCGACCGTTTCTTCGATATTCCGGATCATTTCCAGCGCCTCCTCTATGCTGCGGGACGCCGCCCCGTCCATGGCAAACTGTAATTTGATTTTTTTCATCTTTTCCTCTTTTTTATGATTTTACCTTATTTTAAGATGCAAAGCAACCGATACTCCTCAGCCCTGTCCCCGGTTCTTATACGAACAATACACAAAATCCATTGTCCCGGCAAACCGCACCTCGCCGTAGCCTTGAGGGACGAACAGGACGTCTCCCTTATTAAAAGCAAGACCCTCTGCCGTGCCTCCGCCGTTTACGCAGAACATAAAATAAAATTCATCCATGGCAAACGACGCTTTCTTTGTCAGCTCTACCCGTCCTGCCGTATATTCGCCCGGCACATCGTGGTATACGGTATGAACCAGATGTTCCGATTTTACGATTTCTCCCCGCGTCGTATGCACTTCATGGTCCGGAATCGTAATATTTTCATACACTTCCTGCACATGCATCTTCCGGGGCGCGCCTGTCTTGGGATCCAGCCGGTCGTAATCGTACAGCCGCAGCGTCACGTCGCTGTTTCTGGCAAAGGCAATCATAATGCCGCGGATGCGGAAGGAATGAAGCGTATTGGCCGGAATATGTACAAAATCCCCGGGAACATAGTCCACGAAGCGAAACAGCTTGTCAAACTGCCGCTCCTCGTTTAAGCGGACAAACTCGTCCTTTGTTTTTGCATGGTGTCCCAGCAGCAGATCCACCGGTTCCCCCTCCAAATACAGGATTCCGCCCGGTTTTCCGTACTGCCCGTACCGCGCCAGGGCATATTCGTCCTGCGGATGGATCTGCACCGACATATTGTCCAGCACGCTTTCCACGGTCAGGCGGATGGGGATGTCTTTTGTTTCACTGCCGAAAAGCTGGGGATTGTCGTGGTAAAAATCCGAAAGCTTGTCTTTCGTATCGATCACATCGCAGTCCAAATGTCCCGGAATGGCGATGCAGCAGTAGGACTCCGCGATATTTTTTAATTCCGTCTCATAGCCGTACTTTTCAATCAAATGCTGTCCGCCCCACATCCTCTCTTCAAAAACAGGTCGGATCCGGTAAATTTTTTTCTCCATATAAGTTCTCCCTTCTGCCGTTTGCTATGGTTGCTGCCGTTCTTCTGCCTGGTTACGCCCCGGCCGCATCTAAGTCCGCCAGCTCTTTCCAAATCTGTATCGCCGCCCCATGACGAATCCCCAGGCGGTCCGCTCCGGCTTCCTTCATCCGTTTTGCATCCTCCGCTCTGCGAATCCCGCCGGACGCTTTGATCCGCATTTTGTCTCCCACAATCTCACGAATCCGCCGTACCTGCTCCGGCGAGGTCGGCTGCGGACTCCGTCCGGTATCCGTTTTTACATAGTCCGCCCCGTTTTCCAGCAAAATCCCGCAGGCCCGCTCCAACTCCGGATCCGTTAGTTGGGGCGCATGGATAATCACTTTCAGCGGCACGCCCCGGGCAAGACTGCGCGCCTGTCGAATCTCTTCCCCATACTCCTGCCACATCCCCGATTTGATCCACCCCAGGTTTGAGGTAAGGTCAATCTCGCCGCACCCCGTCTGCAGGCACAGGGCAATGCTGTTTAGCTTCACCTGCGTCGGCCAATTGCCGTCCGCAAACCCGCCGCCGCCCAGCAGCATCACCGTTTTGCTGCATCCCTTCTCTTTCAAGAGGGCCGCCGCATAGGGATGGTAGCAGTACGGGCAGCCAAGCGAATGAAAGTGAAAGCGGCAGGCATCCTCTACCAGCGCCTTTACCTCCTCCCTGGTCGTCGCGGGCGCCAGCTCTACCATGTCTACCATCCCGGCAAATTCCGTCCTTGTCATAGTTCGCTCCTTTTAAAAGACTCCGGCATATGTACCTGCCACTACCACAAGCAGCATGCCGATAATCAGCTTAACCATGCCGATGTTTTTCTTCTTTGTCAGCCAATAACACACCAGGATCACCGCCAGTGACAGCAGCTTGGGGAAAATCCCGTCAATGACGCTCTGCAGCGTTGTGATGCTCTCCCCGCTTCCCCACTGGACCGCCGTTGCCGCTTTGACGTAATTGGCGCCCAACGCGCCTACCACAATCGAGCCAAACAGCATAAAGGCTTCGATCACTTTGTTCAGCTTTCCTCCGGTCAGCGCAGACATGGCGGAACGTCCCAGCCGATATCCCTGATGAAACAGAAAATAGGAGCCCACGACGATAATCAGCAGATACGACAACACGTAGAAGATGGGTCCGATCGCCCCTGCCGTCTCCGTCATGCTGATACCGATCCCCAAAAGCAGCGGAATCAGCGTTCCCTGCACCACGCTGTCCCCGATCCCGGCCACCGGCCCCTGGAGCGTAGCCTTTGTCGTGCGGATGACCTCCGGTTCCAGATGGCCGTCTACCGCCCGCTCTTCCTCCATGCCTACGACAATTCCGGCAATCACGGAGGCGGTCTGCGCCTCGCAGTTGTACCAGTCAAGATGATTCTGCATCCCATCGATCACGCCCTCTTTTTCATAATATTTTTCAAAGAGGGGGCGCAGGCACCAGGACCAGCCGTTTCCGTAAAAATTGGCAAAATTGGTGCAGCCGTTGTTGAACCACATATAGCGGTTCCACAGCCTGCGCAGTTCGTTTTTATTCAGCCGTTCGTTTGTCTTTCTCTCCATCGTCATGGTTACAATACCTCCTCTTCATCTGAATTGGCCGTTTTCGCAACCGCCGCTTTGACCCCTTTTTCGGCGATGATCTGATAATAGAGGATTGCGATCACCAGCGCAAACACCACGGACCCCAGCACGCTCATTCCCAAGTACGCGTACAAAGCAAAGCCGAACACAAAGAACGCCAGATACCAGTTTTCCCGGATCAGAAATTTCATCAGCAGCGCAATTCCGATGGCCGGCATAAAGTTTCCAAACTTTGACATTCCGGCCAGCAGTTTTTCCGGCATCACATTCAACAGGTTTGCAACATAATCCGAGCCGAAATACATCATTAAAAAGGCCGGGATAAAACGCACGACAAACAGGGCTGTCAGCGGAAGTCCAAAGTAAAAGAAATCCTGCTTCTTTTTATCGCCTTCGGCAATCGCCGCCTGATAGCGGTTGTTGGCAAAGAGGTTTATTGTGCGCAGCAGCGAGTTCCCGTAAGCCGCAATGATCGCCACCGCCGTTCCCAGGGCAATCGCCGAACCTGCGTCCATCCGCGTCGTGATGGCAATTGCCGTAATCGGATACGCCAAGAATCCCTGGTCTACGGTGGCCGCGCCGCCGATCGTCATATAAGACAGATACGTCAGCTGAATCGCACAGCCAATCGAAAGCCCGGTCGCCACGTCCCCCAAAAGGATCCCGCAGATCAAGCCGCCTACCAGGGGCTTAGCCAGAATGTAATTTCCGCCGGTATACCCGTACAGCGGAAAAAAGTAATGCGCCGCCATGCAGCAAAAACTGATAATACAACACGCAAAAATATTCATACCCTTCTCCTCTCTAGTCCATCCCGATCTTTCGCTTTGCTTCCTGCCAGGTAACCGGCACTTGGTTTAAAATAGACTGCATGCGGATTTCCACGCCGCTAGCCGCAATCTCGTCCAGAGCCGCAATCTCCTCCTTTGTCAGGCACATGGTCGGGAAAAATGTCGTCGTCCCCGGTCTTGCCACCTGCGGGCCGATCATAATGCCCGGCAGCTTGATCCGATAGCCCCGGTGCAGCAGTTCTCCTAACGTAGTCGGATGCTTAAAAATAACAAAGTAATTTTTCGCCGATTTTTCCGCTTCCAAAAGCTTGCGCATCGCCGCTTCCACACTGAATATGAGGACCTTGTAATTGGTCATCCCCTTGAAAAGTCCGCAAAAATACGGATCCGCCGCAATCTCGTCATCCACTACAATAATCCCGTCGCAGGGCACCTGCCTGGTGACCACGTTCAGAGTCTGCCCGTGAATGACCCGTTCATCCACGCGATAATACGTAATCATGCTTTCCCTCTCCTCTCTTTGTCTTTTTCCTATAATATTTCCTCCTCATCTGCATTCCATGCAGCCGGTCCGGCCTTTGCCGCCTTCAACTCCCCCCGGCAAACGCCGATCAGCTCTTCCAGCATTTCCTCCTCTACGTCCTCTCCGATCCGATGCAGCAATTCCATCGCTACCGGCAAATTGATGCCGGTAATCAGAGGAAATGCCCGGTCTTTTCGTTCCCTGAGGAAAATCTGATTCACTCCGCCAAAATGAAGGTCTGTCAGAACCACGATGTCCCGGTCCTCATACCGGGCCAAAAGTTCCCGGATCACCGGCTCCGGACTCGGACATTCTTCTGTAAAAGCGTTGATATCGATCACATCGTCAACGCTTCCCGAGATAATCTCCAGCGTGCTCTTGATCCCCCTGGCCAGATAGCCGTGTGCCGCAATAATCAGTTTCTTCATATTACCCCTTTCCGTGTTTTTCTTAACTACGTTTACAGCATAACATGCGGGCTGCTTCGTGTCAACCATTTTATTCATAATTTTAAATTTATTTTTGAATAATTATTTATACAGGGTTTAACACTCTTTGTATCGTATCTCGATTGCCGCTTTTTGATACGCACGATTACCCAAAACGCAGACAAAGGGACTGTCAAAAAATCAATGCCAATACGCTTTACTTATTGACATAGATTTCCTGACAGTCCCTTTATCTGCCGCCTATCGCATCAAAAAAAACGGCTCCTGTGCCGGAAATACCGTACAGGAACCGCTTTTCAATTCTCTTTATTGCAGCTTTTCTTTATTCTCCGCTCATATCGACCGTAACCTTCTCCAGGCCCCAGATATCGTCCACATACTGCTGGATCGTGCGATCCGACGTAAACTTCCCGGAATGGGCCACATTCAAAATCGCCGCCTTCGCCCACCATTCCTGGTCGCGGTACGCCGCATCCACACGCTGCTGTGCCTCTGCATACGCGCGGAAATCCTTCAGGATAAAGTAGCAGTCGGGCCGCCCGCCGCCCCAGCTGTTCAACAACGATTCGTACAGCTCGCGGAACATCTCCCCGTTGCCGTTTGAGAACGTACCGTCGATCATCTGGTTCAGCACCTTGCGCACGTCGGCGTCATGGTTGTAAATCTCCATCGGATAATAGCCGCCGTTGTGCTCAAAGGCGATTACCTCGTCAGAGGACAGGCCGAAGATAAAGGCGTTCTCCTCGCCGACCTCCTCGACGATCTCCACATTCGCGCCGTCCATCGTGCCCAGCGTAATCGCGCCGTTTAACATGAACTTCATGTTGCCGGTACCGGAAGCTTCCTTGCTGGCCGTCGAAATCTGCTCGCTTACGTCGCTGGCCGCAAAAATGATCTCGGCGTTCGACACCCGGTAATCCTCGATAAAGACAACCTTGATCCGGTCGTTGACCTGCGGATCGTTATTGATTACGTCGGCTACCGCGTTAATCAGCTTAATCGTCAGCTTCGCGCGGCGATAGCCGGCGGCCGCCTTGGCGCCAAAGATAAAGGTACGGGGAACCATGTCAAGCTCCGGGTTCTCCTTGATCTTATTGTACAGATACATGACATGCATGATATTCATCAGCTGGCGCTTGTACTCGTGAAGGCGTTTGACCTGCACGTCGAAAATGGAATCAGGGTTTACCTCGATGCCGTTGTGCTCCTTGATATACGCGGCCAGACGCAGCTTGTTCTGGCGTTTGATCTGGCGGAACTCCTCGCGGCAGGCCGCGTCGTCGGCCAGAGGAACCAGCTTTTCGATCTGCGGCAGGTCGGTAATCCAACCGTCGCCGATCTTTTCCGTCACCCAGTTTGCCAGCAGGGGGTTGCCGTGAAGCAGGAAACGCCGCTGGGTAATGCCGTTGGTCTTGTTGTTGAATTTCTCCGGCATCATCTCATAGAAGGAACGCAGCTCCTGGTTCTTGAGGATTTCGGTATGCAGACGCGCCACGCCGTTGACCGAATGGCTGCCCACGATCGCCAGATAAGCCATCCGTACCTGGCCGTTGTAGAGGATCGCCATCTTTTCCAGCTTATCCTCGTCCCCGGGGTAACGGATCTGAATCTCCAGCTCAAAGCGGCGGTTAATCTCGTTTACAATCTGGTAAATACGCGGCAGCAGACGGGAGAACAAATCGATCGGCCATTTCTCCAGGGCTTCCGCCATGATCGTATGGTTGGTGTAGGCGCAGGTCTTTCTGGTGATATCCCAGGCCTCTTCCCAGTCAAGCCCCTCCTCATCGATCAGCACGCGCATCAGTTCCGGTACCGCAACGGCCGGATGCGTGTCGTTTAGCTGGAAGCAGACCTTCTCATACAGCTTGTGCACGTCGCCGTCGTGCAGGTTTTTATAACGGCCCACCGCCGCGCGGACGCTGGCCGAAATGAAGAAATACTGCTGCTTTAAGCGCAGCTCCTTGCCTGCGTAATGGTTGTCGTTCGGATAAAGGACTTCTACGATCGTCTTTGCCAGGTTTTCCTGCTCGACCGCCTGGTGATAATCGCCGCGGTCAAAGGACTCCAGACAGAACGTCGTCACCGGCTCCGCATCCCAGATGCGCAGCGTGTTGATCACATTGTTGCCGTAGCCGATCACCGGCAGGTCGTAGGGTACGGCCAGAACCGACTCGTATCCCTCGTGAATATAGCGGTAGCTGCCGTCGGCCTGGCGCTCGGAGCGGATATGTCCGCCGAACTTCACCTCATAAGTATATTCCTCGCGGCGCATCTCAAACGGATTGCCGTATTTTAACCAATTATCCGGCACCTCCACCTGATAGCCGTCGCGGATCTCCTGCTTGAACATCCCATATTTGTAACGGATGCCGCAGCCATAGGCCGGATATCCCAGCGTAGCCAGGGAATCCAAGAAGCAGGCCGCCAGACGGCCCAGGCCGCCGTTGCCAAGCGCGTAGTCGCGCTCCTGATCCTCGATCACGTTCAGGTCGAGCCCCAGCTCCTCAAGCGCCTCCTTGACGCCCTCGTAAGCGCCCATGTTGATCAGGTTGTTGCCCAGGGCGCGCCCCATCAAAAACTCCATGGACATGTAATAGACAATCTTGGAATCATTCTCGCAGAACGCCTTGTGCGTCGCGATCCACTCATCGACGATCTCCTCCTTGATCGTCGAGCACACTGCCTGGAAAACCTGCTGCGGCGTCGCCTCCTGGATGCTCTTGCGGCACAGCGCCTTCACCTTCAGCGCTACCTGCTGTTTGAAATTTTCCTTGTCAAATGTCTGTGTCATGTCATACCTACCTTTCTGTTTCGATTTGCGGATTACAGCTTCTCCACACCTAACATCGTTTTTTCACCGTTGATATTCCATTCTTTCACATAGCCGGCGGTCTGCCCGGTTACAATCCGCTCGGCCAGCACTTCCGAACAAATCTCGGCCGCATTCTCCGTAAGCAGCGCGGCAATCGCCTCGTTGTCCGCCTGATACACCAGGATATGATCCATCACTTCAAAGCCGGCCTCCTTGCGCATCGTCTGCACCTTGCTTACCACCTCGCGGATCATGCCTTCCTTCAAAAGCTCCGGCGTTAAGTTCGTATCCAGCACTACCGTCAGCTCTTTTTCACTCTCGGAGACAAAACCAGCCACCTGCGCCGCGTCGATCAGCACGTCGTCCTTCGTAAGCGCCACGCTCTGGCCGTCCAGTTCAAACGTCAGCTCGCCGCTCTCGTTCAGCGCGTCCATGGCCGCGTTGCCGTCTACCTGCGCCAGATACGCGCGGATCCCGTTTAACAGCTTGCCGTATTTCGGCCCCAGCGTGCGCATCTGCGGTTTGAAAGAATACGAGGTAAAAGCCCGCACATCGTCGGTAAATTCCACTGCTTTTATATTCAGCTCCTCCTCGACGATCTCCTGGTAGTAACGCCCCAATGCCGGCGCGCCCTTTACAAACATGCGCCCGATCGGCTGGCGGTTCTTGATATTGGCCGTATTGCGGCAGGCCCGGCCGAGGACAACGATGCGCAGCACCTCGTCCATGTCCGCTTCCAGCTTCCCGTCGATCCATTCTTCCCGCACCTCCGGGAAATCGCACAAATGCACGCTCTCGGGCGCGGCCGCATCCACGCTGCACACCAGGTTGCGGTAAATGCTCTCCGCCATAAAGGGGATCATCGGCGCGGCCGCCTTGGCCGTCGTCACCAGCGCCGTATAGAGCGTCATATAGGCGTTCACCTTATCCGGCTCCATTCCTCCGGCCCAGAAACGCTCCCGGCAGCGACGTACATACCAATTGCTCATATCCTCGACAAAGGACTGCAGCGCGCGGGCCGCCTCCGGGATCCGATAATTCTCCAGATCGGCGTCCACGTCCTTTACCATGGTGTTTAATTTGGACAAGAGCCATTTGTCCATTACAGAACAGCTCTCATAGTTAAGAGTATACTTTGTCGCGTCAAAACTGTCAATATTTGCATAAAGCACAAAGAACGCATAGGTGTTCCACAGCGTGCCCATAAACTTACGCTGCCCTTCCACGACCGCGTCGCCGTGGAAACGGTTCGGCAGCCACGGCGCGCTGTTGATATAGAAATACCAGCGGATGGCGTCCGCCCCATAGACCGCCAGGGATTCAAACGGATCGACCGCGTTGCCCTTTGACTTGCTCATCTTCTGGCCGTCCTTATCCTGCACATGCCCCAGCACGATGACGTTCTCATAGGGCGCCTGGTTGAACAAAAGCGTGGAAATCGCCAGCAGCGAATAGAACCAGCCGCGGGTCTGATCGACCGCCTCCGAGATAAACTGCGCCGGGAACTGTTCTTTAAACAGCTGCTGATTCTCAAACGGATAATGATGCTGGGCAAACGGCATCGAGCCCGAATCAAACCAGCAGTCGATCACCTCCGGTACCCGATGCATCGGCTTGCCGCAGTGCGGGCAGGGGATCGTCACCTCGTCGATAAAAGGACGGTGCAGTTCGATATCGGCCGGGCAATCCTTTGACAGGCTTTTCAGCTCTTCGATGCCGCCCACCGACAGCTGCTGGCCGCACTCGCACTCCCAGATATTTAAGGGGGTGCCCCAGTAGCGGTTGCGGCTGATTGCCCAGTCCTGGACATTCTCCAGCCAGTCGCCGAAACGGCCCTTGCCGATACTTTCAGGGATCCAATGGATCGTATTGTTGTTGCGGATCAGGTCGTCGCGCACGGCCGTCATCTTGATATACCAGGATTCCCTGGCGTAATAAATGAGCGGCGTGTCGCAGCGCCAGCAGTGCGGATAGCTATGCTCAAATTTGGGCGCGTCGAACAAAAGGCCGGCTTTGTCAAGCGCTTCCAGTACCATCGGATCGGCTTTTTTGACAAACACGCCGGCAAACGGCGTCTCGGCCGTCATATTACCGGCTCCGTCCACCAGCTGCACAAACGGCAGATCGTACCGGCGGCCCACCTGCGCATCGTCCTCACCAAAGGCCGGCGCAATATGAACGACGCCGGTGCCGTCCGTGAGGGTAACATAATGGTCGCAGACAACATAAAACGCCTTCTTGTGCTGCTTTTCGCAGGTCGCCACGGCACAGTCAAACAAAGGCTCGTACTCCTTGTATTCCAGCTCCTTGCCTGTGTACCGCTCCAGCACCTGGTACGCCGGCGTACCTGCCTGCGCATCCGCCAGCTTTCCCAGCACCGTATCCAGCAACGCCTCCGCCATATAATAGGTACAGCCGTCGGCCGCTTTTACCTTTGCATACGTCTCGTCCGGGTTTACACACAGCGCCACGTTGGACGGCAGCGTCCACGGGGTCGTCGTCCATGCCAGAATATAGGCCTCCTCGCCCTTCACTTTGAAACGGGCCACGGCCGAGCGCTCTTTTACGTCCTTATAACCCTGGGCCACTTCCTGGCTGGAAAGCGGCGTACCGCAGCGCGGGCAGTAGGGCACGATCTTAAAGCCCTTGTACAAAAGGCCCTTTTCCCAGATCTGCTTTAATGCCCACCACTCGGACTCGATGTAATCGTTCTCATACGTCACATACGGATGGTCCATATCGGCCCAGAAGCCGACCGTTCCCGAAAAATCCTCCCACATGCCTTTATATTTCCACACGCTTTCCTTGCAGTGGGCGATAAACGGCTCCAGGCCGTACTCCTCGATCTTATCCTTGCCGGAGAGGCCCAGAAGCTTCTCCACCTCCACCTCCACCGGCAGGCCATGGGTGTCCCAGCCGGCCTTGCGCGGCACCTTGTACCCCTTCATGGTGCGGTAACGGGGGATCATATCCTTGATTACGCGCGTTAAGACATGGCCGATGTGCGGCTTGCCGTTGGCGGTCGGCGGTCCGTCGTAGAACATATAGGTCGGGCTGCCCTCCCGTTTCTCGATACTTTTCTCGAAGATACGGTTCTCCTTCCAGAATTTCTCCACTTCTTTCTCTCTGTCCACAAATTTCAAGTCGGTTGAAACCTTGTCGTACATTGCGTACCTCCTCATTTTCCTTGCTTCTGCCCGTGTTTCCCGGGTATCGCCGGATACCCTTATGGTACTTCGATGACAGATAAGAAAAGCCTCCGCCCCAAACAGGACGAAGGCCGCGCTTCGCTATACCACCTATCTGCATCATACTTAGCCAATGGCTGCATATCTGCTCCCGAATAACGGCGGGATACCGTCTGAGCCTACCGGGCCGGCCGGCCGTTCGGTCAGAAACTCGGGAGTGATTTTCGGACCCTCTCCCCGCTGCACCGGTCTCACACCGCCACCGGCTCGCTTGTGCGCCAGGAAAGCCTACTGTCTCCTTCACAGTCTTTTTTCTATACACCGCTTTATTATAAGCGGGGAGCCTGCCGACTGTCAAGAGGTTCCACGGAAAATTTTCAGGCCGCGCCTGTATCCAGGGGCAGAAACGGATCGCGCACAAAGCGCCGTTTAGCGCAGTTTTTCCAATAGCGCCTCCACCTCTTCATACTCCGTTCCCTTGTAGACAAGGGTTTCCAGGCGCCGGCAGCCTTTAAAGGCCTCCGCATCCACGTATTCTACCGCTGAAGGAATCGTAATCTCTTTCAGACGGCCGCAGCCGGCAAAGGCTTCCAGTTCAATGCTCTCTATGGTTTTGGGCAGCGTGACTTCCCTGAGCGCGCTGCAGTCGCGGAACACGCCATACGAGATCAGCTCCACCCCGGAGGGTACCTGGATCGAGGTCAACGAGCTGCAGCCCGCAAACGCCTCGCTGTCCAGCGTTTCCAGTTTTGAAGGCATACCGATGCTTTCCAGCGCCGTACAGCCGGAAAACGCGCCCAGGCCGATGTATATAATGCTCTCCGGCAGCTGGAGGCTTGTCAGGCTGGTACAGTTTAAGAAGCAATATTCGTCAATATGGGTCGAACCGCTCTTCAGCGTCACTTTGGCAAGGCTCGTGCAGTTGGCAAAGGCCCCGGCCGTAATGTCGATCACCGAACCGGGAATCGTAATCTCCGTAAGCGACGTACAGCAGGAAAAACTGTTGTAGCCAAAGGTTTTGATGTTGCGCCCAAAGGTCAATGTTTCCAATCCGCTGCAGCCCGCAAACACGCTGTCGTCAATCGCCCGCACACTGTTTGGCAGTTTCATCTGCGTAAGTCCCGTACAATCCTCAAAGGCAGACATGTAAATTGTCTCCGGTCCCGGCAGGATCGTCACCTCCCGCAGATTGGCGCAGCCGGCAAACGCGCCGTAGCCGATCCCCTCCACGGGATCGTCGCCCACGCTTCCGGGCAGCGTCAGCTTACGGGCGGTCGGCGCATCGGGATGTCCGCGCAAAATCCCCTCAAAAAACCACTCTTCCGTAAAGAAATCCGGGTCCCCGTCCCGGCAGCCCTCCTCCAGACAGATTCCGCTCTGCGGATCGTATTCGTGATGGCCGGCCGCGATCCGGCGTACTTCCACATGCCCGCATTCCCGGCAAGTCCTCTCGCGGGTCCCGGCCTGCCACTTCGTCGCTTTTTCGGTGATCGTCCATTCGCCGTATGTGTGGAGGTGATCCGGTTCCCCGCTTTCCGTCTCCAGCTCCCTCCAGTCCGCTTCCCCGCCGTCGCCTTCCTCCGTCGTCCTTCCTTCCTTCTCCGCCGTTTCTGTGGGCAGGACCGCGGCTGTTTCCTGCGGCGAACTCTCTGCCGGCTCATTGCGCACGCTCTCCTGGCTGCCGGTCCCGGCCGCCGTCCCCGCATCGGCAAACGCACAGCCGGCTGTCAGCGCTGCGGCTGCCAAAACAGCCGCAAAAATCCCTCTCCCCCACGTTTTTTTCCGCCGGCGGTTTTGACTTTCGTTTCTCTCTTTGCAAAAACGATGCTCCTTCATCATTGGATTAACTCCTTTAACCCTTCTAAAACTGCTTCGCTAAACACATGAGCAGGTTTTTTAAACATTTGTTTGATTCTGCGCCCGTTTTCCCGGCCGCGCCGTTTTTTATCTTACCACATTCTGTTTCTTTTTACAATCGTTGCTTCTTGCCGCATAAAAGAGCACCGCACAAAAAGACGGGCCGGACGGATTGCAAAATACGGATTTTCACTCTTGTACAATCCCGATTTAATGCTATAATGGGTTTGAGCGAAATGCATATGCCGGCCCGCCTGGCAGGCCGCCGCCCTCACTGTCAAAAAATAAGGAGTATACCACTATGAGCGAGAGAAATCTAACCCTACTAACCGATCTGTATGAACTGACCATGATGCAGGGATATTTCATGGAGAACTCTGACGAGATCGTGATTTTCGACGCTTTCTACCGCAAAAACCCCAGCGGCAGCGGCTATGCGATCGCCTGCGGTCTTGAACAAGTCATCGATTATATCAAAAACCTGCACTTTGGCCCCGAAGAAATCACGTATCTGCGCCGCACCGGTCTTTTTCGGGAAGAATTCCTGAATTACCTGGCAAATTTCCGTTTCAGCGGCGATATTTTCGCTATCCCCGAAGGCTCTGTCGTCTTTCCCAAAGAACCCTTAATCAAAGTAATTGCGCCGATTATGGAGGCGCAGCTCGTGGAAACGGCGATTTTAACGATCATCAACCATCAAAGCCTGATCGCTACCAAAGCCTCGCGCGTTGTCTATGCCGCCAAGGGCGACGGCGTCATGGAATTCGGCCTGCGCCGCGCGCAGGGTCCCGACGCCGGCATCTACGGCGCGCGGGCTGCCGTGATCGGCGGCTGTATCGGCACCTCCAACGTACTGACCGGCCAGCTCTTTAACGTGCCGGTGCTGGGAACGCATGCCCACAGCTGGATTATGAGTTTCCCCGATGAGCTGACGGCCTTCCGCACTTATGCGAAACTCTACCCGACCGCCTGTACGCTGCTCGTGGATACCTACGATACCCTGCGTTCCGGCGTTCCCCATGCCATCCAGGTATTTACCGAGATGCGCAAAGCCGGCATTCCTCTGACCCATTACGGCATCCGTCTGGACAGCGGCGATCTGGCCTATCTGTCCAAGGAAGCCCGCAAAATGCTGGATGCGGCCGATTTTACCGACGCCGTGATCGCCGCTTCCAGCGATCTGGATGAAAACCTGATCAACAGCCTCAAAAACCAGGGCGCCGAAATCCACTCCTGGGGCGTGGGCACAAACCTGATTACCTCCAGCGACTGCCCGTCCTTCGGCGGCGTATACAAGCTGGCCGCTGTCATGGATCCGCAAAGCGGCACTTTCATTCCCAAAATCAAGTTGTCCGAGAACACGGAGAAAGTCACCAACCCGGGCAACAAAACCGTCTACCGCATTTACGGCAAAGACAACGGCAAAATGATCGCCGATCTGATTGCCCTGGAACACGAAGCATACGATGCGTCGCACCCGTTGATGCTCTTTGATCCGGTCGATACCTGGAAAAAGACCTATCTAAAGCCCGGTTCCTACACGATCCGCAAGCTTCCCGTGCAGGTCTTTAAAGCCGGGGAATGCGTCTACGACTCGCCGGCCGTCATGGATATCCAGGCCTACTGCCGAAACGAGCTGGATACCTTGTGGGACGAGGCCAAGCGTCTCACCAACCCGCACCGCGCCCACATTGATTTATCCAACGAACTGTTCCAGATGAAGAAGCAGCTCTTAGATACCATGAGCGCCAATATGGTCTAGCGTGCTGTTTGGATTATAGCCGGCGAAACTGCGCAGGATATATTTTCAAGAGCCATCGCCATATGACCTTGTATACGCCGTTTCGACGGCGCATCGTCCAAATAGGAAAGGGAACCCGTATGATTCGTTTCATTCTCGTATTTTTGACCATTGTTCTGTTTTTAATCGGCGGCATCCCGCTTTTGCTGATCGAAGCCCTAATCGGCTGCTTCAATGAGCCGTTGATGCGGCGCAGTTCTCTGCGCATTGTCCAGTGGGTCTTTCGGGTCATCCTTTGGGAGACCGGGGCTAAGATCACGGTCCTGGGCCGGGAGAATATCCCGACTGACCGCTCGGTGCTCTATATCGCCAATCACCGCAGCTACTTTGACATTCTTCTCGGCTATACCAACGTTGTCGGGCTCTGCGGCTTTATTGCCAAAAAAGAAATGGACCGCTTTCCGCTTTTAAACAACTGGATGCGCAACCTCTACTGCCTGTTTCTGGACCGGGACAATCTAAAGGCCGGCCTGGACACAATCCTCAAAGCCATCGACTATGAAAAACAGGGGATTTCTATTTTCCTCTGTCCGGAGGGGACCCGCAATCAGGGCACGGAAATGCTGCCCTTTAAAGAAGGGGGCATGAAAATCGCCGAAAAATCGGGATGTCCGATCGTCCCCGTCGCTATCGTCGGTACCGACGATCTGTTTGAAAATCATGTGCCCTGGATTCGCGCCGCTCAGGTGACGATCCGCTTTGGCGAACCGATTTATACCGATTCCCTGGAACGGGCCGAAAAAAAGCACCTGGGCGCAAAGACCCAGGCGGTGATTGCCGCCATGCTCGATGAGATGAGACAGACGGCCAAATAATACGATCACGGATTTCGTTGTTTTCTATGCCCCGGCCGCGCGGACCATACGGCGCGCAGCCGGGGCATATTCTTTTACTCGTCAAACTCCACCACGACATAAAAACCGCGCGGCGTCTGCTTGATCTCCTTTACGATCCCCTCCTGGGAACGCAAACGTTCTCTAAGCGAATAATTGGCCGACATGGCAACGGCCGGCTCCACGACATAGTACCAGCTGGAGGGCAGTACGCCCTCCGAGATTTTTACCGAATCGCCGACATGTACCAGGCCCTCTCGTTCCATTTTAAAATCCATCTGGCGCATTGCTGCTCTCCTTTTCCAAGTCCCGGCCGGCATACGCGGCCGTCCAAAGTCCTACCCGCCAGCGGCTTACGGCCGGCCAAAACCTTAACGGCCGGTTTTGCCGGCGCCCGCTTCTCTGTCAGGACAGAAGCATTCGGTCGTTGGCAAATGTCCCGGCGCTGGCCTCCTCAAACTTTGCCAGCAGGTCGGCTACTTTGAGGTTCTTTTTCTCCTCGCCTTTTACATCGTAGATAATGCGGCCCTCGCTCATCATTATCAGACGGTTGCCGATGGAAATCGCGTCTTTCATATTGTGGGTTACCATCATCGCCGTTAAGCGGCTGCCGGTCACAATCTCGTCGGTCAGTTCCAGCACCTTGCGCGCCGTTTTGGGGTCAAGCGCTGCCGTATGCTCGTCCAAAAGCAGCAGTTTCGGCTCTTTCAGAGTTGCCATCAAAAGCGTCAGTGCCTGGCGCTGGCCGCCCGAGAGCAGGCCCACCTTGGCTGTCATCCGCTCCTCCAGGCCAAGGCCAAGGCGTTTCAGCTCTTCGTAATATTTTTCTTTTTCCTCGTGGGTCACACCCCAGCGCAGACCGCGGCGGCGGCCGCGGCGGGCCGCCAGCGCCAGATTTTCCTCGATCTGCATGCTGGCCGCCGTCCCCATCATAGGGTCCTGGAAAACACGGCCTAAAAGCGCCGCCCGTTTATACTCCGGCTCCCGCGAGAGGTTGACTCCGTCCAGAAAAATTGTTCCGCAGTCGATCGGGTAAACGCCGGCAATCATATTCATCAGCGTGGATTTACCGGCGCCGTTGCCGCCGATGATTGTCACAAAATCGCCTTTTTCCAGGTGCAGCTGAATGTCTGTCAGCGCCTTTTTCTCATTTACGGTTCCTTTATTAAAGGTTTTGCTTACATGGCTGATTTTAAGCATGGCGCTCCTCCTCTCCAGCTTCCGAATAGCCGGCCGCCCGCCGCCGCTTTTCCAAAAGCACCGGAATCGACAGCGCCAGCGCAACCAGTATGGCTGTCAGAAGCTTTAGATCGTCGGTGGAGAGCCCCATCTGCAGCACAACCGCCACAATGATGCGATAGATGCAGGAGCCTGCTAAAACCGCGATCAGTTTGATGGCAAAATTTGTTTTATGTCCCAGGATTACTTCGCCGATGATGATCGACGCCAGGCCGATTACGATCGCCCCCATGCCCTGCTTGACATCGGCATAGCCCTGATGCTGGCTGACCAGCGCCCCGGACAGGGCGACCATACCGTTGCTGAGCGCCAGTCCGAGAATCTTATAGGTATTGGTGTTCATGCCCTGGGAACGGGCCATATTCTCATTCGTGCCGGTGGCACGGATCGCCGAGCCAAGTTCCGTGCCGAAAAACCAGTACAAGACGCCCACCAGCACAAAGGCCACCGCGCAGCCGGCCAGCAGGCTCACCCAGTTCTGCGGCAGCCCTGTCGCGTCCACCAGCTGCTTGAAGATGGTGTCTACCTTTAAAAACGGCGTATTGGACTTGTCCATAATCCGCAGGTTGATCGAATAGAGTCCCAGCTGGGTCAGGATCCCGGCCAGGATTGCCGGTATCTCACATTTCGTATAAAGAATCCCCGTTACAAAGCCGGCTGCCATCCCGGCTGCCGTTGACAGCAGGACGGCCAGATACGGATTGATCCCCGCGCGTACCATCAGGGCCGCGCAGGTACAGCCGCCCAAAGCAAACGTACCGTCCACCGACAGATCGGCAATATCCAGAATGCGAAATGTCAGATAGATGCCCAGGCCCATAATGCCCCAGAGAATCCCCTGGCCCAGCGCTCCCTGTATGGCTAACATCATACCGCTCATAATATCCTCCGGTTTATTCGATGATCGTGGCTTTGGAACGCAGATCGTCGGGAATCGTGACCTGCAGATCGGCCGCCGCCGTCGTATTGATGCACAATGTACAATCCTCGGCCGCTACTTTCTTTACCGCCATGGTGCTGATGTCGGCGCCCTCCAGTACGTCGGCCGCCATCTCGCCGGCCATCTGGCCCAGATTGTAATAGCTCAGACCATAGGTCGCAAGACCCCCGTTTTCCACCATTCCCTCTTCACCGACAATACAGGGCAGCCCGTTGGCATTGGTAACCATCGTCACGGTCGCCATTGCTTCGGCCATCAGGTTGTCCGTGGGAACGTAAACGGCGTCCACTTTTCCGATCATGGATTCGGCCACCGACTGGATCATGCTGGAATCGGATACCGTGTACTCCTCCCAGGCCAGCTGCAGCTGATCGCAGACAGCCTCGGCCAGCTCCGCCTGCACCCGCGAATTATCCTCGGAGGAGCAGTACATGATTCCGATCTTTCCCGCCTCCGGCAGAAGCTGCTTTAACAGGTCGATCTGCTCGGCAATCGGGTTCATATCGGAGGAACCGCAGACGTTTGTACCGGAAACCTCGTTGTCATTTACCAGACCCGCCTCGGCAAAATCGGTAATCGCCGTGCCCACGATCGGAATGGTCGTCGTCTTGGCCGCCACGGCCTGCGCAGCCGGTGTCGCAATCGCCAGGATCAGGTCGCTTTCGTTGTTGACCAGCTTCTCGGCAATCGTCGTGCAGTTGGAAATGTCGCCCCCGGCGTTGTTAAAATCAATGGCAATATTCTCGCCGTCCACATAGCCCCGCGCGGCCAGCGCCGCGACAAAGCCTTCATAGCTGGCATCCAGCGCCGGATGCTCGGCCAGCTGGATGACGCCGATCTTTATCACATCGCCGCCGGCTGTCTGGGAGCCGTCCGCCCCTGCCCCGTCCGCAGCCTGTGTGCCGGAACCTGCCTCTGACTGTGCCTCGGTAGAAGCAGCCTTCGTATCGCCGCAGGCCGCCAGGGCGGCCAGCATCGCCAAGGCCAACAGCATCGCTATTGCTTTCTTCACATTTTTCATAATCGTTCTCCTCTGTTTTATGATTTAACGCTTTAAAGCGTTGTACAAATACGATGATACACCTTTTCCCCGGGGATGTCAACGTTTTATTCTTTTCAGTCCGCTTATTTTGCGCTATACTGTTTGTTGTAGCGATCTCGTCTGCCGCGGCCGGCCAACGAGGCCCTGCGAACGCGGCCAACATCCATTCACAGGTAATAGGATCGGATCACTGCCTGGTGGAACTGACGCTTTGCGGATAATCAATAATGGGGCTGTTGCAAACGCAAATAGCCCCATACAGATCCTTTGATTCAGTTTTTAACAAGACGGCGAAACGCCACCACGCAGGTTCAGCCCCACACCCATAATAAGAACGCCGTGACAAGCGCCAGGCCGCCGATAAAGGCAAAGGCAATCAGCAATGCCGCCCTCAGCGCGCCAAAGACATACATGCGCCTCTCCTCGCGGGAAACCGTATGCTCTTCCCAGGGGCGGTCTGCGCGCGCATGGGAGGCGGTCTCCGGCGTCGGGGGGCCTAAGTTTTCCGGCTTCCGCCCGTTTCGCATAAGCCCGATACCAGGACGCGGCACCGCGCTCATATCGGCAATGGTACGCCCATCGTCATCCTCATACACGCGTTCTTTTCCGTTCATCGCCTATTTTCCTTCATTATCATACAAATGGCACACGACATAATGCCCGGGTTCAATTTCCTTCTGTACCGGGGCTTCTGTCTTACAGCGCTCCATACAGTTCGCACAGCGCGTATGGAACTTGCAGCCCGAGGGCGGATTCGCCGGCGAAGGAATCGATCCCTCCAGCACGATCCGGTTCATCCGCACCGTAGGATCCGGAATCGGAATCGCCGAGAACAAGGCCTTTGTATAGGGATGCAGCGGATTCGCAAAGATATCCTTTGTCTCCCCGTATTCCACCAAATTGCCCAAATACATGACGCCTACGGTATCCGAAATATGCTCAACCACGCTTAAATCGTGGGAGATAAACAGGTAAGTTAAATTGTACTGCTCCTGAAGCTCCTTGAGCAGGTTGATGATCTGCGCCTGAATCGAAACGTCCAGCGCCGATACCGGCTCATCGCAGACCACAAACTCCGGATTGAGGGCCAATGCTCTGGCAATGCAGATCCTCTGGCGCTGTCCGCCGGAAAACTCATGCGGGTAGCGTTCTTTGTGGAACGACTGCAAACCGCACTTGTCCATAATCTCGTCGATATAATCGTTGTATTCTGCTTTGGACACCAGATTGTGCTCCCGCACCGATTCGCCGATTATTTCGCCTACCGGCAGACGGGGCGACAGCGAGGAAAACGGATCCTGGAAAATAATCTGCATCTTGGTGCGCATGGAGCGCATTTCCTTTGCCGTCAGGTCGTAGACCTCTTTGCCGTTAAAGAGTACCTGGCCGCCCGTTTTCTCCCCGGTCAGACGCAGGATCGTCCGCCCGGCCGTCGTCTTGCCGCAGCCGGATTCGCCTACCAGACCCATTGTCGTACCGCGCTTTAAATTGAAGGTGATGCCGTCCACGGCCCGCACATAACCGACCGTCTTGGAAACCATGCCTCCCTTAATCGGAAAATACTTCTTTAATTCGTTCACCATCAGAATATACTGAGGGTCATATTCCACCGGAACAAAATCGTTTTTCGGCGGCTGTATCACTTCCTTTTTGCCGTCGTCCGCAAGTCCTTTTTGGATACGCTCTTTGCGCTTGTTCTGTTCTTCTTCCAGCTGCTGCGGCGTCTTTGCGCTGGGATCACCCGGATGGACACGCCCTGCGCCGCCGGCAATACCACCACGATTCAATGCCATTTACTTGCCCCCCTCTCTGTCATAGTACCGATAACAGCTCACCTTATGCGTCGCGGAAAGGCTGATTTCATGCGGATAGTCTCCGCCGCACTGCGCCACGCACATTTCACAGCGATCTTTGAAATAACAGTAATTCGGCATATTGATAGGGTTCGGCACCTTGCCGGGGATCGCGTACAGCTTATCCACCTGCTTGCCCACTACCGGTTTGGACGCCATCAGACCGATGGTATAGGGATGCGCCGGGTGAGCAAAAATCTCCTCTGCCAGGCCCTTCTCCACGATGCGGCCGGCATACATTACGACCACATAGTCTGCCATCTCCGCGATTACGCCCAGGTCATGCGTAATAAACATAATCGACGAATTGATCTTATCTTTCAAATTGCGCAGCAAATCAAGCACCTGCGCCTGGATCGTCACGTCAAGCGCTGTCGTCGGCTCGTCGGCAATGATGATCCGCGGACTGCAGGCCAGAGCCATGGCAATCATTACACGCTGGCGCATACCGCCGGACAGTTCGTGGGGGAACATCTGATAAACGCCCTCGCTGTTGGCAATTCCTACCATTTTAAGCAGCTCAATCGAGCGCGCTTTGATGTCCTCCTTGCTCTTGCCCTCTCCATTGTGCAGGGCAATGACCTCCGATACCTGGTCGCCGATTCGGAATACCGGGTTGAGGGCTGTCATCGGCTCCTGAAAAATCATAGATACGTAATTACCTCTAAGCTCCTGCAGCTTATCGTTGGGCATCTTCGTCACATCGTAAGCCTTGTCGCCCATATTCAGGCGGATCTCGCCTTCCACGATCTGGCCCTGCGGCCGCTGCAAAAGCTGCATCAGGCTCAGGCTGGTCACGGACTTTCCGCAGCCGGACTCGCCTACTACGCCTACGGTCTTGCCGATCGGCACTTCAAATGTCACGCCGTCCACCGACTTTACCGTACCCGCATCCGTGAAAAAGTAGGTGTGAAGATTATCAAACTCCACCGCATTTTGCGGATCGCGCATCGTTGTCAGATACTCCGATTCCGGCACGTTCTTTCGCTTGCGCTTCTTTTCAAATTCATTGGTAATCCGACGGTTCTCCTTGGTAATCCGGCGGGCCTCCTTTGCCGAGAGATATCCTTCTGCTTTTTTCTTCGCCATAGTTTTCTCCTCTCCTACCGCTTCATCTTAGGGTCAAAGGCATCGCGCAGGCCGTCGCCCACAAAGTTAAAGCCCAAAACCGCCGTCAGCAGGCAGATGCCGGCCGGAATCCAAATGAACCAGTAATTTGTCAAAACAAAGGAGTTGTTTACATCGTTGATGATATTGCCCCAGGAAGCAAAAGGGAATTTTACGCCCAGGCCCAAAAACGACAGCGTCGCTTCCATAATAATCGTAGAACCCAGCCCCATCGTACAGGTTACGATCAGCTGCGGAATTACATTGGGGATCAGATGGCGGAAAATACGCCGCGAGACACGGATCCCGCAGGCTTCCGTCGCTGTCATAAATTCCTGCTCACGCAGAGATAAAATCTGCCCGCGCACCAGACGGGCCACGCCCGGCCAGCCCAGGAAACCCAACACCAACATCAGATAAACCATGCGGATTTGAGGGTCCACGTTCATACCGTCCATCGCCGCACCCAAAATAATCAGCAGCGGCGTAGAGGGAATACAATAAAATACGTCTACAATACGCATAATCAGGTTGTCCACCCAGCGCCCAAAATATCCGGCAAGGCCGCCTAAAATTACGCCGATCACCGTTTCGATAAAGACGACGATAAAGCCGACCATCAGCGACACACGGCCGCCGTACATCAGACGGGTCAGCATATCCATGCCGTTTTTGTCCGTACCCAGGGGATGTTCCTTGGAGGGACTTCCATATACTTCATAGACATAGGTTTTCGTTGCCTGCGTCACGGACCAGACTTTTGCGCTGGCATCATAGGCGATGGTGTATTCGCTTTCTTCCCCCGCCTCGTTGGTATACAGGAATTTCTCTTCCCCGTTATCAATCGTTTCTTCCAGACGCTCTTTAAAATCGCGGGTAATATTTACGCCGCTTACCTTGGACTGCACGACCACGCGGCTGATATAGGCAACTTCCGTTCCGTCCTGCAAAATATCGTGCTCGGACACCGTATACTCAATCCCGTCTGCCGTAAACGCGCTTTCGCCGTTCATGTAGGCTTTCAGCGCCTCGTACTTAGCATTAAAAGAAAGTTCCGGCATATTGTCGGCCGCATGGACAATATCCTTGCAGGCAATTGCCAGGATCTTGCCTTCGCTGTCCCATATGGAGTAAAAATCCGGCCCCTCCTCTTTCAGGCTGTAAGAATTATCCCGATACGAAAATTCCGTCTCACCCTTCATCTGCGCCAGCAAAAACTGCGCCTGGGAAGTAGCGCCGAATTCGCCGCCCTCCCGCACGCTGTAACGCAGCTCGTCGTTGCGCGTCGCGGCTACGTACTCTTTTTCCATGTAGGTATAGGTATAAAACTGTTCGTCCTGGCCATAAGGCATAATCGCCCCGCCGACAAAAGAAAACAGGAACATAACGGTCAGCATCACAAGGCCCACAACCGCGATCCGGTTGCGGAAGAAACGCTTTACTACCAGCGCCCCCGGAGAAACCACCTTGACCCGGCGGTCATCGTTGAGGGAGAGCTGCTCTTCTTCAGACATCGTATTTTTCTTATTCTCGTCAGACATCGCTTACCCCCCTCTTTATGCGATCCGTACCCGTGGATCTACCACGGCATACAATATATCCGCGATCAGATTACCCGACAGCGTAAGGATCGCCATAAACGTCATGTAAAACATCGAAAACGGGATATCGCCTACCACCATCGAGTGATAAGAGGTGTAACCGATACCGGGGATTGAAAACAGGGTTTCCGTAATCAGCGCGCCGGAAAAAAGCCCCGGCAGCGAACCGCCCACGATCGTAACTAACGGAATCAGCGTATTGCGGAACGCATGATGGTAGATAACCTTCTTTTCGCTGAGACCCTTGGCGCGGGCCGTGCGGATATAGTCGGAATTTAATACTTCCAGCATATTGGTGCGCGTATAACGCATCAAGCCGCCGATCGAAATAATTACCAAGGTTACTATCGGCAGAACCAGATGGTGCGCCTTGTCGAACAACTGCCCCATCGCATCCAGCTGGGCATGGTTGCGCCCTACCAGTCCCGAAATATCAAACCAGCCTAAATGTACCGAAAATACCAGTTTTAGAAGCGTTGCAAAAAAGAATGTCGGCAGCGAAATACCTACCAGCGCGCCGGCCGTAATCGCATAATCCGCGCGCGAATACTGCTTGGTCGCCGCGATCACCCCCAGCGGGATCGCAATAATCAGCTCCAGCACAAAGGCAATGGCTCCCATAACAAAGCTCAGCCAGATTACGTCGTTAAACTTTTCAATAACCGGTACGGTCCAGCGCCAGCTATCGCCGAAATTTCCTTTCAGCATATTGCCGATCTGTACAAAGTAGCCGGCAATCGGCCCCTTGTCCAGACCATAAGTCGCGCTAAGCTGCGCCATCCACTCTTCAAAGGATTTGGCTCCGGGTTTGGTCGACAGCTGAATGGCCATCGTCTCCACATAATTGCCAGGCAGACACCGCAGCACGATATAAATGACGAAGGTCGCGCAAAACAGAATCAGCACTGACAGCATAATACGCTTGATAATATATTTTCGCATTTGTCAGTATTCCTCCTATCTCATATTTCCGGACGGGATCATGCCCCGTCCTCTGTCCTGCACACTATCTGCCGGGTCCGAACCGCAGACCGCAGCTCCTTGGCATAATGTCCATGATATGGGCACTATGCCAAGGAGCCACTTCGCACAAAAGTGACTCCTCGACGAAACAGTACACAGAACAGTTCTCTATTGAGAGATTAAGAGCGCTTTGATCAAATCCGCAAACTTGTCCGGATTATTTTACCTGCAGCTTCTCAATCTCAGCTCCCCAGCCCCAGTACGGCGTCATGTCGCCGGGAACCGTGGAAACATCCACTCTTTCAGAAGAGAACAGGATGCACTCGGAGCGCTGATATACGGGCAGCTCCACGCCATAATCCATGATGATCTCCATCGCGCCCTGATACAGGCTCTTGCGGTATGTCTGATCGGTCGAGTTACGGCCCATCAAAATCAGATAATCCAGTTCTTCATCGGAAATATGATAATAGTTGGTAGCGCCTTCGCTGTGGTACAGCTGGAACATATCCGGATCCGCCGTGGACTGCCAGGCCGCGCACCAGAATTCGGCTACGCCGTTCTGATAGGTCGCGAACAGATCGTTCTGGTTGGCATGGTCCTTGACCGTCAGCGTCATGCCGATCTCAGCCAGCGCATCGCCTGCATTCTTCAGGATCAGGAAGGTCGGATGATCGCCCTGGCCCGAAGCGCCGATTTCCACCGTGTACTCCAACTTCGCGCCTTCGGGAGCCGCCGTCACCTTGCCGTCCGCTACGGTGTAGCCTGCCGCCTCCAGGTAAGCCAGAGCCGCCGTCTTTGCCGCCGCGTACTTATCTTCCGCGCTCATGCCGTCGGTATAGATCGGGGTACCGTCTACGCCCACCGAGTAGGCCACACGATAACCGTCGTCGGTTACCTGAGGAGCCGCCCAGGAGGTATTGGAGATCGGATAGTTGATAACCGATGCCGTCTCGCCGTAATACGAATCAATACCTTCGTCACGATATACGGAAATCATCGTCAGAATCGCTTTACGCAGGTTCTTGGAAGCATCCGAATACGGATCGTCGCCGACCTTTACGAGATTCGGATTGCAGCCCACGTAGCCATAACCGCGATAGTTGATCAGTTTGGTCGTCAGTACAGGACCTTCCAGCTCGTCGCTGCCATTGTAGCCCGCGATCTGGTTCGCTGTCTCGGTCGAGTAAGAAGGAGTCGCGATATCGGAGCTGCCGGTAGCCAGACCGGGAACAAAGTCCGCTTCGGAACCTTCTCTTACATTCAGATACTTGATAGCCGGCTCACCCTTGAAATAATTCGGGTTCGCTTCAAAATATACAACGCCGTCGGAATAATTCTGGAACACATACGGACCGGCGCCTACAGGAGCCGTCGTCTTGCTCTTCACGATCGACAGATCGCCCTTAGGGAAACCGAAGCTGTTGTTCTCATAATCATACAGGCTTTCGTCGCCGTAGTAATGCAGAGGCGTGATGTATGTCCCCATCTGATAAATCATCGGAGCGCTGATTTCCGTCGCCACGATACGCAGAGTATAATCGTCAATTCTCTGGATACCGCTTACATTGGGAGCAGAATTGCCGGTCTCAATACCTACATGGAACTCAGAATCCAGATAGCTCCACAGCGTGCCGCTGGCAGCTTCCGTATCCGAAAGAACATTGTAGTCGTTCTCATATTTTTCTAACATTACGTTAAAGAAATCCGTCAGCGTAGCGCCTTCCGCCACTTCAAAGCCCCAGTTCGGAGTAATCACGGACAGATCGTCGTCAGCGGCAGCGTAGCCTGCATTGACAACATAATCCACGATCGACTGCGCAAACGCCTCGCCGGCCGCCGGCAGCGCCTCGGTCCAGAACTTCGTCTGCGTCGCTTCATCCCACTTGGAGAAGTCCGTATTGTCCTCGCCGGCCGCGATCAGCAGGCTGTAGATCGGCTCCATGCCGCTGCGATACGCTTCCACACCCTCGATCGGGTAAGAATACAGCGTCGTGCTGCCGTCGTATGTCGGATCCAGATATACGTACAGAGCAAAGATCACGTCATCGATATCGGCAGGCGTGCCGTCGGAGAATACGATGTCGTCGCGCATCTTCATGTCATAGTAAACGGTGCCGTCGGCATTCTCCGTAACCGTCACATCCGCCGTATAGTTGTAATTATAGTCCGTGCCGTTATAGGAACGGGTCTCGCCGTTGATACCCTCCAGCACCGGGTTCGCCACACGGTCGGTAATCATCAGACCGATCTGTGTAAACTCCATAATGTCCACATCGTCCGCGCTGGCTGCAAAGAAGGGAGAGAACTTACCCTCCAGGCCCTGTGTGCAGTACACTACCAGGGTGTCGTTCGTTGTCTCGTTGCCGCCGCTTGTCTCTGTGGGCGCCTCCGTCCCGGCGGCAGGCTCCGTAGCGGCCGGCTCCGTCGCGGCAGCCGTCGTGCCGTCGTTGTTGCCCTGCGTCTCATTGTTGTTGCCGCCGCAGGCCGCAAGCCCTAAGCACATGGCAAGAACAAGAAGCAGCGCAAGCAGTTTCTTTCCATTTTTCATGTTTCGATATTTCCTCCTATCTATACATGTGTATTTATTTGAACTAAAACGGGCATTGCCCGGAGTTCATCTTCCGTACCGGCAGCGAATATTCAGGATATTCACTTTTCCGGGGACCAATGCAGACGGCGCATAATAAGCCGCCAGAGAATCGTGCAGACAAACAGCGCCGACATGCAGAAAAGGAAAAACATTGTCTCCTTCATCCGAATGCCAAATCCGTTGCCAAGCAGATAAACCGTCTCGCCGGCCAGCGTAGCTGCTGCCAGAAAAAACACCAGATTCCCGCGCAGCCGGCTCTGCAGAACCGTAGCCCGGTATACATAGTCGCGCAAAGGGTCGCCTCCGGCTGTCAGCCGGCCCATCAGCCATACGACGGACACAACCGCAACCAGGCTGAATCCCCACGGCAGAATCACATACCAGCAATCCATCAGTCCGGCCGCCGGCATACAGCCGCCGGCTACGACCGAGGCAGCCATTGCTATCGTCAAAAGCCACAGAACCGCCAATGCTTTTTGGCGGCTTAAACCGTCCTCCTGATAAGAGTGGCATGGTCCCTTATAAATGTATTCACCGGAAGCCGTTCTCTTAAAATCCTCCAGATAACTGCGGCGTCCCCGGCGTTTTTTTTGTCCCGCCACGCTTCCCTCCTGCCGTCTCTCCAAAAACGATCCCTGCTCGTTCCCGGATTCGCATCGATACAATGATATCGCTTTAACTTGACGCTGTAACAAAAAATGACTTACCTCGGGTTGAGTACTCCCTTTCGAGTAAAGTCATGTCTGCGCCTCTATGTATGTATGCCGCGCCAGATCCTCCACGGCGCGGATACAACGTGGTAATAGTATAGCGCAGATTCAATGTTTTGGCAAGAAGTTTTTCCGGACTATCTCGCCTTGCCGCAAAAAATGTAAAAATCGCTCAAATAAGACGATTTTTATGAATGCTGTATCGTATTATCTTACCATAGTCCGGGAACTTGCGTTCGTTAAACTGTATATTTCGTCAAATGAGGTTCCTCGCGTAATATCGTATACAGGACAGGAAAAGATGGGAAACAACGGTATCGGTGGAAAAACATGCTGGCATCGCCGGGGGAATGTTGGGAGAGGTACCGGGGTAAAAAAAGGAATGCCAGGAGGAAAAAAAATTTCTTGTGTTTTTTCTATAAATGTGGTAGAATAATAACATAAAAGAAACAACCGCCCACAAGGGGTTGACCTATACAAGCAGCATAGAAATGCCACCCGGTTACTCGTCAAAGTTTTAGGGTGGTTTTTCTATGCCCGGACATTTAGTGACAGATCATGTATATCTTTTTTCGCACTCCTCAGAAACCTTATGAATATTGTGCTCTATATAGTTCTTCGTAGAGGCCTTTCTTTTCCAATAGTTCTGCGTGTGTTCCTTGTTCAATGATGTTTCCGTCTTTTACCACTAAAATCCGGTCGGCGTGGATGATCGTTGAGAGACGGTGGGCTATGATAAAGCAGGTTTTGCCCTGCATCAGTGTGGTCATTGCTTTTTGGATACGCTGTTCGGTGCGGGTGTCTACGTTGGAGGTGGCTTCGTCCAGAATCAGCATGTGGGCGTCTAAGAGGATCGCGCGGGCGATCGTTAGGAGTTGTTTCTGGCCTTTGCTGATGTTGGTTCCTTCGTCGGTCAGTATCGTTTCGTAGCCTTGGGGCAGCTGTAAAATATAGGAGTGAATGCCGGCCATGCGGGCGGCTCGCTCGATTTCTGCTTTGGCTGCGTCCGTTTTTCCGTAGGCAATGTTTTCGTAAATCGTTCCTTCAAACAGCCAGGTATCCTGTAATACCATCGCGTATTGGCGGCGCAGGCTTTTACGGGTGATTTCACGGATATCGCGCCCGTCGACCTGAATGGTTCCTTCGTCGGCGTCATAAAAACGCATCAGCAGGTTAATGAGCGTCGTCTTGCCGGCGCCGGTAGGGCCGACGATGGCAATCTGGCTGCCGGGTTCTACGTCCAGGTTCAGGTGATGGAGAATTTGTTTTTCGGGGTGATAACCGAAGGATACGTCTTTTAACGTGACACGGCCGCGGGCGTTGTTTAGTTCCACGGCTCCCGGAGCGTCGGCTTTTTCGGGTTCTTCGTCTAACAGCTGGAAAATGCGTTCGGCCGCGGCCAGCGCCGACTGCAGCTCGCCCATGATATTCGCCACTTCGTTGATCGGGCCGGAGAATTTGCGGGAGTAGAGCACAAAGGCTGAAATCTGTCCGAGAGAAATCTCGGCCCGCAGGTACATCAGCGCTCCCAGGACACTTACCAGGGTCATGGAAAGGTTATTCATAAAATTCACGAAGGGCCCGACCATCGCGCCGTAGTAATCGGCCTGATAGTAGGCTTCGGCGGCGGCTTCGTTCATGGCCGCATATTTTACACGGGTATTTTCCTCCTGGTGATACGCTTTCAGCGTTTTCTGCCCTGTAATCAGTTCTTCGGAAAGAGCGTTCAGTTCGCCCAGTTTTCCCGAACGGCGGCGGAACATCGGCCGTGTTAAGCTGGTAATTTTTTTGGTCAGCAGCATCGACAGCGGCACCGTGACGGCAAATACGCACACCAGTTTCGGCGAAATCAGGATCATTGACAGAAGCGAACCGGCCACCGTAATCACGCTGGAAAAGATCGCCACCAGGTCCTGAGAGATACCTCCGTTGAGCGTATCGATGTCATAGGAAATCTTGCTGATTATATCTCCGATCGCATGTTCGTCAAAATAACTGACCGGCAGTGACAAAAGGCGGTCAAACACCTCCCGCCGCAGCCGCAGGGAAATCTGTTTGCTGATTTTCAGCATCCAGGCTGACAGGATATAGGTCAGGATTGACGACAGGCAGTAGAAAAAGAGCATCCACAAACAGATTGTGACGACTCGCTCAAATTCAATATGCCCGGCCGCAAGGCCCTTTTCAATCACATCCACGGCCTGACCGGACAGCTGCGGGCCGATCAGCGCCAGGAGGTTGCCGCCAACCGAGAGGATAAAGGCAGCGCCAAAACCCCATTTATATTCCATTAAAAACAAGATCAGCCGGTGCAGCGTATGACGGCGGCGTTCCGGTTCCATTTGAGGCGCGCCGCCGCGGATGCCTCCCGGGCCGCCCCGGAAGCTGCCCCCTGCAAAAGAACGCCCGCCCGGGCCTGATCCGTGCCCTCTACCTGCCATCCTCCACGCCTTCCTTTCCTCTGTCTGCCCGTGTTCTCAGGGCATAATGGGACACCCTTGTGGTGTTTCCTCTGTCTGCCCGTGTTCTCAGGGCATAATGGGACACCCTTGTGGTGTTTCTTCTATCTGCCCGTGTTCTCAGGGCATAATGGGACACCCTTGTGGTGTTTCTTCTATCTGCCCGTGTTTTCAGGGCATAATGGGACACCTTTATGGTGTTTCCCCTGTCTGAATCCTGCAAAGCTCCTGATAAATCCGGCAGTTCTTTGCCAGCTCTTCCTGCGTCCCAAAACCGGCCATCCGGCCTTCGTCCAGTATAAGGATTCGGTCCGCGTGAAGGACAGAGCTGATCCGCTGTGCCACAATCACCGAGGTCGTATCGCCGAAATGCTCTTTTAGCTGTCCCCTAAGCGCCGCGTCGGTGCGGTAGTCGAGCGCGCTCATGGAATCATCCAGGATCAGGATCGCCGGATGCGCCGCCAGCGCCCGGCTGATTAACAGCCGCTGTTTCTGGCCGCCGCTTAAATCGGCGCCCTTGACCGCGACGACCGTGTCAAAGCCCTGCGGCTTTTCTTCGATAAAACGGCGGGCCTGCGCATACCCGGCCGCCTGCCTTACCGCTTCCCCGTCCAGTTCCCGGCCAAAGCGGATGTTTTCCGCGATCGTGTCGCGGGTAATAAAATCATTCTGGAACACGACGCCAAACAGTCGGTGCAGTTCTTCCGGCGAATAAGTGCGCACATCGCGTCCGTGGATGCGGACCGCGCCGTCGTCCACGTCATAAAAACGCTGCAGCAGCTGAAGGACCGTGGATTTTCCGGACCCGGTAGCGCCTAAGATGCCAAGCGTCTGCCCTTTTGCCAGCGAAAACGAAAGGTCCCGCAGATTAGGTTCTTTTTTATGATACGAAAACGTTACGTGGTCAAACTCTATGTACGGCGCGGCCGTCGTCCTGCCGCCGGCCGGTTTTTCTGCCGTATCTTCCATATGGGCCGGCCTGCCGGCCATCGCCTTGTTGTCTTTCTCCGGCGTTCCCGGCCACAGCCGCTTTACTTCCTCTTCAGACATCGGCTGCAGATCCTGCGCGCAGTCCAGTACTTCTTCGATCCGCTTTGCCGAAGCGCTGGCCCGCGAATAGATCGCCAGCATGCGGGATACAAAAATAATCGCGTTCAGGATCAGCGTCACATAGCTTAAAAAAGCAATCAAAGCCCCTGGCTGTACCTGCCCCCGCCCGACCCGCACCGCGCCGACCAAAAGCACCAGCACCATGCCGGTGTTGAGAAACAGGTTGACGCCGGGATTTAAAGCGCTCATCACCAGGCCGGCCCGGCGCTCCTGTTCGGCCGCTTCTTCGTTGTACGCGCCGAATTTCCCGCGCTCATAATCTTCTTTTGACAGTGCCTTGATAATGCGGATACCGGACACGTCCTCCCGCACGACCCGCACAAACTGGTCGATTTTTTTCTGCAGCCGGGTAAACATCGGTACGCCGACCCGGCTGATAAAAACTAACAGCGCCACAATAAAGGGCATGACAGTGAGCATCGTAAGCGTCAGCACCGGATCGAGTGTCAGCGTAATCAGGATTCCGCCCAAAAAGAGGATCGGCGCGCGCACGCCCAGACGCTGCATCATCCCCAGCATCTGATGTACGTTATAAGTATCCGTGGTCAGTCTCGACGTAAGCGACGGCAGCGTAAAGCCGTCCATCTGCCGATTTGACAGATAGAGCACACGGCCGAACAGATCGTTTCGGATCTGCTCGGTCGCGTTTCTTGATACCAGAGAAGCCATACGGTTGGCCGTAATATTGAAAATCAGGGCAATGACCGCGCACAGAAGCATTGCGCCGCCCCAAAGATAAATCCGTCCCGCGTCTTTTAAGGGGATTACATGGTCAATCATATAAGAAAGGATCCAGGGAATCGCCAGCTCAACGACCGTTCCGGTAAATTTAATCGCCAGGCCCAGAGCCATGCGGAGCCGGTAGGGTTTCAGATACCCGAAAATCCTCTTCACTGTTTTTCGATCCGCTCCAAAAAGGACTGCAGACGGCTTCTGGCCTGCGCAATCTGCGCTGATTCCTGGCTGTCCAGCGCTTTTTCAAACAGATTCAATTCCTGCTCGATCAAAAGCCTCTTGTTTCCCACATTTTCCTCGTAGAGCCGCTCCCCCTTTAATAAAAGAAGCTTGTTCTCCTCCTGGTCGCGGGGATGAATTTTTAAATACGACAAATCCTGCAGACGCTTTTCGATTTCCTCGTCGCTCATCTGCGTAAACTGGCTCTTGATGACCTGGCGCACGGTCTTGCCGGTCGATACTACCTTTACCTCGACCTCGAGGATCGAATTGATGTCGTAGGTGTAGGTCACATCCACCGGTTCTTCGCCGGCCTTGGCCTTGGGGATGTCGATCTCCAGCTTGCCCAGGCTTAGATTGTTGCGGGCAAAGCGGCTCTCCCCCTGCAGAATCTGCACGGTAATCCGCGTCTGATTGTCGCGGATCGTGTACATCCGCTCGGTGCGGCTGGCGGGAATTACGGTATTGCGCTCAATAATCGGGCAGTAGTGGCCGCCCTCGTAGTGCCCTTCTTCGATTTCCCGCACTACCTCCGTGCCCAGCGTAAACGGACAGACGTCGGTTAAGATTACTTCTTTGATCGCCGCGTTTCTCTCCTTCATAGCCGCCTGGATCGCCGCGCCCAGAGCCACCGCCTCGTCGGGATTGACCGAAGCGTCGGGCAGGCGGCGAAACAGCTTGGCCACAAAATGGCGGATCATCGGCATCTTCGTCGCCCCGCCGACCAGCACGACCTTGTCAATCTCCGAAAGACGCACGCCGGCGTCGCTCAGACTGCGTTTGATCGGCTGGCGGATCCGCTCCAGCAGATCGCCGCAGGCCGCCTCGTATTCCGGAGCGCTGATCGTCTGCTCATACTCCTTATCCTGGTAATGAAAGCTAAGCGTGCAGACATTGGACTGCGAAAAGGCCAGTTTGCATTCCTCCGCCCGGTGGTACAGGCTTTCCAGCGATTTTAAGTCCATCTCCAGCGGATTAAGACCCTGTGTCTCGCAGAACAGCTTAATCAGCGCGTCGGTGAAATCCTCGCCGCCCAGGAAATTGTCTCCGGCCACGGCGCGTACCTCAAGAATATTTTCAAACAGTTCCAAAATCGATACGTCAAACGTACCGCCGCCCAGGTCAAAGACCAGAAAGCGGGTGTTGCGGTTTTCCTGATACAGGCCGTAGGCAATGGCCGCCGCCGTCGGTTCGCTGATGATGCGCTCCACGGTAAGCCCCGCCAGCTCTCCCGCCCGTTTGGTCGCCCGCCGCCGGCTGTCATTGAAATACGCCGGCACGCTGATGACCGCCTCCGTGACCGGTTCTCCCAGGAATTCCTCGGCATCCTCCTTTAAGGAGCGCAGTACAAAGGACGACAGTTCCTCCGCCCGGTAGGACTTGCCGCTTAGCACAAATTCCTTGTCGCTGCCCATGCTTCGCTTAAAAACCGAAGCCGCGCTCAACGGGTAGAGACGCATCCGTTCCTGCGCCGTCTCCCCCACGAAAACCTGTCCCTCCTCATCGATGCTAACGACCGACGGGGTCAAATGCTTACCCAGGCGGTTCGGGATCAGCTGCGCCCCCTCCGGCGTAAAATAGGCCGCCAGGCTGTTGGTGGTTCCTAAATCAATTCCAATAATCATTCCTTACCATTTCCTTCTGTTCTCTAAGTAATACTTGCTAGTCTCATTGTGAGGGTTGATCTCCAGGCAGCGCCGGAAATATCCTTCCGCTTCCTCAAATCGTTTCTGGAAAAGCCGTACAAGCCCCATTCCCAGCTGCGCCTCATAGCAGCCGCCGTAATGGCAGAAATCGCAGCGGCGGCAGCCCATCATGCGCGTAAAGCATTCCTCGGCTTTCTCAAGCTTTCCGCCGTATAAGTACAGTTCCCCCAGCCGGAACAGATACGAAGGCGCCGAGGCCAAAATCCCCATATAGCTTTCATCCTTCTGCGGCAGGCTTTCCAGGTACTTTTGCGCCCGCGCGTAATAGCGGGCCAGTTCCTTCTGCTTTTTCAGGTAATAGCATACCTCCAGCATCATCACCAGCGTCTGGAACGTTGACTCGTTGTCCTGTGTCTCATTCGCCAGCCGGTTGTGCAGCAGGTGGTAGGCCGTCTTGTAATCGCGGGTCACCTCAATCAGATGTGCGGCGTACTGGCGCTCCACCCAGGCATCGTTGGGATACTTCTTTAAAAGCTTTTTGTACCGTCTCTGCGCTTCACGCAGATCGCCCAGGGACGCATAGTCGTCGGCGATATCCACCTGCGCGCGCTTAGAGCGGGAATCTTTATCCTGCAAATACGCTTCCAGCTCCCGGATCGCGTCCCGGTAGCGCCCCATGCGCTCGTAGACTTCGGCCCGGTCCATGTAAAAGGAAGCGCGCCCCGGAAACAGCTTTTCATTTTCCCCCAGGCACCTAAGCGCCTCGGCGAAACGTCCCTGGATCAGATACAGCACGGCCAGGTTTTTCCAGGGTAAAATACTTTTCTCCTCTTCTGTCAGAAGTTCGATCGCCCGCCGGTAATACCCCTCCGCCTCTTCGTAGCGGTCCATATGCTGATAATTCACGCCCATGTTGTTCTGAGCATAGAGGTTATCCGGCTCCAGTTCCATGGCCTTTTGATAATCCTCGTTGGCCTCCTCCAGGCGGTAGACATCGCTCAAAAGCAGGCCTCTTTCAATATGGTAGTACGCGGTCGGGCGCAGTTTTACAAGCTTATTTGCCAGTTCAAAGGCCGGTTCAAAATGCCGCAGGTCGCGGTCATCGTTCAGACGGTCCTGATAGATATGCATCAGGCGGAACAGGGCGCGGATCTCGTCGGGGTCGATCTCCAGGATCTTCTTGTACAAATCCTCGATCCCCTCCTTTTTGCCGCTCTTTTCCAGGCAGTCGGCCAGCTGTCCCATAATCACCGAATTGTCCGGCTGGTTTGTGAGCAGCTGCCGGTAAATATCCTCCGCTTCCTTATAGTTTTGCAGACCCTTGAGGATCCCGGCCTTGGCGTAGCGCAGGCCGTCGTCGCCAGGGAAATGACGCAGGGCCTCCCCGACAATCCCCATCGCCTCGTTCCAGTTCTTTTCATCCATGTAGCAGAAAGTCAGTTCCTTCCAGACTTCCGCTTCCTCCAGCTGGTCCTCGCCGGGTTCCAGTTCCCGTTCGGGGTCGCCGCCCTGGATCCAGTCAATGACCGCGCGGCACAGCTCCTTCGGGCGCTGCAGATCCTCTTTTTTCTCCGCCAGATAGCGCAGGTTGCGGGCTTCAAAGAAATCCAGTTCCGCACAGGAAAGCCCCTGTTTTCTGGCCGCTTCAATGATCTCCATCGAATTTTTATACTGGCGGTAAAAATAAAATACCTTGGCCGCCATCCGGTAAGGCGGCAGATAAGCCGGGTAAATCTCAATGGCCCGGTGATAATCGTCCACTACGGCCTGCGCCCGGTGCATCCGGTAGCTGCACTCCTGCCGGCACACATACGCCGGCAGATACTGCTCGTTGCGCTCAATCAGCTTGTCGCAGGCATCCGCGCTTTCTTCATACCGCTCCATACGGCACAAAAGCTGCGCACGCGCCATCATATAGGACTGCAGCATATCCTCGTCTTTTTCCCACTTAAGGGACTCCTCGTAATTCTTCAATGCCTCGTCCTGCCGCCCCATTTCCTGGCAGCAATAACCGATCGCGTAAAACGTATAACCGATACGGCGCTTTTTTTTCTTTTTTTCCGGATCGTCGCTGTCCGGCAGTTCCATCATCTGCTCCTGCCACTCTTTCATAAGCGGCAGCGACTTATCGTAATCCTTCTGCATCATATAGGTACGGCTCAGCATATTGCAGTAATCTATGCGATGCTCCGGCGGCAGCGGCCGTTCGTTCAAAAGCCTAATACATTCTTCGGCGCACTCCTCCTGAAAATAACACCACCCCAGTTCAATCCGTTCGTCCCAGTCCTCGGGGTTTTCCGCCAGCCTGGCCTCCATCCGCGGAATTAAATGGCTGTTGGCCTGGCGCATACTGTCAAGCAGCTGCGGATCGTTCTTGCTGATATCCAGAAGGTCCATAATCCGCTCTTTGGCCGCGTCCCACTCTTCTGCCTGCATCTGGCAGCGCATCAGGCCCACGCTGGCCGGATAGTTGTCAGGCTGCGCCTGCAAAAGCCCTTCGTAGCTGGCACGGGCCTGCGCATATTCGCCTAAATATTCCTGGGCCGCGGCGCACTGCAAAACGACGTAAGGATTGGTCTGCTCCTGCAGAAGAAGAGCCTGCAGGCATTCTCCTACATCGGCCTTATTCCCCTTTCGCCGGGCGATCCGCATCCGTTCGACGTCGGCAAAGGGATGGTAAATCCCCGTATCCTCCAGCTGCGCCAGCAAATCCTTTGCTTCCTCCAGAGATTTTCTCAGATTTGCCGTCTCCTCATCCTCCGGCTCCCCGCCGGCTAAGGCCTCCTCCTGATAGTCCCCCGGCATATTCATGCAGCTGTCCATCAGCCGCTTTGTCTGCAGATAAATGTTGATATATGTGTCGTAGTCCCCATCGTCCGGCCCGTCAAAAAGCGTGAAATCAATAAAGCCGCCGTTCTCGATTTCAAAGCAGACGTAATTTACAAATTCCCGCGGGAATTTTTCCAAAAGCTGCTGTCTCTGCTCGACAATCAAAAACTCCTTATCCAGAATCCGCCAGATTTCCTGCGGCAGGCGAAAATGATCCATCAAAAATACCAATAGCCGTTCCCGTACCTCGTCCGCCGTGTCCAGGGCCTGGCACAAATCGTCCTGCAAAAGTTCCTTCCAGCGCTCCGGCGACGTCCTTTTTTCAAAAGAGGCGTAGATTCCCGCCGCCTGCTCGACCCACAGGCCGACCGGCGACGTATCCCGTTCTTTCTCTTCCTCCTCGTTCGGCCGGTCCGCCAGCAGGATCGCCGTCTCATACGCTTCCCGCAGACGCTTAAACCCCGTCGGGTCATCCTCGGGATTTACATGGACCAGCAGACGGCGGTAAGCCGCCTTGATTTGATTTTTATCCTTTGTCTCCTTTAATTGAAGAATCCGAAAAACTTCCTGTGCTTCCATCCGTATCATCCTCCCTCTCTGTCTGCCGTATTTTTACGGAAGCTGTTCCCGTACCCGCCGCACAGCCTCCTGCAGCTGATTGTCCTGCGCCTTGTCAGGCACGGCCTGCCCGGCCGCCTCTTCGGAAAGCTCGATCTCCACGTCGGGCGTCAAGCCCACTCCATGAATATTGCGGTCCGAATGGATATAGTAATCCGCTACCGTCAGTTTGACTGCCCGCGTTCCCTGCGGGTTTGTCGTATACGTATTCTGCATGATACCTTTGCCAAAGGTCGTCGTCCCTACCAGAATGCCCGCGCCAAAGTCCTGTATATTGCCGCTGAACACCTCGGCCGCGCTGGCCGTGTTGCCGTTGACCAGCACTGCCAGCGGCACGTTAAGAGCCGCGGCCGCGTCGGATTCATATTCCAGGTAGCGGTTGCCGTCTTTATCCTTTGCATAGAAAATGAGTCCCTCCGGCAGCAGGTAATCAAGCATTTCCTCCACCGCGGTCAAAAGGCCGCCGCCGTTATCGCGCATGTCGATAACCAATCCCCGCATGCCCTGCGTCTTCAGCTCTTCAAAGGCCGCCTGAAACTGGGCCGGCGTCACCCCGTCAAACGAGGAAACCGCCATGTAGCCGATCTGTCCCTCCAGCATTTCGTGCTCTACGGTAAGAATCTCTACCTGCCGGCGTTCGACGTCAAAGTAGAGCATCTCCTCCTCGCCCTCCCTGACAATCGACAGACGCACGACGCTTCCCTCGTCCCCTTTAATCATCAATACCACCTGGTCGAGATCCATGCCGCTTACCTCTGTCTCCCCCACCGCGTAGACGATATCGCCCGGCAAAAGCCCTGCCTCATAGGCCGGCGAACCGCGGTAAGGTTTTACGATCGTGACCACGCCGGTTGTACGATTTTGATTCACGACACAGCCGATTCCGTAGTATTCCCCCTCCGTCTGGTTCGTAAAGGATTCCAGCGCACTCTCATTATAATACACGGAATACGGGTCGTCCAGTGCATTCAGCATCCCTGAAAGCATTCCGTCCTGTAATTTTTTATCGTCAAAACCGTAGAGGAAATACTGACCGATACGCTGATAGACCGCATTTATCTCCGCGATAAATTCCTCCGTAAGTATACTGTCTGCCTGGGCCGGAAGCTGCTCTTGTATCTGCTGCTTCGCCATATGACGGCCCAGCGCCGCGCCGCCCACGACTACGCTCACCAGCAAAAGAGCAGTCAGAAGCCCGCTTAAAAAACCCCGAAAAAAGCGGCTGTCCGCGGCAGGCGGCATCTCTGTCGACGGCTCCGCAAGCGGTTCTTCTGTCTTGTCAAATTCATTATCCATCGATCCACCTCCTAGTATCATATCATTATAATACATAATTGCGGAAAATAACAGTGGATATTATGGAGATTCGGTGAAATCGAGACGGATTTTGATTGCAAAACCAGTAAAAGTATACTATTCTTAATGTATGAAAAGACAACGCAACCACAATCGCTTCGTTTTCCTGCTGATTCTCTGTCTGGCGCTGAATCTTGGCGGATGCCGGGCCGCCGGGCAGCTTAAGGACGAGCTTTCCCAGGTGTCCGACGGCATTGCAGCCCTTTTGTCGGAAAACCCCGATTCTCACTCGCCTGAAAAGCCGGACGCAGCCAGCCAGGACAGGCCGGACAGCACAAACGGCGCCTGGGAGGACGTAACGTATGACCCGCTTTTATATCCGTATTACGGCCAGCTGAGCCAAGACGCGCAGGCCGTCTACCGCCAGGTCTGCCACTATGCGGCCGCGCAGACGCCCTCCTTAGAACCCTGCCGGAATCTGACCGAGGACGAGGCCGAAGCTGTTATGACTGCCGTCTATTACGACCAGCCCGGTCTCTTCTGGCTGGACGGGGACTACGAATACCGCCATCTGAACGGACAGGTGATCGAACTGATTCTGCATTTTAACGACCTCGCACAGGATCTTACGGCAAACCGGCAGGCGTTTGAGAAAGCGGCTCTTTCGATTCTTGACGAAGCCCGGCAGGCTTCGGAGCCGGCTGCCAGGGAGCGCATCGTCCATGACCGGCTTCTGGAGGGAGTTATCTACGACGAAAATGCGCCCTACAACCAAAATGCCTACAGCGCGCTGGTCGGCGGTTTTGCCGTCTGCGCCGGCTATGCCAGGGCTTTCCAGTATCTGCTGCTTGAATTGGAGATTCCCTGCTATTACTGTGTCGGTACCGCCGTCAGTTACCGTGACGGTCCGCAAGGCCTTGTGGAGGATCACGCCTGGAATATCGTCTGCCTGGACGGAGAATACTACAACGTAGACCCGACCTGGAACGACACGCTCTTAGCCGAGCGGGGTCTGATCTCCTACGGGTATTACAACCAGACGGACGATGCCTTCCTCGCCGATCATACCCGCGACGTAAAATCCGCCGAACTGCCGGCCTGCACGGGAACGCGTTTTACCTACGAAGCGCTCTACGGCCATCCGGCCGAACTGGGGATCCTCCCGGCGCTGGGCCTTTCCGAGGAGGACGTAATCTATGATCTTGAAGCCTATTACGAGCACTGCCTGCGCACCCTCGTTGAGTCCGGCCCCGGCGAGTCCACTTTGACCGCCATCTTGTGGGGCGAGGAGCTCTGTGGCGCCGTACAGGACTCTATCAACAGCGGCGCTTATGAAAACGGCTTCCTTTCCTCGGCCGCAAAGGAGCTTTCTCTGAACGGTTTCCACTTCTCCGTCCACCTTTCCTTCCAGGAGATGGGCGGCGGCTGTTACCTGCTGGAGCAGAGTATGACGCTGGAGTAAAAAACAGGATTGACAACGCGGCAAAAATCACCTAGAATGGGAATGGGTTCGTTATTTATTTATCCATAATGACCGCAAAGGTATCCCTTTCTGTCCTGAAAACACGGACAAATATAAGGAAATGAGGTAAAAGCGATGTTAAAAGGAAAAACAGCAATTGTAACCGGCGGAACCAGAGGAATCGGATACGCCATCGTCAAGAAATTCCTCGATAACGGCGCCAACGTCGCCCTGTTTGGTTCCAGACTGGAGACCGTAGACAAGGCCCTGCAGGCTTTGCAGGAGGAAAACCCCGCGTATCCGGTCATGGGACTGTGTCCGGATTTGACCGACAGCGACGCGGTGGCCGCAGCGTTTGCCCAGGTAAAGGACAAGTTCGGAAGTCTCGATATCCTGGCCAACAACGCCGGCGTCTCCTCCAGCACCCCGCTGTGCGACTACAAGCCCGGTGAATTCGAGAAGATTATGAACCTCAACGTGACCGCCGTATATATCTGCTGCCAGGCGGCGGCCCGTATTATGAAGGAGCAGGGCGGCGGCGTTATCATCAACACCAGCTCCATGGTCAGCCTGTACGGCCAGCCCTCCGGCAGCGGCTACCCGGCTTCCAAATTTGCCGTAAACGGCTTGACCCGTTCCTTGGCCAGAGAGCTTGGCAAGGATCGGATCCGCGTCAATGCCGTCGCGCCCGGCATCACCAAGACCGATATGGTGGCGGCCCTGCCTGAGGCCATGATCCAGCCGATGATCGCCCGCATTCCCTTAGGGAGGATCGGCGAGCCCGAGGACATCGCCAACGCGTTCCTGTTTTTAGCCAGCGATATGGGCAGCTATGTCACCGGCGAGATCCTTTCCGTGGACGGCGCGATGATGACGTGATGCAGATTCACGCCGGCGCATACAGGGTTTAATCCCGCCCCTCCACAGGGAAGGCAGCAGTCAGCCGGAACCGGCCGTCTTGGGTCCGGCTGACTATGCTCCCATGGTATTTTTTCACCGCAAAGCCGATGCTTTTTAAGCCATAGCCGTGGTTTTCCTTTTCGCTCTTGCTCGTTTTCAGTTCTCCGTTTTCCCAGTTTAAATCATGCTCATAATAATTGTCAAAGCACAGAAGCAAAAACCCCTTTTCTTTTTCCGCTTTTACGTGGATCATTTTTTTCTCTTCATCGGCCAGGGTACGGGCGCTCTCAATGGCATTGTCCAGGGCATTGCCAAAAATCGTACACAAATCCATCGGGCTGATGAAATCAAAGAGCCGTCCGTCCAACAGACAGATCAGCTGAATCCGCTGCTTTCGGCTTGGCTTTTTAGAAGCCCCTGGATCTTCTGCACCTCCAACTGCTCCGAACGGCTTTTATTGGTGCTGATAATCCCTACCAGGGCATAGACCGCGCACAGACTGATTACGCCGCGCATCAATACGATCTGCGGCGGAAAATGCAGATAGTCTACCGTCATTAGGTATTGGGAGTGACAAAAATAAATCAGGGGCGCGCCCAGCAAAACACTGTCCAGAAATTCCCGCGCCGACAAACGATAGCCTGCCAAAACCCGCAGCTTTTCTCGGAACACCAGGAGTACCAGAACGGAAAACGCTACGATCAGCGCATTGCCCGCAAGCGCCGGCAAAAGCTCGGCGCCCCGGTCCATAAAGTGGAAGCCCCAAAAATGCACCGACATCCAGCTGGCCGTGCGGACAATAAAATGAGTCAGAAAGTAAAACAGCATCGTATACAAAACGGACTCCTGCCGGCGAAAGCCAAACACCACGCGGGCATACAGCGCATAACTCAAATATAAGATCAGCGTAAAGAAGTAAAAGAAGCTTGCCCGCAGGGGCAGCAGCCAGGCCAGGCTGATTGCCGCCAGACAGGGGAAAAAGAACAGGCGGCGCAGGCGCGTCGGGCGGCGTTTGGCAAACAGGCAAAAATAACCGTGCGCCAAGAGGGTCATCGACGCGTTTAAAAAAAGACTGCTGAAAATATAATACCAATCATATCGTTCCATCTTACAGCTGCTCCTGTAAATACTGAATCAGGCGGGTCTCCAGTTCTTTTTTCTTATGACGGCTCAGGGGTACTTCCACGTTTCCGGGATTCAAAAGCACGCTGGTTCCCTGGATTTTATGAAGGTACTGCATATTGACCAGAAAACCGCTGTGGCAGCGAAAGAAACGGTCGTCGTCCAGCAGTTCCTCCAGTTTTAATAACGTCCCCGTCACGGTATACGCGCCGCCCCGCGTATGAAGGAGGACTTTGCGGTTTGTCATTTCCGCGTAATACAGATCGTGCAGGGCCAGGCGGATCATGCCGTCCTCGACTTTTAAGGGCACAGAGCGGCTTTTCTTCTGCGCCAGTTTTTTAAGAATCTGCCGCATCTCCTGCACAAAGGCAAAGTAGGTCACCGGTTTGAGAATAAAGTTGGAGGCGTTGACCGCATACCCTTTGAGCGCGTACTGGACCATGTTGGTGATGAACACCAGGATCACTTCCTCGTCTTTGGCACGGATTGCTTCCGCCGTTTTCAGCCCGTCGAGGATTTTCATCTGGATGTCCAGAAAAATCACGTCGTAGACTGCTTCGTATGGCGAGACAATGCCCACGCCGTCCGAAAAGGTACGGATCTGAACGGGGAGCTGCCTCTCCTGCGCAAACCGCTGCGCGTATTCTTTTATCCTGTCCCGCTCTACGGCTTCGTCCTCCACAATCGCGATATGGATCATAGTACCTCCCTGTCTGCCGGATCGGCAAAAAACCTTCTGCCATGAATGACGAAATTATATCACACATTCGGCCCGCAGGTAAAGAAAAAGAGGGCGAAACAGCCGGATTCTCTCATAAATCCGCCGTTTGCCCTGCTTTTACCCGTTTTTTCGATCCGCCTTACAGGCTGTTGATATATTCGATCATGCAGTCGCCCGCTACGATTCCGCTGGTGTAGGCCGCGCCCAGGGCCGCGCCTTCGTTCTCATAGTAAGGGCTGCAGTAGAGACTCCCGTTGTCCACGCCGGCTACATACAGGCCGGGAATCGGCTGCTGTGTGCCGTCAACCGCACGGCAGTACGCATCGGTCTTGACCCCGCCGAAGGTACACCAGATCGAAGGTTCGTACTCAAACACATAGTAGGTATCGCCCGTCATCTCCTTCATCAGATAGCTGTCCTTGAAAAACTGCGTATCCTTGCCGGCTGCGCACATCTCATTGTAGGCGGTCACGGCCGCCTGCAGATTCGTAAGCCCGAACGATTCCGCACACTCTTGTAACGTGCCCTTGCAGATCCAGCCCTCCGAGATTCCCTTCTCGATCGCTTCGTCCAGTTCGGATAAGACAACGCCCTGCAGGCCGGTCTGTCCGACATACCAGTCCGCGGGATTGCCCAGATATTTAAGGATTCCTGCCTCCCGGCATCCGTCTACCATTGCCTGGTCCGCCACTGCATAATATTTGGCTACGCGCAGGCTCATCTCGCCGCCCAGCGCCAGCGGACGGTCCGAGAGGTACTGCTCGTTCATAAAGCGGTCGCCGTTCGGATCGACAATCAGGCCGCCGTAAATGGCAAACTTCTGCGCCTGGCTGGCAAAAGCCATCCTGGAGGCCGGCGCATCCTGAATCTTTGTGTTCGCGCCGCCGAACTCATTGCAGCACAGCGCCCAGTTGCGGTCCGCGATCCCGCCGGCTTCCAGCACCATATCGTAGCCCTGGCCGGTCGACAGCGTATTGCACAGCGGCCAGATATTGATATCGCCGAAATGCTCGCGCAGGCGCGCATCGTTGCCGGCGTAACCGCCCGTCGCCACCAGCACGGCCTTGGCGTTGTACTGGATATAGCTTCCATCGGCCGTGTCTTTCACGATTACGCCGGTTACGGCATCGCCGGTTTTTACCAGTTTTACGGCTTCCCGGCCGGTTTCAAATGCACCGCCGTCTGCGGTCAGCTTGTCAACCAGCGGCTGAAAACGGCCGGCGCCGGCTAACTGCTTGCCTTCGGCATCCGCAAAATTGTGCCGGGCGCGAAAGCCCATGCCATAGGCATCCACCCGCAGGCCCATGTTTACGCCGTTGTCCATGAAATTCGAGACCACGCGCTCGCCCTGATCGATGCAGCGGCGCAGGAGCGCACCGTTGACCGTACCGCGGCTGAAACCATATTCGCATTCGTAGAGCGTCTGCACCGTAACCGTCGCATTTTCTGCCGCCTGTACCCGCGTCTCGGCCAGAGCCGGACCGCCGGCCATCGCGCCGTTGGATACGCCGCAGCTGTCGCCTTTCTCCAGCAGGACCGTTTTTACGCCGGCGGCCTGCAGCGTCAGCGCCGCGTGGATTCCGGCCGCGCCGCAGCCGATAACGACCGCCTCCGTCTCTACCGTATCGCTGATTTCATAATCCGTACCCGCAGCCGCGGCCTGCGTTTCGGCGGCCGCCGTCTCCGCCGCTTCCGTCGCCGCTTCCGTAACCGCGGCCGTAGTCGCCCCTTCGGTCGGCGCTGCCGTGCTCTCGGCCGCACTCGACGTACCGTCACCGGCACAGGCCCCCAGTACGCCGGCAGCCGCGAAGCTCAACGCGCCGGCGGCCGCACCCTTTAAGAAGTCTCTTCTGGAAATGCTCATGTTTCATGTCCTCCCTGTTGTTCATCGATTCTAAACACCCGGCGCCGTGACGCCTGGTATCTGTTCGTTTCTTGTCAAAAAGAGAATACGGTAAAAAAATGGCGGTGGGAAGCGTTTGTGATTGTTTGGCTGGTTTTTGTGATTGTTTGGATATTTGAATATTTAATTGATATTTCCGCAGAAAAGCAATAAAATAAAACTATCGATAAAATAGGGTTCTGCTTGAAGGTTGAGAAACAAATTGTGAAAGGAGTAAGCAAGGTATGGTACGCAGAGGTTTAGCTTTAGGGGACATTCATATTGGGGACACCATTAGAACAGCCGCTTTAAGAGGTATCTTCGGTGTAAAAATAGTACTGAGAGATTACCATCCAATACCAGGAACAAGCTTTGGAGAAGGAATCGTAGCATCAATAAACGATGAACCAGATGTCAATTTAACAAAAGAGGATAAATTTTTTGTATTTTACAAGGATAAATCAGACGAATATGACATGGACTATTAAATTAGAAAGAAGAGGAAATCAATGAAATCCTATTTTTTAGTGCCATTGGATGACAATAGCTTTGATGTTGAATTACAATATGCCGAATGTTCTGTGCTGGAGTTCCCACTGTCCGGAACCGTAAGAATAGATACAGGCTGTATGTTTACGAGACTGAACTTAAAAACTTTGTTGCCAAAACGATATGGCGAACAAAAAATCACTCGTTTAATGAAAGACTTGAAGTTTAAAGATATCCAAAGATTTAGGCAAGGGAAAATAAAATGTAAGCGTTCTAAAAGCGTAAATACAATAGAAGAAAAATTTCCAGCAATACAGGATATGGATGATGACGATCTGCAAAAGGATAACACCGTGTGCTTTTATCACAGCATACAAAAGCTATCTATTGGTGGATGTTACATAGGGGATGCCGATGTAAAAATAAACTACGACAGCAAAGGAGTTTCCCTTTTAGGTATGAATATATTAAAGAAATTTGAGATTTCCTGCGGTAAATCTTTAGTTAATGACATAGGAAATGAGATATATAAAGACGATTATATATTCTTAGGAAGGGTAAAAGAGGATAAAGACATAGAATACATAGATGCCTTAAATAGATACTTTGGTATAGACAACAGGTTGCAGAAATACAAGAAATCAACAATGTACAGAACATTTTAGTTGGTCTTATTCATTTCAATTCAATAATTTTCAGGATATTCATAATAATTATCCACTTTTTCATTCAAACCCTTTACCTATAAAAACAGAAAGCAACGTCTATCAGAGACACTACCTATGTGAGCATTATACCGACAATATTTCTTCTCCCCCTCAGCAATCCCAGCGATATTTTTTCAGATCGACATGGTTTGCGTCCTTGAGCGAGACGCCTTCCTGTTCTAACAATTCTTTCTGTTCCTTCCATCCGGGAGCAAGCCGGCCTGCATGATTTACCACGCGGTGACAGGGATATTGGCCGTAATACTCCGCATGGCTGAGGATTTTTCCCACCAGTCTCGCGTTTTTATCCCTGCCCGTCAGCTTGGCAATCTGTCCGTATGTAGCGACGCGGCCCTCCGGGATTTCTTCTACCACCGAAAGAATTTCGTAAATTACCCCTTCATCCAAAATATGTCTCCTCCCTGACTCCAAACTGCGCCAATACCTGTTCCAGTAATCCGCGGTTTATGGGATTGCGCAGGTCACTGCAGGCAAAGGACGCGTCCCTCTCCCAATACGGCGCATTCGAACCGGCCGCTATGCATGCCTTTAGCATCCGCTTCCCCTCCCAGAGCGCAAAGCTGATGCCGTTGTTCAGACTGGTTCCGGGAATGACGCTGCGTCCCGCCAAGGGAAGTTCACGGTAGAGCGGGCCGATCTGCAGCAGAAGCTTGTCACGATCCCTGGCGCTGATGCTCTGGCCGTAAAGGATCGGATAATCGTGCTCTTCTTCCAGGGGCGCGTTGCCGATGATCTCATATTCGCCGTAATAGAAACGGTTGTCCATAATATACTGGGCCGGACAGGCCGCATATTTTACCAGCTCGGCGGCCTGCATGGCCGGGTCTTTGGTAACGATATGATACACTTTGACGATCAGCGCCCGCCCCATCAGGATATTCCAGTCTTTGGCTCCTTCTTTGCGGCGCTTTTCGACGTCCAGGAGAATCCGTCCGTATCCGTAATGGGTACGATCAAGGCGAAAGCGAAAAAAATCTCCCTCCCGGTATTTGCAGTGCCGGCGTTTCGCCGTGGCAAATTCCTGCACCCGCTTTTGCTCCTCTTCGTCGGTCTCCGCCACCCAGCGGTCCAGGAAAGCCGCAAATTCCTCTTCTGTCATAGCGGAAAGGCCGGCTGTCCCTGAGGAATAGTAGGTGCGCTGGTTCGTTCGATTCGCCAGGTAAAAGCCGCCTTTTTCAAAGGAGAAGTAGACGCCTTCGCTGCCCATCCGCTGCAAATTGGCCTGATTCAGATTTTTCTCCTTGCCCTTTCCTGTCTTAGCGCAGAGTTTTGTCCGGTCATGGGAGGTTTGAATATGGTAGCTGTATTCGGCAAAATAGTTTTGCCGGTCAATGACCCATTTGCGGATTATATCCCCGTCAAAATAGAGGACGTCGTTGTGGCAAAACGGGACCCGTTCCCAGGAAGGGGCTGTCTCTTCCAGTCCCATGCAGCGACGCTGTTCATTCGTTAGTTCCATTGTTGGTTCCTTTCCTTTAGGACGGCAGCCGCTTTTGTATTTCTTCAATCCCATATCCGCAGGCTGCCATAGCGCAGGAGCAGCCCCCCTGCATTCCCCGCCCTTCGTTAAAGAATTGGTACGCGGCTATGAATTTATTATAACGGAAAACTCTAAAGGGAACAAGCGCTACTTGTTCTTACCGGAATAATGTCTTGCACTTTTTCCCTCGTTATGATAGGATAATAATTGTTCTATATAGAAATATTCTAATACGATTGAAGGAAAAGACTATGGAAACCAAAGGCGGCTTTTACATCTCACAAATCAAACAGCTCCAGGACAGAATTTTCGAGCGGCTCTTGCTTGAAAACGGGATTGAATTAACCAGCGGGCAGGGAAGAATCCTTTTTATCCTATGGAAAACCGACCGTCTCACCATCAGCGAAATCAGCCGGCAAACTTCGCTTGCGAAAAATACAGTATCGATGGTCATAAACGGCATGGTGAACAAGGGGATCATCGAGAGGACGGTCAACCCCTCCAACCGCCGCCAGGTCATTGTATCGCTCACGGATACCGCGAAAGCGCTGCAGGAAAAATACGAGAAGGTATCGCAGCAGATGAACGCCTTGTTTTACCAGGGATTTTCACCAGAGGAACAAGGCCTGTTTGAGCAGTACTTAGCCCGCATCCTTGACACCCTGAGCAAAAACCTGCCGTCCGGCAGCGGAATTTAAAACGAGGAGGAATTGCCATGAAAACGAGAGAACAGTTGATCGGATTTATAAAAAAACAGAACGTAGCTTTGATTGCTTCTGTAGACGAGGACGGCTTCCCCTGTGTGAAAGCCATGTTTATGCCGCGTAAAATCGACGGGAATTGTTTTTATTTCTCGACCAATACCTCCTCCTGGCGCGCGCAGCAGTTTATGAAAAATCCGAAGGCCGGCATTTATTTTTACAATAAGGGACGGTTTTGCTATGAGGGGGTACTGCTGACCGGCACGATGGAGGTGCTGCAAGATAAGGGCATCAAGAAAGAAATCTGGCAGACCGGCGATCTCATGTATTACCGGCAGGGCGTCGCCGATCCGGATTACTGCGTACTAAAGTTTACGGCCATAAAGGGCCGGCACTACCGCGATTTAAAAACAAGGGGCTTTTGTGTCAAAGACCTGGCTTGAAAGAGGGCGGCTTTGGCCGCCCTGCACAAGGCTTCTTTCTCAACCCCGCCTTTGGTAAAGGACAATCTGCGGATCGGCTCCGTCACATCCGTATTCGCATACCAGCAGGTACGCATCGTCCGCTGCGATGCCGTAGCATCTCTCGCTTCCGGGGATTTCGACCTGGTTTCCCCAGTAGGTGCGGTTGTCCTCCAAAAGCTTTACCCTCCGGCCGTTCGGGAGACAGTACTCCATGTTTACATAAAAGCCGTTCAGTACATTTAGGTCGGTGACCTGCAGGCCTTTGATTCCCAATGCGTTTATTTCCTTAATCACTCTCTGTTTCCTGGCCTGGTATGCTTCAAAGCCTTCTTTTTTGATCCACTCGGCCGCAATACAGCTGCCGCCAAAGGGATGGCCGTCTGTCTCCGCGCAGCCGCCGCAGGCTTCCTTTTGCGGGCATTCGCCGCACCAGTCTGCTTTACAAATCGTCAGCATGTTTTTTCTCCTCACAGTATCTTTTAAAAACATTATAGCATGCCCCTCCGGGGAGGGGCACACGCCTTTTCCTTTTCCTTTTACTTCTTTCTTTCCTTCCAGACCGATGCCAGGATATCCTTGAGCACCAGGAACGAATCCAGCTCATTATACCCGTATCTCTTTTCCAGGTCTTTTAGCAGCCGATCCAGTTCTGCCGCGTAGCAGGCCGTGTCCACTTTCCCCTGATACTGGGCCAGCACCGGGTATTTTTTGCTCCAGGCTTTTGTCCAGTCGATCTGATCGGACACTTTCTCACTTGTCTTATCAATCACCTCCTGAATCTCCCGAACGTTGATGTCAAACTCCACCAATTCGTCCAGAGACAGCCCGTACAGCACCGCAAGACGCTTGGCCTGCCGGATATCCGGCAGCGTCTCGTCCGTCTCCCATTTTGATACCGTCTGCCGCCTGATCCGTCGAGCCCGGCGCGCTCCCTTTTAAAAACAGCGTTTCGTACCTGCGCACAATCTCCTCCCACCGATACGCTTTTGCGATTCTCCGCCTGGCTCTTTCGCCGATCGCGCGGATTTCCTCCCGGCTCATCCTGTCCGCCGCCGCGATCCGGTCGGCCAGGTTTCCGGCTTCCTTGGTCCAGTAAAGAGCGCCGACGCCGGCAACCTCCCGGTTGAATTTGACATCCAGAAGAAGGTTTACCTCCGTGCTTGCAAGCGCCTCCAACAGGCTGGGATTCGTCCCGCCCACCTCATGGCCGTGAAAATATCCGCAGGCATTCTCGCGGATCTTCTTTAAAAGCCCCGCATCGTAGACTGCTTCCGCGAACTTAATGCGGCGGTCGCGGGAGAAATGCAGCTTCTTTTCCAATTTTTTCAAAAAAGGGGCGTTGGGAGTCGAGAGGATCACAAAATCCCGCTTTGTATCCGACGCCATAAATTCCCGGATCATGATCTGCGCGTTGTTCTCCGGCACAAGCCGCCCCACCGCAAGATAATATCCCTTTGCCGTTGTCCTTGTTTTCGCCAGCCATTCAGCAAATTTCTTATCTGCGGCACCCTTTTCCTCTGCGGCCGCTTTCTCCTCTGCCGCGCTCTTCTTGTCTGCGGCGCTCTTCTCCTCTGCGGCGTTCTTCTCCTCCGCCGCCGCTTTCTCCTCTGCCGCGTCCCTGCCGCCCCGGGCCGCGCAGGCGCCCTTACCGGCCGCCGAATTCATATCGTCGTCGCCGCCATAGGCAATGTAAACCGTTTTTACGCCGTAGCGGGCATACTCGGCCTTTATGTATTTTTGGATGCAGACGCTATCGCAGACCATTTGGTCGGCGTGTTTTGCCATCAGCCGTTCCGACCATTTCCAATAGCAGCGAATCAGCCGGTTCCACTTGCGCCGTTTCCATTCATGCCCGTCCGGGTTGACATACAGCCGGCCTCCCAGCTGCTTAATCCTCTTTTTGAATCCGCCGATCCAGGGGCCTATGCGGCAGGCCAGCACATAAAATACCGGGCGTTTGACCTCCGGATGTTCCCGGCACCAGAGGATACCCGCGCGCAGGGCGGCTATGTCGTACCACACGGCCCTGGCCGCGCCGATTGGCGGCGTCTTTATATCGAAGCACTCCGCCTCGTTGTACTCATAGCGCAGGGAATCCTCCGCCATCCTCGCCACATGATAGCGGAGGCGGCTACTTTTGCGATACTTTGTCAATTTTTCCGCAAAAGTTTCAAAACCGCCGTAGCGCGCGGGAATCCCCTTGCTTCCTATGACGAATACATGCTGCTGCCCGGCGTTGGTACGCTTTCCCGAACGGGCAGGCAGCTTTTTCACCCGCTGGCCTTCAATCTCTATGTACGTTGTCTGCGCCATGCTTCTTATCCCTCCTGGGGATGAGGCGCCGCTTTTTTGCGGCGAATTTTCTCTTTTCTCTTCTGTCCCGTACCGGTGTAGACGGCCGCCAGCCACGCGCCGCACGATGCCGCGACGTACATGGCCGTTTTCTTCAGATCCGAGCGCCAGTCGGCCGCGTCCTCGGCAAACGCAAAACTGATATAGCCGTTTGTCGTCTGCGCGTCAAAATCCTCTACCGTTTCCTTGGCCTGGAGGGAAATGGCAAGGATTTCATTTTTCAGGCTTTCGATCATCTCGTCTGCTTTCTGCCTGTGGGAGGCTTCCCCCGCAGCGGCCAAAAGGCATTCGATATAATAGTTGTTGGTTTCTATATGCAATTGGTTGGTCGTAGCATAATCCAAATGTTTGTCGGCTTCGTTCGCAAAATAATCGGTGCCGATTTTCGTCCTTGACTGATAAAATTCCCCGTTCTCATCCCTTGTCGGAACCAGCACCGCGCGGGTAATATCCCCTTCGTAGCGCTCAATGGCCGCCAGACGCACCTGGTACGCGGCCAGATTTTTCATATAATCCATATTTTCCAGACGATTCTCATAATTCAGACGGGAAATGTACTGCCCGCTGTCGCGGGAAATTCCGTATTTCAAAACATACGCTTTATAGCGTTCGAGGGCCACATCCCGGAAATTTCTCGCCTTGTCCCGTATGGAATCAAAGCTCTCCGTTGTCGACTCGGACACAAAGGTCGAATTTTCGGACCGGCACATATCCACATAATCGATTACCGCATTGATCCGCTGATACAGATAGGTATTTACATCCAGATAATCCATCTCGGAAAGATCCGCGTAATCATCCTCGAGGATATCGGTCTTTCTGGCATATTTTGAGACAAAATAATCGTAATACGAATCGGCAACCGCCTTCAATATCGCGTTTTTGTCCAGGGACTGCGTGCGCTCGGACGCCTGATACGACACGCGGTATTCCGTAGAAACATATAAGGTATCCACCGATACGCTGCTTCGCTGCTTTACATTGCGGATATTCAGGGTATTTCGGATATCGTCCGTCGTCAGCGTCCCAAACGTTCCCGTCTCGATCGCGGCTGTCAGCACTTCGTCGCTCAAAATTTCGTTTACATCGAGCGCCGTGCCGTTGGGCGCAAGCCCTTTGGACGCTTTCGGATAGGTATAGCTTATTTTAAAATTTCCGGAATACGGAACGCCGGCCTGCAGATACGCCATACAGCCGGCCCCGCCAAGCAGAGAGACGATCAGCACAAGAGGAAGCGCCTTTACGCACCGCCGCATCCTTTCTTTTGCATTCAGGGCCTGCGTCTGCAACAGTATATGAAAGCAAAACAGCAAGCCGCCCGCGGCGGGAAGCGAAAACAGCATCATTTTTAGTATCGGCCTGATTGTATACATAACCCGTTCCTTCCTTTTAATGAATCTCTATGATTACCAGTTCCGGTCGGTTATTGATCCGCGGAATCCCTCCGTGACCGCCAATCCCCCTGGAGACGATCAGGGTCCCGTTTGTCAGGGAATACTGCCCGCCGGCATGCTGAGGGAAAAAGCCGGTGGCCGGGTGGTAAATTCCGCCCAGACCGGGCAGCCGAATCAATCCGCCGTGGTAATGTCCGGCCAGGGCCAGGTCCATCGTCGCGTCCTTTAACAGCGAATCGTACAGATCGGGAAAATGGGAGAGCACCAGCTTATACCCGTCCATCTCCCAAAAAGCCTCCATCTTGTCCTTGGCCCAGTACTCATATCCGGCCGCCTCATTGGAAATTCCGGCAATCCGGATGGTCGTATTGCCTTTCTGAAATTCCGTCACTTCGTTAATCAGCATCTTCACGCCGTCCTCGGTCAGCATCTCATCCAGCGCCACTTGATCCAGCCGGCTGTACATCAGCGTGCCTTCATGGTTTCCCAGCGTATAATAGACAGGGGCAATTTCCCGCAAAGCCCGGCACAGTTCCCGGATCACCGTAAAATCCGTATCGTCGTCGTTTACCATGTCGCCGATCATCGCGATAAAATCCGGCTGTTCCGTTCGGATCGCTTCGATCAGTTCGCTGTTTTTCGTGCCGTATTCCATACTGTGTAAATCCGAAAGTACTGCGATCTTGACCGGCGTATCCACCTTCTCCGACTCCAGAAAATACCGCGTAATCTCAAAATGGCGGTTTGCCAGAATCTCAGAGCCCACATACGCTGCCAGCAGCAAAAGGAGCAGGCAGGGAACCAGGATCCACAGCCTTTTCCTGCGTTTTCGTTTTGCGGCCGCCCGTTTGAGCCGGACCGCCTCTATCTGCTGTTTTCTCAACTCTTCGATGATCGTTCCTTTCCCGTTCGTCTCCATTGATCTATCCTTTCCTGTCCGCCTGCGCTTGTTCTGTTTTGGATTTTTTGGCTGCCCGCCGTTTGTGCCCTGCCTTTGATCCCTCCTGCCGGATGCCGGACTTTTTAAGGATTTCTCTCTCGATAAACGCCCGGGAACGCCTTATTTCTTTTTCAAGCGCCGCTTCTGCCGTTTGCCAGTCGATGCTTTCATCGATTCGTTCGACGGCGTCCGCCGTCTCCGCCAGACGTCCCGTCAAATGGGTACAGGTAAGGAGATCCGTCATTCTGGCTCCCCTTGTACTGTGCGCAAAGGTTGCGAAGGGTCTTTGAAAAAGAATCGACAGCGCCGTTCCATGAAACGAATTTGTTACGACATATTCCGCTTCTCCGATCCATTGCAGAAACCGGACCGGATCGCCGCAGACAACGCAGGAGGCCCGGTCCGTCCAGTGGCACATCCCCCACTTAGGCCGCAGAATCAGGACCTCCAGCCCGGTGCGTTTTTCCAGTCTTTGCAGATATTCCGCCATCGCCGGATTGTATTCCGTATAGTAAACGGCAATGTAGCCCTTTTCTCTCCTTTTGTTTGCTTTCCCTCTTCTCCACAAGGCTTCCCACTCTGTTTTATCTAGCAGAAATACCGGGTCCAAAACCAGGCTCGGTTTTTTGCCGCACAAGCCGCGGATATAAGAGGCCGACTGCGGCTCTCTCAGGGAAATCACGTCAAACCAGGACAAAAGGCCGGACAGCGCGTCATCATATTCCTGCGGCAGCCGCTTAGCGCCGATGCTGGCGGCATAGGCGACATAACGGGACTTTTCCCGTCTCCATTGCCGGAATGTGCAAAAATATCCCTCCTGAAACCCTTCCGTAATCTCCGGATTCCAGATTTGGTCGCTTCCGGCCACAAAGACATCGATTTCATTTCCCCACTCATAGATTTCCCTCGACGATTCCAGAGCCCGGCGCGATGTCGTAAGATATTTCCTCCGAAAGCGCCGCATTTCCCATTTTACTTTCAAATTCGCATAAAATACGCGGGGGCGCAGCTTCATGGCCACTTCAAAGCATCGGCGGGGAAGGCTGGCCGCCGGGTTGTACGGGAGCAGCCGATACCTGGACCGCAGAGGACGCGGAAAGTATGGGACCATGACCGTTTCTTCATGACGGTTTAAGTATGTTTTCAGCGCATAACTCTGCAGAAGCGCCCCGTAATCATTTGCCCAATAAAACGTCAAAATGCCGATCATGGCGCTCCTCCCTTCTTCGCCGTTTTTCTCCCCATCCGCTTCACCGCCCGTTCCGCCGCGGCCAGAGGCATAAACCGGCAAAGCTGTAAAAAGACCGGCCGTCTGCGTTTCGGAAGGTCCGTGGGGCCGCACAGCCTGGGCTGCAGGATATCCTCTTTTCGGCATGTAAAATATCGAAACCGATCTTCAACGGTTTTCCAGAGCCGGACCGCCTTTTCACTGTGCAGGATCACCATCGAGGTTCCCATTTGATCCTCCATCTCCGGCTTTACTTTTTCGATTCCCCAAAAATCGCCCATCGTGATATCCGACTCCCGGTTGACCGTACAAAAACGGCAGCGGTAGCAGGAGGGGCGCAGTAAAACATTCCAAAAATACAACCGGCAAAACTGATCGCGGCGGATCGGCCATACGTATTCCCTTTCGCCGATTTTGACCGATACGGTTTGTCCGTTGTTTTTTTCTCTCTTGTCTCGGAAGGAAAATCCCAAAAAACGTCCCCCATACTTTTTTTCCAGTTCCCGGACGTATTTTTTCCATATCTTTGCCGAAGGCGCCCCATAGCAGACTAAATCCGCCAGCAATAGATGGTCCGACTCTCCGACATAGCGTTTTACGGCCTGGCACTGACAGGGCAGACCGCTAAAGAGCACCGGCCGGCCGGCTGTTACATACTGCCGGACTTTTTGAAAGCATCCCGTCAAATCGCTTTGCACATATTTGGTTTTCTGCAGCGCCGCAAGCTCCTCAGGCGTCCCCACCGCTCTGTGACGCACCGTGCCGTCCTCCTCCATCGCCGCCCCGAACACAACGCCGCCCCGGGAGAGCGCTTCTTTTGCCAGCACCGGAAAAACGCCCCCCGACGAGCTGGCAAAGCGGACGCTGTCCTCTTTGGCCTGCGCTCCCATATAGACGCGCTCCTTGCCCGCCTTCTGCGGATGCCCGGCCGGTAAAGATTTCCCTTCCGGAGACTCCCCTTTTGCTTCCTTTAGCGGGCAGACCGCTTCGCAGCGGCCGCAATCCGTACATTTTTTCCGGTCTATGCGCGGGTAGAAGAATCCTTCGCTGTCCGCCTTCATGGAAATCGCCCCAAACGGGCAGGCGGCCGCACATCCGCCGCAGCCGCAGCACCGGCTTTTTTCCTCAAATATCTTCGTCATTTTGATCCTTCTTTCCTCGCTTGCAAAACCGGTATGCGGTTTTTATGGCCTGATACACGAACGGGCAGTAAAACGCAAGAAAAACGGCTCCCCTGGTCCGAAACGGCCTTTCCCGGAAATACGGCCGTTTTCGTTCTGCGGCCACCTCTTTTCGCTATTTAGCCAGCTCGCGCGCCGGCAGACGGTTCATGACAAGCTTGAGCATGCTCAGATATTCATCCGCCCACAATCTTGCATGCTCCGTCCGCCCGCATTCCTCTTCTCCCTGTTCGATTCTTTGTCGTACCCGGCCGATGTCCCGCATGCCTTTTGCCGTGCTTTGCAGTACCGACAGCGCTCCCTGCTCTGCCCGGTAGTAATACAAAGGCTCCTGCGTATATACTCCGGCGATCCCCGCGCGCAGCAGTTCATACAAAAACAGCGTATCCTCGCCCAGCGACAATCCGGTATCAAATCGCAATCCACCGACCGCTTCTCTGGCGATCAGCTTTCCGCCGATGCCGCCAAATAGGATATTGTTTCGGCAAAACTGCGCAAGCATTTGGCCGCTGTTTAAGACCTCCCACACCGGCGACCCGGCCGGCAGACCATATTCCTCAAAAGGCTCCTGCCGATAGCCGCAGAACGAAAACGCGGCCCCCTGCTTTGTCATCTCCCGATGCAGCCATTCCAGACAACACGGATGCAGTTCGTCGTCGCTGTCCAGAAAAAACAGGTATTCCCCTTTTGCCGCCAAAAGCGCGGTATTCCTTGCCGCGGAAACGCCCTCATGCGGCTGGGTTAAACATCGAATCCGTGCGTCGGTTCGCGCAAGCGCGGTACAAATCTCAGGACTTGTATCGGTTGATCCGTCGTCGACCAGCAGTACCTCAAAATCCGTGTACGTCTGTCTGAAAACGGAAGCAAGACATTTCTGCAGATAACGCCGGGCATTGTATACCGGTACGATAATGGAAATCATCCCTGTCCGGCCTCCGCCATCTCCACCTTCACGAGTTTTTGATCTTTAATCTGGTAGACCAGATCGCATTCCCTAACCAGGCCCATATGATGCGTCACGATCAGAAGCGTTTTATTATGCTTCAGCTTTCGGATCGCATCCAGCACCGCTTTTTCCGTTTCCCTGTCCAGTCCCGCGGTTGCTTCGTCCATCACCAGCAATTCAAAGTCTTTGTACAGAGCCCGCGCCACGGCAAGTCTCTGGCGCTGGCCGCCCGATATGGTAGCGCCGCGCTCCCCGATCAGGCTGTCAAGCCCGTTTGGCAGTTTTTCCACATCGTCCAGCAGCTGGGCGGCCGCCAGCGATTCCCGGACTCGCTCCTCGTCAACCTCTTCGCTGAAAAACGCCACATTGTTGCGCACCGTTTCTCCGTTCAGATACACGGTCTGCGGAATGTAACTTATAATATTCCCAAGTTCCCCCCGGCATCTGCCCTTGTCGTCCGTTCCTGTCACGATATCGTAATCGTCATAGCAGATGCTTCCGCTCTGAGGCGTTAAAAGTCCCAGAATCAAATCGACAAACGTTGTTTTGCCCGAGCCGGAGGGGCCGATAATGGCAATCGTCTTTCCGACCGGCAAATCCAGCGAAGCATCCGTAAAAATATTTTCGTTTTCCCGGTAAGCAAACGTTAAACCTTGAATCCGCAGGCGGTCTGTAAAGGTGATCTTCTTTTCACGAAGCGCCTGCTCTTCTCGTTCTTTTTGGTGAATACATTCCAGTTCTTCCATGCCGGTGCGCAGCGATTCATAGGACTTTCGACCGAATTCCATATTGTGCAGATTCTTGACAATGCTGTTTCCCATGGGAATCATACGCAGCAAGAGCGTTATAAAAACGATAATTTCACCTAAAACCTCCGTCAAATGGATCTTCAGCACCATGCTCAGCGCCAGCAGAAAAAAAACGGCCGCCAGAATACCGTTGTGCAAAAAGATGCTCACCACGGTATTTTTCAGCGCGTAATCCTCCTGAATTTGCGCCAGCCTCATGCTGTAGTCCTCATATCGTTTTACGGCCGCCCGCCAACGTCTGTCCAGCTTCAGTGTTTTAAACAGCCCGTATGTCACGGTAATCTGCCCGTTGAGCTGAATCTCCTGCTTTCTGCGTTCTTCTCCGTGCAGAAGCATATTTTTATGCGTAAACGCGTGTACCAGCATCATACACCCCAAAAAACCCATCAGGCTGACCAGCCCCACCAGGCCCGTTATGGCTATGAGAACCGCGGCAAAGCCCGCCAGCACCAAACCGGCGCTTACAATGTCAAGCCCTGTAATCAGCAGATTCATACAGGCCACGCTGTCACTGCGGATCATGGTTAAAGACTGCGTCGCCCCTCTGCGGTTGTGCTGGGACAAATCCTCTTTGATTAACAGTTCGTACAGCTTCAGCGAAAACTTCCGTGCGCACCGGTTGCCCAGATAATTTAAAATGCGCATCTTGTATAATTCAAGCCCTCCCTTGGCAACGAGGAGCACGTTCATTCCCATTGTCATGGCGAAGAATCTTGCGGAGGCCTGCGTCGCGTTCACCGCCTGCCGCACGAGCGGGAGAATCATGGAAATACTGAACAGTTCAATCACCGGCAGGACCACGCTTAAAAACCCATACCGTTTTAAGGCTCGTTTATCCTCCGGCTCCAGAATTCCGGTCAGGTATGAAAACATCGGTATCATTCTAGCATACATCGGAACGAAACACCCCTTTCAAAGCTTTCCGTATTTTCTGTTTATATTTTTGGACAACCGCCTGGCGCACCTCGCGGTAAAACCGCTGTTTTTCCTGTCTGGTGACCATTTTATCCACCCTCCTGTAATACTGCAAATCACAGGCACAATAGGGCAGAATCGCCCGGCGCAGACGGGAAAAATTGTTAATGCGTGCCACGTTTTCCAGAAAACTGCGTTTTTTCAGAGAATGCCCCTGCCTGTGCTGGCAGTAATCCATGAGAAAATCCGGCAAAAAACCACATTCGCTGCGGCTGGCCGGCGGCAGCAAAAGCTGCAGGTTCTGTCCCTCCGGAGAAAGCGGAATCTGCTTGTTCGGGTAGCAGGTGAAAAAAAGCGAAGTCCGCAGCATATAGCTGCCTGCCATACAATATGTTTTGCTGCGAAACAGCGCGTCAAAAATGTCCTGCGTGCGGCGGTCCCGCTCTTTGGAAAAAATAAACTTCTGCCGGCCCGTATCCCCGTCAAACCAACGTCCGTCGTTGCGGACCATGCCAAGCTGCGGATGTTCCATGAGAAATTTTACTTTCTTTTCAATGCTTTCCGGCGCCATCCGATCGTCGGCGTCGCACCAGGTAAAATATTCCCCGGAGATAAGTGGCAGCGCTGCATTGACGGCAGCTGCCTGACTTTTGTGAGGTTTGCGCACCGGATATACCGCAATTCCTTTCTCCTCCAGAATCGGAATTGTTTTTTGCAGATATTCCCAGGAGCCGTCTGTCGAACCGTCATCCACGAGAATCAGCTCCAGCGGGCGCCAGGTCTGTGCGGCTGCGCTGGCAAGGTACTCTTTAAAATAGGGCATAGCGTTATAAAAGGGGGTGACAAGGGATACCAACGGTGTCATTTTTATCCTCTCCTATTTACATATGTATTACTTTAAAAAGTTTGCGGCGGCGGAAGATGGAGCCACTCGCCTAGTTTCGCGTCCCATTCCTTTGGCTCAAGCGGAACAAATCCGCTCAAATGGAAAAAAGTCATTTCTCCAAAGTATATCTTGCCGCCTGCATAATAAAAATCGATACGAACATGGGGCATTCCGCTTGACAGCTTTTCCGCCAGTTCCTTCATTTTTGGCAGCGGCTCCCGGCAAAAAATTTCCGTATTTGCATTCTCATGTCCGTTTTTGATCGGCAGGTGGCGAAACTCCATGTCAAAAAAATCAAACTTCGTATCTTCTCCCTCTTTGCAGCGGTCCGCCGCCATGTACATGACTTTGGCCTGTGCGTCAAAGCAGAAAAACTTATAATCTTTCAATTCATACCCCGACTCATCCACCAGGTACGGCTCGGCAATGATCCGAGGCCGGACATGTTTATACGGCCACTCCCGGCCCATATAAAAATAGTTCTTTCTCAGGCATCTTTCGAGCTTCTTTTGCGCCGCCCTGCGGTCGAACCGGCGTTTATCACTACATATGACCAGACTGCCCGAATCATGTGTACACTTTAAAACAAATTGATTCGGCAGTTTTTCAAAATCAATTTCGTCAAACCGCTTCCACTTTCCCAGCGTCGGGATCACATACTCTTTGCCGATTTTGCCAGCAACATACTTTTTTACCTCATGTTTATCTACCATTTTGGTATATTCCGGCTTCCTGTTGTATAATTTAAGCCACTGCAGCTTTGCGGTAAATGTTTTTGGATTTTTCAAATCCAATTTTTTCCAAAAAGAGCAAAAATAGATCAGCTTCAGGCAAGCCGAATCCGGAATTATATGCGCCAAAAGCGGCGCCCTGTAAAGGATATTCATCAGGACATGGCCCGGTATCCGTTTCTTCCTCGTCGGTCTGGTTTTCATTTCTCTTCTCCTGGGTCCCCGTATACGCCGGCGGCACGCATCCTTTTTTATATGGCTCTCAAAAATACAGATAGAACGATTTGGTCATAAACCCTATTTTTTCGCGTCGTATCTCAACGCCCGGAAACAGCCGGCTCAATTCTTTCCTCGTCAAAAGCCGCACCGATGCGGCAATTTCCAAGGCTTCCTTGTCGTCTTTTGCTTTCCGCACGACTCCCAACTGAAAACGACGGACCAGAAACGCTTTTAGCCGCAAAGGAAAGAATTGAAAAAAAGGAATCAAAAAATGCGGTTCCAGTATAAAATACTTGTTGGGCGTCTGCAAATAGCCGTGCTTTCCCACCCGCATCATCTCGCGCGCCATTTCCCGCTGCTTCTCAAAATCACCGACATGCTCGATAACCGAATTTGAAAAAACCAGATCAAACTGCCCGTCCGCGTATTCTCTCAAATCGGTAGCGTCGCCTACCACGCTGCGCACGTTGTGCTGCGTGGTAGCCGGCTCATATTTTTTTATATTCAAAGTCGTGATTGAAACGGCGTTTATATATCGAAAATCCATGCATTTCCAAAAGCCAGGCGTCCCTCCCGCATCCAGAAGCTTTACTCTCCTCCCGGAGCGTAGAGCCTCTGAAAGCAGCGTGGCTCTGAAAAACCGTTCAAAGACGCGAAACCTTTTTTTCCGGCAGCGGTAGGCAATGCTCTTTGGATCCGTCATATCTACATTTTTTAAAAGCCATTTTTTTAACATTGCTTCTTCATCCTTTCTGGCGTTTCTTTCTGCGCAGCACCATCTGCAAGACGGCCCTGCCCATCTTAAAGGCATAGTCAAACTCCTGCATCCGGTAAAAAAACAGCATGTTGATCCCGACCGCCGTCAGTTCTGCACAAACTCCGTAGACCACGATCTGCCAATACGGATTGGCAATCGGAAGCATTGCGCAGACCCCCTGAGCCGTCAGCATACAAACCGCACAGCAAATCAGCTCCCTGCTTATCAGCGACACATAGGCCCTTGCCGGCAGATGCAGAAATCTTTGAAACAGCAGGCGGGTTTTCAGCACATGCTGAACAATCAAAGTACAGCTTGTGCCAAGCAGGATTCCCGCAATCCCCAGCCATTTTCCTAAAAGGATCGAGACAATGAGGTTCAGTATATCTCCGGTCACGGAAATGTTTTTATTTTCCGCAAACAAACCGGACACCGACATCACGGCCCATAAGGGATTCTTTATCAGATATATGCAAAAATTCATGGTGCATACAAAGACCACCGGCATGGCCAAAAGATACTCTTCTCCGAACACAAGCCGGATGAGCGGCGTCGAAACCACATAAATGCCGACTGCCGAAAATACGGTCGGGCAATAGGTGATAAAAGTCAGCCGCCGCAGCACGCTTTCCGTGTGGCAGTGATCTCCCTCCGCCACCAGGTTGCCGATGCTTCCGGTCGTCGCATGATGAATCTGTAAAAGAATGCTGTTCAGCGCGTTGACAATCATCGTATAGGAACCGTAAGCTCCCACCCGCAGCGTTCCCACCATCGTGGAGATCAGGATATTGTCGGTTGAGTTGGTGATTTTTCCCGACAATACGACGACAAATAAATATTTGACGTTTGAGAGGACCTCTTTTTTCTCCGCGGCCGGCAGGCGGTCCTTTCTCTTTAAAAAAGGGTATTGCCGGTCGGCCCGTATGGAGATCGCAATGTTAATCGAAAGCACCGCCGCAATCTGAATCAGCAAATACACAATGTAATTTTTGGTCGCCGTCAGAAACGCTATGCTCACACCCGTAGAAACGATACGCACCGCCATCGTGCACTGAGAGATCACATATACCTTCTGATCTGCGTTCAAAAGCGCCGTCTTATAAGAAAACAGGTAGGAGGAAGCTGTCTGCAGCAAAAACAGAAAGTAAATCAGCCGCAAATAATTCAAGTCTATTTCCATCCGGCTGACCAGGCGATGCACAAACGGCAGAAGCACAAGGCCGATTACAAAGATGGCAAGGGCAATCAGCCGATAAGCCGACCGAAAAAGGTTCATCAGTTTTGCCAGTCTTTCTTCGTCCTGGTCTTTTAGCGGCGCATACAGATGATATACGATCGCCGAACCGACCCCCATTTCCGCCAGCGACAGCACCGCGATTACTTCCGTAAAGAGTCCGTTCAGACTGACCGCCTCAATCCCCAGCGTATGAATCAGCGCAAAGCGGACAACAAAGTTCAGCAGTGAATACACTGCCTGTGAAAGACCGCCATAGATCAAGTTCTTTAAACTTCTCTGCGTGCGCATCGCTGAAACAGTCCTTTCAGTTTCTTATACAAAAAAGTTACTGTAAAAAAGGCTTTCGTACCGGCGTACAGAAGGAGCGCCTCGGCCGCAATCTTTTTGTGCTCAAAACGGATCAGCGCTTTCTGGTCCATATATCGGCGAAGATTTCTTTGGAAGAGCCGCAGACGCCGATATTTCTGTCCTTTCGTCAACGTTTCGCTCTCCATGACTTTTACGGCCAGCCTGGTATTGATGTTGATTATTTTCTTTTTTAGTTCCAGACGCAAATCCGCGCAGGCTGGGGGAAGATCCCTGTAAATATACTCGCATGTGACGGACTCCGTATACTTTCTCTCGATCAAATCCCCCTGCATAATGCTGTCGGCGCGAAACACATAATGATACAAAGGAGCACTCGTATAGCTGACGCGTCCGTCTTTTTGGAATATCTTGTAAAGAAACAAAAGATCCTCTCCGCAATGGATTTTTTCCGCAAAACGAGTGTCCCCAAGGATCTCACGGGTAAACAGCTTGCCCCATACGCTTACGCAAAACTGCACGCGTATCATGAACTCCATGGCCTGTCTGGCAGACGAAACGCCGCTTAAAGCGTTCTGATACGGATTCACATATTTATATCTTATAAACCCCTCCCGCTTTACGCCGCCTATACTGACATCCGCCCGGTTCTTTATGAGATTTGCATACAGCGTTTCTATCATGTTTCGCTCGACAAAGTCGTCGGAATCAACAAAGGCAATAAAACTGCCCCGGGCCCTGTCAAGTCCCGTATTTCTGGCATGCGAGACGCCGTGGTTTTTCGTAAAATGAACGACCAAAAATCGTTGATCCCGCCGCGCATACAGGTCGCAGATGCGTCCGCTCGCATCCGTGGAAGCATCGTCGACCACGATCACCTCCAGGTTCTCATAGGTCTGCGCCATGACGGAGTCCAGGCATTTCTCCAGATACGCTTCTATATTATAGACAGGTATGATGATGCTGATTAACGGTGTTTCCCCGACAGGCCGTCTCTCCATTTTTCACCCTCTCTTTCCTGCCCGTGTTCTCAGGGCATGACAACGTTTTCATTCCTTTGCAGACCCGCAAAAACAAATAACAAAGCAGGAACCGGTCCCGTTTAAGCAGGAAAAAGGCAATTCTGGTTTTCGGGCTGATGTTCCGAAACTGTGCCTGCCGGATGCATCCTTTTAATGCGGGCCGCTTCATCTGCCGCCGGATTTCTCCCAGATCCGCAAACCGTTTATCGTTTACCGCATGAATCATCAGCGTAAAACACATAAAGGCCCCATAGCGCCGAATCTGCCGGCCAAAATCGTCCGGCCCGCCGGGCGCGTTTTGTTTCCGTTCTTTCAATGCCGCAAGCGCCAGCGACACCTGCCGGTAATGACCGATTTGAAATCCGTGCGAGCCGGACTGTTCCCTCACGCGGTAAAAACTCATGGCTTCGCGGCTGATGTATACTCTCTGAGCCGTTAAATACGCCGGGACGACGCAGAGCATATCCTCCCCCAGCGAAATCTGCGGGTTTACGGCCAGAAAACAAGCGTTTGCCAATGACCGGCGAAATATCTTCCCGTGGACAAAGTATGACATATGATTCATATTTGCATCCATCAAAAGACACGGGTAGATCCTCCTTTGTACGGCCTTTTTCCCATACAAACCCTCCGGTACCGGTTCGCACAGGAGTTTTTGATGGTTCTTTTCTTCGCAGGAGGAGGCAAAACAAAGCAAATCGGCCCGCGATTCCTCCAGAAGCGTTTTTCCGCGCGCAAGAAATTTCTCCGCAATCCGGTCGTCGCCGTCCACAAACACAATGTATTGGCCGGCCGCGGCCAAAAGCCCCGCCTTTCGCGCTTTTACCACACCGCTGTTTTTCTGGTGAATTACTTTGACGCGCGGATCCTGTCCCGCGTATTCATCGCAAATCGCAGGGCAGCAATCCGGCGAGCCGTCGTCGACAAGAATCAGTTCAAAATCCTCCCACGTCTGCGCCAAAATACTCTCCACGCAGGCTCTCAGGTACGGTTCTACCCGATATGCCGTGACAATCACAGAGAAATACATACCGCCACCTCACAGTCCCAGATAAAATTCCTGCAGCCAGCGCGCCGTATCCGCGACATCGTATCCGGCTTCTTTTACACGGTCCGCATACCGCTCCCGGTTTTCCATGCCTTTGCCGGCCGCCGCCACGCTAAACCGCGCCCACTCGGCGGCCGGTCTCAAAAGGCTCAGGAAAAAGGCGCGGTCCGTAAGGGATAGCTCTTTTGTGATTCGGTCGGAAAACACGCAGGGAAGTCCGCAGGCCTGTGCCTCCACGCCCACGACCGGCAGCCCCTCCGACAGGGACGGAAGCAAAAACACATCCATCATGCAAAAATACGCCTGCACCCGATCCGTGGACACAATATGAATCAGACAGTCGCTTATGCCCAGGGCCTTTGCCGCCGCCATAAGCTCCTGCTTTCGTTCTCCCTGACCGATCAGCAGGAAACGGGCCTGCGGGCAAAGCCTGCGAATCTCGGAAAAAATCTCCAGCAAAAAGCCTTGATTTTTGGATTTGCTCAGACGCCCTACCGTTCCAAACACCACGGCGTCCTCTGCCTGGTACTGCTCCTTCATCTTTGCGCGGAGGCCTTTTTCAAATCGAAAGTGTTCCGTCTGTACTCCGTTCTTTACCTCAACGACGTTTTTCCAAAGCCTTTTCCCATACATAAACTGCCCGGCCAGATCGGAACAGGCAAAATAATAATTTCCGCACAGAGGAAGGCACTGCCGGCAGATTTCCTGGAACAGTCTGTGTCCCCTCCCCTCCTTGCTCAGCCGCGAGCTGTGGGCATGCAGGATCACCGTTTTCGCCCCTGCAAGCCGGGCCGCGATTCCCACCATGCAGTCATAGGGCGTAGGCGCGTTCACATGGACAATTCCGGCCTGCTCGATTTTTACGATCCGAAAGACGCGAAAAAATTTCCACAAAAACCTGGCCGCCTTATTCGGGGCATCCGTATTGTCCGCAATCCATTTCCTGCCGCCTAACTTTTGCACCTTTGCGTCGTAAAATTCCTCCTGCTTTCGATAAACAAGATAATCAAAATTCACCTTCTGCCTGTCCATCTGTTCGCAGACCGATACAATCAGGCTTGCGATTCCGCCGGCCTGAAGATCGCAGACCTGAAGGACGCGAAGCGGCCCGGACGCTGTTTCTTTGTTCTTCAAGGCGTGGTCTCCTTTCCCCGGTAGCCGCGGTACCATTTTACAAATTCCGAAAGCCCTTCGTACAGGCCCGTATGAGGACGAAAGCCAAAATCCCTCTCCGTTTCCTCCATGTCCGCGCACGTCTGGTAGACGTCGCCCGCCTGCATAGGAAGAAACGTCTTTTTACCGGGACGGTCAATGACTCCCTGTTCCATCAAACACCTTTCCAGCGTCTCCACAAACGTAAGCAGGTTTTCCGGCCGGCAGTTGCCAATATTGTAGAGTTTATGGGGCGTCCCGCCTGCATCCGGCGACGGCGGCGCCTGCAAAACTTTGGTAATCCCGGCAACGGTATCGTCAATATAGGTAAAATCCCGGTACATATCCCCGTTGTTGAAGATCTCGATCGTCTCTCCCCGCACCAATTTGTCCGTAAAGCGAAAATATGCCATATCCGGCCTTCCCGCCGGCCCGTACACCGTAAAGAAACGCAGTCCCGTCGTCGGGATCTGAAACAGGCTGCTGTAGGCATAGGCCATCATTTCATCGGATTTCTTGGTCGCCGCGTACAGGCTCACCGGAGAATCCGCCTTATCCTGTACCGAATAGGGAACTTTTTCGTTGCATCCGTACACCGAACTGGAACTGGCATAGACAAAGTGTTCGACCCCTTTTTTACCGCCGTCTAAGGAATGCCGGCAGGCTTCCAGAATCCGGAAGAACCCTATCAAGTTGCTCTCTATGTAAACGTCGGGATTTGTGAGGGAATACCTCACCCCTGTCTGCGCCGCCAGATTGACCACCACCGAAGGAGCGTATGTTTCAAATACCTTCCCCACTGTCTCCGGGTCCGCAATACTCCCGCGGATCAAACAAAAATTTTCAAATTTTTCCAGCCGCGAAAGCCGCATTTCTTTTAATGAAACGTCATAATACGGATTCATATTGTCGATTCCGATTACCCGCACGCCGGCTCTGTCTTTTAGCAAACGCTCCGCCAGGTTCGCGCCGATAAAGCCGGCCGCACCGGTAATCAGGACCGTCCTGCCTTCTAACGAAAGCTTCATGTCATTTCCTCCCGATCCCTCAACATCCTCTTATTTCTGCCGTTTAGAACGCTCTTTACAACGATAATCCCCATTCCCAGGACAGCCGAATAAAGATACGAAATATTTTCCGTAAGGCGCAGCACCGCCATGGCGATACAGACTCCCAGCACCACGGCGTCGTCCGTGACACTGTCGCCTTTTACCGTCTTTTTTACCAGCCACGGAAAAACCAGCAGCATCCAGAGCAGATAACCCCAAAAGCCCAGTTCAATATAGTGCTTGACATAGTCGCAGTGTACGTTTACCGATTGCAGACCCACATTAAAACGATCCGCATCCGCCACCAGCCGATGCGTCCAGCCAAGCCCCCGCCCTAAATACGTCGGGCTGAACTCATAATACTTGTTGTAATAATTATAGATCGTCGTCCGGCTGGAAGTGTTGATATTCAGCGCATCCATAATCCGGTTGAAAAGGCCGTAGCGGACCACCGGGATATAGAGGAAGGCACTCAGGGCAAAGCCGATCACGATCGCGTTCAAAAACCAGCGGCGGTATTTTTCCGGCATCCGCACATAGGCAAAGGCGGCAAAAAAACTAACGGCCAGGGCAAACAGACCGCTTCGTTTAAATGTATCCAGTATCGCAAATACGGTAACCGCCAGACGTAGAAACATCCTCCCCGGCGCTTCCTCTTTCCTGTGGAAAAGAAAGTACAGCGCAAAAAATACATACGTATAGCAAAAGCTGGTATCCTCCAGGTTGATGCCGCCGCCGTCCAGGCCGCCGGAACTTACATAGGCGATCAGACGGCGCAGAAATTCCGCCGGCCCATATTCTGTCAGTTTCGGCAGCAGCAAAAGGCCAAAAGCCGTCGTCATTGCCCAAAACGCATAGGTGACTGCTTTTTCCCGCAGTATATAGACCGTGACCGCCGCGCAGATTGCACACAAAACCATATAGGACGGCTCGAAAAAGCCGCTGATCATCTGACGGATCGGCGTAAAACTAAAAATCCAGATTGCCGTCGTATAGAGTACGGCCGCCAGATACGACATAGCCAGCATGCCCGCCGGCTTCATCGAATGATACAGATACGGCACATCCGGGGAAACCAGAAAACAGATTCCCCCTACTGCGACCAGCACAATGCAGCCAATATACTGATAGCCGACTCCAAAGCCGCCGATGGTAACATAATTATTATAAAAATAGAAGATTTCGACCAGCAGCAGAAAGCAAATTCCTTCTGCCAGTTTTTGTCCGTAATCCGTCCCGATCCGTTCCTTTTCCATAAGCCCCGGCACCCGATCAGGAAATTCTTCGAAGCGCCGGCCTGGACGCCTTCTTAATCGAGTCAATCATAAGCTTGCGAATCTCATAAATCTTGCTTTTGCCGCTCACCGAAATACCGCATGTGTAGGCAATTTTGCACTCGTGTTCCTTGTTGTAAGAAGCAGACCTGTTTCCGATCTCTTCTATATAGGCGTGGGCCTGTTCCCGGTCCGAAGCCTCCAAAAATACGATAAACTGCCCCAGGCCGTTGTTGGCCAAAAACGCCCGGTCGGAGGAAAAAACCTCCCTGAGGATACGGCAGAAATCGGCCATCATCTTGTCGCAGACCTCCCGGCCGTACCTTCTGTTTTTCTCCTCAATCTCCGTCATTTTAATTGAGACGCATACAAAGTCGGAGGGCAGTATCACTTTGCTGTATTTCGCTATGTAGCGGTCACAGCCCATCCGGTTGGCGATATTTAACTTTCTGTCCATAAAGATATAGTAGTCAAAGATTTCAAACGTCCGGCCTACCACGATCGCCAGAACACAGCCTACGACACCAAACAGCGCCACCGCCAGCATCGCGTACACCAGCAGATTCATCGCAGGCGTCAGCACCGTATCCGTCATGATCCCGATGTTTTCCGCCCCTGTATAGCGGTTGTATTCCTGGTTCGTCGCGATCGCGGTCTGGTACAGGAAGTCCACGCGGTCGGCCAGCTCCGTCAGCATTTGAAGCGCCGTATCCTGGCTCTCTTGTGAGCTTACGATCTTTTCCCGCACCACGGTATCGGGAATAAACGTAACCGTTCCCTGCGTATCGTCGGTCTCCGGATCATCGGTCTCCGGATCATCCGTTTCCAAATCGTCAGTCACCGGATCATTGGTCTCCGGATCGGAGACCGGCTCCCCGGCTTCGTCCGTCGGCTCTTTTTCGCCGTCGTCCGTATCCCCGGCATTGTTTTGCAAATCCGGCGCTTCTTTCGGGTCCTCCACTACCTCGATGCTTACGCCGTCGTCCATTCCGACGTTGCCGGAATAAACTTCTAAAATGTACTGGTCATAGGCAATATCGATCAGCGTACTTTCAAATGCCGTGCGCTCCGACACAAAATGATTCATCAAGCTGTCGTATTCCGTCGTTTCGTCCGCCCGCTTCCGATCTTCTCCCGTTCCAAAATATTCATCGTAAACATCGCCGAGAATGTATTCATGGGTAAAATCCGTATTCAGAGACCCGCGCATCATCTCGACATAGGCCGCGATAATCTCATCAATACCGCGCCACTGCGCCTCGGATTTGTCGTTCTTTAACACGGCATTTTTGATCCGGTCCTCATATTTGGAGATCAGGACATCCTGATCCTTCGTAACCTGGTTGCCGAGGATGTAGGCATAGGCATCCGGAACCGAAATCTCGTCCAAAAGCGCGAATTCCCGGCGAAGATCCGCAAACGTGTAGCCGGTATCTGCCGAGCGGAAGCCCGCGTCGGTCCGATAAGACAATTGATCCAGCGCCCGTGCAACCGCCGTATCGAGAATTTCCGCCATTTCAATATAATCGTAATCCCGTTCATAGAGCCCCTCTACGGAATACAGCGGCACCGCGCTGTTTACATGATTTTCCGCATACGTTTCCACATAAGCGTTCAGCATGGCCTTGAGGATTTGCTGGGAAAAGGCGCCGGCATTGCGGACATCCTGGCTTCCCACCGTATAGGAGACCAGATACATCGTCGGCTTTTCCTCCGCAAGCTCGCCTTTTTCATTGAGCGCCTCCTGCGCCGTGGCCTCCTCCTTGCTCTGGATCGCTTCCACGCGGACATTCGCCCGGATGGCGTCGATATTGTTTCCGTCGTAACTGAGGCCTAGTCTCTCAAATACCTTTGTCATGACCTCGACGGAATAAATCTCCGTCACGTCAATCTCCGTCCCGTCCGGTGCAAGTCCGTCCACTGCCTCCGGATTCATGTACTGGATAATCGCGCTGGCCGTATAGGTCTGCTTTCTGGAAAAATACGAATAAAACAGCGCTCCCATCAGCAAAGATGATAAAACAATCAATGCCCGGTATTTTCGGATATAGGAAAAAAGTTTAAATTCCTTCATATCCTGATCTGCCTCCTTTAATCTGTCTCCTCAAAGTCGTATTGTTCGCCGGTATCCATCACCAGAAATTTTTTGAGTTCATCCCGAATCGCATCGAGCTGCTTTTCCATGCATGCAATACCGTTTACCTGTTCCTCCAGATAATACTTGGAGGTTTCCAATCCAGTGCGGTTTGCGTTCAGCGCATGAACCAGTTCCAAAATCGACTTTTCTTTCTCCTGCGCAATCCGTCTGTGCGTCTCCTCCAAAAGAAGCTTCGCCTCGTTCTTCGCCTTTGTCCGGATAATTTCCGCATCGATTCTCGCGTTCATAAGGACTTCTTTGACCGCGTCGTAGTTGTCCTCATATTTTTTCTTCTCTTCACGCAGTTGAAACGCTTCGTCCTCCAGCTGTTTCTTTTCAGAAAGAACCAGCTTCAAGCGTTTTTTGCTCTGCGCATAGAGCTTATTGCTGGCCTTCAACTGCATTTTTGTCTCTCTCAGTTCCAGTCTGGCCGATGCCAGTTCGTTCTCCCAGTCTGCGCTGGCCGCCGTTTCTTTCTCCGCATCCGACGTCTTTTCTGCCGACGGCTCCTCTGCCGGCGCCTCCCCGGCCGGCGGCTCTTTTGCCGGTATCTCCCCGGCCGGCGGCTCCATCTCTTGTTCGCTTATTTCCTCCGGCGCTTCCTGCGTATCGCTAAAAACGATGATATCTTCACCCTCGGCCGGCGCTTTTTCCGCCGCCGGCGCCGCGGAAGCATCGGCAGAACTTTTGCCGTCTGTCAGCCGGGCCTGGAGCCGAACCAGTTCCTCCTCCAGTCTTGCGACGTACATCCGTACATCCTCTTTTTTATATCCGCCAAAGGCGCTGGTTCTAAAAAGCTTCTCCTGCATATTTTGTCCTCGCTCACAACACTTTTATGATTCCAAACATGAAATAACTCTCGACATATGGAGCTCTTCCCCATACTCTTTTTCACATTTTTCTCTTGCTTTTCTCCCCAGCTTTTCACTCAGCCCCTCGTCTCGTACAAACCTCTCAAGCTGCTTTGCCAGCGCGTGCGCATCCTTGGGCGGGAACAAAAATCCTGTCTTTCCCTCCTCCACAATTTCCGCCAGGCTTCCCAGCCGCGAGGCCACTACCGGCTTTCCATGCGCATACGCCTCCAGCACCGTGTTCGGCATGTTCTCATACCAGATCGCCGGACAGACCACACAGGATGCATGGGCAACCAGCTCATGCAGTTGACCGCCTGCCAGAAAACCGGTAAAAACTATCTTTTCTTCCAGATGATGTTCGGCAATGTAACGCTTTATCTGCAAGTCATCTTCCGAATCAGACAAAGTCCCCGTTATTTTCATCACATATCCGCTGTCTTTTAATTCCTTCATTGCCCGGACTGCGTAGATCGTTCCCTTTTGTTTCGCCATACGCCCCATAAAGAGAAAATACTTCTCATGAGAATAGCAGGGCACGACCGCCTGGCTGTCCGTAAAGGTCGGAATGTGAATGATTTTATGCGCCGGCACGCCCCCCTCCACCAGTTTTCCCTTGGTAAAGGCCGACGGCGTGATAAATAAATCAACCTTCTTATAAACGCCGTTCCACTGGTATAATTTCATCGCCAGAATGCGCAGCAGCGTTCCCGACCGGGAATTTTTCACGCAGCGCCTGCGAAGCGCTTTGCCGTATGTTCCGTGGAGACAGGCTTCGCAGATTTCCTCCCCGCACAAAAAATCGTATTTCGCGCAAAACATAAAGAAATCCGAAATCCGGTGCACCACGCGGATTCCTTCTTTTTGGGCCGCATGGATAATGGACGGGGACAAATGATTGATCTCATGAAGAATATACACCGCATCCGGCCGCGTCCGGCGTATCAGCTTTCGCAGCCGTCTCGCCGCGTCAAAATTCCAGACCGTGGCCCGGAAAATACCGTATAAATTTTTCAGAGAACGCCTGGTGTCGGAATATAAGAGCGCGTCCGCCCGCGGCTTCGCAAAATACGCTTCGTATTCGGTCGCCCGGTTCTTAGGATTTTGCACCGAAAAGGGGATCGCTTCGATCCCTCTTTTTTCGGCGGCCGCTATAAAATTAAACATATACCGCTCGGGGCCGCCGGCGACAAAAAAACGGTAATTGGCAACAATCACCTTCATATTATCTTCCACCCTTATGTATCATCGCCATCGGCGTCTTGCAAATCACCTTCAAATCCAGCAAAACAGAACGGTGCGCAATATAGTCCAGATCCATCTCCACCCAATCGTAAAAAGAAATATCGTTTCGATTGGGCATGATCTGCCAGGTGCATGTAAGCCCCGGCAGGACGCTCAGCCGTTGTTTCTGATATTCGCTGTAACAAGTCACTTCTTCCGGTAAAGGCGGTCTTGGCCCGACAAAACTCATATCGCCCCTCAATATATTGAAAAGCTGCGGCAATTCATCCAGACCGGTCCTTCTGAGATAGCTTCCTAAGTGCGTCATACGCGGGTCTTTTTTTATCTTAAAGACAGGGCCGTCCATTTCATTTAGTTTCTGCATATCCGGCTTCATTTCTTCGGCTCCCTTTACCATTGTTCGAAATTTGTACATGGTAAAGGGTTTCCCGTCTTTTCCGATTCTGGATTGAAAAAAAACTGGACTACCATGAGGGTCGTCCAGATAAACAGCTAAACCAATAATGATAAATACCGGGCTTAATATCGCCAAACCTATAAAAGAAAAGAAAATGTCAAAAATACGTTTTATCTGTGTATAGCATGTTTTCTGAGTCGACATATTTTTATCCTATTTTTCATATTGTTTACAAGTAAACCAGGCATACCGCATGCCCTTCTCTTTTAAGATTCTCGGATAGTCCGGCCGCATACCACCGAACAACCCGTCGCCAATACTTGTTTTGCCCCCCTTTGCATTGTTTTTTCTCCCTGTCTGATTGTTGATTCTTGTTGCATTTCTCCACCATCAGATAATACAGTTAATTTGAACTCTATTATAGCATAATCGCCTAAAGCCTGCAAGCCTGTTTTGGCTGGATTTCTCTGGATTACGCCTTAACATTACATTACCTTTCTGCATGATTTATCCTTTTTTGGTAATATATTCCTCAAGAAAGCAAGATTGAATTTACATTTTCTATATATTTTATGTTAAGAACGGCCGATCTAACTATACAAACTGCATCAGTTTCCCTCTGTGCCGGGCAAAATACTTATCAATAAAGAAAACGATACGAAGCAAAAGGGCGGCAGAAGGAAGCACTGCCGCCCCCTCACACGATCCGCAAAAGAGGACATTTTTATGGATTAAATTTAGAGTTAAGCTTACTCAAGAAACGAATGACTCATAATATAAAATTCTTCCTGGCTCGGTCTGTGTTCCTTTTTCATCTCCTTACATAATGTTGCCGATGACCTGACCGTCTAATTCCGCCACAAAGTCCAACTCCGGGATAAAATCCTCATGCCCGCGCATGACGTGTACCAGATAATGTTCTACGCAGCCGGGGATGTACATATTATAGAATGCTTTTCTGGTAATCGTTTCAACAGTTTTGTAATCTTTTTCGGTTTCGTTTCGTATTGTCAGCAATGGTTGGGCTCCTTTCTGTATTTGACTGTTAATCTAAAGTGCGATACGCTGGTTATATACTAAGTGTTCCTCATAATCCGGGGCTTTATCTATCTGCTTTTGCAGAACTTTCCAGCATTTTTCCATTCCACTCACCGCAGAACTGCCGATACGCCGCATCTGGTTCCATCCAGACCCGATACCCTTTGCCAATCTCAATGCGTTCAAACATCTGACAAGCAATCATTTTCTTTTCCTCCAAAGAAGCTTGGTCAAAGCGATCCGCCCACCCCTTAAAACACCTGTACTCAATAGCAAGTCTTTCCTTTTCCTGCGCTTTGCGCATTATTTCTACCTTTAACCTTTGGAGCTGTTCTTCGGCCCTTGCCAACTCAGTTTTTAAAATTCGGATCGCATCCGTTAAATCTTCCGCCGAATACGGACTGTCGCCTAATAAGGCTTTTCCGATTTCTGTCTGCAGCATCTTTAGTTGTTCCCGGTTCTTTTGAAGGCCAATGGAGAGACGTTTCTGTTCGGTTTGCTTTTCTGCGATCTGGCGTTTCAAGGCCAGTTCCAATCGCTCTGTCTCCGGCACATCGTCCAGTCTGGCAAATATCTTTTGCATAACCTCACTGACAATTTTGTCGATCGAATCTGCTTGATATGTTGTCTGCCCGTCGCATTCACATAATTTACGACTTTTATGGTAACAGCTGTATTTAATCTGATCGATCTTGTATAGCGAACCGTCTGCCCTTTTATATGTGTCCTGATAGCGAATTGTCGTAATCCGGCCACCGCAGTGCGCACAAAATATATTTCCGGACAGCATTGCTTTTCCTTTGGTCTGTAGGGCAATTCGACGTTTTTCAATATTCTTTACGTTTCTCTGGCTTAAAATTTTCTGAATCCGTTCATATGTATCCACATCCCGGATTTTCAGCGCCTGCAACGCGTCAGAACTTGTGCCATCTTCCAGACATCCGCAATAATACCTGCTTTTCAAGATTCGTATAACGGACATACTGGCAAATTTTTTCCCTGTGTGGGTACGATACCCTTTTTCATTCAGATATTGCGCCAGCCGCCAGGAACCATAGCCTTTATTTAGTGTTAAATCGTCCATCTGATGAATGATTTCCGCTTCTGTTTCATCAATTTCCAACTTTTTAAGCAATGTGCCTCTTTTATTTACCATACCGCTATCCGTAAGACGATAGCCAAACTTCACTTTCCCGCCTGTATAAAGTCCTTCCAATTCCATCTGCCGCATCTGAGTGCGGATGCGAATGGATATATTCTCGCTTTCGCCGCTGGCCTGCCAGAACCGGATATAATTTAGCAGCTTATCAATATGGTTTTCAAATCTTTGCTCGCCTTCCTGGCTGCTCCATACTTCGATTCCATGTTTTACAAACCACTCTACGACAAAAGGCGTCTCATCGTCGATTCTCCCGATGCGGTCGAACATAAACGCCAGAAGAATATCAAATTGGCCTTGTTCGGCAGCTTCCTTTAACTTCTGGATCGCATCCCGTGAATCGGCGGATATTTTGTATCCGGACACACCTTTTTCCTCGTACTCCTTTTCGATCTGCCATCCTTGTTTCTGCGCGGCAAATTCCCGGCAGGCTATCCTCTGCATAGAAATATCGTTCTTATTTTTATCTACCTGCTTCTTCGTGGATACTCTGTAAAGACAATAAACCCGTTTCATATCGCAACCTCCGTTTATGTCTGCGAGCCTACACTAGTCTCGTTCTCTCCGGACAGCTTCTCAGCCCTTTTTATTTTGCGTCATCCTTCGATATGCGGTCCATTCGGCGTCTCTAAGCAGGCTTGTATTGGCCGCATTGACGATTGCTCCAACATGCATGTCCACAACACTGCCTTTGACGAACCCGATATGAGATTTCGGTTTGTGTTCCGAAATGATTTTTATCATATCTTTTTCCAGCATCAACTTCTTGTCCCACGGATTGATAATAAATCCAAGGCAGTCCGGCCATCTGCCCACTTCGTCAAAGAGCGCTTTAAGCGCCTGTTTTGCCACTGAAGCAGATTCACCCATTTTCAATTTCTCACTGCTCGTAAAAACAGGAATAAAATATTGACCTTGCTCGTTCACAATAAAATGCCGGAACTTAATTGCAATCGGCTCATCGTTCGTAAACGTATCTCCCGCTTTTATCGTTTCCGGAGCACCCATCATTCTGAATATCGCATCCGGCGTTTCAATTGGAACCAGCACCTGCATGGCTGATTCCCCCCTTTACACATCGATATATTTTTATACGCGTCGCCTCAGTTATCCGTAGCTTCCGGCAATTGACTTATACGTTCAGACTTAATTCAGAAGGAGCGGTCGGGAAATAGATAGCTCTACACAGGGGGCTGTCGGGAAATAACGATTTAGGCCCTGATATGCTCCCTGTCATTACGCCACACTTAGCCTTTTTGTATAATGGTACAAAACATCTTCCACAGCGAAATCTTCTTCGCTCTCTCCGTCGTCGCTGTTGTACCATACCCATTTTGTGACATAATCCATAAACCATGCCTTTTCCTTTAAAGACGTTATAATGCTGCCGAACGCTCCGTAATCTTTTGGATTTCCGTTGCCTGTAAAGCACCTGGTTCTGTCTGCGTCTTGCGTCTGATTAAACTTGTATCGGGAAAAAGCTTGTTCCAATGCCTGATAGATACGTTCCGCACGATACTTTTTTTCTTCCCGTATCTTTTCCTCGTCCATTTTTATTTCTAATTTCAGCATAGCACGCCTCCTGTCTGTAAAACCGTTTCGCTCCTGTTTGTCTTTATTATATCTGAGCAAGGGAAAATTACAATGACGCGCCAGATCGTCCCGCCTTTAAATTATTCGGGCGACAGGGTAAGGAAGCCGTTTGCCCTTTGGGACGAGTCGTGGGACTTTAGGGGCAGGCCGATTTGCATGATACCAAAGCCCAGCATAATCATTCCGGTTGCTTTTACCAGGCCGAAAATGAATTCGAACAGGTTATTGACGACCTGGAGGGGTCGCTTGTGGCCAGGGCTGTCGCCGGGAAGCAGAGCAGGGCAAAGACCAGGGCGGCGTAGATCGAAAGCCCTCTTTGCTCTTTTCGGCCCATGGAAAGCGGGGCGGTTGTTTTTCTCCGGCGTATCCGCCTCTAGTCGCCTGTTTTCCTGCATGTCTGGGCATGGTCGTGTTTCCTGGCGTTGCTACGGGCGTTTTCTGCGCTGGTGTTCTGGTTAAAGAATCTTATGGTTTGAATTCTCCCAAATCATCAATCCCTTATTCGTTCTCTTAAAATCCTTTTTGTCTCATTTTTACAATCGACCCGCATAAAAAGTCCTGCTAAGATTATTACTAACCACTATAAAGACGAGTACAAAATCACAAGGAAAATATTCATGCCAAAACCCACATCCTTATCCGGCAGCAAAAATTTAATCTACCAGCGCTTAATGGAATTAAAAAAACTGCAAAACCTGTCGCAGCGGGCTTTGGTTCACAAACTCCAACTGGCCGGATATGACATGGATTTCCGTATTTTTTTATAAAAGCTTGATATGTAATGGCAAATGCGTTACAATAATTCTATAGGAGGTATCATGCTATGGAAAAAACTGCGACATTAAATGTAAGAGTAAGCCCTGCCATAAAACAACAGGCCGAAGAAATACTGTCCCGTCTGGGTGTACCTATGTCTACCGCCATTGATATGTATTTAAACCAAATTTCCCTCACAGGCGGTATCCCCTTTGCCGTGACTCTGCCGAAAGCTCCTGCCGTCATAAATGCCGATCTCATGTCCAATGCAGAACTTCACGAAAAACTCCAACGGGGATATGACAATATCAAAGCAGGAAAAGTACAAAACGCTGCCGAGGCCTTTGCCCAATTCAGGGGGACGCATGCAGATGAAACGGTATACGGTTGAAATTACAGACGAGGCTCTGGCCGATATGGAGCAATTGTATCACCATATTGCCTATATATTACTTGTCCCCGGAAATGCCATGGGACAGTATAATCGAATCGCAAATAGTATCATGAAACTAAACATGTTTCCGGAACGTTTTCGTATCATGGATTCGGAACCGGAACATTCAAACGGGATTCGCAAAATGCCCGTGGATCACTATTCAGTATTCTATGTGATTTACAATGATAAGCTCACTGTAACAAGCGTATTATATAGCGCTTCGAATATTGAAAACCGGCTAAGATAATCCGCCGGTTTTCTTTGTTTTTATAATGTGCCGTCACATTGACAGTATAATAATGTCATAAGAAGGCACTAATAAGGAACTAAAAGTCCTTATAAAAACACATGTGACCGAATTCGAGAAAGAACATAGCAAGATCACTCCTTCTTAATCCTGCACGGCGGCCGCTTTCGCCGGCGGGCTTTTTTCTCATTACGCAGGGCTTTTTCCATCTGCTGTATCCCCTTTAGTGACGTATATATGATTTTCGCTCCCATTACCGTCCCGTCTAAATACGCCTGGATACAAGCTTCGTTCTCGACTGCGTTAATCGCGCTTTCCAGATCGAGAACTTTTTCTTTTTTTGATTCTGTAAGAGACGCTTTTATCTGCTCCAGCAAAAAGTTTAATTCGTTCGTCGCTTCTTCCGCTCTGCGGCTTCCAAAAAACTTTTTTAAACGAGCTGGGGCAAACAAAGGCGAAAGCATCCTCATAACCGGAAGCCCTGCTAAGAATAGAATAAACAATAGGAGGTTATTTTGAGGCATATCGCAAGTGCCTTAATTTAACCTGTTGTGCTAGTGTATTGACCGTATTATATTTAGTTTAATTAATTTCCATCTACAATACCAAATTTAGGATAAAGCGATACCAGTTTAGTCCTGGCGTTGTCTGTAGTAAAATGCCATTGGATACAGGCTGTATGTTTGTTGCGGTCA